>JAWKPW010000005.1:0-102081 GCA_041390465.1 Desulfobacterales bacterium | reverse complement strand
GAATTGGCATAACGGTCAAAGAGTCCGGGGCTCTGATTTTTGAAACTGCGGTATAATATCAGTTATTAAACATTCCCAAAGGGAAAGTTTGACAACAACCGCAACCTCTCAACTTTCCGTTTGGGATTCAGGACATGTCCATTGCAGAAAAAGTGTATTTTCTCTTGCGCAGCTTTCTTATGCATTATATAACCAATGTTAGACCTGTCATCATACTGACGAAAACCGGTATCCGGAATATACCGGAACTGCCGGATTCCGGTTTTCACGGGAATGACCGGGAATACAGCGGTATGCCGGATTTTGAAAGTCCGGTGCAGCATAGCTGTACAAGATTCAAAAACAGGTGTCATGCATTCGGTTTCAGTCGCTCTGGATAACGGAAAAAGAGATACAGGAAACCGGCAACTGCTCACTGACAGCCTGATAACTGACAACTGAACCCAGGGAGCTGCTTTTGCCTATGAGACTCAGAACCAAACTCATACTGTCCTATCTGCTTATCGGCATCCTTCCCTTTGCCATTATCGGCGCAATCTCTCTTTTCAAAGCAGAAAGAGCCATTTCCCGGCAGGTTTTCGGCCAGTTGGAAAGTCTGCGGGAAATCAAAAAAGTCCGCATTCAGGATTTTTTTGCCCGGCATGAAAAGAATGCGGATTTTCTGGTGAAGATTGTCGCAAATTTGGAAAAAGCGGCTTTTGACAAGTTTGCCGTGGTGCAGCAGATCAAAAAAGAGCAGGTGGAAAAATATTTCCGGGATCATCTTTCCAATCTTGCTGTGATTTCCAAGACCAGTACCATATCAGATGCCCTGAAACGCTTTGAGCAGTCTTTTGATTTTGATCAGGGAAAAATCGGAGGTGATCTGTATCGGTATCTGCTGACCCTTTTTGAAAAATCGTTTGCAGAAATGAGCAGGACATACGGATATGAGGATATGTATCTTGTCAATGCTGCCGGTTCTGTTGTTTACAGCCTGAAAAAAAACGGAGAGGAAGGACAGAACCTTATCACCGGCAGTCTCAAAGACAGCGCGCTTGCCCGGTCTTTTCTCGCGGGACTGGCCACAGTGAATCTGCAGGATTTCAGGCAGTATCCGGCAGAAGGGCAGTATTGCGCATTTTTGTCCGCTCCGGTCATGGATTATGGAAGACTCATCGGAACCCTTGTCATCCGGCTGGGTACGGATGATCTCAATGCCATTGTTCAGAAACGGGAGGGAATGGGCTTCAGCGGAGAAACCTGGCTGGCCGGCAGAAATGGTGATACTGTTTCAGGCCGAAGCACCCGGCTGATTGTCAAAGGAACATTCGGACAGGAACTCACGGATCCGGATGCACAAAAGGCTTTGTCCGGCATATCCGGCCAGAGAATCCGGATTGGCATCAAGGGGATTCCCGAACTCATCCGTTATGATCCCCTGCTGATTGCCGGCATGAACTGGGCCATTGTGACGGTTATGGATCTGGAAGAGATCATCAATCCTGATACTGACGGACAAAAAGATTTTCTCACCCATTATGCCGAACAGTTCGGATATGCGGATCTGTATCTGATCCATCCGGACGGCCATATCTTCTGCACAGTGAAACAGGGGCCGGATTACCGTACAGACATTCTCAAAGGCCCCTATGCCCAAAGCGATCTGGGCAGACTGATTCACACGGTGCTGGAAACAAAATCTTTTGCCATTTCTGATGTGTCCCTTTATGCCGCAGCGGACAATGCCCCGTCCATTTTTATGGCTCTCCCCCTGATTCAAAAGAGTGAAATCGAGCTGATTGTGGCTGTCCGCATGGGACTGGAACCGATCAACGCATTCATGCACCAGCGGGATGGCATGGGAGAACGCGGAGAAACCTATCTGGTGGGACAGGACAGACTGATGCGCTCTGATGCGGTTCTGGATCCTGCAAACCGTTCTGTGCGGGCTTCCCTGTCAAATCCGGAAAAAGGAAAAGTGGACACCCGCGCAGTGCAGGAAGCCCTTGCAGGAAAAACAGGAGCGGAAATCATCACAGATTACAGGAACACTAAGGTTCTGTCCTCCTATGCTCCTCTGCGGGTGGGAAAAAATACATGGGCCCTGATTGCGGAAACAGATGAAAAAGAGGCATTTGCCGCAATTCGGGAACTGGAATTCTGGGTCTATGGCACTGGGGGCATCGGAATCCTGGCAATCATTTTTTTTGCCATCCGCATGACCCTGTCCATTGGAAAACCTGTGAAACAGGTGGCCGAAGGACTGAATCAATGGGCAGAGCGCGTGTCTGCGGCAGCAGATCAGGTGGCATCCGCAAGTCAGCTTCTTTCTGAAGGAGCGTCCGAACAGGCCGCAGCATCTGAGCAGTCTTCGGCTTCTCTGGAGGAAATGCGCGCAGCCAGCCGGGAGACCTCGGAACTCACCGCCGGAGCCGGAGAACTGATGCGCAAGAATATAGAAAAATCCGGACAGTCCCTCAAATCCCTTGTGAACGTCACCATACAGATGAACGAAATTGAAGCTGACAGTGCGCATATCCGAAAAATTATCACCACCATTGATGAAATTGCCTTTCAGACCAATCTGCTGGCTTTGAACGCGGCTGTGGAGGCGGCCAGGGCAGGAGAAGCCGGAGCCGGATTTGCCGTGGTGGCATCCGAGGTGAGAAATCTGGCCCTCCGCTCTGCCGCGGCTGCCAGAGACACACAGGAGCTGCTGGATGCCATTGTCAGACGCATTGCAGGCACTGCCCGTTCAATCAAGCAGGTAAACGCTGATTTTGACGGCATCATTGAATCTGCCACAGTCATGGGAGAAAAGACAGATGAAATCACAAGGGCCAGCAGGGATGTATCCGGGGGAATAGAGCAGATCAGCATTGCGGCAGTTCAGTTTGACAGACTGGCCCAGCAGATTGCGGCCGCTGCCCAGGAAAGCTCGGCCACTTCCCATGAAATGCACGCGGGGGCCGAGGAAATCAGAAAATATGTCAGCAGACTCACAGAGATGCTTCAGGGCCGGAAAGAAAGGACAAAAAAATGAAAATCAGCACGGTCAGCCAGATGAGGGAAATGGACAGAACCGCGATTGCAGACTTGGGCATTCCGGAAGAGATTCTCATGGAAAACGCAGGACTCGCGGCCTGCAGAGTTCTGTCCCGGCATACCGGAATAAAGGACAAATGCTTTGCCATTTTCTGCGGCGCGGGCAACAATGGCGGAGACGGACTGGTCATGGCCCGGAAACTGCATTCTCTGGGGGCCTGTGCAAAGGTTTTTCTGCTCAGTGATCCGGAAAAATACAAAGGCGCGGCACAAACCAATTACCGCATTGTGTCCCGTCTGTCATTAGATATGCACCCAATCGAATCTGCCCAGTCTCTGGACAGTGAGCTGATTCATTGTGATGGGATTGTTGACGCGATTTTCGGCACTGGTCTTTCCCGGAATGTGGAAGGGCTTTACAAAGAAGTGATGGGAAAAATCAATCTGTTCGGACAAAAGGGAAAACTTGTGCTGAGTCTGGATATTCCCTCCGGCGTAAATGGGGATAACGGGCAGATTATGGGCATTGCGGTTAAAGCGGATTTGACCGTGACCTTTGGCGGTCCCAAAGTGGGCAATCTGCTGTATCCGGGGTATGAACTGGGCGGAAAACTGTATGCAAATTATATTTCCTTTCCCCCTCTCTGTATGATTCACATCAGATGAAAATTGCAGTGAATCTTCCTCCTGCAACGCCATTGCGAAATCCCGTCAGGACACAAAGGCAGTTTCGGAGATGTGCTGTTTGTCGGGGAGCGCGGTATCTATTCTGGCGCGCCGTATTTTGCGGCTTATGCGTTTCTCAAAGCAGGTGGCGGATATTCCCGGCTTGCGGCTCCGGCTTCGATGATTCCTGTGATTGCGGCAAAAGCAGGGGAAATTGTATTTGTGCCCCAAAAGGAAAATGAAGCGGGAAGCATTGCCATGTCAAACAAAAACGAGCTGCTTGCCCTGTCCCGGAAAACAGATATGAGCGTACTTGGCCCCGGACTGTCTCTGAATGAGGAAAGCCAGGAACTGGCACGGCAACTGACAGCGGAAATTGAATCCCCTCTGCTCCTTGACGGAGACGCGATTACGGCCCTGTGCAAAGATCGCAATATTATTCTGAAAAGAAGATTTCCCACAGTGCTGACCCCGCATATGGGGGAGATGTCAAGGCTAAGTGACAAAAGCGCAAAAGAAATTGAAGAGGACAAAATCGGGATTCTGCGGCAGATGACTGCCAAACTCAATGCCATCATTGTTCTCAAAGGCCCCCATTCCCTCATCGGATTTCCGGATGGAAGCGTGTATGTCAATATGAGCGGAAATTCAGGCATGGCAACAGCCGGTTCCGGGGATGTGCTCTGCGGCACAATCAGCGCCATGTACAGTCTGTGCCCGGATATGGAAACTGCGGTGAGAAAAGGTGTGTTCATACACGGGCTGGCAGGGGATCTGGCCGCTGAAGAATTGGGAAAAGACGGCATGACCGCGCAGGATATTCTCAATTTTCTGCCATATGCCATGAAACTGGATCGCGAAGGAGGAAAGGAAAAATTCAGGGAACTGTACAACGGCCCGGAAGTTATATGACCTGACACCGAACACTTGACACCTGACACTTGACACTTTTTCCCAAAGGAGATTTGCAAAATGGATGAAAGAAAAAAAGCAATGGTAATGGCCTCTTTTGCCGCAGATGCACTGGCTTTGGGCGTGCACTGGATATATGACACCAAACAGATTGCCGCCAGCCACGGCAGAGTGGAATCCTTTGTGCGGCCTGCGCCGGATTCCTATCATCCCGCAAAGGGCAAAGGGGATTTTACCCATTACGCAGATCAGACCCTTGTGCTGCTGCAGTCCCTTGCGGCAAAAAAGGCATTTGATTTGCAGGATTTTTCAGATCGCTGGCGCAGACTGTTTGAGAATTACAAAGGTTACATTGACGGCGCGACCCGGAAAACCCTGGCCTGGTACGCGAAAGGAAAAACAGCGGAAAACGCGGGTTCCCGTACCGGAGATTTCAGCGGAGCTTCCCGGATTGCGCCTATTCTGTATCTTTATGAGCAGGATGAGGAAAAAGCCGCGGCCGCAGCCCGTTCCCAGACAGCCATGACCCATAATGATCCCCATACAGTGGATACAGCGGAATTTTTTGCCCGTGTCATTTTTCTGATCTTCAAAGGCGTAAAACCGTTGCAGGCCATACAGGAGATTGTCGGCATGGAATCATTTGAAATGTCGCCCATTTCCATGTGGGTTTCAGACGGACTCAAAAGCAGAGATCAGGAAAGTGTGTCTGCCATCTCTGTTTTTGGTCAGGCCTGTGAGACCAATCAGGTTTTTCCCGGCGTGATTCATCTGATTGCCAAATATGAGGACAATCTCAAAGAAGCCCTGATACAGGCTGTCATGGCAGGCGGAGACAGCGCTGCACGGGGAAGCATGGTCGGCATGGTGCTGGGTGCATATCTGGGAATGGAAAGCATTCCGGAGCAATGGCTGGCTGAGATGAACAAAAGAAGGGAAATTGAGGAACTGCTTGAAAAGATCTCCTGATGGATGAATTTTTCTGCGCACAGGTTTGCTTCGGGTTTGTAACGAAACAATCTGTACAGTTTTACTGCTTGGAAATCCTTAGGATTTTCAAAACCCTAAGGGTTTGTAAAACCAATTCGCCATTGAAACCGTGCCTGTCTGATTCCGGAGTGCCGAAATGGAGTGAAACGGAATTTTGGCCGGATTTTATGAATCATTTCAGCGTCCCTGACTTTCAGTTCGGGACTCCTCCGCCCTTAACTTAAAGGCAGGCACTGCACAAATTCAATGACGATTTGCTATCATACCGATTCTCCCCCGATTTTGTGCAGTGCTGTCCGCTTTTTGTGTCCTTTGTGGTTAAAATTTCAAAGGAGAATCGGTATAACAGATTATTTTCATACAGGCTCTAAGGGTTTGTAACAGGTTATTTTGCTGCAGACTCTTCCGGTGAAATCTGCATGAAGATTTTCTCAGTCCCGCAACTGTTTGCCGGTCAGGAAAAGAAAGAGTTCCCCCAGACTGCTGCATTCGGGATGCTGCCGGATCAGTTCCTGCGGTTTGCCGTGAATGACAATCCGGCCTTCATCCATGATGGCCACACGGGTGCAGAGACGTTCAGCCTCTTCCATATAATGGGTGGTGTAAATCATGCCTGTGCCTTTTTCCTTCAGCAACAGCAGTTTTTCCAGAATCATGTTGCGGGACTGCGCATCAATTCCCACCGTGGGCTCATCGAGAAAAATCACCTTTGGCTTATGCAGAATCCCGGCAGCAAGGTTGGCTCTGCGTTTCATTCCGCCGGAATAGGTATATATCCGATCATCGGCTCTGTCTGCCAGTCCGGTCATTTCCAGACTTTCCTCAACACTTTCCCTGAGATCTCTGCCGCACAGTCCGTACAATCTGCCGAAGTACATCAGGTTTTCCCGTGCACTCAGTTTGGGGTAAAGGGCAATGTCCTGGGGAACCAGACCGATGAGTTTTCTGACTTTGCGGGGCTGTGTGAACATATCCAGACCGCAGACTGTGACGGTTCCGCTGTCCGGCGCAAGCAGGGAACTCATCAGGGAAATGGCTGTGGTTTTGCCCGCGCCGTTGGGGCCCAGCAGCCCGAATATCTCTCCGGATTCCAGAGAAATATCCAGATGCGCCAAAGCAGGACGGGAAGTTCCGCTGTAAGTTTTGGACAGTCCCAGAGCTGCAAGAAGTTTTTCTCCGGCTTTGTCCGTTTTTTCTTCTGAAGTCTTCATTTTCGATCTCATTCCGAATCATGCAATGGCGGAAACAAAAAACCGTGCCCCGCCTGCTTCTGCCTGCTGTTGGCTAAAAAACATAATCGGCCGGACGCATCTCTTCGGGAATCTGACGGAGAAAATAACTGTCTGTCATGCCTGCAATGAAATCCCGGACAATCTCGGCATCGGAATGGGTTTCGGTGTAGGACGCGGACATGTCCGCAAGAAAACCGGTGAAGATGACGGAATCCCGGTTTTTCCTCTCAATGTCCTCCATATACCGGTCAAACAGAATCCGGAAAAGCCTGCGCACGGTTTCCGTGTGCACCTTGATTTTGGGATTGAGATAAATCCGCTCGTAATTGAATTTTTTCAGACCGGTCAGGGCCTGGGACACCTCGGATCCGAAGGCAATATACGGCTGCCCGAAACTGTTTTTGATAATGTCCGTGACCAGATTGAACACGATCTGGCCGTTGCTGTTTCCCAGAACCTTCACGCTTTCTCTGGGCAGATCCTCCCGGCAGATCAGTCCCAGCCGGATCGCATCCTCAATATCCCTGCCGATATAGGCCAGGGTGTCGGAAAAACGCACCACACAGCCTTCCAGCGTCATGGGGGTCAGTTTTTTCAGGGCATTGTGTTTTTTGTCCCGAATTTCCCGATCCAGTGTCTCAAAACTTTTTTCCGGTTCCGGATGCAGTTTCCGGTCATGCACTTCTCCGTCATGGCAGAGAATGCCGTCCAAGGTCTGCAGACAGAGATTCCATCCCCGGCCCTTGCGCTCCACCCTGTCCAGAAACTGCACACTCTGCACATTGTGGCAGAAATTGCCGATGCCTGCAATGCGGCAGAGTTCGGAAAGAAACTCCTCCCCCTCATGTCCGAAAGGCGCGTGACCAATGTCATGTCCCAAAGCAATGGCCTCGATGAGGTCCTCATTCAGTCCCAGATAGCGGCCAATGGTGCGGGCAATCTTGGAAACGAGCTGCACATGCAGAACCCGGTGGGTGATATGATCATTGCGCACCAGATAGAAGACCTGGGTTTTGTCAATATAGCGCGTATAGGCCAAAGCGTGCAGAACCCTGTCCGCATCTGCGGAAAAATCCTGGCGGTAGGAAACACCGTAATCCGGCTCCGGATTGCGCCGGACAGCATTTTTGCTGAACGCAGCCATCGGAGAAAGCCAGTCTGTCTCCCGCAGGTTCAGCGCAGCCTGTATCTTTTCCGGGCTGCTGCGTTCATTGCCGATGATGATATTGTTTTCAGGCATCAGATGTCCTCCCATTCGGCCATCAGCCGGTCAGCAGAGTTCATTCTGTGTATTTCTTCACTGCATTTTCAATAAAACCGTTGTCTCTGAGTTCTGACAGGATCCTGTTGATTTCCGGAAGCCGCGCGGCAAGTCCGGATTTTCTGCTGATGCCCATATGAAGCGGCCATTCAATGAAGCTTTTCCGGGAATGCACAAATTTTCCCTTAAATTCAGGATGATTTTTGAATATGCCTTTGGCAACAATTTCATTTCCGGGAAAAATGTCAATTCTGTCAGCCGCAAGTTTTTTGTAATTCAGTATATCAGAACTGGCTGTATCCACATAGGGCATTGTTTTCAGCACAGCATCAAAATCTGCTCCGTAACTGTAACCCAGAGTTGCACCGATTCTGTAAGGTTTCAGATCTTCAAGTTTCTCAAATTCCACAGCACCGCCTTTTCTGTCAGCAGCAGACCATATCAGGCCCCGGACAGTGATGATGGGAACGGTGAAATGCAGAAACGTTTCTCTTTCAGGTGTCCTGATCAGTATCATTACCGCATCCGTATTCCCTCTTTCCAGATTTTGCAGAAGTCTTTTGAGCGGATACAGGGCAGTTTCCGTTTCCATATCCATCTGCCTGAACAGTTCTCCGGCCACATCAGCCGCGATCCCCTGGATATCCCCCTCCTTTTCTTCTGTGTAAAAGGGGACATAATCAAATGCGCCCAGTTTTACCCTGCTGATGGTTTCACCAAATGCGGAAATGGGAATCAGCAGCCCCAGTCCGATAATAAGAAAAAATGTTCTGATTTTCATTTTGCACTCCTTACTTAGGTTCTGCTGACATTTCTGTGACATGCTGTTTTTATTTATACGGAATTCTCTGAGCCGGGCAGACGGAGTTTCACCGGTTCTGTCCGAAACGGCAGCATACAGCATTACGGCAAGGCTGCCGGTTCAGATTGCCGATCTGAACACCCGCCTGAATCTGAAATGTCAACAGAATCTGGGCAAGTCAGCAGAAACTTTCTGTATGCAGTGTTTTCCAAAAATCCGGTTTTTTGAATATCCGAAATGTATTCCCTTCACGCGGATCTCCTCCGAATCTCTTTGAGTTTCTGTGCGAAGACCTTCATATTGTGCTGATAAATGATACTTCCGCTGAGGAAATTGTAGCGGATTTCCGCAATGGCCGGATTTTCCCTTGACAGGGGATAAAATTTGCGCATCAGCCATCGCAGCAGGGCAAGCACTTCGCCTTTTTCATAGATTCGGTAGATTTCCATTCCCTTTGTGCTGAGTTCCAGCACCTTTTTTTTCACACTGAAAAAACCGGTGACAACCGAGGGAGCGAATGCGTATATCTCTTTTATGCATTTGGAGGCATACGCGGCCTGCTGCGCCAGTCCGCCGCCCAGGGAATGCCCGGCACACATAATGGTGATTTCCTCTCCGTAATGCTGATGAATATGCAAAAGATAATCCACCAGTTGCGGGGTCAGCATCCGCACCTGATCATACTGATCCCACACAAAGGGAATGAACCTTGTTATCCAGCGGAAATTGGAAAACCAGTCGCCCAGTTGCCTGGCATCGGTTCCCCGAAAAACAATCAGCAGCAGAATCTCCTTGTTTTTGTGAATTTTTCTCCAGACCTCAAACTCCATGCCTTTGATTTTCTGCTTTCCCGCGGGACAGACTTCAAAATCCGGCAGGGAATCCAGTCTTTCCCATCCTTCCGGCACAGGAAGGCGCAACTCCTCTTTTTCGTATATGTTGGCGCTGAAAATGGCATGTTCCTGAATATACTTCATTCTTCTGAAGATATTCCCTTTTGCCAGTTCCGAAACCGGAACTTTTTCTTCTCTGTCACAGGTTCTGATTATGGCAATATCAGATGGTTGTGTCATCGTGCATCTCTCCATTAAATCACGCGGTATCCGCGTCCGCAGAGTGAGCGGACGCGGCTTGCTTCTCTGTCCGTTGAATTCCTCTGCTTACTTCAGCCAGACATTCTTCATGCGCACAGAGGATGTGGGATGCAGTTTGAAATTCACCACATTGCTGCGCGCAGGCCAGATCACTGTGGAATGGGCCACACAAATCACAGGAACCTCATCATGGATCAGTTTCAGGGCTTTTTTGTAAATTTCAGCCCGTTTGGCCTGATCCACAGTCTGTCTGCCTTCCTGCATGAGTTTGTGGTATTCCTCATTCTTCCACTGTGTTCGCACGGACGGATCCGCTAGTCCGTCAAAAAGAACAGCCAGAAAATTGTCCGGATCGCCATTGTCACCTGTCCATCCCAGTTGGAAGAGATCCATATCTTCCGGCTGTTCCCGCTGCCGTTTCAGATAGGTTCCCCAGTCATAACTGACAATGCGGGCATTGATGCCGATTTTTGCCAGATCAGAGATCATGGCAACCCCCACTTTCAGACCTTCAGGATTGTAGGGACGTGCCACAGGCATGGACCAGACCGTGATTTCCGGCAGTCCCTTTCCTTCGGGATAACCGGCCTCGGCCAGTTCTTTTTTTGCAATTTCCGGATCATAGGGGAAATCCGCAATTTCATCATTGTATCCCCACATGGTGGGCGGTATGGGATTTTTCGCAACTTCTCCCATACCCTGATAAATATTGTCCACAATGGCCCTGCGGTTGATGCCATGAACGATGGCACGGCGCAGATGCACATTCTGCCACAGCGGTTTGGTAAGGTTGAAGCCCAGATATCCGATATTCATGCCAGGCTGGGAAATGTTCTGCAAATTGGGATCTTTTGCGGCCAGGGGAACATCAGCCGCATTGGGGAACTGGCAGATATGGATGTTCCCGGCCTTGAGTTCCAGAAAACGCACAGAGTTTTCCGGGATGGAGCGGAACACCACTTTGTCCAGCCAGGGGCCCCCGGTTTTGTCCCAGTATTCATCAAATCTTTCTAGGACAATCTGATCATCTTTGATCCATTTGACAAACTTGAATGGGCCGGTTCCCACAGGATTGCGGATGAATTCCTTGGGATTTTTCATAAAGGCTGCGGGACTGACAATATCCGCGAAATCCATGCCCATATTGGCCAGAAAGGGAGCATCCACCCGGCTGAGTCTGAAAACTGCGGTATGTTCGTCAACAGCCTCAATGGACACAACGGTTTTGTCCATTTCCATCTGCAGCCAGTACTCAGGCGGACGTTCCTGAACCGGAAGTTTCATATCCGGGTTGAGAAATTTCACTTTGGGTTCCTTCATCATGCGGCCAATGGAAAAGACCACAGCATCCGCGTTGAAGGGCGTACCGTCATGGAATTTCACTCCCTTGCGCAGATGAAAGGTGTAGGTCATCCCGTCCGGTGCAATGTCCCAGGATTCGGCCAGCCCCGGTTCCAGGACTGTGGATTCATCCGCATATGCCACCAGTGCCTCCAGCACATTGTCACAAATCATAAAGGAATTGCCGTCTGTTTCATAGGCCGGATCCAGCCCCACACTGTCTCCGCCCCTGCCAAATACCAGAGTTCCGCCTTTTTTGGGGGTTTCCGCAGCCATTGCCATTCCCCCGGCCAGCAGTGCAAAAACACAAAGCCACACGCCAATCTTCTTTTTCATTTCCTTCTCCTTTCTCTGTTTTTCATTTGGGGCAGAGATCAAACCTGCCCGGTTTTCCCGGCATTTGCCTGTGTAAAGATATTTGTAAAAGATGAATCTGATTTTGTCAAAAGATTTGTCAGATAAACAGACTTTCTCTCTTAATTCTTTACAGGAACCCCAAAAAAATGTAAAAAGAGTGTTTGCCGGTTTATAACCCGCCACCGTCATAATCTGCGTTTTTTTGCAGGAGACTGCCGGAACACTGTGAAATATTTGACAAGGTTAAAAAGTTGTCAAATCTTCCGACTGCCCAGTCTGTGTGCCGGACAGCCGCGGAGGCCCAGTCGCCCGGAAAGAGCGGGTTATACCTGTGGACAGTATATCACCCGCGAGAGTTACACTATAATCATTATGAGGAAAATATGCAGATACCGAAAATACTGGTCATCGCGACAAGGAACAAAGGAAAAACTGCGGAAATCCGGAATCTTCTCAAAGATTTCCCCATTGAAATCAAAAATCTGGATGACTTCGGCCCCATTCCGGACGTGGAGGAGGATGGTCAGACCTTTGATGACAATGCCTACAAAAAAGCCTCTTTCACGGCCAGAGTTCTGGGATTTCCGGCTCTGGCCGATGATTCGGGCCTGACAGTGGAGGCTCTGGGGGGCAGACCCGGAGTGCATTCGGCCCGTTACGGCGGAGAGGGCTTAAGTGACCGGGACAGATACGAAAAACTGCTCAAAGAAATGGAAGGCAAAGAAAACCGGAAAGCTGCTTTTGAATGCGTGATTTCCCTTGCTGTTCCCACAGGCCCGGCTCTGACCTATGAAGGACGGTGCGAGGGAATCCTTGCTCTGGACCCGGCCGGAGAAAGCGGGTTCGGTTATGATCCCATCTTTTTCTATCCGCCCCTGAACAAAACCTTTGCCCAGATGACAGCGGAAGAGAAAAATCAGGTCAGTCACCGGGGAAAGGCTTTGCAGGAAATGCAAAACGAGTTTGACAAAATCATGACATGGCTGGAAATCCACATGCCGGAACCGGAAAGGGCGGGCTGCCAGGAAAATCCGTGAGGGATTCCGTTGCGTTGTCAATTTTGATGTTATACCAATTCGCCATTGTTCTGAAACATAAGTTTTTCAGAAAAACCGGATTTTTCCGAAAAATCCGGTTTTTTGAACACATGAAAACCTCTTTTTTTCCTGCTTGCAAGTATCTTTTCAATGGGGAATTGGTATTATACCAATTCGCCATTGTTCTGAAACATAAGTTTTTCAGAAAAACCGGATTTTTCCGAAAAATCCGGTTTTTTGAACACATGGAAACCTCTTTTCTGCCTGCTTATAAGTATCTTTTCAATGGAGAATCGGTATTATGCGTTGAAGTATACTGAACAAACCGGATTTTTCCAAAAAATCCGGTTTGTTCGGTTCACAGATTCAAGGCGGACAGAGTACCAGACAGTTTTCCCGGACATGCTGAAAAGTGTGACAAACTTCCGTTTTTGACTCCCTGCCTGACTGCCTCAGTGAATCAGATTCGGAAGCCAGGTTGCAATTTCCGGAAAAAGCATCAGAAAAATAATGCAGAGGATATAGGCAGGCAGAAACCATGCCACGCCTTTGAACACCTCTTCCAGAGGAATGTCGCGGGCCATTCCGCCCACCACATAGGTTGTTGCGCCCACCGGCGGCGTTACAGCGCCCAGGGTGGTGATAACCGTTATGGTTATGCCGAACCAGAGGGGATCATAGCCCAACTGCTCCGCCACGGGAAAGAAGATGGGAATGGTAATCAGCAGCAGGGCAAGGGCATCCATAACCGCGCCGCCAATGACATAAATGCCAAAAATGATCATCATAATGACGGTTTTGTGAACCGGAAGTCTCACCACCCATTCTGCAATGTCATAGGGAATGCGGGTTACGGTCAGGAATTTTCCGAAAATCACAGCACCGGCCACAATGGTGATGACCATGCAGGAAATGCGCAGCGTGTCATTGACGGAGGCCGCAAAATTCTTCCAGCTCAGCCGTTTCTGCAGCAGACTGAGAATCACAGCCAGAAAAGAACCCGCAGCGCCTGCCTCCGCAGGTGTGAAAAAACCGGAATACAGCCCTGTCATGACCAGCAGAAAAAGAAGCAGCATTTCCACCGCGCCGGACAGAGAGCGAAATTTCTTCTTCCACCCGCTGGCCGGGCCTGTGGGCCCCCAGTCCGGATGCACCCGGCATATGGCATACACCGTGAGCATCAGAAGAAGGGAAAGAAGAACTCCGGCTCCAACCCCGCCGTAAAAAAGTTTGGCAATGGACTGGCCGGTGGAAAGACCGATGACAATCAGCACCACGCTGGGCGGAATCACAACCCCCAGTGTGGAACCGCAGGCAACAGCGCCAGTGCTGAGCCTGGGGTGATAATTGTATTTTTTCATCTCCGGAAGAGCCACCGTGCTCATGGTCGCTGCTGTGGCAGCATTGGATCCGCAGATGGCAGAAAAAGCGGAACAGGCCATGACTGTGGCCATGGCAATTCCCCCGCGAATGCGTCCCACCCAGTGCCAGCCGCATGATAGAGTTTTTCATTCACGCCTGAATAGAATGCACCTGTCCCATGAAGATGAACAGGGATAACCGTCAGTCCGCACTTGGAAAAGGTGGGTCCCAAATTACGCCGCCAATCATCCCCAGCCCGCCTGGTGAGGGGAATGACATAACTGAACCCTGCAGAATCCCACAATGCCCATCGCGAATCCCACCGGCATTCCCAGAAAGAAAAAGCACCCTGCCAGATGGCAATGCCCGCAATACCCACAAGCGCAAGACTCACGATTTTTTTTCCTTTTTTGGCGTCAGGTCTGAATCAGATCAGCAAGAAAGACAAAGGTGAGAAACGCGCAGCCCACTGCGGTTCCATAGGTGAAGGGATAATAGACAATGCGCAGGGTTTCAGTCAGTTCCCCGCTTTTGAGAAGAATATTGCCTTTTTCAGCCAGTTGCCAAGAAATCAGGGCGAAAAAAGCCATGCACGTGATGTCATTGACAGCGGTAAGCAGTTTTGCAATTTTGGACGGAAATTTGCGGAAAAGAATATCCACCGCGATATGCCCCCGGTTCAACTGGGTATAGCCCAGTGCAAAGGATGTGACAACCGCACCGAAAAAACCCATGAGTTCAAAGGTTCCCTGCACCGGTATCCAAACTGCCCGAAGAAAAATATTGGCACAGGTCAGCACGATCATGGCCACCAGAAATATTCCCGCAATAAAAATCAGCACCCGGTTTGCGTGCAGGGTAAGTTTGTAAAAAATATTGTTGACAGTATTCATCATTCCTCTTTATCCCTGAATCATCTCCTTTGTGATTTTTTGCACTTCATCCACACTGATACGGGCAGCCTGAGCAATTTTTGCCACAGTCAGTTCTCACTGCCAGCAGAATTTTCACCATCTCCTTCTTTTCTTTCTCAATTCCCTTTTCAATTCCTTTTCCGAACCCGATTCTCTCCCCTTTTCTCAGGCACTCATTGAGGAGAGTCGTTTCATCTTTGAGTGCTTTTTCCCGCATTTCGGCAAACTGGCGTGTGACGGCATCCGCACTGAGATTTTCCAGAGCGTCAAATGCCGTGTGAATCACAGGATTTGCATATTCTCTCATGGATTTGCCGCCTTCCTCATAGACAGGACTCAGAAAGGTACAGCCGGAATCATGGCTGCGTCATCTCCTTTTCCATTTTACGGATTTCCTCGACACTCAGCCTCACAATTTTGGCGATTTTTTCCACAGTCAGTTCACCCATTGCCAGCAGAATTTTCACCATCTCCTTCTTTTCCTTTTCAATTCCCTTTTCAATTCCCTTTCCGAACCCGATTCTCTCTCCTTTTCTCAGGTACTCATTGAGGAGAGTCGTTTCATCTTTGAGTGCTTTTTCCCGCATTTCGGCAAACTGGCGTGTGACGGCATCCGCACTGAGATTTTCCAGAGCGTCAAATGCCGTGTGAATCACAGGATTTGCATATTCTCTCATGTCTCTGCCTCCTTCCTCATGCCCATGACTCAGAAAACGGAGCCATTCAAAAAGTGGTTCGTTCTTCCGCTCTTTCATGAATTTCTCAATTCCCGGAAATTCAAAAATATGAAGGGAAAGATCCTCTGTGAGAACCAGTTCCGGATAACGTGTGTCCCGGAGTCTGAACGCATAATGAAATCCGGTCTCTTCCTCAAACTGCCGGTAATCCAGAAAATGAATGCCCACCACCGGCCTGAGTGCCGAATAATCCTCGCCGGTCTTCAACTGATCCGAATACATTCTGCAAAGATAATACAGGCTCCTCTGCGGATAGGAATCGTATTTCCGCACCTGCATCTCTATGTCATGCTCCCTTCCGGAGCTGTCCGATGCCCGGATGTCAAGCACAATAAATTTCTTTGTGATTTCCTCGGGCAGAACCAGGGGATTGAGTATTTTCACCGAAACAATCCTGTCCGGTCCGGAAAGATTCAGCACACAGTTGATGAGATCGGTCAAAACATCCGGATTCCGGGTGAACAGCATCTTGAACACCAGATCATTTTTCACCGACAGAAGTTTTGTCATTAATATAATACCTCTGAAAACAGATAAGCAACATCAAATTTCATACAAAAATTATCTGTCTGAAAAAAACCTGATGGCTTTCCAACCCATCAGGTTTTTGAAAAGACAGACAGTTAAACAGGAAATCTGCGGATTATTTGGCGGAATGTTTCGCTGTAAGGGCTTTGATATCCGCCACAATGGCCTCCGCGGGAAATCCCTGGGCCTTTGCATCCTGAATCCATTTTTCGGTCATGGGCTGCAGAACAGCATCCCACGCGGCTTTTTCCTCTTTGGAAAGGCTGATAATCTCCACATTGTGGTTCTGTTTTGACCATGTCATGGATTCCAGCACATGCGTATCCATATATTCACCGGTCCAGAGAGCCTGTTCAGGAGCAAGCTCGTCCATCACCTTTTTCACATCATCCGGCAGGGCATTCCATTTGTCCATGTTCATGACCACAGCAAAGGGATAGATCACAGTATCTGTCAGGGTGACATATTTGCAGATTTCCGCAAATTTCAGATCTTTCATCACTTCCAGAGAGGAAAACAGCCCCTGCACAATGCCTTTCTGCAAAGCATCCGGTGTTTCCGACATGGGCATTCCCACCTGATTTGCCCCCCAGGCTTTGAGTATCTCCGCCGCTCCTCCCGATGCCCGTATATCCAGGCCTTTGATCTCAGCAAGGGTTTTGACCGGTTTCTTGGACATGATATTTGCGGGCGCTGTGGTGAACATGGTCAGCACCTTGACTTTTTTGAAAGATTCGGGCAGATATTTGCTGTAAAAATCCCACAGAACCAGACTCCCGACTTTGGCACTGGGAATTCCCAAAGGCAGACTTGTGGCATTGGTAATTAAAAATCGTCCGGGCTGATAGGACATGCACAGACAGCCAATATCTGCCTGACCGGAAATCACGCCGTCCATCATATCTTTGGCATCCAGCAGGGTTCCGCCCGGAAAGGTGTTGATGGCAACCCTGCCGTCTGTGCGTTTCTCCACTTCGCTCTTCCAGCGTTCCATCTGCACGCAGGGAAACGTGGGAGCCGGAGGGAAATTGGCATAACTCAGTTGCACCGGCCCGGCTGATGAGGCACACGGAACAACCGCGATCATCAGCAGTGCGGATAAGGAACATACAGCAAAAATCCTTCCCAAAACACCTGTCTTCATGTTTTCTTTCTCCTTGCAGTGAAATATGATTGATTTACTGACAAACAAACACTGTTTTCAATCCCTGTCCCCTAATCCCTGTTCACTGACAACTGCATAATCTCCAGCATTTTTCCGTTCCCCTGAAATTTTTCCGCAATCACATCTTTTACATCGTCAAAGGTGCAGAACAGATTCGGGATTTTCTTCAAAGCAAACCCCAGCAGGATCAGATTTGCAGATTTGGGATTTCCGCTTTTTTCTGCCAGACCATCCGCATCCACGGAAAACAGGTTTTCCGCTGACTCTCGGGCTGTCCGGTTTGCAACAGTCCATGCTTTGGACTTTAAAAAATAACTGTGCTGCCTCACATTTTCCGCCTTTAGTGCCAGAAGACCGTCTGCCTGCCCCATGCGGATAAGCGGAGAGTCAAACTCCCCCACTTTGAGATGGGACAGCACAGTTCCGCCCCGCTGGGCCATGCCGTGGGTTTCGGAGGTGAAGACCTTCAGATTTTTGCGGATCGCGGCTTCGGCCAGAATCCGGGTGATGAACAGCACGCCCTGGCCGCCCACACCGCTGATGACAATCTGCTGATTCACAGGCTGGTTCATATCAGTTTTTCTCCTCAATGGCATGTTTGGGACAGACGTGGATGCAGACCCCGCATCCGGTGCAGAGCATGGAATCAATGCGGGTTCGCTCCTCTTTTTCAACCGGAACCAGCGCGGGGCATTCAAAGTGCTGGATGCAGTATCCGCACCCATCACAGTTTTCATTGATCATGACCTGAATTTTCTTTGCCTGCTCCGCTTTCCGGCTCCGATCCAGCAGACAGGGATAACGGGAAATCACCACAGCAGGCCCGGTTTCCCGTGCGTATTTCACAGCTTCTTTCATCAGCGCGGCAAATTCAGTGAACTGATATGGATTGCCGGTTTTGCAGAAGGAAATGCCGCATCCTTTTACCAGAGCTTCCATATCCACGGTGTTCAGTTCTTCGCCAAGGGCTCCGCATCCTGTGGCAGGCGTTGGCTGACCGCCTGTCATGGCTGTTGTGCGGTTGTCCAGAATCACCAGCACAAAACGCACCTTCTGCACAACCGCATCAACAAGTGCCGGGATTCCTGCATGAAAAAAGGTGGAATCCCCCATGGTTGCCACAATGTCAGGCTTTTTTTCCTCATTTTTGTATGCGTGATAAAACCCGGCAGCCTGGCTGATGGCCGCGCCCATGCACAGCACGGTATCCACAGCCCCCAGATTCAGTCCCAGCGTGTAACAGCCGATGTCACTGGTGTATATGCCTTTGGGAGCAGCTTTTTTTATGGCAAAAAACGAAGCACGGTGCGGACATCCCGCGCACAGCGTTGGACGCCTGCCGCCAACCGCTGGAGGCTCGGAAAGCACAGAGGGAAGTCCGGTAAAAGTGCGGATCATATCCTCAATGATTTCCGGACTCAGTTCCCCGACACCGGGAACCGCTCCGGACATTCTGCCCCGCACTTTGGAACGGTCAGCAATCTGCATTTCGATCACCGGCATGGTTTCCTCAATCACCAGAATCTCCCGGTAGGTATTGAGCAGATGCGTGACAAACCCCGCGTGCAGGGGAAAGGGCTGAATCACCTGATACAGAGGAATATGATTCCACATCAGATTCATATCTTTCAGAATTTCCCTTGCATGGGCGGCTGCCACACCGGAAACCACAATGGCCCGATCCGCATCTGCCTCGGGATTTACTCGAAAGGGGGCTGTTTTTTCATATCCGGCAATCGCGGCCAGTTTCTCATCCAGTTCACTGTGCAGTTGATAACGGAATTTTGGCGTGGCCGCCCATCGGGCCGGATTTTTTTGAAAATCCGCTTTTCTGTCATTTGGCCGGATTTGGCATGTTTCAATATCCTGACGACTGTGGCAGACCCGTGTGGTGGGACGGAGCATCACCGGAATTTCAAAGGTTTCGGACAACGCACAGGCAATTCCGATCATTTCCTTTGCCTGCTGCGGTGAGTCCGGGTCCAGCACCGGAATCTTGGCAGTCATGGCCATCATGCGGCTGTCCTGCTCGGTCTGGGAGGAATGGGGGCCCGGATCATCTGCGCTGATGACAATAAAACCGCCCTTTGTTCCCATATAGGCCGCGCTCATGAGCGGATCTGAGGCCACATTCAGGCCCACCTGCTTCATGCTCACACAGGCCCGCAGTCCGGAAATGGCTGCCGCGTAAGCAATTTCAAACGCGATTTTTTCATTCACCGCCCACTGCACATGCATGGGCATATTGTGCTCTTTCTGCAGGGCAGCCACGGAAGAAAGAATTTCCGAAGCCGGAGTGCCTGGATAGGAAGTCGCGACTGCGCATCCGTTCTCCGCAAGTCCGCGGGCAATGGCTTCATTGCCCAGCATCAGTTGCCGTTGGTTCACCTGTTCCTCCTCTTATCCCTTCAGCCGGTTACCCCGTTCCGCTGTCAGGCGTTCCGTACCGGTTTGGGGAGGAATATTTAGATAATTGAATGTTTCCTGCACGATCTGCTTAAAGGCCGGAGCTGGGACCAGACCGCCGTAATGCTGCTGTTTTGGTTCATCAACAATGACCACCACCGCGATCCGGGGATTTTCCACAGGGGCAAAACCGACAAATGAGGAAAGATGCGCCTCACGGGTATATTCCCCTCTTTTGTTAAGCTTGCGGGCAGTTCCGGTTTTTCCGCAAACCGTGTAGCCCTCCAGTGCGGCTTTTATGCCGGTTCCCCCCTCCTCGGTCACAGCGGTCATCATATTTTTGATGGTTTCCGCTGTCTGCGCGGAGATGGCGTTTCTTATCTTTGCCGGTGCAAATTTGCGTATGATCATGCCGCCGGGGTCTGTAACTGCTTCCACAATATAGGGTTTCATCAGAACCCCTTTGTTCGCGATGGCGGAAAGTCCTGCTGCCATCTGTATGGCTGATACAGAGATGCCATGACCGAAGGCAATGGTTCCCGCAGTGATTTTTGACCATCGTCTGTAAGGCGCAAGCGAGCCTGTTGTTTCTCCCGGACAGTCCAGCCCGGTTTTCTCTCCGAAACCGAAATTTTTCAATGTCGTGTGCATCGCTTCCGGACCGATCATTTCGCTCATTTTTATCGCACCGATATTGCTGGAATATTTTATAATTTTTGCAAGGGTCAGCCATCCGTGGGGCTGGGTGTCATGAACCGTGTTTTCCCCAATGCGGTATCTGCCGTTTTCACAGTAAAAAATGCTGTCCGGTGTGCAGCCTCCGGATTCAATGGCAGCGGAGGCGCTGAATATCTTCATGGTGGATCCGGGTTCAAACGCGTCTGTCACGCAGCGGTTCCGCCATATCTCCCGGCTGAAACTTCCGAAACTGTTGGGGTTGAACAGGGGCACGTTGGCCAGCGCCAGTACTGCGCCGGTGGAGGGCTCCATGACCACAGCCATGCCGGATTTTGCGGAAAAGGCATCCACGGTTTCCCTGAGAACTTTTTCCGTGATATACTGTATGGTCCGATCAATGGTGAGAACAACATTGTTTCCGCTGTAATCATTTTCTTTGTCCTGTTCGGCCTCAAATTTTTTTCCCCGTGCATCTGTCAATACTGTAAATTTCCGTTCCGCGCCTTTCAGATATGAGTCATAATAAAATTCAATGCCTTCCATTCCATGCCCATCCACCCCCGTAAACCCGGTAAGCTGGGCGGCAACGGTGCGGTTGGGATAAAAACGGCTGTGCTCCGGAATAAAATCAATTCCTTCCATTCCCAGTGCCCGGACAGCTTTTTCCTCGTCCGGAGTCACCTGCCGTTTGATCCATATGAACGATCGTCTGGAAATCAGATGCAGCCGCAGTTCCCTCGGATCCAGACGGAGAATTTTTCCCAGAGCCTCGGCAGTGGCAGCCGTATCCTTCACCCGGCCCGGATATGCGGCCACTGACACCACATCAATGCTCACCGCCATTTCTCTGTGGTTCCTGTCATAGATGATGCCGCGTTTTCCCTGAATGGTCAGGGTTTTCTCATACTGTTCAGCAGCTTTTCTGGACAGATCCGGACTGCGGTGAACCTGAAGATATACAGCTTTTCCGGCAACAATCAGAAAGCAGAGCGTAAAAGACCATCCAATGATGGATATCCGCATCTCTTTGTTTTTGCTATTGTTCATTTTTGCAACTCGTTATAAGCAGAGCGTCATAAGTTTTCAGATATAATATCAATTCGCCATGGACCTGATACAGCGGACTGATTCGGAGGTGTGCAAAAATTAAGCGAAGCGTTTTTTTGCACACGCACACGGAACCCCGGAAAAACCGACAATACCGGATCAAATCAATGAATTGGCATAAAAAATCAATGGGTTCAACCGCAAAGATCACAAAGTCCGCATTATTTGAAAAATCAGTTTTTATGTGTTTCAAGTGCAAAGAACACAAAAAAATATCCGTCCTCTGACAGAGCAGCGGTTCCGAACTCCTTTTTTTAAAACGAAAATTTTGGTTTGCTTACTGTTTTCCATCTGATGGGATTTCAATTTTCTGCCGGGGTTCCGGTGTAATAAGCCCAAGCCGCTTTGCAGAAATATCTGCAATCCGCTCCGGAGTTCTCAGACGTTCCATCTCTATTTTCAAACGGTTCTGGATTGTGAGCAGTTGCTGCCAGTTGTCGGTTTCCCTGGCGATTTCATATCCCACATTGATGCACTGCACCCTGCACCAGGTGTAAACCAGCAGTTGGGCAATAAAAACGATCAGAAAAATGATCCAGATTCCTGTAACCCTGAAATTGAAATGATTCCGATCCTGATATGGTTCCGCTCTTTCCATCATGGAATTCAGACATTCTCTCCGCATTTTTCCGCAACTCTCAGTTTTGCACTTCTTGACATGGGGTTGCGGACAGTTTCCTCTTCCGAAGGCACACAGGGTTTGCGTGTCAGCACACGGAGAACTGGTATCTGGCCGCAGACACACTGGGGAAAATCCGGGGGACAGGTGCAGGCTTTTTCCTGAGATTTCATTGCATGTTTGACAATCCGGTCTTCCAGAGAATGAAAGGAAATGACACAGAGTCTGGCGCCCGGATGCAACAGTTTGGGAGCCTGCTCCATAAAGATTTTCACATTCTCCAGTTCCCTGTTGACAGCGATTCGCAGGGCCATGAAAACCCGCGTGGCCGGATGAATCTGATGCTTTCTCCGCTGTTTTGCCTCAGAATGTCCTGCGGCTTCACAGACAATTTCCGCCAGTCTTTTGCTTGACCGGATGGGGTTCAAAACCCTGCTTTTTGCAATTTTCCGTGCAATCTTCCGTGCCTGTCGCTCTTCGCCATAATCCCGCGGAAAATTCGCTAAAGTTCCCTCCTCCAGAGTATTGACCAGCCATCTTACAGATTTTGCTGTCTGTGTCCATGCGCATATCCAAAGGTTCATCCCTGCTGAAACTGAATCCTCTGCCGCTGCCTTCAATCTGGTA
Organism: Desulfobacterales bacterium; assembly: GCA_041390465.1. Lineage (GTDB taxonomy): Bacteria > Desulfobacterota > Desulfobacteria > Desulfobacterales > Desulfococcaceae > JAABRU01. Next base: position 79,219 of record JAWKPW010000005.1, on the reverse strand, counting down.
AAGGGAAAGTCCCAGATCCGCCAGAATGCCGTCAAATCCGCTGATTCCCAGAGATTGGGCAATTTCCGGAAGCTGTGTGTAATTTCCGTGAAACAGACGGATATGCTCTGCCCGGGGGGACAGGATTTTTTCCCGTGCTAAGTAAATCGCATCCTTATCCCGGTCAATGCCAATAAGCCTTCCGCCCGGAGAAATTTTCTCCAGAATGGCCTGCGCATGTCCTGCTCCGCCCAGCGTGCAGTCCGCATATGTTTTTCCGGGGCTGCAATTCAGGCAAGCAATCACTTCCGCAGTCATGACAGGAATATGTTTGAACAATGTTATCACGTTCCGGCTAAAGGGTCAAATTTTTTTGTTCAGACAGCAGTGGGGACAAAATCGCTGTCGGATCTCCGGCTCTTCCCAAACGGAAGGCGATTTTGCTGAACCTGCCAGCCAATTGCTATGACAGCGGCTTTTTCACCAGCACATGACCACGACGAATTTTATGGGATCAAAAACCGGATTTTTCCAAAAAATCCGGTTTTTTCATTTCCTGTTTCATCCTGTAAAAACTAAGTTGGTCATGTACTGGTATATTGTTCATAGGCATAAACGCTGGCTTTCACCCGGCGGGTGGCGCACAACGAAAACCGCCGAAAAATGAGGAAGACCGACGCCACAGTTCGGTACCTTCACGTTCGCTCGGTGCAAGACCCTTGTTATGCATTATTTTGTTCGTCCCACCATTTATAATAGCGTTCTGATACAAGGCTGGTGTTTAGTCTTTTGACCCGGCTATTTATGAGTTTTAAATGTTTCTGAGTCACTTAAACAAAATACTATAAAAATATCATTTTCGGTTCATCTGAGCCAAAGAATTCTTGTATCAATACCTCTCTAATCCTCTCACATTTGCTTCAAAAATGAACTCCCTGAATTTATTATGCCAGTCCGATCTGTTTCATAATCACCAGCATCATACAATTTTCCTATTTTTCATTTACTTTGTCGAAAGCAAGTACTCATCGTCAAATTATCCCATTCGACCGGAGAGAACATAAAATCTGTTTTTAGTTCCATACTCAAAGTTATCTAACTTGCCTCTTGTTGCCGCAACATACTCCACAAGAATCAGCCAGAATATGAGAAAGTTGTAAATTTAGGGCTGGAGAATCCAATTACATTTTTTTTCCCAGAAATTTTCACATGACTTTGAAAATGATACTTTTGCAGCCTGCTTTATCAGTTCTGAGAGATTTTATATTCATGGAGCTTACTCTATGCATGAAGTTAACTGGCAGGGCGATAGCCCTGTCCGGTTGAGCGAAGGATTATGCGCTCGTTCAGGCTGTTTTCTCGATATTTTTATACCTGAAACTTTCTGAGAGTTGTTCGTTTATCTCTTCAACAGCTTCATTTGGTTGAGTTCCTTATGCAATTCATGCCTTATTTCATGCAGTTCCCAAAGCATTGCATCTTCATTTTTATCATAACTGCTTTATAGGCTTCCATATTTCGCTCCTCCGAATAATTCCATGATCCGATTTCAATGGCTGAAAGGTTGTGTTTTCTATTGATTTCATGAATTTTTCTTATCGGATTTATGCTGACGATGTGTTTAAAATTCCATGATTAATGCGTCAATCTCATTAACTGTTGCTATTGCAATATGATATGCGTCCTTGCGGTTCGGGATTTGAATCGCCCCTGCTCATATATTCATTTCCAAATCTTTTTGTTTTCAGAGAGATCAAGAGCATTCATGTTATATTTCACCGTCAGTTCAGCGGATATTCTGCTTTTTCAGCCCACTTTATTTTACCAATTTCTCAACCGTTATAACCGATATAAACAGTTCATATGCCATGACAATGCTTCATTTTCAAACCATTTCTGAGTGATAAGCTGCCTTACCGGTTTGGAAGTCATAAAATGCACTCGTGAACGATAAATGAGATATAATCTTGATTTTCTTTTCCTCAGCCATTTTTTTCAACCTGTTTGAAGGGCGGGTTAATTGGAAAATGCAATAATGTTAAATAATTCCATTAATTCAATATGTTATTCATATAAGGTCTCAAAAATTTTTCAAATTTTATCATCGCTTCAATCATTTTCTCATGTATTATTGGCCATTTGTCTTCCACATCACGATATTCTCTGATGATATGCGTTTTCTTATTCTGCACGCATCGTTTTCTTCCAAGTCTTCCCACCAGCCCTTTCAAGGTGTGAAAAATAAAGCTTTAAGATCAGATTGTTACAGACAGCCTTGATGCTGTCTGTCGGCGGCTGGTCACGGCCTTGCTGCAAAACGCCGGACATTGCGGAGTTGCGCTGACCGGCCTGTTACTCGCCTTGAAAGGGCCGGTCTTTCCCACTCAAGAGGCTCGAATGATTTCTCAATCTCATCCCCAGTAGATTGAAAAGTTTGTCGAATATAAGCCTTTATTCTCTTTATCCTGCTCTTTGCAGCGATCAATATAGAGTTCAACCTGAACATAGTTTTTTCTCAAAGCGTAATTAAATCCGAGTCCCCGCTTTCCTGAACTCGTACCAAAGCTTTTTCTCAATTGTGCTGTGTCGGAAGTAGCTATACTGCGTGCAGTTTTATTAATGAGGGAATTTCAAAATAGTCTATCTACCTCCATGGGGTTAATAGGACATCCCATTTGGGTGTGCTTTTTCTATTCAGATCGTTCAATTCTGCTTTCAAAAGGTTTCATTTCCTTAGTAAGGCGGACTTTCTTTATACAGCTTTTCCCACAAATAAACGACAGGTTTTACCCTTCATGTTCATTATTGCAGCAGCCCAATTGACTGTTTTTTCTGCAGAATCAGGCAAGTCTTCCTTGTCCCAGTGCTCTTCCAGTATTCCCGCAGCATCGTTCAACAGGATTATATTTGCTATGGTACGGGGATAATAAATCAGACGGATTCGTAAACCCGTTTTATCTGCAAACTCCGTCATCCTCTTGTATAAACTGAGTTCGTCCGCCTGATGAGTTGGGACCGTTATCTATTACAACCAACTCTTTATTATGTCTTCATTCGTATATGTCTTTATTCCGATCCCACCACATTTCCCCCAATACAGTTCATGAAATCACCTGTCCTCAGACGAAGTCCCCCATAAATATTGTCAGCAGTCTGGTTAAGACATTCAGAATACCGTAAGGAATCAGTTTTCGCATTTCGGATTCATGTCATGGTTGCCGCTTTTTTCTTGACTCCGGATCACGTGATTTGTCCTGTGAAAATTCACCTGTATTTACTTTGGCATCGGCAGAAATCCTCAGCGATTCCGATTCCTACTCAAGACCGGCGGTTCACTTCATACATTTCTCAAATATTTCATCAACCTGCTTTTATTTTTTTTTTAACGGTTTGGAATTTCTGAACACGTTTCAGATTATACCCAATCCGATTCAGTATATTCTCTATGGTTTTGTCCATGTGGGAAGTTCCTCATCATCACTGTAACCTTTTTCCTCAATCAGCCATTTTCTTGCAGCTTTGCCCGTTATCCTTGTATAGGTGAGCGAATTTTTTTACAGCCGGATCAGCTCATGTTCCAGGTTCAGCGCTAAGAGATACCATATCGGCCCTGAGAGGGAATTGCATTTTCTGTCTTCTTCCTTGCCCCGTAATTGTCAATGCATCTGATTCCGCTTCGGTTCTTCCAGACCCTTTTCAACACATGTTCTTCCCCATCCCATCTCGTTCGGCTTTACGGGCGTCTCGTCAAAATATCTCAGTGTCATCTCTGCCTGCCAGGCCCGCCCTTCAAATCCGGTAAAAGTTCTTCCTGGCGCATCCTTTATTATTTCCATCTTCTTACTCTCTGCCCGGCTTTTTCATTTGCTTTCCGGTTTTCAAACTGTAAAATATGAAATATGAAGTATGTTCGTGATGAAACGGATAGCACAAATTTTAAAAATGGGTAGATTATTATTGGGGAAATCCCTAATTTTTCACGAAACTGCCTGTGGACTCTGCTTTCAATCTTTCAGCAATTTTTTTCTCTGTTCCTTCTGTGTTCTGTTGACATTTCTGTAACCTGTTGAATTTACAGAAGAGGATTCTGGGATGGGCCATGTGACTCCCCCTGAGTCTGTCCGGAACGGGATACAGACCCATGTTCTCCCGGTTCAGGACAGGTGAGGACTCGACCGCCTGTCTGATCTGAAATGCCAACAGAACCTATCCAAAGGAATGTATGGATTTCTACCGGAGCCTTCGCCGTAGCAATCAACGCGGCATCTGATTCGGATCGAACGACGGAGAAGAGAGCGGTGCAGCTTCTGTTATTAATTTCTCATGTGTATCATAAACATATATATCCGTTGGACTGTATCTTATTGACAATGCATTTACCTTTCTTATTAACGGCTATAAAAAGAGTTCAAAGCATTTACTATTTTGATGTTCATTCCTGTCTGGCCTGATGGTATATCTAATAAATGGAGTATGCCTGCATTTATATCTTCCATGATTGCTTCATTCGTGCCGTATTTAAGTGTACCTATGGTATTGGGTTTATTTGTGCAATTTCTACCGATAATACACACTCCTCATAATAGATAAAGTTCATTCTGTTTGGTGTTGGGGATGGCAATGCACTGGTTGAATTTGACCAACCCTTTGCTAATCTTGTCATATCCTTACGCCACTGAGTTGATATTCGATACTGCTGTTATCATTTTTTTAAAACTATCTACACAATCCGTGATAATCACTGTACGAATCTTTTTTCATCGTTTTGTCTGTATTAATCTGACGAAGAAGTCTATTATCATCTTCCTGGGTCCACAGCTTTCAATAATACTTCGAATTTTTTTCCCATATTATGCTTCTTTTTTCATAGTTAACGGTAAATTACCATCGGTTATGTACCGAATCTGATTCATTGAAGATCCAGTTCAGGATCAGAGATAAGAAAACGATCCCAACCAGTTGTTAAGCGGTTTTTTTTGTCTTAAAGCATGAAAAAATGCGTGTTATGCGGACAGCAAATTTCATGCCAGTTTTCAGATAACTGTCATTTTTCATCATGGATGTGATACCGATTCTCCATTGATTTGATGCAGTGCCTTCCGCACAGCCGAAAGTTTTTTGGGTATTCAGAAAAACCGGATTTTTCCGAAAAATCCGGTTTTTCTCGGAGGAACCGGCAGAAGATATTGCATAACTTCACTTCAACAGCGATTTGGCATGACATGATGCGCAGACAGACCCAAAACGAATTTTATATACACCAACTGCCTGTGAAGTTACAAGAAAAAAACAGGAGATCGGAAAAAAACAGAATTTTTGGCACAGGCCAGGTTTTCTCTGTCGGACAATGCCGTTATGCGGTATTTTTCCGGGAGTGCCAAACGACACCCAGTCGGGACATTTTTGAAAAAAACGGAGCCGGTTCCGGCAGTCCGGAGTTTCATAAATGTGAATTAAAAGTCAGATTCCCATAAGATTTGACAACTTTTGAAAAGTTGTCAAATCTGAGTGGATTCAGATTCCCCGGGTTTCCGAAACTTCGGAAGTTCCGGAGATGTTCTTTTCCGGAAATTGCCTTAACACTCCGGCCTCTGAAAAAGAGGGAGGCTGTCAGCTTCGATGAGGGTTCAGTTTTTCCCGGATAAATCCGGCAAAGGCATCCGCGTCATTTCCAAAAGAGATTTCAATGCCGATAACAGCCAGTCTCATTTTCCCGGAAAGCGCAGCAGGGGGAACGCGCACAAAATCCTTTTCTGTGGTGACAATCAGCTCAGCCTTTCTTTTTTTTGCCAGTCCGACAATTTCCTGCATATCCGCTGCACAATAGAAATAATGATCCGGAAATTCCTTTGAGCCGGCAACCGTACATCCAAAAGCTTCCACAGTGCGAAAGAAAAGATCATTGCGGGCAATCCCGGAAAAAAGAAACACGCGGCGATCTTTCAGCACAGAAATATCCCATTTTTTCTGTCCATTCGGATGCAGAATTGTCTGTCCCTGCTCATCTGTGATATGGCAGAGATACGGTATGTGGCGGCTTCTGAAAACGGGTATGCTTCGGACAGGATTGGGCAAAGCCTTGACCGGAGTTGTTTCGCACCGGGTCAGAACAATCCCCTGGGCACGGCTCAGCGCGGAAAGAGGTTCCCGCAGCATTCCGCGTGGCAGCACATGCCCGTTTCCCAAAGGATTTTCGCAGTCCAGCAGCAGCAAATCCAAATCCCGTTTCAGTTGCAGATGCTGATAACCGTCATCCAGCAAAATGACATCCGGATCAAACAGACGAATGGCAAGCATACCGTTTTTGCAGCGGTTCCGGCCCACCAGCACTGGCACATCTCTGAGACTGCGCGCCATCATGTACGGCTCATCCCCGGCTTCATCGGCAGACATCAGAACAGATTGGCCATTGCTGACAATGCCCCCTTTCTTCATATGGCTGCCGCCGTATCCCCGGCTGAGAATGACCACCCGGAAGCCCCGGTCCCGGAGCATTTTGGCCAGATATACAGTCATGGGGCTTTTACCGGTTCCGCCTGCCGTGATATTTCCAATGGAAATGACAAAACAGGGCAGGCTGCGGGACTCCAAAATATTTTTTCTGTACATCCACGCACGGATGGCAGGCACTGTTCCGTACACAAGGGAAAAAGCATACAGAAGTTTTTCTGCATATGCGGACGTTTTCCTGCCCTGCATCACGGCCTGAATCCACTGCCTGACGGTGTCAAAAAAATGGGACATGGGGATCATCCGTTTCAGGGGGAAGAAAGAAGTTCATCAAAATAGGCAATGGTGGATTTGAGCCCCTCTTCCAGCGGAATTTTCGGCTCCCATCCCAGTTTTTCCTTTGCCAAAGCAATATCCGGCCTGCGCTGCCGGGGATCATCTGCGGGAAGGGGCCGGAAAACCAGTTCCGAGCGGGATCCGGTCAGGGCAATCACTTTCTGTGCAAGTTCCGCAATGGTGAATTCTCCGGGGTTGCCCAGATTCACCGGGCCGGTAAATTCATCCGGGGAATCCATAAGCAGGACAAACGCGTCAATGAGATCATCCACATAGCAGAAGGATCGGGTCTGGGAACCGTCCCCGTAAATGGTGATGGGCTCGTTTTTCAAAGCCTGCACAATGAAATTGGAAACCACCCGGCCGTCATTGGGATGCATTCTCGGCCCGTAGGTGTTGAATATCCTTGCCACCTTTATGCGCAGACTGTGCTGTCTGTGGTAATCGAAAAAAAGGGTTTCCGCACAGCGCTTGCCTTCATCATAGCAGGAGCGGATTCCCACAGGATTGACATGGCCCCAGTAGGTTTCCGGCTGGGGATGAATCCGGGGATCGCCGTAAACTTCGCTGGTGGAAGCCTGAAAGATTTTGGCCTTCAGGCGCTTGGCAAGTCCCAGCATGTTGATGGCTCCGTGCACGCTGGTTTTGGTGGTCTGCACCGGATCATGCTGATAATGGATCGGGGAGGCGGGACAGGCCAGATTGTAGATTTCATCCACTTCCACATACAGGGGAAAGGTCACATCATGGCGCACCAGTTCAAAAAAGGAATTGTCCATGAGATGAACCACATTCCGTTTGCTTCCGGTGAAATAATTGTCCACGCACAGCACATCATGCCCCTTTTTCAGGAGCCGCTCACAAAGATGCGAGCCGAGAAATCCGCATCCGCCAGTGACAAGAATTCTTCTGCTGTCCACACTCATGCCATCTCCTCTCTGATTTTTTCCATTTCTTCCTTTTTCATGGTGAAGCTGTGCTGATCTTCCGGAAAGCGCCTGTTCTGCACCTCAGAGATGTATTCTGCAATGGCACCGGAAACCGTTTCGCTGATTTTGGCATACTGTTTTACAAATTTGGGGGTGAAACGCGCAAACAGTCCCACCATGTCATGTATCACCAGCACCTGTCCGTCACAGTGAACCCCCGCACCAATGCCGATGGTGGGAATGGAAACCGATTCGCTAATCATCCGGGCAATGGGAGCGGGAATGGCCTCCAGCACCAGAGAAAAACAGCCTGCCTGCTCAAGGCTTTGCATCATCCAGCAGGGCTTTTGCCGCGTCCGCACTTTTTGCCCTGCACTTTGAATCCGCCCAGGGCTGAGGCTGTCTGCGGGGTCAGACCGATAGCAGTGCCGGATTTGACAATGGCTTCCACCACCCGTATCATGGGACCTCCATAGCCTTCCAGTTTCACGCAGTCTGCCCGTCCCTCTTTCATAATCCGATTGGCATTTTCCACAACCTTTTCCGCAGACACATTATAGGAACCGAAAGGCATGTCCCCCACCACCAGCGCACTTTTCACAGCGCGGGAAACAGCCTTGATATGATGGATCATTTCATCCATTGTGACAGAAATGGTGTCCGGGTATCCCAGTACGACCATTCCCAGGGAATCCCCCACCAGGATCATGTCTGTGCCTGCCCTGTCCACCAGCAAAGCCAGCGGATAATCATAGGCCGTAAGCATGGTGATGGGTTTGCCGCTGTTTTTCCGTGCCTTGATGTCCGGTACCGAGGTCTTTCCTTTTTCCATTGCAGATGCTCCTTTCCTGTGTTTTTTTGCCGGACAGTTGCCTGCTGTCCCAAAATGATTCCGTTCACAAAATGAAACTCATATCATAAAATATGATTCCAAATCAATTCAAATTATCCGCAGAGGCCAATAATACCGATTCTCCATTGATCTGAAACATAAGCTGTTCAGGCATAAAGTTTTTCAGAAAAACCGGATTTTTCGGAAAAATCCGGTTTTTTGAATACATGAAAACTTCTTTTTGCCTGCGTATCAGTATCTTTTCAATGGGGAATCGGTATAATACCGATTCTCCGCTGAGATTATATTTTTCGGAAGGCAATATCGATTCGCCATCGATTTTAGGCGATTTCCGGAAAAGAACTTCCCCCAAATCCGGAATTCTTTCAAAGCAGCACCGACTGGAAGCTTATGCTGCCTTGGAGGGATATTCTTTTCCGGAAATCACCTAATATCCACTCACTTCCGTTATAATCGCAAATTTGAACGGGCAATAGTGTTTCATCCTGAATTTTTACTCTTAGCAGATGACAAGGGTGTTTCCATAAAAGGAAAGAGCATAGACTGCTGCTTGCTGATATTCAGGATGATATAAAGACAATACCTGCGCTGCATTCGCATTCATATCTGACCATCCGTGCTTTTTCATATCCGCACCGATCACCCGATACAGCGTGTTGCAGATGTGACTTTGTTTGCCATAATCATTGATTTATCTGCTTTTGCCGGGTATCAGAACAGCTTTCTCCGTCCATCTGTTTCGTTCATTTCATAAATAAGCGGCACCGTCTTCTCTGGACATACCCACAATTGCCACATCTTCTGCCCATATCACACCGATACCGAAACTATCAGACAGAAGACTGACACCGGGTATGATAACAGTTTCAGTTCCGGTCTGCACTCCGGATGAACTGAAGATGAAAGTCTGGCATACTGAAAACCAGTTTTTTGGAAAATCCGGTTTCTCTTCCATAAAATTCAGCTTGGTCATGTGCTTTACTGTCTGAACAGAGATTTTCTGAAGTAAGGATTTTCTGAAACAGGAATGCGGAAATGAAAAAATTATTGCCATTCCGCATGCAATGCTGTAATTATGAACAATTATCCGGAATCAAAAACAGAATCCGGAACATGCAACTGTTTTCCCGGCCATTGGGTGCATATGAGGGAAACAGAAAAGAAAATCCGTAACCTGAAAGGAAAGCAGATGAAAAACAGTGAAAGCGAAGTACTGGAGTCCCTATCTTGCAGGGGCATGCGCGGGCCTTGTGCTGGTGCTTTCGGTCTGGTTTGCAGGCAAGTATTTCGGGGCCTCCACCTCCTTTGTCACTTCCGCGGGAATGATAGAAAAAGTGTTCAGCGAAAGCCATGTGGCACAGACAGATTATTTTGTCAAAAGCCCCCAGCAGATTGACTGGCAGTGGATGTTTGTCCAGTGGGGTGCTGATCGGTTCCCTGCTTGCGTCCCTGAGTTCAGGGACATTCAAATCTGAGCTGTGCCGAATATGTGGAAAGAGCGTTTCGGTTCCGGACTTGGCAAAAGAGGCTATGAGTGGCGATTCATTGGCGGGACTGTTGCCATGTTCGGCAGCTTGCCAAATGGCTGACCTTCCGGGACACGGACTGGGCGGTCTTGCCCAGTTGTCTGTAAGCGATCTGATTGCTTTGATGTGTTTTTCATCAGCGGTCTCATCGGTGCCAATCTTCTGTACAGGGGAGGAAAAACAGATGAATCAGCTTATCTACGGAATTGTCACCGGCATTCTGTTCGGCTTTTTTCTGCAAAGGAGCGGGTCCTTGGTTATGACAGATCCGGCGCCTCCGTCTGCTGGACTACTTGACCATCATGGAAATTCATGCTGTCCTCCGATTTTGTTGCCATGGTCGGAATTTATGCACTGCTGGATAACCAGGACTTGTCAAACTGTCTGTCAAATCAGCGGTTTTAGGCGGCAATATCATCGGCGGACTCATTTTTGGCTTGGGATGGGGGGTTTGCTGGGTTACTGTCCCGGCACTTCAGTGGGAGCCGTTGGTGAGGGACGCTGGGACGGGCTTTGGGGCGTTGCGGGAATGCTTGCGGGCGCGGCGCTTTATGCGGAGGCTTATCCGCTGATGAAAAAAACCGTGCTGACCTGGGGAAATTTTGGCAAAATCACCCTGCCCGGCATTGCAGGGATAAATCACTGGATCATCATAGCAATTTTCTTGCTTGCCGGACTTGGCCTTTTTCTGTTTTTTGAGAAAAAAGGGCTGTAACCTGAAATCAGATCAGGGAGGAAAACTTCCTCAACCGCTGTCCTTTATTAGGTTCTGTTGACATTTCAGATTCAGGCGGGTGTTCAGATTGGCAATCTGAACCGGCAGCCTTGCCGTAATGCTGCATGCTGCCGTTTCGGACAGAACCGGTGAAACTCCGTCTGTCCGGCTCGGAAAATTGTGCCAATAAAAACAGCATGTTGCAAAATGTCCAGCAGAACCTGAAAAAATGGAAATTCCCATGCACTGAACAAGTGCAAAAAACCGCTTTGCCTGTTTGTTCGCAGTGCAATTTTGACAGGGGACAGCATTCTTGACAGTGGGTCAAAATGGCTGATTTTTGCATCTGAATTCTGCACAGAAAAAACTCTGTGTGACTGCGGAAAACTCTGCGGTTAAAATAAAACAGGGCAGTCAGCCGATTTGACTCACTGCCTTCTTTTAAGAAAAATCAGGAATGTCAAAAAGGGGAAAAAACAGCCATGCTCTGCTTTCTTCTGCGCAGCTGACATTCATCTGGACAGTCCCGGCCACCCGGAATCTGGATCGATATGAGGGCGCACTGCGGATGCCATTAGCAGAGACAGGACGCCGGGCTTTGGAAAATCTGGTGGATCGCGCTTGCCCGATCTGCGGATTTTGTTCTGATCTCCGGAGATTTGTATGACGGGGAATGGAAGGATTATAACACCGGACTGCATTTTGTCTCCCGCATGTCCCGGCTCCGGGAAACAGATATTCCGGTTTTTATCATTTCCGGCAACCGTAACGGTAGCCGCATGACAAATTTCTGCGTCTGCCGGACAATGTGCATATGCTTTCCACCGCCAGTCGGAGGAGCATCTGTCTGGAAAAAAGCAGTGCCGTGATTCACGGTCAGGGGTTTTTTCCTCTCCGGGTGTGAAAAAAACATGGTGACATCTATCCGAATGCCCGGCCCGGATATTTCAATATCGGAATCTTGCACACCTGGAAAAACGGGACGAAAGCCGTAGTCTATGCACCCTGCACGGTTTCGGATTTGACGGACAAAGGCTATGATTACAGGCTGGGACATGTGCGCAAAAAAGAGATACTGTCTGAGGGCCATATGTTATTTTTCGGCAATATTCAGGGACGCCATATCCGGAAGAGAAACAGTCCCCAAAGTGCATGACAGTTGAGGTGGACGGAGACGGCGGGGCAAACCGGAATTTCATCCGCTGGATGTTTCTGCGCTGGGAAATGGCGCGGCCGGACATTTCCCGTGCAGAAGGGGACGGATATGGGGCAGTGGATCAGATTTGTGAACAGATGCAGACAGTTCTGGATCACAAATGAGGGACTTCCCCTGGCCACCGCGTGGAACTGAGCGGGATCCTATCTGCATGGATGCCGTGCCAGACGAACACTGGAAACCAGCAGATCCGTTCAAGTGCTGGACAAAGCCGGGGCAGGTCTGGAGGTGGAAAAATCCTTTTCCGCGCACCCGTCCTAAACAGATTCCCTTTCTTTGGACGGGCCTGTGGGGCTAGTGCGCATTTTGAGAGTTCCTCTGATCGGATTATGAAAAACCTTTTGAACCAGTCTTTGGATGATCTGGCCCGGAAGACACCCCGTGAACTCAGGGAGATGTCGGAATCCCTGCGCTTTGGGGATGAAAAATGGCTGGAGGAAATGATCGCGGGTCAATATGCTTCTGGTCGAGCTGGCACGGATGCCATAAGTTCAAAAAACGATTACATGACCAGGTTGAATTTTGTACAGTACGAAGTAATACCAATTCGCCATTGATCTGAAACATAAGTTTTCAGAAAAACCGGATTTTTCGAAAAATCGGTTTTTTGAACACACGGAGACCTCTTTTTTCCTGCGCAGTATCTTTTCAATGGGGAATTGGTATAAGACGGATTACGCTCCCGCCAATCCGACCTCATGTTTCTGCTTGTCAGAGTGATTCGTGACGGATTTTAACCACAAAGAACACAAAGCCCGTACAAAGGTCCTAAAAATATATCCGTCAGTTTTATTTGACAAACACTATGATCATCCAAAATCAAATTCGTCATATTACTATGCTGAAAACACTGGATTCGGCTTCTTCCGGAATGACAGATACAGTGCAGTCCGATATGGCAATGAATTTATTGCCGGATACACATACGCTTGTCCAGTTTTTGGAAGGTGATGCCAATTTATGATGATCCCGCAAAAAGTCAAAAATACCGTCACTCCGGCAAAAGCCGGAGTCAATAACACCCTGAAAATACTGGATTCAGGCTTTTGCCGGAATGACGAAAAAAATGAAAATCCGACTTTTTGCAGGTTCATCAATTTATGATTAACTGTAAAAATACAGAACATGAGGTGACATATGCAGGTTCAGGCAATATTGAATGGGCGTTGAAACTTTCCCCTCTTGAAAAGCCGCTGTGATTGACAGACTTATGGCGAGTTTTGACTTAAAGGCAAAGGGTTGATGAAGCATGGGCGCAGGAAGTGGAAAGGAGAATTGATGCCTATGATGCGGGCGGAATTTTTGCCAGATCTGTGGAAGAGGCAATGAAAGAGATAAATTCATGAGTCTTAGGATAGTTACTGAAAAAAATATACCACAAAACAGCATAAACTTCCAGTTTGTGCCTGAAGTAAACAGGTATATTTATTTTCATAAATAACTCAAGTTGCTACCTATAATTTATAAATATTATATAAACATGTTATAAAAGATGATATTGATTTTTGCAAAATTAATGCCTGATATTATTGAATTTTCATAGGTAGCAACTTGAGTTAAATAGATTTTAATATCTCAGATATGACAGAAAGTGAACCGAAAGAGGCGGTGGCATATGGCGGGGCATTCCCACGTTCCGGTCATTGAGTCTGCCAGAGACCTGCGCTGAATGCCAGGCGGACGCTTTTGCATCCGTGTCTTACTGTCTGATATTACGCCACCCTTCCAAAAATCAGCGGGCTTCTGTATCCTCTGTCATTCCGATGAAAATCGGAATTCGGTTATTTCAGGCAGTTCCGGATACCGACTTTCGTCGGTATGACGGTTTGGCATAATATTAGTTAAAATAATGAATTAAATTTGTTGGGAAAAGTCACCGTATTTGTCAAAAATAAAAAACAAAAGGAGAACGTGATGAACCTGAGGGCAAATTTTTACCGTTTTATGGCAGTGGCTGTTTTTCTGACCTGCGGATTGTATCCGGCAATGGCTCAGGAAGGCAAAAAATTCAAAGTTCTGGCAGTGTTCAGTTATGAAGAGGATTTTCTCTGGGATACAGAAGTCAGAAAAGGGGTGGATGCTGTATTGGCACAGGGCTGTGATATAAAGTATTTTTACATGGATACCTACAAAAATCTGCAGGGCGGGGAACAGAAAGCACAGGAGGCTTACGCTCTTTATCAGGAATTTCAGCCTGACGGCGTGATTGCCTCGGATGACAATGCCCAGACAATGTTTGTCATACCCTATCTGAAAGACAAAGTGAAAACACCTGTGATATTTTGCGGGGTCAATGAGGACCCTGAAAAATACGGCTATCCGTCTTCCAATGTATCCGGAGTTGTGGAACATTTTCTTATAGATGAATCCGTGTCACTTGCAAAACAACTGATGCCCTCCATTGCCACCTTCGGATTTATCATGAAGGAAAGTTCCACTTCCAAGGCGATTTTCAAACAGATTCAAAGCGAATCAGACAATTACGCTGCAAAATTTGTCAGTTTCAAAGAACCTGCCTCATTAAAGGAAACTGCGGAAATGGCAGAGGAACTCAGAAAAAACTGTGATGTGCTGTTTGTCTCAAGCTTCGCGGGCATTCCTGATGAAAACGGGAACCCTGCCACAGACATGGATGCTTTTGCTGTCGTGCAGAAAGCATTTGGCAAGCCGATTCTCGGCCATAATATTTATCATGTCAAAGTTGGTGCACTGTGCGGTGTTTCCCAGTCCGGTGCGGAACAGGGGGAAACTGCCGCTCAACTGCTTTTGAAAGCCATGCAGGGAACGCCGATCTCTGAAATTCCCATTACCCGGAATCATCAGGGAATGCGGATGATTAATGTAACGGTTTTGAAAGAACTGGGAATTACGCCCCGCCCCATTGTCCTGCAGGGTGCGGAACTGGTGAGAACCGAAAACAGAACTGTGTCAACTCAGTAAAAACAAAAGGAGAATGTCATGAACTTGAAGACAAATTTCTGCCGTTTTATGGTATTGGCTGTCTTCCTGATTTGCGGACTGTGTCCGGCAGATGCACAGGAAAACAAAAAATTCAGGGTGCTGGTGGTATTCAGTTATGAAAATTCGCATCCGTTCACGGGGGATTATAAAGAAGGAATCGAATCTGTTTTGGGAACTGTTTGTGAAATCAGGTATTTTTTTATGAACACCAAGATGAATTTCAATGGTGGCCCTGAAAAAGCCAAAGAGGCATTTGCGGTTTATGAGGAATTTCAGCCGGATGGTGTTATCGTTGCTGACGATGATGCGCAGGCCATGTTTGTGGTTCCGTATCTCAAAGACAGGGTAAAAACGCCAGTCATATTCTGCGGCGTCAATGCGGAACCTGAAAAATACGGATATCCGGCATCCAATATCACCGGCATTCTGGAACGTCTGCACATAAGGGAATCCATATCTTTGGTGCAGCAGCTCATTCCATCGGCAAAACACATTGGTTTTCTTATGAAAGAAAGCCCGCTGGCTGTATTTGTGACAGCACAGACAGAGAAAGAGGCAGATACTTACAGTGCCGTATCGGCGGGAGTCAGCTATCCGAAAACACTTAAAGAAGCACTTGCAATGGCAGAGGAATTCAAAAAGACTTGTGATATGCTGTACGCATCAGGTCTGGAAGGATTGCTCGGAGAGGATGGCAACCCGCTCACAGAAAAAGAGATGTATAAGACAGTTGTCAAAGCATTTGGCAAACCGGTTATCGGAAGCAATGCCTATCAGGTCAGACTGGGAGCATTGTGTTCTGTTGTTCAGCGAATGCAGGAACAGGGGGAAGTGGCCGCCCGGATGCTGCTCAAAGCCATGCAGGGAACTCCGATCTCTGAAATTCCCATTACCCGGAATCTGGAAGGAAAACGGGTGCTGAATGTAAGCGTTTTGAAAAAACTTGGCATCAAACCCCAGGCAGAGGTTTTGACAAAAACAGAGTTTGTAACAGCAGAAGAATAAAGAAGAATAAAAGGGAAGGAATAAGCTGATGAATCTGAAGGCAAATTTTTGCGGTTTTATGGCAGTGGCGTTTTTTCTGATCTGCGGGCTGCATCCGGCAGAGGCGCAGGAAAACAAAAAGTTCAAAGTGCTGGCAGTCATGAGTTATGACGAGGTCATGCCCTGGGTTACAGATACAAAAGAAGGCATAGACAATGTGCTTTCCAAAAGCTGCGAAATCCGCTATGTGTACATGAACACGCGTAATGACTTTGAAGGTGGAAAGGAAAAGGCCCGGCAGGCATATGAACTGTATCAGGAATTCCAGCCTGATGGTGTGATTGCCGCAGATGACGATGCACAGGCCATGTTTGTGGTTCCGTATCTCAGGGATAAAGTGAAAACGCCGGTCATCTTCTGCGGTGTCAACAAGGAACCTGAAACTTACGGATATCCGGCTGCGAATGTTTCAGGTATTCTGGAGCGCTTTCACTTTGCCGAATCCATCGCATTTCTCCAACAGCTTGTTCCTTCCGTAAAAACAGTTTCCTATATCATGGGAGACAATCCCACTGCAAAAGGCAGTTATGCGCAGATAGAGAAGGAAAAGGAAAGTTATTCGGCAAAATCTGTCGCATTCAGATTTGTAAAAACCCTGGATGAGGGGATTGCTGCGGCAAATGAAACAAAAACGCAGTGCGATGCGGTTTTTATTGAAAATATTATCGGAATCAAAGACAAAAACGGCAATCCCCTTACAGGACAGGAAGCCGTTCCGGTTTTGGCAAAAGCCTGCGGTATTCCCACAATGGCAGCAAATGTTTTTATTGTCAAATATGGATTGCTGTGTGCCGTGGTCAAAACCGGTCAGGAACAGGGAGAAACTTCGGCCAAAATGCTTTTGAAAGCCATGCAGGGAACTCCGGTTTCTGAAATTCCCATTACCCGGAATCATCAGGGTAAGCGGATGATTAATGTAACGGTTTTGAAAGAATTGGGAATCAGTATCAGACCGGAAATCATCGGCAGTGCTGAACTGGTGAAAACAGAGAATTGAGCACTCAGAAATCCTGACGGTTTCGAAAACCGTCAGGGATTCCGTTGAAATTCCATAAGGAGCAGATATGAACATGCGTTTTTCATTATTTGGGAAGACTGTCCGGCAGCAGATTCTGTCAATGAATCTGATTATGATGGGCGTGTTTGTTCTTGCAGGCGGCCTTGCGCTGGGCGCATTTCACCATGTCAGAACTGTGGTGAGAACAGAGTTTTCGGTAAATATCGGCAAACTTTCCGCGAATGCGCATATGGGGAGAAAATTGACGGAAATACTCAGCGATACAAATCTTCTGCTGAGTGTTTTTTACGGAAAAAAAGATCAGCTTAAGACAGACAGTGATCTCATTGTGCAAAAGACCGCATCTCTTATTTCTGAAACAGACAATGCGGAACTCAAAAATTCTTTGAACAGTTTTTTGGATAAAATTAAGGCTGTTTTTCAGGACTGTGAAAAAATCAGTCTTATGGGACAGGAGATGGACACCACCGAAAAAGCATTTTATGCCACACTGAATCCTCTCGACGAAAATGTTGCCGGCAAAATACTTGAATTGGCAATGGAAGGCAAAAACACATCCATGATGGAACAGGTGACATTCATGATTTCAGGTTATCGGGAGACCTTTACCCGGGCGGCCTGGCATGTTGCAAAAACAGGAATCACTTATTCAAAAGACAGTGAAAAAAAAATCAAATCTTTTTTTGATCTGACAGATGATCTGCTGTTGCGGCTCAGAACCCTGACCGCATCTGATCCTGAAATTGCGGAATACGGCAGACAACTGATTTCATTGACGGAAAAATACAGAGACGCGGTAAGGCAGCTCCATATGCTTCTGGCAGAATTCAATACAAAAAGAGAAAACCTGAAAGAACAGGAAAACAGACTTTTTGCAGGCATGTCTGAAATCGACAGACAGGTGTCGCAGCAGTCTGAAAAAAATGTTGAGTTTTTGCTCAGCCGTCTGTCCAAAAAGATTATGCTTGGAGCGGGTATTATTTTTCTGACAGGCGGAATCCTGTTTGCATTTTCTCTGCTGCAGGGTATGGATATTGTGACATCATTGAAAAAAGTGATTGCAGGGCTCAAAGACGCTTCAGATCATCTGGAGGATTCCTCCGGCCAGATACTGTCCAGCAGTCAGAATCTGGCTGAAAACATGGCAGAGCAGGCCGCAGCTTTGGAAGAAACAGCTTCGTCTTTGGAAGAGATGGATTCCATGACAAAAAACAATGCTGAAAATGCAGCGGATACGGACAGAATCGTAAAAGATTCGGGACAGCGCATTGAAGAATCCTCTGCTGCCATCATCCGTCTGACCCAGTCCATGACAGAAATTTCCCACACAGGCAAAGAAACCAGACGGATTATCAAAATAATTGACGAGATCGCGTTTCAGACCAATCTGCTGGCTCTCAATGCCGCAATAGAGGCTGCCAGGGCAGGAGAGACCGGTGCAGGGTTTGCCGTGGTCGCGGATGAGGTGCGAAACCTTGCCATGCGCTCCGCTGATGCGGCAAAAAATACGGCTTTGCTCATTGAAAACACCCTTGTCAGGGTGCAGGACGGCTCAGAGCAGGTCTCTCTGGTGAATGAAAAATTCTCCGAAATGAAAACAGACATGGATAAGGTAAGAGAAAAAATCGGAGAGGTGGCATCTGGTTCTGCCGAGCAGGCGCATGGCATTGGTCAGATTGCCCGTGCGGTTGCGGAAATGGACAAAAATGTGCAGGGAAATTCCATCAAAAGCAGTGAGTTGTCTGATATTTCCGAAAAAATGAAAACCGATGGCATACATATCCGGCAGATGGTTGAAGAACTCGCGGCCATGAGCGGGAAATAAATTATGCACGGTCGGCAGATTGGAAAAAAGTTTTGAAGGAGTGCCAAAATGCGGTGAAACGAAATTTTGGCTTTGCTGATGCCCAATTTTTCGATTCCTCATTCGGAAACTGACAAAGCTGGTACCATAACTTTCAGGAGGTGAAAAATTTTTAATTCTTTGAGGTTATATCATTTTACGCAATTCTTCATTGGCATCAATATAAACTGTAATATCACAAATCCAAACAGGAGGACACAATGAATCATGAGTCAATGCAGGATGTATATCGGCGGTTTAAAAAACATGAAAATCTCAGAAAGATGTTAACCTATTTCCAAAGTAAGAATTACATTGATCAGAAGATTTATTCTTCTGCTTTAGATATACTGTCTATGTATGAAGATTCAAGAGCAGAAATGACGCAGTTCCAAAAAAAACTCTATGATATTCTTATTCTTCGTGCTGATGCCTCCAGTTATGAGGATTTTAACGTTGACAACTTTCAAAAAGAATGGCGGCGTTTACAGAAAAAGAATCCCAATGGACAGTCATCAAATCCCCCTGAAAGATTGAGCAACAGCATCGGAATGGAATTTGTCCGTATCAAATCCGGTGAAGTTATGGATAAGGAAACACAAAAAAAGATAAAAATTCCAAAAGATTTTTATCTGCAAACCACTCCGGTGACAGTGGATCAGTGGAAAAAATTTGCTGATGGCTGGCATTATAAAACAGCAGCAGAAGAAAATGCAGGGGCTTATGTATGGGAATGGCATAAAAATGAATGGAAACAGATACAAAAAAAAGGTATTCACTGGGCAAATCCGGGGTTTAAACAAAACGGAAATCATCCGGTGACATGTATTTCATTCATTGATGCGAAAGCCTTTATCGACTGGCTGATACATAAAGAGAAAAAAACATACAGACTTCCAAATGAAGCGGAATGGGAATATGCCTGCAGAGCCGGAACCCCAACCCCTTTCTGTTTTGGTTACAGTTTAAAAGACAGGGCCAATTTCGGTCCGCGAGAGAGATTTTCAGGTTTGGATGACAAAAATGAAATACACAGAGAAAGAACAACTCCTGTAAAAAAATTCGAACCCAATGATTGGGGATTGTACGATATGCACGGAAATGTATGGGAATGGTGTGAGGATTCAGGAACAGTGTCGGGAAATCGCATCATTCGCGGGGGAAGTTGGCTTTTTGATGACAAAGCCTGCAAATCTGCCAAGCGGGATGAACAGGAAGAGAATCAGGGGAACTTCAACATCGGATTTCGTCTTGCAATGGAAATCTGATGAAAATGACTGATGCGGAAAAAACAGATAATCCGGACTGAAACAGGAAAGAAAAACCATGAAAATCATCCGTCTTGATCTCAGGGCTTTCGGGCCTTTTACAGACAAATATCTTGATCTGGGAGCAGGAAATGAGGGACTGCACCTTATTTACGGCCCCAATGAGGCAGGAAAAAGTTCTGCCTTGCGTGCCCTCCGGCAGATGCTCTTTGGCATTCCCGCGCGCAGTCCGGATGATTTTCTTCATTCCTATGCCAAAATGCGCATTGGCGGAACCCTGCGGAAAAATGACGGCAGGGAAATCTCTTTTGTGCGCCGGAAAGGCCGGGCCAATACGCTTCGGGATGAGAATGATGAAAAGCAGCTTGCGGAAACCCTTCTCCTGCCCTTTCTGTCCGGCACGGATGAAAGTCTTTTTTCTGCCATGTTTGGCATTGATCATTTTGGACTGGTGCAGGGCGGAGAGGAAATTATACGGGGCGGGGGCAGCATTGGTCAGATTCTTTTTGCAGCCGGTTCCGGCCTGTCCGGTTTCCGCACCGTGCAGAGTGAACTGGAGGCTGAGGCGGACGCGCTGTTCAAACCCTCTGCCCAGAAACCCCGCATCAATGAGGCCATCAATGAATTCCGGCAGATGCAGAAAAATATCCGGGACGCGCAACTGTCCGCGCAGGACTGGGAGAATCATGATCAGGCTCTGGGCAACGCGCAAAAGGAAAAGGAAAAATGCCAAAGGGAACTGGAAGCCAAAATCCGGGAGAAAAACCGGCTGGAGCGGATTTCCGAATCTCTGCCACTCATCGCGCAGCGTGCGGAACTGCTTGCAGAATATGAACCTCTGTCCCATGCTGTTCTGCTTCCCCAGGATTTTGCAGACCTGCGGCGCAGCGCATCTGAAGAACTGCGCCTGAGGGAAAGCATGGAAAAGCAGTCTCTTGCCCATCTGAAAGAACTGCGTGAAGCGCTGGAAAAACTGCGGATTCCCGAAGGTCTGATCGCACAGGCCGATACCATCCATGCGCTGATACAGGAACGGGGCAGTGTGATCAAGGCGGGAAAGGATCGTCTGCGGCTGGAGGGACTGCGCATCAGCATGCGATCCGATGCGCATGAAATTCTCCTCAATCTCCGGGGAGATATGAGTCTGGAGCAGGCTGCGGAACTGCGTCCGGAAAAAGGGGATATTATCCGGATTCAGGAACTGGGAACCCGGTATGAACGCCTGACTGCCCGCAGTGAAAGTGCGCGGGAGGAAATCGCCAAACTATCGGGCCATGTGCAAAGAATAAGGCAGCACCTGGAGGAAAACGCGGGACAGACAGAAAAAGATACGGCTGAACTCCGGCAGATTATTGAAAGTGTCAGAAAACACGGGGATATTGAGGGCCGGCATGAAAGTCTGTGTGCGGAAATCCGCAAGGCTGAAAACACACTGAAAACAGCGCTGAAAAAACTGCCTTTATGGACAGACAGCGCTCAGCAACTGGAATCCCTTCCCTTTCCTTCAGCAGAAACAGTGGAGGTTTTTGAAAAAAAATTCTCATCCGCGCAGGAGGGAATCCGGCAGATTCGCAAGGAAAAAGAGGAGGCTGAGCGCAGGCTTCTGGAAAATGAATCCCAAATCCGGGAACTGGGACTTGCCGGAGAAGTGCCTGTGGAAAAAGATTTGATTCGATGCCGGGAAATCCGGGATTCCGGCTGGCAGATTATCCGCAGCACTTTGGAAAAACAGACTGTGCCTGAAAAAACAGCAGGTGAATTCACCAAACATTTTTTTCCCGCAGAACATCTTGAAAATCTGACAGAAAAGATGATCGAAGCCTATGAAACCAGCATCCGTCAGACTGATGAAATGGGAGATCGTCTGCGCCGGGAGGCAAACCGTTCCGCGCGCAAGGCCGCACTGGTCGCGCAGGCAGAAAAGGAAAAGATTTTTCTGATCCGTGTCAGTGAAAAAGAGGAATCGGCACAAAAGGAATATGCCGGGATACAGCAGCAGTGGGAAGAGGCATGGAAGGAAAGCGGCATTTTTCCGCTGACACCTGCGGAAATGCGGGGATGGCTCCAGAAACAGTCTGCCATTGCCGGCCAGTCGCGGGATCTGCGCACGCTGAAGGAAAATGCCGAAGAAATGCTGAACCTGATGCACAGATGCCGGATGGATCTGAAAAACTGCCTGGAATCTTTGGGAGAATCGAGTCGGCAGGGAACAGGGGAAAGTCTGTCCCGAATGATAAGCCAGGCTGTGCGAACCGCAGATCGGCTGGATCAGATCCGCACTGGCCGCAGGCAGTTGGAAAAAGAGAAAAAAGAAAGAGAAGCAGAACTGCTGGATGCCCGGATGCGGGCAGAGACAAGCGCACAGGAAATGGCACAGTGGCAAAAGGACTGGGCAAAGGCTCTGCGCCCTTTGGATTTGGATGCGGACGCGACACCTGCCCAGGCCAGCGCGGTTCTGGAAGACCTCAAGGCTTTTTTTGCCAAAATCAAAGACGCGGATGTGCTGGACAGCCGTATTCGGGGCATTGACAGGGATGCCGAATCTTTCAGTGAAAGTGTGCTGTCACTGGTGGCAAGGGAAGCTCCGGAACTGTCCAGTCTGCCTGCGGAACAGGCTCTTGCGGAACTTCATGATCGACTGGGCCGTGCCATGAAAATGCATACGGAGCAGGAGGGACTGAAAAAACAGGTGCGCCAGGAAGAGGAAAAACTGCACAGGGCACAGGAGGAAAAAGCAAGGATTGAGGCCCGGCTTCGCAGCATGTGCGAAACTGCCGGATGTGAGAACCCGGATCAGCTTCCTTTGGCAGAGGAACGCTCGGCAAAACGCGGAAAAACTGAGGCACAATTGGAACAGATCACCGCACAGTTGCGCAGACTGAGCGGGGGCGCAGTGCCTGAAGATTTTATCCGGGAAGCCCGGAATGCTGATCCGGATGCCATTGGCCCCCGAATCAGAAATCTTTCAGAGGAAATTCGGGAACTGGAAGCGCTGAAATCCGCATTGGATCAGACCATTGGCAGTGAACGTGCGGAACTGGCAAGGATGAACGGAAGCGCAACCGCATCAGAATACAATGAAATGGCCCAAAGCATTCTGGCCGGAATGGAAAGGGACGCGGAGCAGTATATCCGGCTGCGTCTGGCCTCGGTCATTCTGCACCAGGGCATTGAACGGTACCGGGAAAAAAATCAGGGGCCGATACTGAAACGATCCGGAGAGCTTTTTTCCCGCATGACGCTGGGCTCTTTTGCAGGTCTGCGCGCGGAATTCAATGAGAAAAATGAACCGGTGCTCGCAGGCATACGCGCCAATGGTCAGGATGCCGTATACGTGCAGGGCATGAGCGAAGGCACGGCAGATCAGCTTTATCTGTCCCTGCGTCTGGCCGCGCTGGAGGCATGGATGGAGAAAAGTGAGCCCTTGCCCTTTATTGCAGATGACATTCTCATTCAGTTTGACGACGAGCGGGCCGGTGCCGCTCTGGAAGTGCTGGCCGGACTTTCCTCCAAAACCCAGGTGATCTTTTTCACCCATCACCGCCGCATGGCGGAACTGGCAGAAAAGCATATCAGCGGAGATGCGGTGTTCATCCATGCGTTGTAGCAGATTGAAGATTTGACAACTTTCCATAAGTTGTCAAATCTTCCGCTTCTCTGTACAATCCCTTTTCCATTATAAATTCCCTCACCGGTTCCGGCACAAGACCTTCAATGGATTCTTTGCGCCGGATTTTTTCCCGCACCAGACTGGCGCTGACATCCGGGGTTTCCGCTCCATTCAGGATGATGTGCGGCGGTTCTGACAGAAAGCCCCGGTAATTTTCCGTGCTGTATCCGGGCCGGGGAATGATGATGAATTTGACCAACCGGGACAGTTCCTGTGCATATTTCCATTTCTGATCAAAATCCAGAAGGCAGTCCGAGCCGATGACCATGTGGAAATCATAGAGATGCCGGTAATCCGGATCATCCAGCAGACGGGAAAAGGTCAGCCAGGTTTCGCCGGAAAGCCTGTGGTCAATCTCATATCCGAAATAGCGGATGCGCCCGGATTCCACCATCCGAATCATGCGAATCCGCTCTCCCGCATAATTCTTATGTTTTTCAAAAGGATGCCGGAACGCGGGCATCAGCCAGACCTGCCGAATCTCCGGCAGAAAATGCAGAACTGTTTCCGCCATTTTCAGATGTCCCATCGTAACCGGATTGAAGGAACCTCCGATGACAGCCACTTTGCTTTTGTTGTCCGGACAATGGTTTGCATAATATTTGGCAAAAGGCGTTTCAAAAAATCTGCCATAGACCGGAGAATCATCCAGATGAAGTTCAATCCCGTGCTTTTTGCAGTATTCAGCCTTGGTGCGGTTCCATTCGTCCTCATCCATATTGGGTTTGCCGTGGATATAACTTATTGCTGTTCCCTGTTCCTTATGGTGGGAAGTGATGGAAAAAAGATGGGTCCAGCACAGTCCCAAATCTTCACGCAGATGCCTTTCCA
This sequence comes from Desulfobacterales bacterium, assembly GCA_041390465.1. Taxonomy (GTDB): domain Bacteria; phylum Desulfobacterota; class Desulfobacteria; order Desulfobacterales; family Desulfococcaceae; genus JAABRU01. The sequence continues at coordinate 54,580 of JAWKPW010000005.1, read as the reverse complement.
GTTCCGGACTGTGCTCGGAGCCGGTCAGGATGTGGACTTCATGCCCGTTTTCCACCAGCAACTCTGCAAGACGGGAAAAAAAGAAGGCATTCGCGTCCGCAACGCCGTGAATATCAATGCCAATTTTCAGAGGATTTTTTTTCATGCTCTTCCTGCGGGGCAGAACAGGCTTCCAGCCTGTTTTGTTTTTTGTTTCCGATAAGGTCTACTATACAATAATTGCTTTTTTCACAAGATTTTTTGGCAGTGGGTCAAACCGGTTCTGAGGGATTTTAACCGCAAAGGACACAAAGACGGCACAAAGGCCACAGAAAACTGTGCTTTGCAAAAACCGGATTTTTCCAAAAAATCCGGTTTTTCTGTATGCTTCAGACCGGTTCTGAGGGATTTTAACCGCAAAGGACACAAAGACGGCACAAAGGCCACAGAAAACTGTGCGTTGCAAAAACCGGATTTTTCCAAAAAATCCGGTTTTTCTGTATGCTTCCAGACCGGTTCTGAGGATTTAGCCGCAAAGGACACAAAAGTTTGGCACAAAGGCCACAAAACTGTGCGTTGCAAAAACCGGATTTTTCCAAAAAATCCGGTTTTTCTGTATACATCAATTTTTCTGCAAAGATTTTTTGGAAAAAACAGAAAAAAATCTCTGTGTTCTCTGTGAAACCTCTGTGTCCTCTATGGGAAATTTTGGCAGATTGGGCAAATAAAAACGGGGATAGGGAATTTTCTGTTGAATTTTGTCCGGATTTAAGAGTAAAAGAGAAAGAAACTCTGGATTTTTTGGAACCGGGGCAGTTCTGTGTTCCGGATGTTTCCTTTGCCGTGAAGACACAAAGACGCAAAGTCTCACAAAGGGATAGTGAGTCAAACCGCTTGATAATGTCATCCCTTCCGGGATTCTGATTTGTTTTTTCAAATTTTTTTCTATAATAATATCAATCCTTACGGATTTTTTCCGTTCTGGTGTCAGACCCGGATCAGCAGCTTTGACCCACTACCGAACTTTGCTTCCGTCATTCCGGAGAAAGCCGGAATCCAGTTGTTTTCAGTCCCGGTTCAGTTCTGGATTCCGGCCTTTGCCGGAATGACGGCAAGACAATAACATGCTGATTTTTTAAAAGGCAGCATAACATGAGCCATCAGCCTGCCGTGAATCCGATTTACGGTAAAATTTTATATAAAAGGAGCATTTACAGAATATTATGGACTTGACGCGGGAAGACATACAGCAGAAACTGATGCGAATTTTTGAGCAGAATTTTGAGATTGAAAATCCGGGCTTGGATGATGATCTGAGAAGCGAATATGAGTTTGACAGCATTGATGCCATAGAACTGCTGGTGGAAATTGAGAAAATGCTGGGTTTTCCCCTGGAACAGGAAGAGAAAAAACAGGCAATGGGTGTCAGAACCATCCATGACATCTGCGATTACATTGAATCCATCAAAGCTGCAAGGACCTGATGATTTGTCAGGTATGGCACTTTTAACCACAAAAATCTCAAAGACAGCACAAAGGCAACAGGAAAAAACGGTATGATTTTTTTAAAATTTGTGATCTTTGTGCCTCCTTTGTGTCCCTTGTGGTTTTAAAAGACAAACAAAATCAAAACTGACAAAATCTGACACACAGGAGCAGATATGGAAAGAAGAGTTGTCATAACAGCAGGATCGGCCATCACGCCCATCGGTCATGCAAAGGAAGAAATTCTCCAAAGCCTGGAAAAGGGCATTTCCGGCGTCAAAACCCTGAAACCGGACGGGCTGCTGTCCGCGTATATTCACTCCGGTGTATTCGGCACGGTGGATTATCCCATCGCATATGATTTCAAACGAAGCCAGCGCAAGACAATGGGGCCGGTGGCCTATTATGCATGTCAGGTGGTAAAGGAAGTGCTGGAGGCATCAGGTCTGGATCAGGAATTCATCACATCCGGCAGACTGGGCGTGGCTTTTGGTTCCACCCATGGCAGTCCCACCATACAGCGCAATATTTACAAAAATTTCTTCAGCGGAGAGGCGGAGCAGATTTCCGGTGTCAATGCAGTGGATTATCTCAAATCCATGGTGCATACCACTGCGGTGAACATTACCCGGATGTTCGGCATTACGGGACGGGTGATTTCCTCTTCCACTGCCTGCACCACCGGCAGCCAGTCGGTGGGATTTGGTTATGAAACCGTGAAATTCGGGATGCAGGATGCCATGATCTGCGGCGGTGCGGATGAATATGACACCACCACAGTCGCTGTTTTTGACAATCTGCTGGCCTGCTCCACCGCGTTCAATGCCACACCGCATCTGACCCCCAGACCCTTTGATGCAAAGCGGGACGGGCTGGTGGTGGGGGAAGGCGGGGGCGCGCTGCTGCTGGAGGAATATGAATTTGCCAAAAAGCGGGGCGCGAATATCATCGGAGAAATCATCGGTTTTTCCTGCAACAACAACGGAGGGGATATGATCCTGCCCAATGCGGACGGCATCAAAGCCACGCTCCGCCTTGGTTTGGAAAATGCAGAAATTTCACCGGATGATGTGGATTTCATCAGCGCGCACGCGACCGGAACCAAAATGGGCGATGTGATCGAGGCGCAGGCCATTGGCAGCGTTTACGGAGACAAACCGTATGTCACGGGACTGAAAAGCTATATGGGACATACCATGGGAACCTGCGGGGTGATTGAAATTCTGCTGAGTCTGTATATGATGGAAAAAAGTTTTATCGCGCCCACCCTGAATCTGGAGGAAATTGACAAAAGATGCGCCATGATCCGTCATGTCACCCAACTCCGGGAATCTCCCATCCGTATCGCAGCCGTGCAGAATTTCGCATTCGGGGGCGTGAACACCTGTGTGATCGTGAAAAAGTTCACAGACTGAGAGGGGGCAAAATCCGTTGATCTGAGCCTGACTTCAGGGCGAAAAAAATCCGCATGGATTGATATTATTATAGAAAAATTGAAAAAACAAATCAGAATCCCGGAAGGGATGACATTGTCAACCGGTTTGACCCACTGCCAAAAATTCATGAAGAAATGTCAAACTGAAAGTTTGGCAGATTCCTGCGCAGTTTGGAGTCCTCATAATCTCAGGAAACTTTTTTGCCTATGCCGAAACCCGACAGCTTTTTTCTCAAATATGCCATGATTTTTTCAAACCAATGGCAGATCCGGTGCTGACCGTCCTCTTCTGGACTTATTTCACATTGGGATTTGTACTGTTTTTCGCCTTTTTATCTGGTTATATCTGTTTTCCAAAACCGGGAGCAGTCTTTTCAGAAACTCAATCATCTGTTTTACAGAGGTTTTCAAACTTGTCCGGAATCTGACGCCGGGGCTTGCAATCCGTGTTTCGGATGAGGTTCTGTGCATCCGTTCTTCTGTCATTGTCAGCAACCATCTTTCCTATCTGGACCCGATTCTGCTGATTTCTTTGTATGAAAAGCAGAAAACCATTGTCAAAAGCACATTTTTCAGGGTTCCCATTTTCGGATGGATGCTGAAAACGTCAGGGTATCTGCCATCGGTCATAAGCGGGGATGTGCTGATGATGCAGCACATTGAAAAATCAGGTCCCATGCCTGGGGAAAATCTGTTTGTTTCCGGAACCATTTGGGACAGAAGGAAACGTCGTGCGCTGAACAAAGGGGCTTTCAAGATTGCCAGACTGTGCAAAGCTCCGGTGAAAATCCTGAAAATCAGCAATTCGGGTAATCTGTTCCGTCCCGGAAAATTTCTGTTCAACACCTGTGTTCCCATAAACATCAGTGTGGAACTTGCCGGGGAGATTCATCCGGATTATGCGGGAGAAAATTTCACGGTTTCCGGTCTGACAGCGCAGGTGCGGGAGATGATGGAATCTGAATCTGAATTATGATGGAACACAAACATGATCAAACACTTTCGATGCAAAGATACCCAGTCGTTAAAATGCGACCGGTTCATCCGGGCGAAATACTGCGGGAAGAATTTCTTGCACCGTTAAAAATGCGTCCCTGTGCGTTGGCCTTAAAACTGAAAGTGTCGGTTCAGCGCATAACTGATATTGTGAAGGACGACGTCTGTTACGCCTGATACAAGCCCTCAGACTGTTTGCGATTTTTCGGCACACACCCCCAGTTCTGGATAGATCTTCAGAGACACTTATGATCTCAAAATTGCAGAGCATAAAATAAAATTCAAAATCAGAAAATGAAATCAGTCGGATGATCAGGGGTTCCCTTCAGTGGAAACAGGCAGGCTGTAAATCAAATTTTTAAAATGGCAGGAGATTGAAGAATAAAACCATACTTGGTTTATTGGGAATGCGAATTAATCGTCAAAAATTCAGAATGAACAAAAACAGAATGTTGTATATTCATAAAAGATTCATGCAGGATTTGACAACTTTTAAAAGTTGTCAAATCCGAATCAGAATCTCACTCTTAATTCGCATTGGGACCGAACCTTCAATCTGACAGGGAAGGAGTTTATCATGAGACTGGCTAGGCAGGTATGTGGTATCCCAGTCTGAGGGATTTGCCTTTCAGAATAGAACTTAACAGCGAGATAGGACAGATTGTTATGTCACCGGTCAGTATTATGCATTCATTGTATTCGGGGAAATCGGACGGTTGTTAATTTCCATTTTGAAAAATGGAAAAATTTTGTCTGAGTGTGCCGTTAAAACCGAAGGTACGCGAGGTTGCCGGATGTATGGGTATCTCGAGACGGCTGAAATTCATCCGACATGAATTGGATGCTTCTGTTGCTCCGGAAATTTGCGTTGGTGCTTTCCGAATCAAATACAGACAGCGAAATGAGGACAAAACGCAAACTCTATTTTGAAAACGGGGCATTGGAAGTCTGGATATGCGATCATAACGGCAGCATGAAATTTTACAATGAAAGCAGACAACTGGAACATACCGAACTTGCGCCGGACTTTCCGGAAAAGATCGAAATCTGAATCAGTTTGCAGGGATGACAAAAAATAACATGAAAAAAGTGCTGAAACAACACGAAGGTGCGGATTGGGCAGAGCCGAAATCGGGACAGACAAAGGAATTGCTTGAAAAAAGAACTGAAATATACTATTCCTCTGCATACTGTCCAAAAAAGCTGGGGACAGAATTTTCCAGAGGTTTGCAATCCGTTGAAATTATATTTTTTATCCAGATATGTTCCTCCCGTGCTCAGCGGTCTGCTCCTGACCGGAGCCTTTCCCCGCACCGGCCTGGACGGGCTGGCCTGGTTTGCTCTGGTGCCTTTGCTCTGGTCGCTGCGGGATGTCTCCTGCAAAGAGGGTTTTCGTCTGGGATTTATTGCCGGACTGGTTCATTATCCGGGACTGGTGTACTGGCTGGTCTATACCATGCAGACTTACGGCGGTCTGCCGGTTTACCTTTCTGTTCCGCTTCTTTTTCTCCTGGCCGCCTATCTGGCCCTGTATCCGGCTTTTTTTTCCCTGCTTCTCATCCTGGCTGCCCGGAAGCCCTTTTCTCTGTTCTGTCTGATGCCCGCTGCATGGGTGGCGCTGGAATACGCCCGAGCGCATCTGCTGACCGGTTTTCCCTGGGAACTGATGGGTTATTCCCAGTTTCAGCGGCTGCATCTTATTCAAATTTCGGACATGACCGGCGTTTACGGCGTCTCTTTTTTCATTGCGCTGGTCAATGCCGCGCTTTTCATTCTTGTGCTGCATATCCGGAAGGCGGACTGGCAGGGGGAAAGGCCCGGCAAAGCGATCACAGGCGCTGTACTGGCCATTGCCATGCTCTGCCTCTGCCTCTGCGCAGTTTACGGACAGATGCGCATTCAAACCCTTGAGGAGCTGGCAGAAACATCTCCGGGCATAAAAACAGCGGCAGTGCAGGGAAACATTAATCAGATGGTCAAGTGGGATCCCGCATTTCAGGAAGGCAGCATCCGGAAATATGTGGATCTTTCCCTTTCGGCAAAAAAAAATCATCCGGATTTGGTGGTATGGCCTGAAACCGCAGCCCCTTTTTATTTTTCACACAATATCGGGCTTACCCGCACAGTCACGGAAGGCGTCCGGCAGACCCGATCCTGGTTTCTCATTGGCAGCCCCTCCCATGCAAACCGGGAGCAGGGAACAGAGTATTACAACAGTGCCTATCTTATCAGCCCGGAAGGAGAGATTGCAGGCAGGTTTGACAAAGTCCATCTTGTTCCTTTCGGGGAATATGTTCCCCTGAAAAAATGGCTGCCCTTTGTGAAAAAAATCGTGGCTCAGGTGGGGGATTTCAAAACCGGGAAACAGGGGGACATTCTGTCTGCGGATCGCTTCCGGCTGGGCGTGCTGATCTGCTATGAAATCATTTTTCCGGAACTCTCGGCAGCAGCAGTGAGAAACGGCGCGGATTTGCTGGCCAATATCACCAATGATGCCTGGTACGGAAACAGCAGCGCGCCGTACCAGCATTTTTCCATGTCCGTCTTCCGTGCTGTGGAAAACAGAAGATCCCTTGTCCGTGCGGCCAACACGGGGATCAGCGGATTTGTGAGTCCGACCGGCCGCATTCTGCGGACCACCGCTCTCTTCCGGGATGCTGTGGTGACAGAAAGACTGTCCGTGATTAATTTAAAAACATTCTACACCTGTCATGGAGATTTGTTTGCCATTCTCTGCCTGCTGACACTCGTCCTGCATGCAGCGGTTTTCCGGATTCGGAGATGGAACAGATTTTCAGGCAGAAGCAAAGCAGTTCATTGAGGAAAAGGAAGATTTGATGGATCAGAAAGAAAAAAGAAGATTTGAACGTATGCAGTTTTCCGGCACCGGCGGTATGACCGGCATGTTTGCATCAGAAGCACATCCGGATGAACCGCTGGCAGCAGCTATCATGGATTTGAGTCTGGGCGGCATGGGAATTGTGTTTAAAAAAGATATGTCCGGAGTGCTGCGGGAAGGAGATTTTCTCATCCTGTCCGAAATAGAGAATATGCCATCTCTTGCCTTTATGAAAAACATAAAAATGCAAATCCGATGGGCTGTCCTGCAGGATCCGGAGCAGGTTGCAGCAGGATGTGAATTTGTGACAATCGCAAAAGATGTGGCAGAAAAACTGCGGCAGGTTATGGATTCATGGAAAATTCGGATTATCTGAGTTTTTTTATTCCCAGTGCACCGCCGGCATCCTGATGGCATCTGATCCCCAAAGCTGCTCTGTCCCAAACGCGGGGATGCCGATTTCACACCATTTCTGATTTTTTCAGAGACAGCAATGCATTCTTTAAGACTTTCAACCTACCTGATATTTCTTGCGGCTTTCCTGCTGGGCATCGGTCTGGTCATGGCTGTTTTCATATACATAACAGTGGAAAATCTGAAAAATGATGCGGAAATCATCAATCATGCGGGAATTATCAGAGGCATGATTCAGCGTATCACCAAACTGCACCTGTCTGATCCCTCTCAGTCCTGCGAGCTGCTGATAAAGGAAACAGATCAGATGACAGAAAGTTTTCTCTGCGCAGAAAGCATCCGGACGCGGAAATCGGAATTTACGGAAAACATAAGGAATCTGAAAGAAAAATGGGACAGTCTCAAAGAAAATCTGGCTCTGTACCGTGTGCATCCCTGTGAGCGGATCAGAAGACAAATCACAGCGGAAAGCGAAATCTGCTGGCAAATCGCTGATTCCGCAGTCCTCACTGCCCAGATTGCAACCGAAGGCAAAATCAGGCAGATCCGGCTGTTTTATCTTGTTCTTTCCCTGCATGCAGTCAATACGCTGGCCATCATCTGGTTTGTTTATGCCTTTGTGAGAAAAAAACTTGAATACCACGCATGGCATGACGCGATGACCGGACTTTTCAACCGGCGCTCTTATGAAGACACTGTGGAAAAGGAACTGGCCCGGTGCAAAAGATACGGCTCCACCCTGTCTCTCATTCTTTTTGACATAGATTATTTCAAAAGAGTCAATGACACATACGGCCATAAAACAGGTGACAGTGTTCTGATTCAGATGGCCTGCACTGTCAGAGAATCTGTGCGAAAGACAGATTCTGTCTTCAGGGTTGGCGGAGAGGAATTTGCGATCATCATGCCCGAAGCAGGGGGAAAGGAAGCGGCCGTGCTGGCTGAAAAAATACGGGCCTGTGTGGAAAGCCGGTCTTTCGGTCCTGTAAAAAAAATCACCGTCAGTCTGGGGATTGCAGAATCAGACGGCACGGCAAGCCATTCTGATGTATACCGTCAGGCTGATGCAGCTCTGTACCGGGCAAAGAAAAAGGGAAGAAACAAAGTTGAACTCTTCAAAAAGATATAATGCAGTTTGCACCTGATCCGGAGGCGTGCAAAAATTAAGCGGAGCGGTTTTTTGCAAAGACAGAACTGCGAGAAAAGTGACAGTTATTGCATCATGTCAATGGCGAATCGGGATAACCCTTTAAAAATATACCATTAATCATAAGATTTAACGGTGCAGGCGCGAATTGCACGAATGACACGAACTGCGGTTTGTGCAGATTCGTGTCATTCGCGGCTGATTTGAATTATGCCGGGTTGATTTCGGAGTCCGGAAGTTCCGGAAACAGGACATCTGAAATGTTTTACGGAGCGGTATATATTATAACCGATGCATCCTGCCGGACTTTTCAAACCGGCAGGATGCCGCTTTTCACAGCCCAAAATGAATCCTTGAAAACCTGTTCTGATGCAGGCGCAAAGCAGCGTGCTTCTGCGCCCCCGTGTGCTCAGTTTTCAGGCTGGACTATCTCTCTGTACACCTCATCCACCACTTCAATAAATTCAATGGGCATCTGAAACGCAATCAGTTCCGCTGTCTTTTCATTGATGGCAATCTTCTGGGGAGCTTCAAGCACCTGATCCACCTGGCCGGGTTTGGCGCCATTGAATATCTTTGCCATGGTTTGGGCATAAAAATTTCCCGATGCCCTGAATCCGGCAGCCTGGGCAAGGCTCATGAGAAATCCGTATTTGACCTCCTGGGAACCGGACTGGGAAAAGGTGGGAATTTTATGGGCATTGGCAATTTTCACCAAATCCGGTATGCTTTTGGTGTTCACACCCCTTTGTATGGAAACATAAATGGCCTCCACCTTTTTTTTCCCGAATTCCTCAAAACACTGCTTCACGCTGTCGGCTGCGATGTTTTCATCCGGAACATCACTTTGCGTATAACAGGGGATGATCTGAAATCCGCGTTCCCGCGCGGCTTTCTCCAGCACATCCATTGCCGCGTAACTTCTGCCGGTTTCGCTGTTTTCATGCGCCACCCCCAGCGTTTTGAACCCTGTAATTTCATGAAAAAGCTGAATCTGCCGTGCATGACGCAGAGGAGCCACCCGTGCATGAAGATATTCACTGCCGGAATCTTCCGGGCTTTTGATGATTTTCGCGCCTATGGGGTCGGAGGTGGAGATTACCATTGTCGGGGTTTTGTATCTGCCCGCAGCAAGCCCCTGGGAAAGATCCTGGCCCGCCCAGGTTCCGGCTGCAATGATCAGATCAATATCCTTTTTTGTGTTCAGGCGGTTGATGATTTCCTCAGACATTTGGACACGAAGTTCCTTGTCCCAGTTCGCACTGTAATGTCCATCTGCGACAAATTCAATGCAGTCACTTTTGACATTGGCAGCCAGCCACTTCCAGAGTTCTTTTGTCTGGCTTCCCTCCTGCTTTGGAATCTGTGTTTTTTCGATCCATTTCAAAGCGGTCAGGCCGTCCGCAATCGCGATGATGTTTGTCTGATAATCAATATAATCCCCCCCCTCATAATATCCAATCCGCCATTTTTTCCCCTCATTGCTTTTCGGCGCTGTGGAAAAATTCCCCCTGTCGGCCGCAAACACAGCCACGTGAAACAGAAAAACACACAGAACCGCTGCTGCAAACACCTTCATCCCTGTTTTCATAAACCCTCCTTATTTTGTTCATCTGAAAAAAACATTCCAAAGTGACACAATATCCGGATACAGTTGCATCTGTCCGGATTTCCAAACCGTTTTTGTTTTCAGTTCATCAAGGCTGTCAGTTCCCCAATCAGACGCCTGACCTGTTTCACCTGCGCATTCATCTCCTCTGACGAGGTTGCAGCGGTCTGGGCACCGGCTGCATTCTCCTGTACCACCTTGTCCATTTCAGCCACAGCCATGCTGATGTGCCCGATTCCCCTTGCCTGATCTCCGGAAGCTGCACAGATATCATCAACAAGAAATTTCACCTTCTGAACGGTTTCCGTATTTTTGCCCATAATTTCGGCAACCATCTGCCCGGATTCCCAGGCGTCGCCAATCCTGTTTTGGGTCTCTGCAATCAGCTTTGCAGCATCACCGGCCGCAGTTGCGGCATGAAGAGCCAGGTTTCTGACTTCCTCCGCGACCACCGCAAATCCGGCCCCTGTTTCACCGGCATGAGCGGCCTCCACTGCCGCATTCAGTGCCAGCAGATTGGTCTGAAAGGCATTTTTGTTTATACTTTCAACAATTGCGGCTGTTTTGCCTCCGACTTCCACAGTGGCTTTCATGGCCTCGGACATCCTTTTCACTCTTTCTGCCATTATCCCGAAACCGGGAACCGCATCCTCCTGCACAAAGCGGCTTGCCTTTTCAGCATTCTCCGCATTCTGACGGGTCATGGCGGAGGTTTCTTCCAAAGATGCGGAAGATTCCTCCAAAGAAGATGCCTGTTCCGATGTTCCCTCGGCCACCTGCCTGCCAAGGGCTTCGATCTGACCGGAAATAAGTGTCACCCTGTCCATGGATTCTTCCACGCCCCGGACAATCCGGCCAAAGGGTTTCGTAACCGTTCCCGCGATCAGAAAAATGAGAACCGATACTGCCAGCACAACCGTCAAAGACAGAAAAAACAGGAGAGTGCCCATTTTTTTCAGAGGCGCATTCAGTTCTGAAACAGATGCAGTCACCGCAACGGTCCATCCGACCGGATCGATCCGGTCAAAAGCCGCCATCATCTCCCGTCCGTTTTCTGCATAGCGGACAATTCCTTTTTTTTCAAGCATCATTTTTTGTCCGAAATCATAAGATCTTATATTTTCATGCAGTATTTTTTCTTTTTTCGGATGGGAAATCAGCAGCCCGTCTTCCTGATACAGACAGGCATAACCTGTATTTCCTGTCTTTATGGAAAGAATCTGTTCTTCTGCAAAACGCTCAAGATTTGTCACAGCAGACAGAACACCGGTTTCAGATCCTTCTCCCACAGGAAAGGAAATGACAAAAACCGCTTTTCCGCCGGCTTCACTTTTTCTGACTTCGGATACAAAAGGGGAGCCTTTGCGTGCCTCCTGAAAATATTTCTCACCGGACAGATTGGATGTTCCGATAACCGCAGGATCAGAGGCGCATACAATTTCTCCTTTGGCATTTGCCAGACTGATGACTTCATAGTTTGCAGTATGCAGTCCCTCAAGATAAGTGTTCACCGGTTTGCGGATTTTTTCAGCCATGTAGGAATCCTGAACTGCCCATGCCAAACTTTTCCACCGGCTCCAGGTTTCAAGATTCCCCATCAACTCCCTGAGCCAGAACTCTGTAATATTTTGTGATGATTCGGAAATCCTGACAAGCTGGTCAGAAACGGATTTTTCCAGAAATTTCATTGAATTCACATAGGATACCATTGTCAAAATGCTCATTCCCGCAATAACCAGGACAATGGTGGGAACAAGAAATCTGTTTCTGAGATTTAATCTCATAATTATTTTTTTCCTTTCAAATCAAAAAAATTATCAACTCCGGCATGTTTCATCCGGATGAAGTGCATATTTAAGGATAGCAGAAAAGTGCAGCAGAACCTTGCGGACGGTTTTTCAGATACAGACAGTTCGGTCTGAGCGGAATTTCTTTTAAACGCAGGTCATATCCATTTTTGATTCGCATTAAGAGTGTCCATTTGCTTCTTCCATCGGTCAATTGCTTTGAATTCCTCTTCCAGTTCCTTTGGGGAATAATCAAAATAATCCATTCCCTCATCCGCCATCATCCGGATAAAGTCATACTTTCTGATGCCAGGCAGTTCAGCGGCTTTGCCGCTGCTGAGCTGTTTATGTTTATACACACCCAGAACAGACAGATGCAGCATTTTTTCCGCGGCTGCATCCTCCGACAGACAATGATCCCGTAATATTTACTGGGGAATTCCAACTGTTATCAATGTGTTTTCCGTAAATTCCTGATTCTGCATCATGGCTTTTTCCTTATTTCTTATACAGGAATATACCCCCAATTCATCCGGATGACAAGACAAAGAACAGGCAAAAGCCTTTTTTCCGGATCATCTGGCAAAATTTTTTTGTTTTTTATCCGGAAACAATATGATACATACACACGGCATCCGGAAAATCTGCTTTTCTTCAAACCTGTATTTCTGAAATATCCGGAACTTGCTGGCATAATACCAATTCGCCATTGAAACAATGCATTCCCTTAACCTTTGACCGCAAAGGACACAGAGAGGGCACAAAGGTCACAAAGAACTGACAGAACATTTCTGTCAATCCCCAATACACCGACACCCTCCGCCACCTGAGTTCCTCCTCCCCCTGCAAAACCGCGAGCAGCACGGGCGGGGAAATCGGGGCATACGGCGGCTAGTAATGATGCACAGATAAGGAGGCTTTGAACGCCCCCATCCTGTGCATATTTGAATATAATAATGTTATGTCTTGAACCGGGATTTTCAGGATTAAGGATGAACAGGATATGGGTGAACATCCTGAAAATTCTTTAATCCCGTCCATCCCGGTTCAGACTGATTTTGAAAGGAAAACTCTTACAAATTCGTAAAATGGAAGGAGGATAAAAATGTTAGCAAAGGTTACATCAAAAAATAAGATTACTATTCCTACAAAATCATGGAACAGCTTCAAGGAGTGGAATATTTTGATCTTGGATTTCCAAAGATGGTGTGCTATTTCAAACCATTGAAAAATAAAGATATTAACCTTGAAAAAATCAGGTCTAAAAATCAAAAAACGGGACTGACACCGGAATCCGTGGATGAAGCAGTAAAATGGGCAAGATCAGAGAAATAAAAGGTTGTTGCCGATACAAATGTGGTCGTATCTGCACTTCTGTCTATGGAACACCGGGAAAACTTATTTCTTTGTGGAAGAAAAGCGGATTATTCCCTTTATATGCAAAGAGATAAAAGGATGAACTGCTGCGTGTTCCTTGGCATACCCCAAATTCCATCTCCGGAAACAGGAGATTGATTTTTGTTTTATCAGGAAAACATGCCATTTCCAAAATGTTCGGATAGAGCATGGCGAGGTTATTGTCTGTGATCCCCGATGACATCTCTTATCCAGTTAGCAGCAGCCGAAACTGAGATTGTCATTTCCGGTGACAAACATCTTCTTCTTTGGGAAATACAAGCGAAAATGGAAAGATCATAACCTCTTCACATTTTCTTAAAAATATTGTCTGAACCCAGCAATTTCCGGTAAGGAAATTGCATAATAAAATTTAAAAAAAATAATAATATTTGCAGGTTAAGTCATTTTTTCTTGACAAATAGTAGAACAATGTCGAAATTTGGCATTGTTAATAATATCAAGGGAGTTGCACACATAATCTTCTGACCCATTTGCCTCAAAGTGCTTATCATTTGATTTTTCAGTCCTGCAATAAAAGCAATGCAAGCAGATGCTACCACTGTTTGCGGCTGTAACAGATTTCCAAATGACTTTGAAGACGAGCCAAAGCATTAGGGGTATATTTTCATCTGGTAACACAATTTCAGCACAACATTTACTCAAGTGCTTTTGGAAGAAGATGATTTTGCAAGAGAGAGCATATTGCTCCAAAAGATGGAATTAAAAGAGCAAGTCTGAAGTAACAAATCATAGACTCTGATAGTTCTTTATGTATTTTCCCGTCTGCAAATTCAAAAGTTTCCGGTATACGTCTCCTAAAATTATTCTAATCAGAGAGCTTGTTAAAATTGACGGTTCGCTTATTGATACCGTCCTTCTGATGATCACGATTGACAGAAATGAGCTTAAAAGGCCAAAAGTTCAAGATGGGGCTGGATAAATCGCTCAATCTCTCAGAAACTGTTTTTAACCGAAGGCAAAGCAGGTGGAACGCCTTCGTCAGTCAAATCCTTTCGCCGGGAGAAAAACCGGTGTAATGGACAGAGGCTATCATGTCACAAAAGTTCGATCAATGGCAGGAAGTATAATTTTTTCGCCTGTCGAATCAGTGTCGGTACAAGTTGAAAACAATCATAAAAAAGTGATGAAGACCCTGAAAGTTTTGTTTTCTTGATGCCATTGTACTCCTGGGGACAATCGAAGGTTAAATCTGATGACAAAAGGAACTCGATTGACATTACGAAATTGAAGCAGTGTCAAATATTGATAGCAACCGTCTTGACCTTACAGCAGAACAGATTGCATTGGTATAAGCCCGTGGAGGCAGAAAAGTTTTTTTATTCCGTGGAAACGTCTTAAAGTTTATCACTTGATTGCATATGAGCATGGTTTAATGGTTCAGATACTGGCAGGTTTAATTACTTATCTCTTGCTGGCAATATACGTTGCAAGCAGCATAACGAACCGGTCAGCATTAAAAGGGTCAGGGAGTTTCTCAACACAAATCAAGTCGAATACGAAGAGGTGAAAGCAAGTTTGAAGAACAATTTTTCAAAGAACAAAGAAAGTCTTATTGGTTATATGCAAAAAAACCTAACCGGAAATTACTGTCTGTCCTGGATTTTCAGGATGAAAGGATGGATGCGATGTATCAGAAGGAAGACTGAAAAATGAATTGTATGTATTCACACTTGAATATAATGATGACACTTGCTGAATACCGGATTGTCAAAGGATGAATTTGATTTGAAACCCGTTTTCTGCTGGCAGCCAAACTTTATGAAATGGGATATTTCTTCAGGGCAGGTTGTCAAATTATGCGGAAAAAGCGGCTTGATTGTCTTCTGTATCTTTCCTGTATCGGTGTATCTGTCAGCAATCTGAGATCAATTCTCCATTGCTTTTATACAGTATATCTGATCAGCAGATGAAAACACGACGCAGAGCGTCAGGGTGGTATTCTCACGCAGAGCGGGAACGAGGGTAAACAGGCCTGGCAGATCGCAGCAGAGGACATGCGGGCGATTTGCCATGAAAACACAGATGAGGCAGCCTGGAAGCAGTTGAAACGCCACGGAGATGATTTGAAAAAGCACGCAAAGTAATCTGCGTTTGCGCCGATGAAGTTAGCATTGGGATTTAAGAGACCAGGTGGGAAGAGTGCACATGTAGCACTCGAACTCTCCCTGAATTTGGGAACACTCAGACAGAAAAGGATGTGCAATTTTATGAAATCATAGAGTTGTAATTATTATGCTTTGCACAGCACTCTGTGCATTGCCAGCCTCAGCACAGACTGTATTCCAGGAAAAGATTTTGAGGCTACCTGCCGGAACAACCGCATGGAAGAGGTGAAACAGTATCTGGATCAGGGAAGCGATGTCAACAAAGCATCTAGACACATACAGAACCGCTCTGATGACGGCATCTTCTTTGGGATACATGGGGAATGGTCCGGTTCTGCTGGAAAAGGGGCAGATCCTTTCGAACATAAAAGATAAAAGCGGGTTTGGCCAAGTTGATTCTCATTATGTCCGAAGATCATTGGGAAATTGGTGATGGTGCTTATTTCTCACGGAGCAGATGTCAACCATATTCCGGCAATGGAAGGCCGGACTGCTCTGACAGCGGCCTGTGCCAAAGGTCATATAGCCACTGTCCGGGCTATGCTTCTGGACAAAGGCGCGGATATGAATGCGGTACGGAAACCGGGCAGTGGTGTCTTCTGAACCCGGCAAACCTTTTGTAATTCCGATGATTTCATCTAAAGATCCCCGTGCCGGAATCGCTTCAGTTACGCCTGTGCCAATACAGGCGCGCGGGGCCGTAAACCTGTCCCTGTTCCTTTGTCACCGAAACAGCGTGAAAAGACTGTACCTACAGGTAAAAATCGGTAAGACTGAACCGGTTCCTTTGCCTTTGAAAAGCCTCTGAAGAGACTGCGCCCTCCGGTATATGCACGCGGGCAGAAGCTGTTCCGATCCTTTGCCACCCAAACAGCCTGCATCTCCACAGTTAAAAATTGGTCACAGCGAACCTGTTCTTCCTGGCCTTCTGAACCTGTTATGCTCGGAAGATATGGAACCGGTCAATAGGGGGCAGTTGTTCCTGTTCCCCTCAGTCTGATTAAACTCCTCTCCGCCATACGGCAGCGGGTTCTGGGCAGAAACAGAAACCGGGAAAAGAACCTCTGCCAAATACGGCCCCGGCGGATTGACCGCCTTTATGGCTGCCAAGCAGGAAGGATATGGGGAAATTACTGACCTGCTTCTGGCACGGGGCGCGGATGTGAACATCAGACACACATCCCAAAAACACAGCCCTGATGCTGACCGCCTAAGGACATGCGGAAATCATCCGGAAACTTCTGGACAGGGGAGCGGATATCAATGCCCGCACAACTGGTAGGAAAAGCGCCAGCTCCTCACACTTGCTGTTCTGTATGATCATCCGGAAACCGTCCGGTGCTAGTTGTCTGCGGTTTCAGATCCCGAGGCTTCAGGAGCCATAAGCGGGATTTCAGGAACGCAGCTTCAAAAGGCAATGCGGAAATGGTGAAGATTTTTCTGGAGGCAAAAACAGATCCCCAATGTCATTTCTCCGGATACCGGAGCAACGCTCCTGACAGCAGCAGCAGAAAAAAAATCATCTGTCTGTTGCCGAAATTCTGATCAAATATGGCGCGGATGTCAATTTCAGGACAAAAGGAAACACTGCGCTGATGATTGCCGCAGGGAAAAATCAGATGGCAATGGCAGAACTTCTGCTTGCTCACAAAGCAGCGGTGAATGCGGTCAATGAGATGGGAGAAAGTCCTCTGATGCTGGCAGCAGCGGAAACCGGCAATACGGCTTTGATTCATCTGCTTCTGAAAAACGGTGCGGATATTCATACAGAAGACAAAAACGGGCAGACCGCACTTGTCCGCGCGGTTTCCCAATGCCATTCGGATCAGATTGTCAGGATTCTGTTTTAAAAGCACCGTCCCGGATTCATTTCGCACAGCTGCGCTCAGAGCTGCAGCAGAAAAGGATGCCGGGAATCAGTGAAATATCTTGCTGAAAAAGGAACTGATCTGGAATGTGCACAGACAAAAACGGGGGAAACCGCTCTTATGCGGACTCTTCAGGTGCTTTTCCCAATATGGTTGAACTGCTGCTGGAAAAGGGCAGATCCCAATCCGGCAAATGAACGCGGACAGACTGCTCTCATGGTTGCGGCTTTGGCAAAACGGAGCGATTGTAAAAAAACTGCTGGAAAAAGGAGCGGATATATCAGCAACAGACAAAATGGGAAAACACTGCTCTGATGATGGCCTGCGGACCGGCAGTGAGGAAGCGGTGAAAATTCTTCTGGAAAAAGGCGCGCTCTGTGAATGTGCATCGGCAATCAGCAGGAGATATGTTTTTGACAGAGGCTTTGACAAACAATCAGACCAAAGTGCTTCAGATGCTGCTGAACATGGCGCTGATTTCAAAACTACAGGACAACTGGCATAATCTCCTCTGGTAAGAGCTGCGGAGATGAACCGCGCTAATGCCTTGAAACTTCTGCTGGAAAAGGAAGACCCGTTTTCCCAGACTCTGCGCGGATGCACTGGAGTTGCGGCAGGAAACGGACGGACAGAAAACATAAAAATCCTTCTGGAAAAAGGGGTTCACCTGATGCCAAAGGCAGTTCCGGGAAAAACCGTGCTGGCCAAAGCCTGTGAATCCGGGCAGACAGAAGCCGTGAAACTGCTATGGAAAAGGGAGCGGATATGAATCTGGCAGACAAAAACGGCATTTCGCTCATGGCAGCAGTTTTGCGCGGTAAGACAGAAACAGCCAGATTTCTGCTGAAAAACAGATCGTCCGGGACAGATCTTTTTCAGATATTGAAATCTGTCATACGAACCGGCAATGGAAATATGGCAGAATTTCTGATTGGGGAAGGTGCGATCCGAATGCTGCAGATGAGGAAACAGGCCGGACTTTGCTTCTTATGGCTCGTGAAACCGGGAATACGGAAATGGTCAGGCTTTTTCCTCCAAAAGGGTGCGGATGTGGAATGCAGCGGAAAACGCTCCGGAACCACGCCTCTGATGGTCGCAGCACAAAGGGGAAATGCGGAACTTGTGCGGCTTCTGCTGGAAAAAGGGGCGGATAGCCGTCCGGAACCAGTTGGGGTCTTCAAGAAGCCGGACATGGGCTGCGACGAGCAGATCAGAAATTCTTGCCAAAGGAACTAGAAAAATAGATATACCATTAACTGTAGCGAGTTAAATAAACAGTGCCACGAATTACACAAATTACACGAATTACGGGTTTTGCAATTCGTGCTGATTCGTGTCATTCGTGGCGATTTAAATAATATTAAGCTGATTTGTCCCATTTTCAGAGTCCGGGAGTTCCGGAAACTGGATAACCGAAATGTTTGGCATTTTGGCATACAATGCTGTTTAACAGAAAGTTTCCCATCCCTAAAGGGAGGGAGTTCTTATTAATCCGGCAATTTTTAATACCAAAAGCAAACATGAAATATTTTAATAAGTTAAAATAGTTATAATAACTGATTGTTGTGGTGTTTAATTGCCGGTTTAATAAGGAGAGTGACATGAAAAAAATGCAATGGATGATAATATTTCCGGCAATTCTGCTTATCACCGGCCTGTGTAATGCACAGACCCTGCTGTATCTTGCGGAACCAAAGACAGATGTGCAGCAGGCTGAATCCCGCATTGTTTTTTATCATGCACACGGAAAGCAGGAAAAGCGAGAGATTTCTGTAAAGGGGATACAAATCCGTCCCGGCGGAAACTATGCCGCGTTTGTCAGACCGCATGAAAAATATGAGGAACATTATGAACTGTGCGTAACGGATCAGGAAGGAAACTAACAGCTTCTTGTTTTTGCGGGAGATATGAAAAACATGCCCAGGTATGTCTGGTCTCCCAAAAGGCGATAAACTGGCTGAGCCCCAACCAGGAAAAAATATCGGGAAACCGCAAAAAAAGCGGAATACAGTCACGGGTTTTGATTTTTGATTTTGCACAGGCAAAGGTTACACAGGTTTATGACAGACTCATACAGACGCGCCAGGGAAACTTTTCCCTTTGCCCTGCAAATGGTTTCCGGATAATCTTCATCTGCTCCGGCCGGATGAAACGCTGATAATCCATACAGCGGAAAACACTTCCCAAAACCCCGGCACTGATTTCATACAGGCTTTTGTCGCAGAGGATGGGAAAATCATTGCTCTTTCAAGTTCTGAAAAAATGGATATGTTTGAATGGCAATGGGATGTGAAGACGCATAAAAAAGAAAACTGCATACCCTAGTTTTATGCCCCTGATTCCGGCCAGTGGGAGCCTCTGATGTTTGCCCGGTATTCGCTTGAGCCATGACAGCCGGTATCTGCTGATACGCAATCCCGCAGGCAGGTCGCCTGCGTATATTCTCACAGATATTGCTGCAAAAAAGAATCTTCCTTGACATGAAAGAAAAAATCCATTTTTCAGCATTTTTCTCCCACAGATTCCCATGGTTTCCCTGCTCTATGTCGGGAGAAGGCAGTTATGGCGGATACGGCATCTTTGGATACTGGGAAAAAAAACGAAATGAAAATCATCAGGGAGATGAATGCGGAAATCTTTCAGTCCGGTATGGCGGGATTTTTCTAATGCAGATGAGTGCTATGGATTGGATTCAGACAGATGCCAAAGAGGAAAACATCCGCATTGACCGCAAACCGCAATGGGACAGTTCCTCCGGACAGAATAAAACGCGAGCATCCGCCATCATCAGCCCGCATGATTTGGAAATTCAAAACACAGGCATGGGTGCATTCCACGCCTGCTTTGGATGAAAAAGCAGTTTATTTCACAGGCACAGATACATACTGTCATGCGCTGGACAGGGTTTCGGGATCAGAGAAATGGCAGTACAATACCGGACAGGAAATGATTTCCGCACCGGTTGCAGACAAAGGAAGCATTTATCTGGGTGCAAAAAACAGTCTGTATGCCCTGAATGCGGAAACCGGCACGGAAAAGTGGATTTTCAAACCTGATGAGAATGCCCGGATATATTCTGCCCCTGTGATCAAAGACAGTACCGTTTACTGTATTTCCGGTGATTTGCTGTATGCAGTGGACGCGGACAGCGGAAAGGAAATTTCCCGGTTCAAAGCAGAAAAACAGATTCGGACTTCCCCTGTGTTCGCGGATACAGCCGCGTATTTCAGTGCGGAAGATTTTTTGTATGCCATTGACAGCAAAAATGCAAAAGAGATTTGGAAAAAGAAAATTCCGGGGGTACGGATTCCGCCTCTGGTGGAAAAAGATATGCTGTATTTCGGAAGCGGTGAAGCAGATTTCTCTGCATTTGACCGGAAAAACGGATCGGAAAAATGGAAATTTGCAGCAGACGGTTTTGTGTATTCCCGGCCCTGTTTTGCAAACGGAACCGTGTATTTCGGCAGTGATGACGGAAATTTCTATGCTTTGGATGCAGACAGCGGAAAGGAAAAATGGCGGTTTGAGGACAGCGCGGGAATGGAAATCCGATCCTCGTCCCTTGTCATCGGAGACACCGTGTATTTCGGTTCCGGAGACGGGTATGTGTATGGTCTTGACATCCGGGACGGAAAGGAAAAATGGAATTTCAATGCAAAATCCACCGTTATGACACCGCTTGTTTATGCAGACGGAATTCTGTATTTCGGAGCGGGAAGCTCTGTGTATGCTGTGGCATTGGAGCAGTGATGAACAGTTACCGGGAAAATATGCTCACATCGCTGAATCTGGCTCTGGCCCTGCATGAAAATCTGACGGGAAGTGAAAAATGCCGGGCGCAGGCTGCTGTGGAGGCCATCAACCGCATTCGTGACATTTTGCACCGCAAAGCCGATGAACTGGGCTATGTGTCCGCGTGTGTCAGGAGCATTCCTGCGTGCAGGGGGGAATGCTGCAAATGGCATTTTCCCCAAAATTTGGACTGCACGGATTTTTTTGTCATGCTTTCCGCAATCCCCCAGGAGGAACATGCATCTCTGGAAAAACGCCTGTCAAAGGAAAGCCGTATGCACCAATGCCCTTTCCTTGATCCGCATGGCTGCATCTTTTCCTTTTCAGCCCGGCCCCTTGTCTGCTCAAATGCCTGGCCCTGCTTTATGGGAGATGAATATCATGCTTTTCTGGAAGCGCAGCGCAGAAATATCAGCGCACAGTATGCTGTGCTAAAGGAACTGCGGACACTGCATAAAATTTGACACTGCCATTTTGACAGCAGATCTGCCGGACTCCGACAGGATTTGACATTTTTTTGAAACTTGTCAAATCGTTGAGAGTTTTTCTGCAATCATGTCAATCTGTTCGGATTTTGATTTTTTGTCCCCCTGAACGCCCTCAGATTTTTTTCTCCAGAGCCTTCCGTATGGTTTCAGCCAGTTCCCCTATGCTTACGGGCTTGGCAACATAATGGCACAGGGCTGTCCGGTTTTCCGGATCATCTGCATGGGCAAAACCCGAACACAGGATAAAGGGCATATCCGGCCTTATCCTCCGGATATTCTGAATCAGTTCTGTGCCGTTCATATGCGGCATGGTCTGATCCGTAATCACCAGATCATATCGGTCCTGTCTGTTGAGAAATATTTCAAGAGCCTTGACACTGCTTGTCTGAACATACACCGTATAACCGAGACCGGTGAGCATTTCGGCAAGGGCCTCCACAATCACCCTTTCATCATCAATCAGCAGTATTTTTTCACAGCCGGTGGGAAACGGATGCTCCTCTGACGCGCTGCTTTCAGGGGAAATATTTCGAATTTTGGGCAGATAGACAGAAAAACTGCTTCCCTTTCCTTTTTCACTGCTGACCCGGATATGACCGCCGCTGTTCCTCACAATGCCGTGAACCACTGCCAGTCCCAAACCGGTTCCCTTGCCCGGAGTCTTGGTGGTAAAATAGGGATCAAATATTCTGCCCAAAATATCCGGCTCCATTCCCTCCCCTGTATCGCTGACCATCAGTCGCACATAAGGTCCGGTTTCCATATCCGGATGTGATCTCACATCCTCAGGCCCCATAAAAACCTCCCCCAGATCCACCTCCAGGATTCCTCCGGTTTTTTCCATGGCATGAAAGGCATTGGTTACCAGATTCATGACGATCTGGTGAATCTGCACCGGATCGGCAAAAACCGGGCCGCATTGGGGATCAATATGCTGACGGATTTCAATGGACGAGGGCAGACCTGCTTTCAGGAGTTTCAGAGCTTCCGCAAGAATCGGCTGCAACTCCGCAGCACATTTTTCATGCTCACACTGACGGCTGAAAGTCAGAATCTGCCGGATCAGTTGCCTTGCCCGGTTCGCGGCATTGATGATTTCCGTCATGAATTTTTTTCTTTTCGCGTCTTCCAGTTTTTCCATCCGGGCCATTTCCGCATAGGAAAGGATGGGGACAAGAATATTGTTGAAATCATGGGCAATTCCTCCGGCAAGGGTGCCAATGGCCTCCATTTTCTGTGCCTGGCGCAGCTTGTCTTCCAGTTTTTTGGATTCGGTAATGTCAAAAATATAACCCCTGAGCTTCTCCAGATTCCCGTTTTCATCAAATATGCCGATGACATTTTCAATCACATGCAGAGGTCTGCCGTTCTTGTCCCTGAGTTCGGATTCATAATATTCCAGCTTCTTTTTCTGACGGAGCAGATCCAGCATCCTGCTCCGATCCTGCGGATTGGGATAAAACTGGGCAGCATTGTACTGAAAAGAATCTTCCACTGTGGCAAAACCGAAAATTTTTGCCATCGCGGGATTGCATTCCATAATCCGGCCATCTGCATGGGTGATATAATCGCCGGTCAGATCATCCTCAAAGAACTGGCGGTACCACTGCTCCCTTTCCCGGAGTTTCTCTTCCATTTCTTTTCTGACGGAAATATCCGCGGCTGTCACCAGAAGCCCTTTCTGTCCCTCAAAGCAGATGGGTGAAATGCTGAGATCAATCCATTTTTCCCGGAGATCCTTTGTGACAATCTTGATTTCATGACGCATCACATATTCTTTCCCGGAGCGTATCTGCTCAATGAGTTCTCTGATGGCATTGCGGAAGTCAATATGAACAATGTCGCTGTAGGATTTTGTCAGCAGGCAGGCTTTGGAATATCCGCAGATGCTTTCCGCAGATGGGTTGACATAGCGGAAACTGTCATCCTGTATGATAAAAATGCCGGAACTGGTGTTTTCCGTAAGCGCACGGAACATGGCCTCACTTTCCCGCAGCGCTTTTTCCATCTCACGGCGGGCGGTAATGTCCCGGATAATGCCCCGGTATCCGCCCACCATGTCATTGCACCACTTGACTGTGGAGGTGAGCAGGCAGCAGACCTGCCTTCCGTCTTTTGTGCGAAACATCACTTCATAATCCCTGACAAATCCCTGAGATTCAATCTGGGACTGAAACCGTTTCCGGTCTTCGGGATCAGCATATATCTGCCGGATATTCATTTCCCCGGTCTCGCTGCGGGTATAACCGAAAAGATCCAGAAATGCCTGATTGACCGTGACAATTTTCCCCTCTTTGCCGGTTTCATAAATTGGATCTTTGCTGTCCTCAAACAGACAGCGGTACCGTTCCTCACTTTTTCCGAGCTTCTCCTGTGCGTCCCGGATGGACTGGAAAAGCGGGGCAATATGAGAAATGCCCAAGAAAAGAAACAGGGAAGTGCCCAAAGCAATCCATTCCGCGGAAATGTCAATGGATGAGGCCGGAATTCTGCTGTGCAGAATACCGATCAGAGTCATGAAGCGGCGCAGGATCATCATTGAAATTCCAACAGAAATCAGTATCCATGCCAGCCGTCTGCCGGTAAGGGGAATCAGATGCAGCGCGCGGCATGCGGCCAGCATCTGAAACAGAATCGAAAAAAACAAAATAAGAACGATAAGCAATATGGGTTCCTCTGACAAAGGTTTTCTCCTTTTCGGATATTCCCAAGGAAATCGGATGAACTTTGCAAAAAGTCCCTGTTTCCGCATTCCGTCACTGCTGTGCAAACCGGAATCCGCCTCTGTTCACGGGCTGCGAATACCGGTTTTTGACCAGCAGGACGATATCGGGGAATATCAGTTGCCAAACAGTCCGGTCTGAAGGGACATCTGCACCGGATTTTCCGGGGTTTCAGACATGCCCTCATGCCGGGCAGCCGCGCAGACCTCCCCCCAACTGAAAAAATATTCATCATAATAACTTATGGGGTATTTTCCGAATTTTATCATATCCTCCCGCTTCGGAAGGCTTCCCAGTTCCTTTGCCACCCGGCGCACTTCCAGTTGCAGCGTCTTTTTGGATATTTCATATTTTTTCTTTGGCATACGGGCAACCCGGCTGTTTTTTTCCGTCAAATCCCGTTCATCTTTTCTGAAGGGATCAATGCCCTGGCGGATTTCCTCATGCCGCAGTCGGGATATTTCATAATATTTTTCCGAAATCTCAATGCCGATGTATTTTCTGCCGCCAGTGTGCCTCTCTCCCTATTTTGCGCAATGGAAGAAGCACTGCACAGACTCCGTTGAAAGAATTCATGTTTTCAGTCAGACATGGCCAGCTTTGAACTGCTTTCCTCCGGATGACAAGGGGATTGCAGTTTTCCGATAAATGTGTCATGCAAAATATTCCCTCAGAAAATCACATAATATTTTCAGTTCAGGGCGTGAAAAGGCTACAGTGCAGTGGCTGTGCGCGCAGATGGTGCTTACCGCATTTTCACACTGAAAATTGCCTGCTCCGTCAAGAACATAGGCCATTTTGTATCCGGCTTTCTGAATTTGCTGATAACGTGCCTGCGCCTGTCCGGCTTTCCGTTCAATCACACTGTTTGTTGTCACCTGAAAACTGACCTCCACAGCAGCATACTTTTCCTGTTTTGAAACAACAAGATCAAAAGATGTGGGACGGTTTGCATTCTGATCCGTATAGGATATGCCCGGCATGTGACCGCCTGCCTGTATGCAGGTATCCGGAATATCAAGATGATCCTCAAGATAGTGATGGACATACTTCTGCGCCAGTTGCCCCGGATTATTGGTTTGAGAGCCTGCGGTGATCCGGCTTACCCATATATAACGCTGTCTGACAAATGTTTCCAAAGCAGCAGGGTCTCCCACATAACCGCCGATCTCACATTTTGACAGAACTTCCGCAGTATAAGGATTTTGGGATTCACTCCCGAACATCAGAAGAGCAGTCACATCTTTTGACAAATCATCCAGTGGATGGGAAGCAGCCAGCTTTTTGCCGCTGGCATTCAGTCTGTCATTGGTCAGCCGTCCCTTTATGGGAAGTTTTTGAAATCTGTACCGCTGAGGAACACCGTTCAGCGCATATTCCAGTTCACCCGAAGGAAACAGAACAGAAAAATTGTCATTTACCCTCTGCAAAAGTTCCCCACCGAAATCAGCAATAATCATCAGATGTCTCAAAAAAAGATTGGCAGGCAGTTCCGCTATTTCTATCAGTTTAAAAAATTTATGAATATCAGATATTTTTATACCAAGAATTCCCAAAAACTGTTTCTGCGTATTCAGCAGAATTGGAATAACACTCTGTTTTGCTGCCTCTCCGGATAATTCCTCTGGCCAGAATAAAGATGCCACCTCCCGTAACTGTTCAATATTTCTTTGATAGCCATTCATTTTTGCAACGGTATTCCTCTCTTTTCAGATTTTGCCGAAATTCTGTTTCACTCCGTTCCGGCAATTCCTAAAAATTTTTTCAATCTGGTTATGCTGTATCAGATAAAATGAAAAATACGGATAAATTAATCAGTTCGCATCCAGCGCACGGCGCAGGGCCTCTGCCAAATCCTTTTTGACCACAGGCTTCATGATGAATTCCCGGATTCCGGACTCTTTTGCCTTTTTTTCACTGACACCGGAACTGAAACCGGTGCACAGAACCACAGGAATTCCGGGTCTGATCTCCCGCATTTTCTGCGCCAGTTGGAAACCGGTCATGTCCGGCATGGTCTGATCCGTGATGACCAGATCATACGCATCAGGTCTTTCACTGAATATTTTGAGAGCCTCAAGACTGTTTGAAGTATCTGTCACCTGATAACCCAGATGACGGAGCATCTGACTCAGCATCTGAACAATCTGCTCCTCATCATCCACCAGAAGAACTCTTTCGCTGCCCCGAGGAGGACAGGACTGGGCAGTGATACCTGATATGGAGGCATCCTCCTCAATTTGTGGGAAATAAATCTCAAAACAGGTTCCGGATCCGGGAGTGCTGGCAATCTTTATCTTCCCTCCATGATTTTTCACAATCCCCTGAACCACAGCCAGCCCCAGCCCGGTTCCCTTCCCCTCTTCCTTTGTTGTGAAATAGGGATCAAAAATATTTGGCATGATGGACGGATCTATGCCATGCCCTGTGTCCCTTACCCGCAGTTGCACATATTTTCCCGGATTCAGACCCCAAATTTCTGCACAGTCCTGAACATCCGTGCAGACATCTGTCAGAGAAATCTCCAGGGTTCCTCCGTTTTCCTCCATTGCATGGTAGGCATTGGTGCAGAGATTCATGACAATCTGGTGTATCTGGGTGGGATCGGCCAGCACATCGGAACAGTTATGAATTTCCTGCCGGATGCGGATGGTGGACGGCAGAGTGGCGCGGATGAGCTTCAGGGCTTCTTTGACAATATACTGCAGTTTGACAGGCTGGCGTTCCTGTCTGCTTTCCCGGCTGAAGGTCAGGATGTGCTGAATCAGTTCTCTTGCCCGTTCCGCACTTTTGAGAATCTGCCTCAGATTTTCCTCCGCAGGACTTTTCCGGGGCACCAGATCAAGCGAAAGTTCGGAAAAACCGATAATCGGCATCAGGATATTGTTGAAGTCGTGCGCAATTCCCGCTGCCAGAGTGCCAATGGCCTGCCGTTTCTGTGCCTGGCGCACCTGCTCTTCCAGAATGGATTTTTCAGTAATGTCACGGGTGATAATGGAAGCACCGGTGACCGCCCCCAGAGAATTTTTCACAGGTGAGGCAGTCACAGAAACCTGTATCATCTTTCCGTCTTTTCTCTTCCGGACAGTCTCAAAACGCTCCACACGACGATTTTTCTTAATATTGTCTATAATTTCAAATGTTTCATGAATACGCTCCCGCGGAACGAACAGGGAAATGTGATTTCCCGCAGCCTCATGGGCCTCATAACCGAAAATTTCCCGCGCCCCCCGGTTCCAAGTCTGTATGATGCCATCCACAGAGATGCCCACAATCGCGTCATTGGAAGACTGCACAATGTCTTCCAGCTTGAGACTTGTCATTTCAGCTTTCTTCCGCTCGGTCTCATCCCGGTACACACAGACGATTTCTTCAGGAGAGAGACGGTACACATAGTGAATCCGCCATCCGCTGATCCGATCATCTTTGTAATGGGAAAGGGGAAGGGTTTCGGCCTTCCCTGTGCGCCGCACCCGATGGAACACATCCAAAAGGCCGTAATTCCCGGCTTCCGGAAACAGGGTGAGAAGGCTTTTGTCCATCATTTCCTCTTTTGCCATTCCCTCGATATGCTCCGCACTTTTGTTGACATCCGTGCAGACAAAATCCCGCCCTGCGCTGACAGCCCGGTAAATGCAGACCCCGTCTCCGATGTTTTCAAAAAGTTCCCTGAATTTTTTTTCGCTGGCCACAATCCGGGACATGGCCATGTCATTCTGCTGTTTCACATAAATGACAAAAACACTCACCACAATAAACATCAGCGCACGCAGCAGATCATCGGGCAGAGGGGCATCCGGTTTCAGAAATATGTGGCTGAGGATCAGGGAAGCCCCGAGGCACAGGGCCACAACCGGGCCTTTGACAGTCCACCAGATCGAGGCCAGAATAATGGGAATATAGAAAAAATGGGTAAACACGGTGGCAGAACGGAGTTCTGCATGGAAATAATACACCATCACAAACGCGACAGAAACCAGAAGGACAATCAGAAGCAACTGCTGCGTGTCTTTTTCGGGAAAAAGAGAATTGTTTTTCATGTTTTTTGACACCTGTCCTTTTCGGATTTGTCATAACTGTCAACGGATGCTTTTCTTTTCCGCTTTTTTCCCGCTGTATCCGGACTCGCCGCTGATCATTGCGGAAAGTGCATGGGTAAAGCCTTTCATTTCCTCAGCCTGGGCATTGAGTTCCTCAGAAGCTGCTGCGGATTCCTCTGCGGTGGAGGCATTCTGATGGATGACTTTTTCCATATCTGTTATCGCTTTATGCAACTGGTCAATGCCGCGGGACTGTTCCCCGGATGCCTCTGCGATTTCTCCCACAATTTCTCCGGCATGGGCACTGTGTTCAGTCACTGCGGAAAAGCTGTCCACAGTTTCGGAAAGCAGATGGAAACCGGCTTTGATTCGCTGCACAGTTTCCTCAATCAGTCCGGATGTGTTTCCGGCCGCCTCGGAAGCGCGCAGAGCCAGATTTCTCACCTCCCCTGCCACCACAGCAAAACCGGCTCCGGATCCGCCCGCCCGTGCTGCCTCAACAGCCGCGTTCAGGGCCAGCAGATTGGTCTGGAATGCAATTTCATCTATGGTTTTGACAATATGAAAGGTCTGATCACTGGCGCGGATGGTTTTTTCCATGGAAGATTTCAGTTCCGACAGGGAGTTGTCGGCCTTCCTTATAATCTCTCTGACCTGCTTCATAACCTGATCCGCCTTGCCCGCATTTTCCGCGTTCTGCCGGATCATGGCAGATATCTGCATCAAAGAGGCCGAGGTCTCCTCTGCCGCGGCTGCCTGTTCTGAAGCCCCCTCTGCAAGCATGATACTCGCGGATGAAACCTGTGCCGAAGCCGCTGCCACCTCATCCGAGGACTGGGTCAGCCCCTGCACCACGCGGGTAACGGGCCGGGTGATTTCCCGGGTCAGAAAAAGTGCAAAAAGGATTCCCGCAGCAAAGACACTTGCAAACCCAATACCCATGAGTTTTTTGGAATTTGAAATCTGCCTGCGCATCCGGGCTTTCTGATCATTGCGGATGTTATAGCAGGTGTCCAGCATCTCTCTGGCTCCGGCCACCATCTTTGTGTCAATTTCTTCGAGTTTTTCTGTCTCAGAGTTTCCGGTTTTTGTCTCGGCATATTCTCTGAAAGCCGCCTCATATCGTCCGCTGCGTTCCAGAATTTCATCCATTTGCTTCCTTTCCGAAGAAACACGGAAGCTTTCTTTTGATGACCGGATCTGATTTTTCATTTCTTCCAGAAGATTTATGACATGATCCACATATTCCTGCTTTCCGCGTATGATGAAATTTTTTTCATGACGCCGGACTTCCAGCATAATTTTGACAATTTCATTAACCTCATCCATCCGGGCGAGCCGGTATGTCACATCATTGAGCCCTTTGTATCCAAACCAGCCCACCAGGGCGCTCAGTATGAGAACACACAGAAATCCCCCGACAATTTTTGCAGCAAGTCTGATATTTTTACGCATTCCTCCAGCTCCTTTGCATTCTTTTTTTCCTCGGATCTGTCATGCCTGACTGTCTCAGGCAGGAGCAAACCGGAAATATCCTCCCTTGGCGGAAAAGCCGCTGAAGCTCAAAAAACTCAAGAAAATTCCCCCTGTCCCCGCGCCCGGAGCCAGGGGAAATCAGAAAATTTCCGGCATTCAGCGCATCAAGGCAAAATATCTTTTGGAGGCGTTTTTGTCAAACAGTCTTGCATCATTTTTGACTGTGTCTGAACTTCCTGCGGATATGGGCGGATTTTCCGGTTTCATTTATGCAAAAAATATACCGGAATCGGAGTATTTTTTAACAGATTTTCGGGACAGTGCGCTGCGGCTGATGAGACAGAAAAAATCTTTCCCCTTTGGGATGGGGCTTGGGAGGGAAAAACAGGGTTTGACAATTTTTATCAGAATATGACTTTTCATTCGCATAGATAATTGCGGAACATTTTCCCTTTTTCTGCCATTCCGGACAGAGCGGAAACTTCAGAATCAGGCCATTTGATCCGCTGTCCATGCGGCAAAACACAGCAGTGTGTCACTTTTTTTTGCAATATGGAAAAAATGCTGACACTCTCCGGGGAGGGGAAATGCAATTGCGCGAAGTTAAGAGAGTGGTTTTAAAAAAACGGAATTTTTTGAAAAAATTCCGTTTTTCAAATGCTCATCCGTTCTGTGAAAAAACAAGCTGATCAGGCAGCGGGGAAAAGGTCTGGAATCTGACGATTCCGCAGGAATCAGTCCTTCATGTCCTGTCCGGCAGTTTGTCAAATCCGCTGACAGGCATTCAGGCTCACCGGCACGAATTTCATACAGGATTCGCAAGTTATTTCTTTTTCAGGGCGGCCCGCCAGCCCGTAACGGCTGTACTGATGGGTTTGAGAATTTTGTTCACATCCCTGGCCTGTTCAGTAATGATGAAGGCCTCCCGGTCAATCTCATTGATGGCCGGCAGGAGCCGTTTCATATCCCGGCGTCTGCACACCACATACAGCTCCTTTACCGGCCCCATCATTCCGTAACCGGTGAACACCGTGACCGGCTGCCCCATTTCCCTGATTCGGGTGGTCAACTGACTGCCTTTCTGAGCGGAAATGACGCGCAGAACCATATAACCGAAAGCCAGTTTCCGTTCCACAAGGATGCCCACCACATTGCCTGTGGCAAATCCCAGAGCATAAAATATTATCAGAACCGGAGTCTGGGATATGCGGTTCACCACAGTGCTGACCACCAGTATCCAGATAATAACCTCACAGAGGCCGAGCAGAAATGCCACAGCAGTTCTGCCCTGAACCGTGACAATTGTGCGGATGGTTCCCAGCGACACATCACAGATTCTGGCAAAAAAAATCACTGTCCCGGTAAGCAGAATATCTGTATCCATTGTCAAAAAAACATGCCCTCCTGAATCCGGACGGATTCATTTTAAAAAAAATCCATACTGTTGTTGATTTTGTGCAGAGAATCAGGTAAAAAAGAAGCCTCCGCCGGAATGGAAGAAGCCTGTCAATGGGATTTTCAGCGGAGGCTTCGGCAGGGAAAACCGGTTTGCGGCACTCCCGAACCTGAGTCTGTATAGCAGGTAAAAGCCTTCCGGTCAATTCATGATTTGACAGAAACCGGGCATCATGGCTGAATTCGCACATCCTGTCGGCGGATTCCTTATTGCTTTGTCAAATAAATTCTTTCCCATTCAGCTTTCCCATTCAGAAAGATGCGGGAAGGCGTGCCGGACGGAAGGTTTGCAAAGCCCGCATGCGCACTCCCAAACTTTCCGTTTGGAGTCCTCAATGCAAGGAGACTTGCCTGACAGCCCACTTATTGGACTGTCAAACAGTTTCTCTGCTCAGGCCGGGACAGATTTGGCAACTTTCTGAAAGTTGTCAAATCCTGAATGTGAAAGAACTTTTTTGACAGACCACTTATATCCACAGGAGCAGATGTCTTTTGACATATGAAGACAAAAGTGCAATAATACAGATACTGCATGTGCACAAACGCTATGGCCCAAAAAGCGCGCTGACAGATGTGAGTCTTGACATATTTGACAATGAATTTCTTTTTGTCAGCGGCCCCAGCGGTGCGGGCAAAAGCACGCTGCTGAAACTGCTGTATCTGGGCGAACGGGTGTCATCCGGGTATATTGTGGCCGACGGTCTGAATCTTTCCCGGATTTCCCGCAGGCGAATTCCCTTTTTCCGGAGAAAATTCGGCATTGTCTTTCAGGATTACAAACTGATTCCCGGAAAAACCGTATTTGAGAATGTCGCACTTGTGGCAGAGGCTGTGGGAACCAGAAGGAGCATAATCCGGAAAAAGGTCAGCAGTCTGCTCAGAACTGTGGGGATGGAAGATCGGGCCGGTGCGCTTCCGCCCAGTCTTTCCGGAGGGGAGCAGCAGCGGGTGGCTGTGGCACGGGCCATGGCCGGAAATCCGAAAATCATTGTGGCAGACGAACCCACAGCAAGTCTGGACCCGGAATCCGCGGGAGTGATTATACGGCTGCTGCGCCAGTATCAGCGGCTGGGGGCAACCGTCATCATTGCCACCCATGACATGGAACTCATTCGCAGCACAGGCGGCAGAGTCGTGATTCTCCGGGATGGCCGGGTGGAAAGCTGTGCTGTCATTGCCGAACCGGAGTAAGAAAAACCTGAAAAAAAACAGATTGGACATATGCTGATTGAACAGCATGAAACTTTCTGTTGCCGGCACCTGATTAGATGATTTATTTTATCAGCAGAACACTCAAAGATCTGAGAGCCAATTTTTTTCTGAATTCCGTCACGGTCATCACCATTGCCCTGGCCGTGCTCATTTTCAGTGCCTTTACGCTGCTTTTCGTCAACGCGGATGCGCTGCTCCGTTTCTGGCTTGCGGATCTGCGGATTATGGTCTATCTGAAAAACGGCACGACCGAGGCGAGTATCCGGGAAATGCAGGAAAAAATCAGAAAAATACCGGGAGTGGGGGAAATTGTCTTTATTCCCAAAGCCGAGGCCCTGGAGCGTTTCAGAAAGCAGTTGGGCCCTCAGGCTTCCCTGGCTGACGGACTCAGCCGCAACCCTCTGCCGGATGCGCTGGAGATACAGATGGACAGTGCCTCGCAGAACTGGGATGCCATTGAGCCTGCTGCGGAACAGATAGCCGCATTTCCGGGGGTGGAAGATGTGGAATACGGCGCCCAGTGGCTCAGCAAATTCATTTACATCCTCCATCTGTTCCGGCTTACAGCCTATGCGATGGGGGGGCTGTTTTTTCTGGCCGCCGTCTTTTTTGTGGCCAATACAATCCGGCTGGTGCTTTATTCCCGCCGGGAAGAAATCGAGATTATGCGTCTGGTGGGAGCTTCAGACGGATTTATCAAAGATCCTTTTTACATTCAGGCGCTTTTTATGGGAATGCTGGGGGGGCTTATGGGGCTGGGCGGTCTGTTCTGTCTGCTGCACTTTATTGTGCAAAGCACCGGGGCGTGGATTCCTGCGGATTCTTTTCATCTGCGTTTTCTTCCGACACAACTGGCCGGAGTCATTCTGGCCGGAAGCATGTTTGTGGGGTGGATCGGATGTTTTGTTTCACTCAGACAGTTTCTGAAATAATGGGCTGGTTTATCCGCACAGTATCCCGGTATCTGCCGCATCATGCCGGGAGAAGAACAGAAAAAACATGCGGCGGCCGGGCAGGATTTCTGTTTTCTCTCACCGGATGCCTGTGCCTTGTTCTCATGAGCGCAGACCTGCGGGCAAAGGAAAAAAGCATCGGAGAACTGAAAAAAGAGGCCGCCCGGGTCAAAACGCAGATGACAGAGAGCAAAAACCGGCTTGAAGAGGCGAGCCGGAAGGAAAAGGATCAGATCGGAGAACTGGATGAGGCGGACAAAGCCCTGAGCGAGGCACAGAAAAAAGAGACCGGAACCCGGATGAAACTGGCTGAAGTGGAGAAAAAACTGGCAGCAGCCCAGGCAGCCCATGAGGAACTGAACCGGCAGATCAAAACCGGGGAGACCTATGCTGCACAGCGGGCAGTCGGACTTTACAAACTCAACTGCCTGGGACGAATGCATGTGCTGGCCGGCGCAGATTCCCTGACAGATTTTTTTCAGCGGAAAAAGGCAATGGAAACCGTTCTGCGCCATGATGAAAATGTTCTTGCGGATCTGAAACGGCACAAGGCCATGTCCCGCGAAGTGACAGAGAATCTGAATGCCCGGAAGGCCGAATATATGCATCTGGAGGCACAGCACCGGAAACAGGTCGGACTTCTGGCCCTTCAGAAGGAAAAACGTCAGCATCTGCTCACGGAAATCCGGAAGGAAAAATCCCTGGCAAAAGCCTCCCTTCTGGCTTTGAAGCAGGCAGCAGAAGAACTGGACAAAAAAGTCAAATCTCTGCAGGCTCTGGAATCTGTGCGCAAAAAAAAAGACAGTCCTGCCCCTTTTCCTGTGTACAGGGGCTCGCTGAATATGCCGGTGAAGGGTAAAATAGTTTCCTTTTTCGGTCCTTACAAAAATACCGAATTCAATGTGATGAATTTTCAAAGCGGCATTGATATCCAAACCGGCATGGGTGAACCCATCCGGTCTGTGGAGGAAGGGGAAGTGGTGTTTGCCGAATGGTTCAAAGGTTATGGCAATATGATTATTATTGACCACGGCGATCATTTTTTCACTCTTTACGCACATGCACAGGAGATGTTCAAAGCCAAAGGAGACAGCGTGAAAAAAGGTGAAATGATCGGAACTGTGGGTGACAGCGGTTCCATGAACGGGCCCGGCCTGCACTTTGAGGTGCGGCATCATGGAAAACCGGTTGATCCGCTGAAATGGCTCAAATGAAATGGCGCAAAAATGGACAAGAAAAGGAGTATAATTCGAATGCCTCAGAAAAACGGACGTGTAACACTGTTGCTGGCAATCGTTGTTTCAGTCATGCTGGGAATCATGGGATCAGGATTTTACCGGGATATCTGTGCCGGAGACCGGGAAACATACAAAGGTCTCAAGATATTTTCCGATGTGATTGATCTGGTGGAAAAAAACTATGTGGATGAAGTGGATACCAAGGATCTGATTCACAAGGCCATTCAGGGCATGATGAACAGTCTGGATCCCCATTCCCAACTGCTTCCTCCCGAAGCCTTTGAGGAACTGCAGATTGACACCCGCGGAGAATTTGGCGGCATCGGCATTGTCATCACCATGCAGAAAAACCTGCTCACGGTCATTGCCCCGATTGAAGGAACGCCCGCCCACAAAGCCGGTGTCAAGGCCGGGGATGTCATTATCAAAGTGGACGGAGAATCCACCAAAGACATGATGCTTTGGGAGGCCGTCAAGAAGATGAGAGGGCCCAAAGGGGAGACCGTGGTTGTGACCGTCATGCGGGAAGGGGTCAAGGATCCCATTGATTTCAATCTGGTGCGTGACATCATTCCCATTGAAAGTGTGCGTTATATCGTGCTCCAGCCCGGTTACGGATATGTGCGGGTCAGCAATTTTCAGGACAACACCACGCAGGATCTCATAGCCGCACTGGATGCCCTGGAATCCGGCACTTCCGCTCTGAAGGGTCTGGTGCTGGATCTGCGGGACAATCCGGGCGGGCTGCTCAACCAGGCCATTGAGATGTCGGATCTCTTTCTGAACAAAGGGGATATTGTTTCCATCAAAGGCCGGCAGGAAAAGCACACCAAAGTTTTCAGTGCCCATTCGGACAGAAAAAAACGGGATTATCCCATTGTGGCTTTGATCAACGGGGGCAGCGCGAGCGCGTCCGAAATTGTGGCCGGGGCTCTGCAGGATCACAAACGGGCAGTCATTCTCGGAACCACCTCCTTTGGGAAAGGTTCTGTGCAGACAGTGGAGCCGCTCAGGGACGGTTACGGTCTCAAATTCACCATTGCCCGTTACTACACGCCCAATGGCCGTTCCATTCAGGCCCAGGGCATTGTGCCGGACATTGAAGTGAAACAGCTTTCCACAGACAACAAAGTCATTGATGATCAGCACCTCAAGGAAAAAGACCTGAAAAACCATCTGGACGGAACCCAGTCTTCGGATGGAGGAACCGCATCGGATGCGGATGCTGTCACTCCGGCTGAAGAAGAAAACCAGACAGATGAGGAGAGAAGAAAAGAGATAAAGGAGCAGACCGAAAGCCGTTACGGTCCTCTTTCCCTTGAAACCCTGCAGGAAGACAACCAGGTGATGCGGGCTCTTGAAATTCTCCGGGGATACGAGATTTTTACGGAAAAACGCGGTTGATTTCCTGCCATTTTCTCTGCAGATTGCCAAAGAGTCCGGCCCTGTCAGTTGCCGGACTCTTTTTTGCGCTTGTGCTGACGGTTTCCGGGTGTTCAAGGGAGCGGGGGGAAGAATGCTGCGCGCTCAGCCCGAATCTGCATGTTCAGGTTCCCCTGTATGAAATCTATCCGCAGGAACAGCCTTTTCCGGAATCAGAGCCTGCGGATTCGGATGGGGAGATTCGCTTTCTCATGCCGTATGTGGCCATTATAATTGATGATATTGGTTATGATCCCGATATGGCGGATCGTTTTCTTGATCTGGATGGCGTGCTGACCTTTTCCCTTTTCCCCCACAGCCCCCATAAGGAACGCATCATCCGGAAGATTCAGGCAAAGGGGATGGAAATGATGCTCCATCTTCCCATGGAGCCTGCGGAATATCCTGCGGTGCAGCCCGGGCCCGGAGCGCTGCTTGTTTCCATGTCTCCGGAACAGTTTGCCGCACAACTGGAAAAAAATCTCGACAGCATCCCGGGAATCAAAGGGGTCAACAATCACATGGGATCGGGTCTGACCGCAGTTCCTTCCCTGATGTACCGGATATTTGCGGAGCTGAAGAAAAGAGATCTGTTTTTCATTGACAGTTTCACCTCACAGCATAGTGTCTGTCCGGCCACAGCACGTCTTCTGCAGATTCCGTTTGCCCAGCGGGACGTTTTTCTGGATCATGTTCAGGACGCTGAGGTCATCCGCGGACAAATCCGGCTTCTCATCCGCATTGCGGAAACCTGCGGAGAGGCTGTGGGCATCGGCCATCCCCACAGCGTGACCTTCGAAGTGCTGGCAGAAGAACTGCCGGAACTGCAAAAAAAAGTCCGTCTTGTTCCTGCCTCCCGCATTGTTCACACAGTCGGATGAAAAAGATTCCATTTTCAAACAAAGAAACTGCTGCTTTGCCAATTCTGAATCTGTCACCTGCAAAAAACCGGATTTTTCGAAAAAATCCGGTTTTTCTGTGACGGGGAAATCGTAAAATCAAATTTGACAGAACACGCTGTATTCTCTGCGGGAAAGAATAAAATGACAGCGGGCTTCAGGAAATACGGTTTATTATTTTAATTTTTTTCTGCAATAACCTGAAATCGGACAAGTCCCAGTTCCCTGAAAATCAGTTCCACACTCCGGATATCTCTGCATCACAGTATTTGCACCGTCCGTTTTTCAGGTGCATTTCCTCCACAAAAAAGGCACTGCGCGCAATCACGATTTTTCCGCAGGAAGGGCAGCAGGTGTGATTGCCCGGATGCCCCGGCACATTGCCCACGTATGGATAATTCAGTCCTTCCGCCTTTGCCATGGCAAAAGCCCGTTCCAAAGTGGCTGTGGGCGTGGGTGGAAGATTGCGCATCTGGTAATCCGGATGAAAACGGGTGAAATGAAGGGGAACATCCGGCCCGACCTCGTTTTTCACCCAAAGGATCAATTGCCTGAGCATTTCCTCGGAATCATTGAGGGTGGGAACCACCAGATTCACGATTTCCAGATGAACGCCCTGTTTTGCAATCTGCCGGATGCTGCGCAGCACAGGTTCCAGTTCCGCTCCGCAGACCCTGCGGTAGAATTCTTTGTCAAAACCCTTGAGATCGATTTTGATGGCATCCAGCACATCGCACAGTTCATCCAGAGGTTCCGGATTCATGAAGCCGCAACTGACAAGCACACTGCGAATTCCCTGTTTTTTTGCACTCACAGCTATATCGATCAGGTATTCTGCAAAAACCGTTGGTTCATTATAGGTATAGGCAATAACCGGGGCTTTTCTGTCCGCAGCGGCGCGGGCAATGCGTTCCGGTGGAACAAAATCTGCGGAAAAATCTTCGGGACTGGCTTGGGAAATTTCCCAGTTCTGGCAGAATTTGCAGGTCAGGGGACATCCGGCAGTGGCCAGGGAAAATGCTGCGGAACCGGGCAGAAAATGGTAAAACGGCTTTTTCTCAATGGGATCCGTATGCACGGAAACCGGTCTGCCATAGACCAAAGTCCGCAACTGTCCGTCCACATTCATCCGTGTCCGGCATTTTCCTCCTTCTCCGGGACCGATGATGCACTCCATTGCGCACAGACGGCACTGAACAAAGGCTTTGCCGTGATTATAATGATTTTTTACTTCGATTTTTTCTGCTGCTGTATGGCAGGAGAGGCAGTTGACGCCTTCCGCATTTGCCGACAGCCAGAAGCGCGCTGTTGGAGCATCCCGAAGCAAATCCGAAAGTTTCGATGAGTTGGAAAACAGACCGGCCCTGCTGCTTTCTGCCGGAAAAAACAGACCGGTTCCGGCCAGTACTGCACAGGTTTGGCCTGAATGCCGGAGCAGTTGGTGCATAAATTCCCGTCTGGAAATGATTTTTTCTGCATATTCTGTCATAATTTTTCCTCCGAAGCTGCAAATTCAGAAGATTGTCTGTTCCCGCAGAGGGCACAGAGATTTTCACAGAAGACACAAAGAAGCATACTGTTTTTTATTGCTTTTTGCAAGTGATTCTGCAATGATTGAAAGATATCTGTTCACACAGGCAGGAATTTCCGGCTGTGCTGCGGACAAAAAAATCAGGAGCAGAAAGAGACAAAGGACAATGACAGAAAATTATCTGGGCCGTCTTGGGCATGAGGATCCCCTTTACGGCTGGCTGCAATACCATATCGCACCTCAGGCCGGTTTTTCCCTGCCGGATGCCGAATACCGGGTTTTCAGTTTCAGTGACTCCCGTGATGTGTATCTGTATGAGGAAATACATCAGGGATGGAAAGTGGTGGGCAAGTTTTTCAAATCATCAGATCCGGAACATGCACGGAAAAGCGGGGAGATCGAATTTGGCAATCTCCTTTTTCTGCGGGATATGGGTTTTTCCTCCTCTCCGCATTATGTGGTCAGACCTTACGGATTCAATCCCGCAATTGACAATGTGCTGATCACGGAACACATTCGCGCTGAATCCCTGAGCCGGATTCTCAGCGATGCCGTATATGCCGGAGGAAAAAACCGGCTTTTGCGGAAACTGACTGCACTCGCGCATTTTCTGGCACAGATGCACAACCGCACAGCAGGTGAATGGACAGTGAATTTTGAGGAAAGCTGTCAGTACATGGAACAGCTTTTGAAATCTCTGTGCAAAAGATGGGGGCTGGGAAACCGGGAAGCGGATGAATTCCGTTTTCTGCTTGAATCTTGGCGCTCCCGAAGCTGCATGTGGGAAGATCGGAATGTGCTTGTTCACGGCGATGCGACACCGTCCAATTTTCTTTTCGGGACGGGACGGGAAGTGATGATGATTGATCTGGAGCGGATGAAATGGGCAGATCGGGTGTTTGATCTGGGCAGACTCTGCGGGGAACTCAAGCACTTCTTTTTCCGCTCCACAGGAAATCCCCTTGCAGCAGAAGATGTTATCGGGCATTTTCTTTGGGAATACTGCTGCCATTTCCGGATCGGCACAGCGCATTTGCGGCAATCACCCGCCGGGTTCCCTTTTACATGGGACTGACCCTTCTGCGCATTGCCCGGAATTCATGGATTGATTCAGATTACAGACAGCGCCTCATTCGTGAGGCAAAACAGCTTCTGAGGACACAAACATGAAAATTGAAGGCATTGTTTTTGACATCAATGGCACACTGGTGGATATCCGAACCGATGAGGGAAACGAGGAGATTTACAGGGCCATCAGCCATTTTCTGACCTATCAGGGTATTTATATGCATCGCGGGGAAGTCAGAGACGCGTATTTCCGGATTATGGATCAGCAAGGCAAAAGCTGCGGAGAGGAATATCGGAATTTGATGCTGTCGAAGTGTGGCGGAATTCCTGTGTCATTCTGCCAATATTTCAATTCCACAGGAAAAACGCAAACATATGCCCTGTTTTCTGGCAGAAATGTACCGGGGCATTTCCCGTACCCGGCTGCAACTGTATCCGGAAGTGAAAGAGATTCTGGAGGAACTGCAAACCCGTTTCCGGCTGGCTGCGGTTTCTGACGGACAGAGCGCATGGGCAGAGCCGGAGATGAAGGCAGCGGGAATTGCTTCGTATTTCAATACCGTTGTCATCTCAGGGGACTGCGGATTCCGAAAACCGGACAAAAGGCTGTTTGAGGCAGCCCTTGCCGGGCTGCGGCTTGATCCGGGAAATGTGCTTTTTGTGGGCAATGACATGTACCGGGACATTTTCGGCGCGCAGCAGATGGGCATGAAAACCGTGTTTTTTTCCTCCAATCAGGGCAGAAAGGAAACAGCAGGAGCCGAGCCGGACTATATCATTTATCAGTTTGCAGAACTGCGCAATGCCATTGTTTTTTTTGAACAGCAGGTTTGATTTGAATCCTGAACCGTTTGTTTTCGGTGTTTCAGAAAATGTCTGTCTGAAAAAGCCTGAGAGATTTCAAACCTCTCAGGCTTTCCGGATGACAATCTTTCTCTTACGGACTCTGTCCGTTCGACTGTTCCGTAATTACATGGGTCACAAGATCCAGATCCACAACATCATGTGAACAGGTTGTCAGACTGTAAGACAAATCTTTATCCTGCCTGTCCTCATTCTTTCTGTGAATCCCCTGCTTTGCATAGGGCTGATGGGAAAATTTGAGCGAATTCACAAACAGGTAAACCGGCACTTTGTTCAGGTGGCACAAACTCACAATTCCTGCGGTTCCCACTGCGGCCACAACCTTTCTGTCGCTTGTCACGGACATTGCACCGATAAAAAGTTTGCTTATGTTTTCAAGATACTGGCTCAGGTTGAACTCCGGGATGATGAAAAGTTCGATCCCGGCATTGGAAAGAGATTTGATCAACCGTCCGGTTTTGGTGAAATCCTGTTTCAGGAGAAGAACCCTGAATTTTTTTCCCAGGGTCTGATGCGCCTGAATGAGAATCCTTTCCACAGCATAACTGATGGAATGAACAACGATGACATCCTTGTCCTCCACATATTTCATCCCGTTCTCAATGAGTTTTGCCCGGTAAGATTCAAATACGGCAATTTTCTCCCGCAATATCCTGACAGCCTGTGTTTTTATCTCCTCAAGGCTTTTTCCGAAATGCGGGGATATTTCAGCCTCAAACTGTTCTGTGAGGTGAATCAGGGGGATAATCCTTGGTCTGGTGTCTTTGATCACCTCGCTCAGTTCCATGAGAAGCGACGTGATCTCGGATTCACTGCATTTGAGTTCCTCAACGGCCTGTATAAAGGATTCCAAAGCCACCACAGCGGTGGGATCCGGACCCAGAATATCTTCATAATTCCGGAAAAGTTTGTACAGGTTGTCCCTGTCTTCCTTTTTCATATGCTGAATCTGATTCATAATGCCATCCATAAGTAAAGGGTAAGGACCAAAGAGGAAATCACCAGACTTATGACAGTCGGCATGGTGCTGTATTTGCAGAACTCAAAGAAGGTGATTTCACATCCGTTTCTTTTTGCCATTGCAGCAGACACAATATTTGCGGATGCCCCGATAAGTGTAAGGTTTCCGCCGAAGCAGGCCCCCAAAGAAAGCGCCCACCACAGGATATTGTGCGGAATCGGGTTGGCTTCCAGCATGA
Organism: Desulfobacterales bacterium; assembly: GCA_041390465.1. Taxonomy (GTDB): domain Bacteria; phylum Desulfobacterota; class Desulfobacteria; order Desulfobacterales; family Desulfococcaceae; genus JAABRU01. The sequence continues at coordinate 13,137 of JAWKPW010000005.1, read as the reverse complement.
TTTTGACAATGGGGATCATGGTGATGGTGAAAGGAATATTGTCAATAAAACCCGATGCGATACCCGATACCCACAGAACCAGCAGCACCAGGACATAGGGATTGTCGCCCGCTTTCAGGAAGATATTGCGCGCCATCCATTCAATGAAACCTTTTTCCTCCAGCGTGCCCACCAGAATGAACAGACCGCTGAAGAACAGCAGGGTGGTCCATTCAACTTCCAGCATGATATGCTCCACATCCGTTTTTGTGATGGCAAGCAGTATCATGGCCACGGTAATGGCAACCACACCCGGCGTTATGCCCGTGACTCTCTGCGTGATAAAAAGGGAAATCGCGATCAGCAGACAGACCAGGCTTTTGGTCAGAAAGGTTCTGTCAATTTTCATGCTCAGAAAATCAAACTCGATTTTTTCAATGAGAAACCTCACGGAAAACAGTTTGGCAAGATTGGTGTCAATGGGTTTGAACATCTCCCGGTTGGTCAGCCAGAACCAGCCCATGACTGCAGCGAAGGAAACAACCACAGGGAAGGTCAGGTACAAAGCAAATTCATTGAATGTCAGTCCCACCTTTGAACCGATGATGATGTTGGGCGGATCCCCGATCAGTGTCGCGGTTCCGCCAATGTTTGAAACCACAGCCTGCGCAATCACATAAATTCTCGGATTCAGCCCCATGCCTTTTGCCAGTTCTATGACAATGGGAACCATGATGAGAACTGTGGTCACATTGTCCAGAAAGGCAGAGATAAACGCGGTGACGGCTGAAAAGAGAATCATGATTTTCAGGGGGTTCCCTTTGGTCAGTTTGGCGACCCTGACGGTCAGGATGGCAAAGAAGCCGGATTTTTTCAGTATGGCCACGATGCACATCATCCCCATCAGCAGCATGATGGTTTCAAAATCAATAAAACTGACAGCCTCATGTTCGGTAATGATTCCCAGTATCAGCAGAACCATGACTCCCAGAAGGGCTGTCACTGCCTTGTTCAGCAGCTCAAAGCTGATCACAAGGTACACCACGGCAAAAACCGCAACAGGCAGAAAATGTATCAGTGTCCCGATTTCCATATGAATCTCCTTTTTCTTCTTAACTGTTTTTATTTTTTATATAATAAAACAACAGACTGCCTGCGGAGTCTTTTTCATTTTTATCTTTCAGAAAAACTGAAATTGTCCCCTCAGTATGTCTGCTGTAACGGGACTGCTGCATGACCGCGTTGAGTTTTTAAATACCTCCCTTCTTGCAAAAGTCAGGGCAGCAGGCGGTTGATCTCCGGCTGACAACACCTCAATAACACGTATTAACTGATGTCACGCAGTTTCGTCATACCGGCGAAAGCCGGTATCCAGAATATACTGAAAATACCGGATTCCTGCTCACACAGATATGAGAGTCGAAAATAATAACTGTCTGATTTTTGAAAGGACTGCGTAACATCCGTTATTAAAAAATAATGACAGGAGAATTAAAAAGCCAATATCTGGCTTTTAACTGTTTTTTTCATTTATTTTCATATATTATCTTGGAAAACAACAGACAGAGGATACGTGGATGGAAAAAGAATGCCGGATGCGTTTCCTCACAAAGTCCGTTTTCTCCGCCGGGATGTGAGGCGATTCGCGCCAAACTGGCAGCAGGTGGCAAATCCGCAGCCGGTTGCCGAGGACGCGAATCGCCCCCGACAAATACACTTATGGAAGCAAACTGTTTTGCCGATATGTCTTTTGCAACCGGCAGAACATATTTTTTATCAGGATTATTCCTTTATCACCGGCAAAATGGAAACACAAGAGGATCAGGGGCAAAAAAAGAGGGGAACTTCAAAAATAATCAAGCAAATTTAAATTATTGCAATTTCAGTCCGGGATGAAAAAATATTTTTGGCACTGTTTTTGTATTTTTGGCATTATTTATGCATATCATAATGCCGATTCGCCATTGGTTTGATCCAATATTGCGGTTCCGTCTGTGCAAAAAAACCGCTCCGCTTAATTTTTTGCGCTCCTCCGGATCATCCCGTGACAGTGTCAAATCAATCGAGAATTGGTATAAATCCAAACTGATCCTGCGCGGCTATTCCAAAAAACAGGAGATTCTTTTCCTGACGCGTCATTCCTGCAAAAGCTGAATTTTGTATTTTCAGGAAGTTATGAATAGAGAGACGCTATGTGTAAGGTGAGATCCAACTTGCCATAACCCTGAAATGACAGTTGGCAACATAATTTTTGCAAGTTTTTTTGATGGCTTATTGAAAGCAGGCGGGATAGGCAAAAACTTAAACCTGTCCGGACAATTTCAATGTGATCGGAACTCTTTTCTCCCAGTGAAACGGCATTGCTCCGGGAAGACATCCGCAGAACCGAAAGAATCTTTTGCGCTCATGAATCCCCTTTGAAATCCCCCAGAGCGGAACCGATTTCCTTATAACTCTGCTTGAAAATTTTTACATGAATGAAAACCAGATACACAATCAGGGCATAGGTAAGCACCAGTCTCAGCGTATAACTGATGGGAATGGCCTGCTGGTCCAGAGGGTCAGAAAAAATCAATGCTCAGCAGATGGTGAACAAAAGCAGCACATTTTTCAGCCCCAGTTTTATGGCCAGAAAGCGGCCAGAAACAGTCCGGCCAGGGTTACCCCCGGAATGGCTGAATACCAAAGGGAAAGCGGAGCTTCCTGAAAAACAAGGTTTAACCCGGTTCCAACCAGGGACATGGCCGCCATAAGGGATATGCTGGTGACAATGGCAATAGCCGGATTGACGCGGAACACCATTGTAAGAATAAAATAGAAGATTGTGTCAATGCCGAATCCGATCCAGCCGGAAATCAGCCCCCCGATAAAGGAGAAAAACAGAAGAATTGCGACATTCCGCGCTGTCAGTTCAACATGCTGCGCAGGGTACTGTTTTTTGTAAAGAATGGAAAAGAAAATGACCTGCGTGAACACAAACGCGATAGAATTGAATATCAGGGTCAGGAGTTCCGGATTTGAGATGGGCCAGATCGCAATCGCGAGAAATACCCCAATCACGCCGCCAAACAGGCATATGGGAATGACATTGAAGATAAACAGGCGCTTGTTGACAAGAAACCATTTGAATGTCCCCAGTCCCATGCCATAGGCCTGAATCATGAGACTGAACTGAACCGTCATAATCGGGGAAACATCCAGTTTTGTCAAAATGGGAAAATAGACAATTCCGGCTGCGGCAGGCGTGGTATTGGCAACTGTTGCGGCAATCACCCCCACAAAGGGCATATAGAAAAATTTTGAGAAAAAATCCTCCCGGAAAAAGGGGAAAAAAAGAATCCACAGAACGGAAACAACCGCCAGAATGACAAGGGGCCATATTTCTTTTTTTTTCATCTTGCTTTTCCATTTCATAATATGTGCAGAGCTGCCGGGCAGCTTTTTCTGTTGGAGACAAAGCGATTCAGCCCGTCTGCGGCAGAATTCGGATCCGGCGGATATTCCGGACAAATCCCTGTGAAAATTCTCTGTATGCCGGGTTTTATATATTTGTTTGAAACACGATGCAAGAAAAATGTGGGAGAACACCGGGAATTACTGTGAACGGAGGCGGCATTCCGCTGTCATGCAGACGAAAGCTGCTGTTGACAATATACTGAAAACACTGGATTCCAGCCTTTGCCGGAATATCGGGAAGAGGCGGCAGATTTTTGCTTTCTGCAAGGTCTGCGCGGGGTGCGTTATGAATATTCCTGCTGAACAGTGCATTGGCTTTGCCGGTTTTTCTGGAAAAATCTTCTGTTCCCTGTGAAACCGCAGGAACCTGTGCCGGAAATTTTCCGGCTGTCTGTCAAAAAAAAGACAGTTCCATCAGCAGGGAAAGCAGAGGGACAATCATTTTTCAACAGCAGTCGCCTGGCTGCCGGATTCAGCCCTCTCTCCGTCCTGTCCGGAAAGCAGGGTGAGCAGCCGGATGATTTCCCGGTTCTGCTCCGTTATCCTGTCATATCTGTTGAGAATTTCCTGCTGAATGCGTATCATTTCCTGATTCTGCTGATATATCAGGCGCAGGGATCTGGTGGCATACATCCCGCTCATGGCCATCTGATCAAATTTGTAATCCGAGCCCACGGAACTGTTGGGTGCGGGTTTTACAGAATCGAATTCCCTGCTGTATTCCTCCACAAGCTCATCCATGGGATCCCCGTATGCCATGTCCGATGCCATCAGAATGGCAAAAAAAAGAGCTGTCAGCAACTGTTTCATTCTTCCTCCCTGTTTCTGTTTTCCGGGATTGCGGGCTTTGTCCTCCCAAAATCACTGATATGAACAAACTGCCAGTCCGAATATGTGTGTGCATCTTCAAAATGGAGATATTCAGGCGGAAAATTTCCGCGTTTCAGGGGGGTTTCCCCACTCAGGCTGTGCACTCCCCGAATGCCGTGATCCGATTCCCAAATCAGTCCCCACTGTCCGTCGGCTGTCATGGGATCCGGACAAATCTTTCGGATATGCCTCCGGATGCCGGGAAAACGGGGATCTCTGAGCAGATCTTCCAGATCTTCGGGATAAGCGCCCCCGCCGGCCCGGACATAGGAGGCTATGGCCTGCTGAATGCTTCTGCCGCGACAGAGCAGTTCTGTCTCCCGCTCCTGTTTCATGACAGTGCGCCAGTATGCAGAAGCTCCGCTCAGGGCAATACCGGACACAAAGATCATGACAAGCACGGTTACATAGGCAAAGCCCTGCCGCTCTTTTTCGGGATTCATGGTTCACCATTCATTATAGGGGGTTCCGTCCAGACTGACCAGATCACTTCCGCTGTGCACATCATACACCCCTGCACCTTCCGGAGATGGAATCAGAATCCAGGTTCCGGCAGAACGGGTAAAGGGATCAGCCGGAATGGCCCGGATATATTCTTTTTCCACCAGCACTTCCAGATTTTCAGGATATTTTCCATGATCTCCATAATACTGGTCAATGACATCCCTGAAAACAAAAAGCGTGTTCCGCAGAGAGGCTTCTCTGGCCCGGATTACGTACTGCTTCAGCGCGGGCTGGGCAATGGTGGCCAGAATCCCCACGATGGAAACCGCGATCATAAGCTCCAGAAGGGTAAATCCGCGCGGGAATCCCGGTCCCTGTCCGCCAGGCCCGGTTTTACCAGTCACGGTAATAACTCCCGTCCAGAGCCTGTTCCCTGCTCCGGCTGTAAATATCATACACATCCTGCCCGCCCCATATTTCACTGTCGGGATCATCCGCATAGGAACGGAGCCCCCATTCTCCGTCTTCGCTCATGGGATCTTCGGGAATCCTCCGAAGAAATTTCTTCTTCATCGGAACCGGCCCCTGCAGATCCGCTCCGGTCACCAGAATGCTCAGTTCTTTGGGATATCCGCTGGCATCAGCTTCGGTCGGAATCTTTTTTTCATCCGCGAGTTTTTTGTATTCATCCAGAGCATTGCGGATCGTCCTGAGGTTCCTGCGCAGTTCCATTTCTTTGCTCCGTTTGTGGCCAATCTTGGACAGGGGCATGATTCCCAGAGCCAGTATGGTCATAATGGTGATGGTGACAGTCAGTTCAATCAGGGTCAGGCCCCTTGCGTTCATAACAAAACAATTCAGATGCTGTCTGTTTCTCAAGGCAGTTCCATCCTCTGCAGGATAAGGGTTTCCTCTTCCGTGTCTTCCAGTTCTTCGGCAGGAATCGGTTTTGCAGGCCGATCTGCATACCTTTCTTCACGCTCTGCCATGCTTTCATAGGGTTCTGAGGTGGAAAATCTCTCCTCTGAACCGGACCATACCTGCACCGCGTCGGGATCCGGCATTTCCTGCGCGCGCGTGATGACCGGTGTAATGGCCATGAGAATGTCTGTGCGCGCATCCTCTCTGTTTTCATTGGAAAAAATGCGGCCCAAAATCGGTATCTGCTCGATAAATGGCACTTTTCGGAGGGTTTCCCTTTCCTCATCGCTGATGAGTCCGCCGATGATGACGGTTTCTCCGTCAAAGATCGTCAGGATGCTCTGGGCAGTCCGGGTGCGGATGGAATACTGGGGATCATCCCCTGTACCGATGTTCGGTCCCATTGCACTGACTTCCAGCCGCATATCCAGCGTAATTTCTCCGTGCAGATTGATCACCGGCATGGCCTCCAGACGCACACCGATTTCCTGATACTGATAATCAAAGGTTACCACACCGGTGGTGTCAATTCTCCGGTTGGTGCGCAGCGGAATGCGTTCACCAATCAGGATTTTGGATTTTTTTCCGCTGTTGACCCGGATGCGGGGGCTGGCCAGAATCCGGGTATCCCCATCCTGTTTCAGAAAATTGAGAGTGGCTGTGGGCACAGAAAGCATGATTTCCTGTTTGGAAATCCCGCTCAGCGCCTCCAGAGAGGCCATATTGGCAAAAGAGGAATCTGTCTGAATTTCCGATGAGGTTTTGCCAATGCCCACTGTCATGGATGCCGGATTCAATTCAATGCCGAACTGTTTCTCCCTGGAACGGCTGACCTCCAGAATTTCCACATTGAGCAGCACTTCGGGAGCCGGCCGGTCATTGGCCGCAATGACACGGGAAGCGATGTCCATCATTTTCTCCGGCGCCCGCAGCACAATCGCGTTGAGTTTTTCATTGGGAAAAATGCTCCTGATCTTCAGCATACCGGAAAGCATGCCTGCCAGACTTTTGGCATCCGCATTGGCCAGATAGAAAGTGCGGATTTGAAGTTCCTGATATTCTTTTGCCTTTTCCGGCCTGTCCGGATAGATGAGCATGGTCTTTTCATCCACCGCTCTGCCTTGCAGATCGTTTGCGGCCAGCAGCACCTCCAGAAATCTGTCAAAGGAGACATCGGTCATGAACAGGGTGACACTGCTTTCCTTCATATCTCTGTCAAAAATGAAATTGACACCGCTGAGGGAGGATAAGACTTCAAACACGTTTATAACCGGAGTGTTCCTGAATTTCAGAGAAATGGGTGCATCATTTTTCACTTTCAGCCGGAATGCAGGCTGATTTTCCTCTTTTTTCTCAAAGAAGGACAGCAGGTTCCTGGCTTTTTCATTCTCCGGGTCCAAAGACAGGGCCTTGTCCAGCATTTCCCTGGCCTGACGGAACTGCCGGGTTTTCAGATAATTTTGGCTCTGCCGGATGCATCTGTCCGCGTTTTTTTTCTTTTTCGCGGTTTCAATGAGTTCGGCTGCCTTGCGGTTCGAGGGATCCATGAGCAGACTGAACTGAAATTGGGCAATGGCCTCATTGTGCTGTCCATTGCTGAGGAGAACTTCCCCGCGAATCTGATGGGACTGGGAGGCCTGCCATTTTGCGCTTTTGAGCATCAGCCGCACTTCAGTGTTGTCCGGATATTTTTTCAGGGCCTGCTCATAAAAATGCGCGCTGCGATCCCAGTCTTCCTCTGCCATGTACTGTCTGCCCTGATGCAGATAGGTATCGGGAATGATGCAGCCTGAAAAGAGCAGACCGGCAAGAGCGGCAAATACGGGCCACAAAGGACATTCGCGGAAGATGGCAGCGTTTTTTCGGTTCACGGGTACGGATTCCTTATTTTTGCTTCAAGAGTTTGCGTTCATGATCCTTTAAAAACTGTTTCAGATCAATGACCACAGTTTTTTCATTTTTTCCGGATCGCAGGGTCAGGGCCTCGGATGTCAGCTTTTCCACCAGATATTTTCCGTCAATCCGGTCGCCCCGGCGGATAACCATGATCTGTTTTTCCCGCTGAAGAAATACAGCCAGATCCGCTCCGCTCATATAAATGCCTGCAACCTGCAATCCATCCATGTCCCGGTAAATTTCCTCTTCCGGCAGTTCAGCAGGCACTGCCGGCTCCGGAACCGCCGGTGGGGCGGACGGGGAAAGGGATGGATTCCCGGATTGCACTTCCAATCCGGGAACAGTCTGAAAAAAATTTTCATTGCGTGCCTTTCCCGAATGTTTCCGGGGTGAAAGAAAGATATTCAGCGTACGTCTCCTGTCTCCGGCCCCTGTGATTCCTTTTCCGGGACAAGGGGCTCCCGTTCCTCCGGTATGGGTCAGTTTTTCCACCCGTTTCTGCTCCCAGGGTGAAATATGCGGTAGCCCAGGCTCAGAAAAGAGCAGGGACAGCAGGCCAGCACTTTACTTTCCCGTGCGGTAGCCATAAGAATCAGGAGCCTGGGGAGACAGGGGCTGAGATTCGCATACTCCCTGAAATAGGTTGACAGACTGAGTTCCATCTCAGCATTTCCCTTTTTCAGACTCTTTGCCGGATGGAAAAATTTTCTATGCACGGAGTTCCGGCATTTTGCACATCTGCCAGAAGAACTTGCCTGAGTCCTGCATAGGGCCCGCTGATTCCTGAGGCCTGCCCAGGGGACATACCTGAGAGCAGGAGCATTCGGAAAAAGTTTTCAGGCCTGGTTTAAGCGGGATCTCCATCAGGCCCGTTTTTCTCTGCCATTCCCCTGAGTTTGTCTTCAATGCTTCTGGGAAGGCATTTCTTCCGGCAGTTTTTTCCCGGAAAAGCCTGCCAAAGCCTCCTTGAGATATGAATATATTTCTGCATGGTTTCATTTCCCTGTGCAGATACAGGTATTTTTCTGCGCTCTGCCGCATATCTTTCCCGGAGTTCTCTGATCTGCCGCTGTTTCTCTCCTGTGTTTATCCAGCAAAACAGCACATTGAACAGCAGAACAAGGGCGCACACAGTCCAGAACCTGCCATAAGCGCGCAGAAAAAGCGCTGTCTTTTTCAGCCACTTGTATTTTTTCAGGATTTTTCCGAAGTCTTTTCCCATGTTTCCCCCAGGGTTCCGTACTCCTTTTTCGGAAAGACTGTATCAAAACGCAGCGTGCTTTCCAGTTCAAACTGCACCGGGGGGCTTTTTCGGCCCGTATCGGATTCTGAGTCCTGCCCCACACTGATCTTTTGCAGGATGATCTTCTGAAAAAGAGGATTGTCCTCTTTTTCTTCTTTCAGATACATGTGACCTCGCTCATGGAATCCACATATCCTTCAGGATCACCTTTCGGAATTCCCTGTCCGGAAAAGACTTTCCAGGTACACATTTTTCCGGCATGTTTTCCTCAAAGGCATCCAGGATCCGATCCCAGGGGAACTGGTCTTTTGCAATAAGCCGGTTGACAAAATCTGTCAGTTTTCGGGTATTGCGGATTTCTTCCTCCCCCACTTCGGTTTTTGATGTTTCCGCAGCCGGAGGAACCGATTCCAGACGCTGTATTCTGTCCCGGCACAATGCGATTTCCTGCTTCAGGTTTCGGTGCAAACGGAAATTGGCAGCACTGAATGCCAGAAGCAGGACAGCGGTGCCTGTCATAAGCAGACAGGCAATGCGCCTGCTGATACAGGGCATTGTCGTCAGATTGATCTGTATGGGCTTCATTTTCCGCCTCTCAGGGTCAGTCCCAGTGCAGCGCCGGCAGCAGCGCTGTATGCCGCAGGCATCTGATCGGAACAGGAACTGCCCCCTTCGCTTCCGGGGCACAGATTTTCCATGCGCAAACCCGAAAGAACCCGTATATTTCCGCACAGCATCTCTTTGAGTTCCGCCATCAGATTTCCCATTCCCTGTTCAGGCTCTGCAAGACAGACAAGATCAGGACCGGAACCTGCAGGCATGCCCGCGTACTGTTCCAGGTAATTTTCATAAAGCGTTTCCAGATGATGCAGCAGAAAAGAAGGCGAATCGATCCGGATGCACTGGTAATAAAGGGGCTGTCCCTCCTGAATCATCATCAGACTCAGAAAACGGTCCGGAAATGCAATATATGCGATCCGTTCCTCTTCCGGAATTTCCCCGCAGAAATAATGGAACTGATCGATTCCCGATGGCCGGATTCTTTCCGGATCTATGCCGCAGGCTTTGAACAGCATCTCCCAGGCGCAGATGGTATCACGCGAAGCCACTGCAATCAGAACATTTTCCCTGTTTTTTTCATTTTTTCCCAGCAGATGCCAGGAGATGAGGGAATTGTCCGGGGATATTCTCAAAGACTTTTCCATCCACCACCGGATCATTTTTTCTGTTTCCTCTTCTGTTTCCGGCAGACACGCAAACTCCCGGACAAATATCCGTATGCACTCATTGGGCAGGGAGAGTCCTGCTCTGCCCGCATATCCGCCCAGAGCCTCTGCTGTCTGAAGGATGACCTCCCCGACATCCTCCCGATCCGCAATGCCCGGATCCGCATAGGAAAAATGCAGAGGTCCCAGCGGAAAGGGAATTTCCGAACAGGCTGCAAGACACCAGCGTTTCTTTCTTTTTTCCATGCGCACTGCCCGCAGCCCGGCTGCGGTGATTTCCATGCCCGCAAAAGAATGCCGGAAACGGAAGGCACGGGCGTTTCTGCTGTGCAGAAAACTTGTGTATTTTTCACGTATCTGTCTGAAAATTTTCCAGTTCCTCCGCAAAGGTGATCCGGTTGGCCTCGTCCAGTGTGCTCTCCCCCCGGAGAACTTCCCGCAGAGCCGCTGTTCTCAGAAACACAGTGCCCGCGGCTTCGGCCTTTTTCTTCAGGGAAGATGCCGGACTCCGCCGGACAAACATTTCCCGAATATCATCGTCCATTTCCAGCAGTTCCATGATGGCTTTTCTTCCTCTGAATCCCGTTCCCTTGCAGATTTCACATCCTGCGGGTCTGTAAAAGGAACAGGTTCCGTAAATCTTTGGATCCAGCCCTGAGGCAGCCAGCTCCCGTTCCGAAATCCCTGCAGGCTGCCTGCACTCGCAGAGCGTGCGAATCAGACGCTGGGCAGCAATGCAGTTCAGTGCGGTAATCAGATCAAATGCCTCTATGCCCATGTAGGTGAAACGGTTGAGGACTTCAAAGGAACAGTTGGCATGAACCGTGGTGAAAACCAGATGACCGGTAAGCGCGGACTGAATCGCTATCTGCGCTGTTTCCGGATCACGAATCTCGCCCACCAGTATTTTGTCCGGATCATGCCGGAGAATGGATCGCAGACCTCTGGCAAAGGTCAGTCCCTTTTTCTCATTGACCGGGATCTGAACAATCCCTTTCAACTGATATTCCACCGGATCTTCAATGGTAATGATCTTCACATCCCTGCTTCTGACTTCGGAAAGCGCTCTGTAGAGTGTTGTGGTTTTTCCGCTGCCGGTCGGGCCTGTCATCAGAAACATCCCATAGGGGGCCCGGATCATTCTCCGCATCCGCCTGAGTTCAGCATCCGGCAGTCCCATGTCATCCAGACCGAACCCGCTTTCATCACTTCCCAGACTTTCCCGATCCAGAATTCGTATTACCGCATCTTCGCCGAAAATGGTGGGAAGAATGGAGACCCGAAAATCAATATGGCGGTTTTTCACGCGCATCTTGAAGCGGCCGTCCTGGGGAATCCGTTTTTCAGATATGTCCAGTTCTGCCATAACCTTGATCCGGGAAATCATGGCATTGCGATGCTGCACATCCAGGGGATTGGTGGCCGGATAGAGCATTCCGTCAATTCTGTAGCGGATCAGAATCCCTGCATCCGAGGTTTCAATGTGAATGTCACTGGCCTGTTTGGTAATGGCATCCAGAATGATGGAATTGACCAGACGCACAGTGGGACTCTGTTCACCGGCCAGGTTTTCAAGGCTCAGAAGGTCTCTGTCCTCTTCCGCGTCCTGCGCAGCAGAGGATCTCAGATCATCGGAAAAGGTATCCAGTGTGCTCCGGGATTCCAGTTCCTTCACAAAATCCCTGATCCGGTCTTCGCTGACAATCACAGGGGAGACGGCTGCTGCCAGCAGTATCTCCAGTTCATCCATGTGCCTTATCAGATCCCTGGGCCGGGAAACAGCAAGGCACAGCTCTTTGTCCCTCTGCGCAAGGGGGAGAAAACGGTGGCGGATCATCACTTCAGTGGGAATCCTGTCCATAAGTTCGGGATCAGGTTCCGCATTTTCCGCATAGGGAAGACCATGCTGCATGGCCACAATGCGGGCCACCTGCTCCGTGTTCAGATAACCTTCCTGTATGCAGAGATGCCCCATCTGCTGGGAGGAAATTTCCTGTCTGGAACTTATCCTTCGCACCTGATCGGGGGTCATAAAACCAAGTTCCAGGGCACATTCCCCGAATTTCTTTCTTCTGCCCAATGTTGGCCCCATATTCCCTTCCAAAATCATGAAACGGTTCCGGCCAGTTGGAAAACAGGCATATACATGGCCAGCACAATAAAACCGATGAGAAAACCCATCAGCACCATCAGTCCGGGTTCAATAACCGATGAGAGCACAGACAGACGGGCCTCCACATCCGCATCATAGAAGTCGGCAATGTCACGGAGCACCTGTTCCAGAGAACCGCTGTTTTCCCCCGCACGAATCATTTTTACCGCCAGTTTGGGCATCATATCTGTTTCAGCCAGGGAATCTGCAAAACCATCTCCCTGCCCGAGTTTCTTTATCACCTCTTCCATCCGGAGTCTGAGAAAACGGTTTTCCAGCACACCTGCTGAAACCCTGACAGCCTCCACCAGCGGGGTTCCTCCTCCCAGTATGGTGGAAAGGGTGCGTGCCAGTATGGATGCAGCATAATTCCGGTACAGGCCGCTGATAAAGGGAAGGACTGTTTTCCAGCGGTCAGCCGCCATCCTGCCTCCGGCACTGCGGTAAAAATATCCGCAGCCCAGGATAACTGACACAGCAAAAAGAATCAGCCAGGCATAAAAATCCCTGATGAGAGTGCTCAGGCGGATCAGAAGCATGGTCATGGCCGGAAGCTCTGTACCGGCATCGAAAAAAGCCTGGGTAAAGGCCGGAACCACAAACACCAGCAGAAAAACAAGGGTAAAAACAGACACAACGGTCAGAATGATCGGATACACGGAAGCGGCAAGGGCCTTCTGCCGGATTTCCGCAGCTTTTTTCATATATTCCATGTACCTGGCAATAACTGTGACAATATCTCCGCTTTTTTCACCTGCCTGCAGCAGGGCGGCATAGAATCCGGAAAAAACGTGACTGTACTTTTCAAAAGCTCCGGACAGGGATTCTCCTGCCGCAATATCAGCCCGGATATCTGTTATGATCCGGTTGAGTTCACTTTCCTGATCCTTTTCAGCAATGGCATCCAGTGCGTTCACAATGGGCAGCCCGGCCCGAAGCAGTACCGCAAA
>JAWKPW010000004.1:0-105782 GCA_041390465.1 Desulfobacterales bacterium | reverse complement strand
AACCTAACGGGGACGCAGGAGCGTCCCGGCGGCGTTCCCACGCGGAGCGTGAGAACGAGATGAATAACTTACTAAAGTTTCTTTACATTAATCATATTCTGTTTAAATATCATATTATTATATTGTTCTGTATGCTGAAATAACATGCAAGTTGTTTATTTTGATTGATTTATTTTTGATTATATGTTATTCTGATACTTCATTGGCATATTTTTACCGCTGTTAAATTAATCAAATGATCGGAGTTGTCAGAATGAAAAAAAAGTCTGTCAGTTTATAAAACGTCTGACCGGTGCATCACTGAAAAAACTTGTAATATCAGCAGGTTTTTCTTATCACAAAGATCCTGTTTCATACGAACGGATTTGGATTTTCATCATGCTTCCTTTTATGGAAGAGGAATCACTCGCGGATTTGGCTCTGAGGCACGGATCAGAACTGAAAAAACTTTATATTATTCTGAACCGGCATCCGGAATCTTTTGAAAAACTGTCTCATCTGGTGAGCATTCCTGTTTTTGTCAGACTGTTCAGAGAATTCGATCTTTCCAATGAAACTGAAAAAAGCCGCCGGAGGATACGGATTATTGTTGATGACACAAAATCTGAAAAATTCGGCAATCATATGGAATTCATACATAAACTGTCTGATCATGCAAAAAAGCGGTGCATCACCGGATACAATTATATTTTTGTAATTGCAGCATCCGGTGACACAGTTTTTCCCCTTTCCGCAGTTCTTTGGATTCCGGAGACCAGCCCTTTCAAGGTGACTTTAAGTTGAGTTTAAAAGTAATTTAAAAACAGAAACATGCGGTGTATTTTTATCAAATTTTACAATCGGTTTTTCCTTTTTTGCCCCGCGTCTGTTTTTTTTAAAATGCCTTAAATTAATTTGTTTGGCTAGGTTCTGTTGACATTTTGAATTTGCCATATAAATTATCGTCCATGAAAACATTGTTAAGAGACGGTCAATGGCTGAAGATATCGGCTTTTCTGAGGAATGAGCCGGGGGTTTATGCAAAAAATGAGTCAAAAATCCGCCTGTTTATCGAAGCTGTCCTGTGGATAATGCGCAGTGGCGCACAGTGGCGGTTTCTTCCGGATGAATACGGCAAATGGAACAGTGTTTACAAACGTTTTGCTGCCTGGAGTGATAAAGGTGTATGGGAACGGTTCTTTACCTTCTGCGCCGGTGATCCGGATATGGAACTGCTGATTCCCGACAGCACTGTGATTCGTGCCCATCCCTGTGCGGCAGGCGCACTGAAAAAGGACGGCGGTCAGGAAAAACAGGCCCTGGGTCGGAGCCGGGGCGGTTTCAGCACCAAAATCCACATCGCTGTGGACGCACTCGGGAATCCCCTGAAATTCATCCTGACCCCGGGGCAGAACCACGATATTACCCAGGCCGAAGCACTGACAGGTGATTTCCGGCCCGCTGCAGTTCCGGCAGACAAAGGGTACGACAGCGATTCGTACCGGCAGTATCTGCGGGAGCGCACAATTGAGCCGGTCATCCCGTCCCGTTCCGGCCGGAAAAACCCGCAGGATTATGACCGTCATCTGTATAAAGAACGTCATCTTGTGGAATGTTTTATAAATAAAATTAAACAGTTCAGACGTATTTTCTCCCGGTTTGACAAACTGTCGGAACGGTATCTGTCATTCCTTCACTTTGCCGGGGCACTTATATGGCTGAGGTAAATGTCAACAGAACCTAATAACATTAATAAAATTATCATTTCTGCACAACTGATATTACGAAAGATGCCCCATTCTTTATAATCAACCGCAATAATCATACCTTCATAAACTGCTGAAATATCCTGAGCAATATAATATTCAGAAACTTCATCCTTAATATTTGTATCAGGATGGGCTGATCTTAATGATGCCATGATGACTGCATAAATGTTGAATGCCACCAAAGCAATGCAAAATCCCAAAAGGGCAGCTTTCGGATACCCCAATGAACTTATTTCACTGTTAAAATGTGCTTCAAGCCGCTGAAATGCAGTTTCAATTCCCCATCGTTTTTTATATATTTCAGCAACAGTGAGCGCATCTGCTGTTTCTTCAGGAATATTGGTGAGCAGATGAATTTCATTGTCATTGTTTCTTGTCTTTCTGTTCAGGCTGACAACAATGAGCCGTGCAGTATAAATTTCATCATTTGAAGATTTTAAACTTATTATTTGTTCATAAATTTTTCCTGATCCGTTTTCACCTGCAAATTTTTTCTCACTGATATCTTCAACGGGCAGAAGTTGGTGCCGACGAATGATAAACACTGCTTCTTTTTTATTAATGCCAAAAAGAAAATTTTGTGTGCAGAAATTGCGGTCAGCAACCCAGCAGTCATTTTTTATTACTGTTTTCAATATATTATCTAATAACAGTCGTTCCTGTGCATGACCGTCTTCACAGGGAAAAACATCAGCAGCGAGTTCTGTCTGCGGATCAAAAACAACCAGTGATTTGCCGGGCAAAGCTGCTGATTTTATATTGCGCAGCGGTTTAATGCGGTGTTCGACTGCTGCAATGCAGTTTCCATCGGGCAGTTTTGTTTGGCAACCGGGCAGCCACGCAGGATTTTCAGATTTCATTTTTTTAATCAAATCAGATGATTCAGCAGCAATATGCCTGACCGGTGCCGCTGAAGTTGATGATTCTGTTCCATTAATTTTGTTGTACAAAGAAGTCAGTGACACATTGATATGTTCAGCCCTGCGACAAGCTGAATTGATATTTCTTTTAATCTGACAGACAACTTCCATCATAACAGCAACAACAGATGAAAACAGAAGATTTCCGGTATATTGCACCCCGCTATTCTTCTCGGACCATTCATTAAGTCTGTCCTCATTCAGCAGATATTCGAGCAGCCCATGAACCATTACAGTGGCCGGACTTTTATCAGCAAATTTCTGCAGAACATCACCAAATATTTTTGTACTCATGGCTGGAATTTACCTTTTTATGATTAAAAAATTGATCTGAAATTGCCAAAACTCACCTTGAAAGGGCTATTGTAAGGATTGAAAAACCGGATTATGTGCGGAGTTCCGATATTACCTGTATCCGTGTCGGAAGAGGTTTTGTTTATCTGACAGCCGTTATTGACTGGTTCAGCCGGTTTGTGCTCTCCCGGAAACTGAGTGACACTCCTGAATCCGATTTCTGCACGGATGCACTGAATGACGCACTGATGTTATCCGTACCGGAAATTTTCAACACAGATCAGGGTTGTCAGTATACGTCCGAAAAATTCCTTAAATCTTTGAAAGACAGGGAGATAAAGATCAGTATGGATTCAAAGGGACGTGCTTTGGACAGCATATTTGTTGAAAGGTTGCGGAGGACTGTGAAATATGAGGAGGTATATATCAAAGAATATCATACGGCAGGAGAAGCCCGTTTATCTCTGAAAAAATACTTTGAATTCTACAATAACAGGAGATTACATCAGGCTCTTGACTGCCTGACACCTGCGGAAGTACATTATCAGGGAATAAACAGAAACGGTGTATGATTATAAACAGCAAAGAAGGGGAAAACCGAAGAAGATATCAGGTGGATTTTGGTAACTTAAATATCATAACAATCAGTCTTGACATTGGGTCCACTTAATTGCATAAAGTATGTTTTCAATAGCGAATTGGTATCATCTGTCATTTTACAGCACATTTTTATATAATTTCAACAGGGAATTGTTATATACCGATCCAATTTTGGTTTTCTTTGGCACAGAAATTGCTTAAGCCCGGAAACATGTTTTTCCGGCCTGTTCTGGCATTATTCTGACCGGAAACAGCCGTTTTTTTGGCAATCAGGTCTGAACGCAAAAATCATGCCCGAGAAAACCAAAATTGGATCAGTATATTGCAAAAATTTAAGCGAATGGACAGTAATTTTATTTTTGTTACAAAATATTTGGTGAGGTACTTAAATTCAATCGCGATTTGATATGATGCCAAATTGCTTCTGAAAAAAACAGTCTGCCGCAGTCAGACAGAAAAAGCTGGGAGCACTGTATGAAATCAAGGGCGAATCCCTATTGCATCCCAGACTGTCTGTCATTTTTGATCCCAAGTTTTCTGATTTTGTACCGCAGCACCCGTTCACTCAGGCCAAGAGAATCTGCTGCCCTCGTCTGAATCCATTCATGTTTTTCCAAAGCGGAAACAATCAGTTCCCGCTCCAAAGCCTCCAATCTTTGAGACAGGGTTCCCTGCTGGCTGACCTGCTGAAAACGGAGTTCCGGCGGCAGATCCGCAGCCCGGATGACAGTGCCCCGCGTCAGGGTCACAGTGCGCTGGATAATGTGCTCCAGTTCCCTGACATTGCCGGGGAAACTGTATTTCAGCAGAATGGACAGGGCATCCGGATCAAACCGCACAGGCCGGGGACTGTAACGGGCAAGAAAAAAATCTGCCAAAGCGGGAATATCTTCTTTGCGCTCCCGCAGCGGCGGAATTTCAATGTCAAACACATTGAGGCGGTAAAACAGATCCTCCCGGAATCTGCCCTCAGCGGCAAGTGATTTCAGATCACGGTTGGTTGCCGCCACAATCCGGACATCCGGGCAAATCTCTTTTTCACCGCCCACACGGCAGATGCGCTTTTCCTGCAGGGCGCGCAGGAGTTTGGGCTGCAGACGCAGGGGCATTTCCCCGATTTCATCCAGAAACAGGGTTCCTTTGTCCGCAAGTTCAAATTTTCCCCGCCGGACAGCCAGCGCACCGGTAAAAGCGCCTTTTTCATGGCCGAAGAGTTCAGACTCAAAAAGATTTTCCGGAATTGCGCCGCAGTTGACTTCGGTGAAAGGGCCGTCACTGACCCCGCTCAGCAGATGCACCAGCCGGGCAATGAGTTCCTTGCCGGTTCCGGTTTCTCCCCGGATCAGAACCGGCCAGGGCGTTGCAGCGACCCGGTGCACCAGGGACAGAAGATTTTTCATGGCTGTCCCCTGGCCCGCGATTTTCAGGGGAAGTTCTTTCTGATTCAAAGTTTCCGCCACTTCCGCAGCTTCCTCTTCAATCATGATGCGCTGTTCAATCCTCTGAATCTTATCCAGCAGATTCAGCAGATTGACAGGTTTTTCCAGAAAATCTTCGGCCCCGAGTTTCATCACTTCCACCGCAGTTCCGACCGTGCCATAGGCTGTGATCATGATGGCATGTATGAGGGGATTGATTTTCTTCATCCGGGCAAGAACCTCATCTCCGTTCATGTCCGGCATACGGTGATCCAGAAGAAGCAGTTGAAAGGGAAGTTCTGAAAACAGGCGCAGGGCTTCCTTTCCGTCAGCGGCAGTATGCACGGCATATCCTTTTTTCTGCAAAAATCCCCGCAGCAGATCCCTCTGCATTTTTTCATCATCGGCTATCAGAATGTTCATTGGGCAGTTCCCCGCATATCATTTTCTGCCGGACGAAGGAAAACTTTTATTTTCAATATCCCGGATTCCGGCACTTCCAGCTCGATTCTGCCGCTGTGTGCGCACACAATTTTGTCCACAATGGAAAGCCCCAGGCCGGTTCCGCGTGTTTTGGTGGTGAAACAGGGTTCCAGCATCTGCTCCGGACACTTGGGATCCAGATTGAAACCGCTGTTTTCCGCTGACAGTACCGCATAACCCTCTTCCTGTTTCACAGCAATGCGGAGAAAACCGCCACCGGGCTGTGCCTCCACCGCGTTGCGTATCAGATTTTCCAGGATCTGTTCCAGCATCCGGGGATCACCTGCCACCCTGAGCTCCCTTGAACACGCAACATCTGTTTTTATGTTCTGTTCTGTACATTTCTGCCGATAAAGTCCCAGGATGCGGCTGATGACCGGCTCGATCAGGACAGATTCGGAGATGGGAGCAGGCGGATCTGCATAGCGCCGAATATCGGAAACAATGCCATTGGTGCGCGCAACCGCGTGCAGCATATCTGTGACAAGAATTTGGTATTCCTCCGGCAGTTCCTCCACTTCCATCTGCATGCGCTGCAGTCCCATGCTGATGGCATTGAGGGGATTGCGGATTTCATGGGCAATGGATGCCGCGGCCCGTCCCAGTGAGGCATCCTCCCGCTCTTTTGCCATTTCCCGCTCCACTTCCCGAATCCGGCTCAGATACAGAGTCTGGGAGCGGTGAAACAGCCAGGAAAAAAACAGACCGGCAAAAGCCAGAATCGCGCTGAAGAAGAAAAATTCTTTGCGCATCTGATCGCATCTGTCCAGAAAATGGCTGGTGTCCATTCCCAGAACCAGCATTTCACTGCCAAAGGGCATCCGGGTTTCCGCAACCTGCCGTCCCTGATACTGTTTGAGAAAAACGCTGGAACCGTCGTGTGTTTCTCCTGAATTTTCAAGGCGCAGATACTGTATGTCCGGCAGAACGGAAAGGGTTTCCAGCAGACGGGGCAGTCCGATCTGCTCCTGCAGGGTTTCAATATGCGCAGCGTCAAATCCCACCATCACACATCCCTGCTTTTCTGCAAAAGGCCATATCATCAGAAAAAGATGCACTGAAGGGAGATGATGAAGAATGCGGGGCTGAGAAAGGCAGGAAATTTCTTCCGACGCGGCCCAACCCGGAGGACCTTCGCTGATTTCCCCTTTTTCCCTTATAATCCGGATTCCGGTCAGGCCCGATTCTTCTGCAAAAGCGGAAAGTTCAGAAGAGGAAAAGGCTTCTATGCCATCCAGATATTCCACAAAGCGCGCAGTATTGCCCAGAAAGATACTGATAATTTTTTCCACAGTTTCCTGAGACAAAAGTGCGGATTGCGCATTGCGTTCAATCACAGCACCCAGCATGCGGGAGTTTTCCAAAGAATGGCTGAGAAACACCTGCCGGAGCTGATGTTCCTGCCAGAAAAAATAGACCAGCACACTGAGAATCAGCAGACTGAAAAGAATCAGACTGCCCTTCCATGCGGGCATAAGCCGGAAAAATGCCCGGCGCTGAGAAAAAATGCCGGATATTTTTTTCATCTGTGTCCTGCACCGCCCCTTCCGTGACCTCTTCCCCGACCGATACGGCAGCGCACACCTGTGGGATCATGTCCGTTTCCCTGAAAAGAATTTCCCCTGACAGTCACTGCCTGAAAGGTTGATGAATTTCCCTTTGCATAACTTCCCCATACCCGGACTGTCTTTCCAATGCCAATGCAGCATGGCATATTTTCAGGATCAAGAAAGACACTTATCTTGTGCCCCCTGTCTGCTGAAGAATCTGTGACCCTGAGGATCAGTTCCCCCTTGTCCCGATCAATGGCCTCAACCGTTCCCAGCAGAGCTTCCTCAGCACAGACAGTTGCTGCAGAAAGCCATAAGAGATTTGTCAGAATGAAAAGCCAAATCCGCATTGCATCACCTGCTGACGGTAATCTTCCTTTTCCTCAGAAGAATCATTGTGTGTCCACTGGGCCTGAACCCGGAGTTCAAATTTTCCGATAAAGCGGCTGACACGGAGAGCAGCATGAAAAACAGTGTCTTTCCGATCCTCATCGTGCATGGCCTTTTCATAACGGAGATGCCGGGCAGAGCCCAGAACAGAAATTTCCCAGAATTCAGACGGATTCCATGCCACAGACGCTGTCAGAGCATTTTCATTGCAAGATTCTGTTTTTACAGAGGATCTGTTCCGGATATGCTCCCCAAGAATTTCTGCCGCAAGTGCGGGGCTGAGATAAAATGTGCTGTGAATGCCGACAGTCTGCATTCTGTCATCGCGGTTTTTGTTTTCTGTCAGACAACTGTGATCGGAATTCATGCCTTTTCCCCCGGCATGTTCAGATTGCCCGGACAGCGTTGATCGGCAGCCGCACCCGGCCGCAGGATTGCGGTAATCAGCCCATGACCAGCTCTGCCGGATCCCCAAAGTAAGATAAGGACTTGCCAGCCAGTCGGCAAATCCGCCTGCTGTCACTTCACTGCGTTCATCCTCTTCCACAGCATCATCACGGTAAACCAGCACATCTGAAAAAATGCCGGGAATGATTCTGCCATCAGACAGGGGCCAGGCCAGTTCTGTTTCAGCCTGCAGGTGGTAACTGTCCCCTGTGCGAAAATAATCCTGATACGCTGCTTCCGCAGAAATCTGTCCCTCCGCGTCAGCGGATCCGGAAAAAAGCCGCTGAAGCAGTCTGATTTCGCACAGCCAGAAACCCGATCCTTCTGCATCCGGAGTTTTGGGAACATTGTCATTGTATCCGGTGCTGAATTCAAGAGAGGTATCCAGGGCAGATACGGATTTCACGGAAACAAAGCAGAAAAATGCGGTCAGCAGAATACACACGGCGGTTTTGCAGACAGGTTCCATTTTTTTGCCCTCTTCCCCCAATTTTCCTGTCTGAAAAAAACCAAGAGGTTGATGATGATGCAGCATCCCTCAAAACATGTCCCAAGTCTGACAGATTTTCATATGGCAGCAGAGAAACAGAGTCAAGATAAAAGCGGCATGAAAAACTTTTTTTCCAAATGATATGGAAAAAATTTTTTGTATGCAGGGGTATTTTCATTCTGCCACAAAGCCACAGAGGACAATGCATTCTTGGCCTTCAAAACCGGATGGATGAAAAAAAACGCATTACTTTTTGGACACAGCCGCATCCGGAGGCTCGCAAAAATTGGGCAAACCGTTTTCTGCACTCCCGAAAAAATCTCTGCGGATTACTATTCGGATTACTATTATACCGAATCTCTGCTGAAACCATGCGTTGCTGTGAGGTTTGTTATGAGAGATTTTTACTGCAAAGGACACAGCCCATTGTATAAAATTAATAACAAATACCTATTATCACAGAAAAAATTTGAAAAATCAGAATCCAGGATGGGATGACATTGTCCGGAGGTTTGACCTGCCGTCAAAAAAATGAACAAAGGACACAGGAGGGAAATGCCTGTATCCTTTATGCCAAAGAATTGAGGGAATTGTCTATTCTGCTGCTTCAGTGGCAGGTGCTGTTCCGAATGGGCACTTTCCCCTGAATCCCTGTCCCCGGCCATGCCCCCGCCAGAGCGGCAACCCTGTATCCGCATCACGCAGGGCAATGGTTTCTTCTCCGACTGACACACTTGCAGCCACAGTTTTCACAGAACCGTCGCTGAGAGTGACATTGTATGCACTGACACTGATGGTGTCCCCCACAGCCGGATAGTCAGCATCAAGCTGCTCCCAGTACCAGACCGGCCCAAGTCCGTAAACCGTCACTGTTTCCGTGCCGGTGTCAATCTGAACACCCTGTCTGTAATTCTGGATTTCAGACACAGTTCCGGTAACAGTCACAGCTTCCCCGTCAAAAATGTTGGCTGCGGGACAGGTCCCGTCTGCCAAAGCCTGACATTTGGGGTTTGTGCAGGAGGCATTCATGCCGTTTCCCTGCCCCTGCCCCTGACCAAATCCGCCTTTTGCAAAAACCTGTCCGAACATTCCCATACTCATGACCATTGCCAGTGATGCAATCATTATGCTTTTCATAAATCTCATTTTTCTTCTCCTTTGTCTCAAATGTCTCTGCTGATAACATCCGCACTCATGCCCGGCGATCAACTCCATTTACGCAAGAGTGGGAAGAGTGGCCAAACTTTCAGTTTGGCACTCCGGATGAAGCGTTCCCAACTTCAGTTAATGACATTGAAACCCGGAGATGGAACCTCCGGGTTTTCAACGCCATACTGCTGAGGCGCATCCCGATTCCGGAAGAATCAGGAATTGATGCATGTGCCGCTTTTTGATCCATTGCCGGTTCCGTCTTTGGGGCCTGAACCGCCATTTCCGGTGCCATCGCCGGGGCCGTGTCCGCCACCATTGCCATTGCCACCGCCGTTTCCACGGCCTTTTGCCATCATGCCGCAGCAGGGATTTTCCATAGCTGCATCCGGAAAAAGACAGTCCCCTCTTTTCCATCCGTTGCCGGTTCCGTCTTTGGGGCCTGAACCGCCATTGCCTGTGCCATCGCCCGGGCCGTGTCCGCTGCCTGCATACAGCAGGGTTTTGCTGCCCGTATTCTTTCCCATATTTCCGTCCCCGCTCCAGGCCGGAAAAACTGTCACTGCACAAATGACTGCCGCACATCCCATTGCAAAAATGAATCTGCCCATTGCTTTCTCCTTTTGATTTTATGCTGTCTGAAATTTTGCAGCAGAATAAGCCCGCCGCATCATATGAAATCTGAGCAGCATCTCTGCATTGCCTTCTGCAATCCCTGATGATTTGGAAAAACATCAGAGGTTCCCAGATTTCATGTCTCAATCCTGACCATACATATATCAAGAAGCGTGCCAGACTGTGCATATCAGCAATATCAGACATTTATATTTTTTATATGGGACATGGCCTCGACAAAGCCTGTTTTGTCTCGACAATAGTGTCGAAAGTGCATCTTTTTTTGACAGCGGTTCAGGGGAGTGCCAAACTGAAAGTTTGGCACCGGGTCGAAACTGTTTCACTGTCCCAAACTTTCAGTTTGTGACTCCTTCCTCCCCGTGTCAGAGGCATCGGTGCAGAGAGCGGAAACAGCGGGCCGACATTGCATGGGCAGATCAGCGGATTTGTCCCGCAGCCAATCTTGTCAGGATAATTTCGAAAAAAATCAGAAAAATGAGGAAGGCGTTCCGTTTTCTGTGGAAACTGCTGCCGCAGTTGAAAGAGAAAAGCAGGAAATCTGAAACATGTTGCGATAAGGGCAGGTGCAGGTTATCCCATCCTTTTCTGAAACAGACCGACTGCCCCATCCAGGATGAATCCGATCAGACCAATGGCAATGACAATGGCCATCAGCCGGTCATATGACATGGTATCCCGTGCATCATTGATAAGATATCCAAGACCGCTTGATATGCCCAGAAATTCGGCAGGAACCAGAACAATCCATGCCACGCCCAAAGCCAGCCGGATACTGGTGAGGATAAAGGGAATGGACGCGGGAATGATGATCTTCAGGAGCAGTTGATGATCCCCTGCTCCCTGGTTGCGCGCCATGTTGATCCAGTGAATATCCACCTGGGAAACGCCATGCGCGGTATTGATGATGATGGGCCAGACCGTGGCCATGGCAATCAGAAACCAGATGGCCGACTCAAAACTCCGAAAGATGAGCAGGGCAATGGGCATCCAGGACAGGGGACTGATCATGCGCAAAAACTGGATGGGGGTGTAGGTGAGCAGCATTATTTTTCTGTAAAAACCGATCAGAAGCCCGGAAGGAACTCCTGTAACAAAAGCAAAAAAGATACCAATAACGACCCGGCTCAGACTGGCACCGACCGAAAACCAGAAATCCGCATCAATCATCAGGCTCAGCAAAGCCTTCAGGGTGGGGATCGGAAGAAATCCGGAAAACTGCTGGTATTCCGGTCCGGAAAACACGGCATAACCGATCACTGTCCATAAAATGAGAAAAAAGGCTGTTCCGGCCAATCCGTACCACATCCGGCCGGCAGTTGTCTCTGCATTTGCATCAGATTCAGATGCAGAGGATTTTTTGTCAATCATTCGGTATAAAGGCATCAAAAACCTACAGTTCAAAGATTTCTTCCCGATCCCAGGAATCTCCAAACGCATGGGAGGCAAATTTTCCCGGGCCCCCGGCTTCCATAATCGCGTGTTTCACAAATTGGTAATCCACCAGATCCCTTACCACAAAATCCGGCGCCAGTCTTTCCAGAAAAGCCCTGTCCCCTTCCACCAGGGTCTGACGCATCTGATCAAGAATAAAGCGGGTGGCGGAAGGAAAGGGCCAGGGCTGAAATCCGATCCTGCCGATATTCCATTCCGGATGCACAACGGCCTGAGGGACAGAGCCCTTGCCGTATTCCGGAAGGTTTGCATATCCGGTGAACACTCTTGTGACCACATCCGCGGGGGCAGGCAGATAATTGCGGCTCAGGATTTCTGCTGCTTCGGACATGTTTTCCGATGTCCATAACTGGGCCCGGACAATGGCATTGAGCACCTTTTGGGCAAACACCGGTTTGGATCGGATCAGGTTTTCATTCATGACCACCACGCAGCAGGGATGATTTTTCCATATATCGCCTGTAAAGCGCAGAATCTTTGCCCTGATTTTTATTTCGGCAAATGCGTTGAACGGTTCAGCCACAATGAAGCCGTCAATTTTCTTCGCAGCCAGGGACACGGGCATCTCCGGAGGCGGAAGAACAAAAAGATTCACTTCATCGGATTTCAGGGAAGCGCTCTGGGGCCGTATCACAGGTTTCAGCCCTGCTTTTCGCAGTCCCATCTGCAGGATGACATTGTGCATGGAATACCAGTAGGGCACTGCGATCTGTCTGCCCCCCAGGTCAGCAAAACTCCTGATGTCCGTGTCCGATCCCACGGTAATCGCGCTGCCGTTGGTATGATCCCAGGCCATGATCTTTGCCGGTGCACGAAGATGATAGCGCATCCATATGGGAATCGGAAGCAGCAGATGAACCAAGTTGAACTTTCCGCTGAGAAAGGACTCGGAAAGCGTGGACCAGTCTCGGATTTTCACAGGTTTTTCCGCTTTCAGGCCCTCATCCCGGAAATAATTTTTTGCATGGGCAATCAGCAGCGGTGTGGCATCTGTAATCGGCAGATAACCGATGCGCACAGTTTCCGGCTCTTCGGGACAGACCCGGCCCGGCATCAGGGTTCCGGTCAGTGCGGCTGCACTGACTGCGGCTGTTTTCAGAAACTGTCTTCGGCTGAGCATAGCAGTTTTCCCTTATTTCCCGCAAACAAATCAATGAGGCTGCACAGTCCTTTGGAAAATCCGCTGACGGTTCTCTTTTTCCGTCATTCCGGCGCAGGCCGGATCAGCATATTCCGGATACCGGGTTTCGCGGATATGACATATTTCCTCATACCTCAAACTGGTTGCCCAGAAATATTTTTTTAAACCGCTGCAGAATATTGGCACGGATGAGCAGATAGGGTTTGCTGCCAATGTCCCTGGGATAATGCAGATTCACATCAAAGGTTCCCACCAGCCGGCAGGGGCGTCTGCCCAGCAGCACGATCCGGTTTCCCAGAAGCAGGGCTTCATTGATATCATGGGTTACAAAAACCACCGTGAATTTTTCTGTCTGCCAGAACTGGAGCAGCATCTGCTGCAGATAGTTCCGGGTAAAGGTGTCCAGCGCTGAAAACGGTTCATCCAGAATAAGGATTTGCGGATGTCCGATCAAAGCTCTTGCCAGACAGACCCGCTGAGCCATGCCCAAAGAAAGCTCATGGGGACGAACTTTTTCAAATCCCTTCAGTCCCATGATTCCGATTTGGCGCTCGGCCCGTTCCCGAAGATTTTCCGTGTCCCCGCGCAGTTTGCATCCAAAGACAATGTTCTCTTCCACTGTCAGCCAGGGAAGAAGGCTTGGCTGCTGAAACAGGATGGCTCTGGAGGGATGGGGGCCCTCAATTTTCTGATCATCCACCAGTATTTCCCCTGAAGTGAGGGGAAGCAGCCCGGCCAGAAGATTCAGAAAGGTGGTTTTTCCGCATCCTGATTCCCCCAGTATGACCACAAACTCTCCATCCCCGATGGAAAAGGTGATGTCCCTGAGAACCGTGAATTTCCTCTTTCCGTTGATAAGAAAGGATTTGCTGATATTCCGAATACGTATTTTCATTTTTTGTTATTTTCTGTTAGGGGCCCTGCCCGAAAATCATGGACAGGGTATCAAAAATCCCCCTTCATGACGGTGAACCCCGTGCCTGATCTCCTCCTCTGCATTTAACCACAGATTAAAAAAGATGAACACAGATATTTCTTCCTGCTGCAATAAAAAAAACTGTTTTCCGCTTCCGAAGTCCTGGAACAGGAAAACAGATACCGTTCCCAAAGTAAAGGCTGAGCGTGAATTAGTCAAGCAAATCCATTGTTTTTTTGCCGAAACTGCGATGCTCCGGTTTTGTGCGGCGGAAAAGACAGACGTTGACAACACCTCTTTTTCCCAACAAAGCTGTTTCCTGACCTTATACCGATTCTCCGCTGATTTTATGCAGTGCTGTCAGTTTGCTGTGACCCTTGTGCCCTCTCTGTGTCCTTTGCGGTTAAAAGAAAGCATGGTTTCAATGGCGAATCGGCATTACTGCCCGAAAGCAGATGAATCTGAAGCCTTCAGAGAAAAAGATTTCAAAAGATGCCGGATTCGGAAAAACAGGCTTTTTGCAGATTTATCAGAATTTCCTTGCTTTCGCATCAAATATTGTTTACACTTCAGAAATCAATCAAGTCCCGCCTTCGCTGCAGGGGAGACAGTTTCGCTCGGAAGGAAATTTTTGGCAGATGTGCATCCTCCTGTTTGAAACGTTGAAATTTTTGTGAAAGGAGGATGTTGCCATGGCAAAAGGAACTGTGAAATGGTTCAGTGAGCAAAAAGGATTCGGATTCATCGAGCAGGAAAACGGGCCGGACGTATTTGTTCATCATTCTGCAATAAATGCATCCGGTTTCAGAACCCTCAATGAGGGTGACCGGGTTTCCTTTGAGATAGAAAAAGGACAGAAAGGTCCTTCGGCTGTAAATGTTACCGTAGATTAACTTCCCATGTCTGCTTCAGAAAGGGCATTTCTTCGAGACAGAGAAGAAATGCCCTTTCCTTTGTGTGCAATACCGATTTCCGGTTTCTCATTTTGGGGCCCTGCCGGTCGGCAGGCGCACAGCCAAAATATTTTTCGGAAGTCTCTGATATCCAAAAACGAAAGGATTTTTTTATGAATATCTATGTCGGCAATCTGTCCTATAATCTTACAGAGGATCGCCTCAGGGGCATGTTTGAGGAGTTTGGAACAGTGGAGAGCGTGAAAGTTATCATGGACAGATTCAGCGGGAAATCCAAGGGATTCGGATTTGTGGAAATGCCAAGCAACTCCGAGGCCGATCAGGCGATCAAGGCATTGAACGGAAAGTTCATTGATGATCGGAATATAAAGGTGAATCCTGCGGATCCGGGAGGAAAACGCGCCAAACGGACGCTTCGGAAAAGAAGATATTAATTCTGCTCAAAAAATGAAACCTGCGGAATTGAAATCCGTTCAGAAATCCCAGAAAATCTTTATGCCGCGTTTTTTCTTTTCGTAATAAACAATCTTCACATCAATCTGTTCCGGCAGCATAGGTTTGGATTTGTAGGAAACAGGCTTGACAGACACGGGCATCTCACCGATATAGCCGTCAATTCCCTTTGATTCCTCATCCGGGCCTGCCAGCCGGAAGGATGTTTTTTTTGCATCCGCAATCTGCTTCAGGATGCTTTTCTGAAAGCGCAGTCCCGCATAACTTTTGGTCAGAACCAGATTTTCCACCCATTTTTTCACAAGGGCTTTGTCAATCTCTCCGGCTGCCATGCGGAGTTTCAGAATCATATCATACAGTTTTTCCGAAGCCTGATCAATGGCTTCCGGTTTCTGCGCTGTGTACCACTGCACCCATTCCCCATATTCCCTTCCCGGAAATTCCTGAATCAGCTCGGAGAGCTGCCCCACTGTTTTCGGTCTTGTCGCCTGTGCGTTCTGATTTGCCAGATTCATGAGCTGCGTGGTGTATTTGGGAAAATCCGGATCGATTCCGCTGAGATCCAGCGCAATGTCACGGTTCCGGATGAAAAAGCTTTTTTCAGCAGCATGGATATTGCCGGAAAGAACGGCTGACAGGATCAGAATGATGAAATAAAGAAGAAAGGATATATATTTCATAAAAATAAGCGGTTGCAAATGCTTCAAGCTCCCTGTATAAACGGTGACAAATGGAATCTTCATACGAGAATTTATATAATAACATGGATATTCCTGCATGGGAAGAGACAATGCAAAATTTTATGAGCAAAACATATTCTGTTATCATTCCCGCATACAATGAAGAGAAATGGCTGCCTCGGACGCTGGATGCGCTGAACACTGCCATGCAGGAAACAGACAGAACCGGGGAAATCATTGTGACAGACAACAATTCCACGGACAAGACCGGCCGGATTGCCCATGAATACGGCGCGCGGGTGGTGTTCGAGCCGATCAGGCAGATTGCAAGAGCCCGCAATGCCGGAGCCAAAGCTGCAAAAGGAAACTGGCTGATTTTTCTGGATGCAGATACCATCATCACCCCTGCAATTCTGAAAACTGCCCTGAAGAAGCTGGAAAGCGGAACATGCTGCGGTGGCGGTATCCGGGTGGATTTCGGGACAGTTCCCTCCCCTTTTGTCCAAAAAGTGGTTGATTTCTGGAATATGATCTCCCTGAAATTCGGACTGGCCGCGGGCTCTTTTGTTTTCTGCCTGCGCGAGGCATTTGAGGCCGCAGGCGGATTTGATGAAAAAGTGTATGCGTCTGAGGAAATCGGATTTTCCCTGAAAATCCGGAGGTGGGGACAAAAGAGGGGAATGGATTTCTGCATCATCCGGGATGAATTCATTGCATCCTCACCGCGGAAACTGTACTGGTTCTCACCGGTTCAGACCTGGCTGTTCAGCCTGTCTGTATTTCTTATTCCCTTTGCACCCTTTTCCAGAACCCTCTGCCGCCTGTGGTACAAACGTCCCTCTGACCCGGAAAGAGCGGTTCCCGAAGAATGCCCTGTTTCAATGAAAACTGCGGGGTGGACTGGCGCGGACGATAATCCGGCATATCGGCACTGCCCTGAAAGAAACCCGTGATTCCTGCTGAAACAGGCCGGATACTGTCTGCAAAGCAGAAATTGATTCTCGTGCTCTGCATCAATGCCGTCAGGTCAGGGAATTTCCGGAGTGCCAAAATGAAGTGAAACGGAATTTTGGCCGGGCACACCCGGAGTGCCTGACGGAAAGTACGGCAGAAACCGCAGACTCCCAAACTTTCAGTTTGGCACTCCGGACAAACCGTTTCCGCCTGACGTAATCCCATTGACGCAGAACGCGGGAACGGGAGACAGGCATTGCATAAATTCAATGTCGATTTGGCATTATCCCCCAATCAAGTTTTTTCAAAGAACATCTGATGTTAAAACAGGCAGTTGAAGTGTATGGGAATTCATCTCCTGCGGGACAGGGTGAAACGGCTGATGATGGTCTGGAGTTCCTCTGAAAAATTTTTCAGATCCCTGCTGACATCGGAAATATGGGTAATGGCCGCAGAGGTCTGACCTGCACCTGCGGCAATATCCTTGAGAGAAACCACAATCTGATCCGTGGCGGATTTCTGCTGCTGGGTGGACAGGGAGATCTGCCGGGCTGCATCTGTGGTGGACTGGGACCCGCTGAGAATCTCATTGAGACGGGCAACCGTATGGGTGAAAAATTCCATACCCTCCCCAATCCCTTTTGTGCTGACTTCCGAGGCAATGACCATGCGGTTGACCGCCTCCCGGATTTCGCTGATCCGGGCTTCAATCTCGTCTGTGGACTGTGTGACCGAATCAGCCAGTCTGCGGATTTCAGCAGCCACCACACTGAACCGTCTGCCTTTTTCACCTGCACCGGCCGCCTCAATGCTCGCATTGAAGGCAATCAGACGGGTCTGATCCGCAATATTGTTGATAAGCCCCATGATTTTTGTGATTTCATCGGTTTTTGTGCGCAATGCGGCAATCTCTCTGCTGTTGTTCTGATTGTCCCCGCTGATCCGATCCATTTTCCGCATCACCTCTTCAATGGAATTCACGCCCTCTTTGGTGCTTTTCAATGTCTGATCCGCTATCTGTGCAACGGAATTCGCGTTTTCCGCAATCTGTGCCGAGGTTGCTGAAAATTCCTCCATGGTGGCAGAGATTTCCGAAACAGCGGCAGACTGCTGAACGCTGACAGCCGCCTGTTCCTCCATGGTCTTCGATATTTTCTCTGCCGAAAGATCCACTTTCTGTCCTGTTTCTGAAATTCTGCTGATAATATCCCGCAGACTTTCAATCATCAGTTTCACAGACTGCAGGAGCTGGGCTGTCTCATCCCTGCCTTCGGGATTCACGCTGACCGAAAGATCAAAATGGGCAAGGGAGCGGGCAGCTTCAGAGGCATGGGTCAGAGGATTGAGTATGCGGGAGGTGGCAAACAGTGTCAGGGGAATCATAAGCAGCAGCGTTCCCAGAATCGTGAAAACAATAATTTTCCCAAGAGTTTTCAGAGGAGCGTAAAATTCATCCTCATATGCGGAGGATGCCACAATCCAGTCAAATTCAGGGATATAATCAAAAACAATCCATTTGGCACGGGCGCGGCTTTCACCGGGATTTTTCCACATATATCTGATTTTTCCGTTTTTTTTCTCACAGACTTCCCTGATGAAATACCTTCCTTCCGTATCCCTGCTTTCCAGAATATTGCTTCCCGCAATTTCAGGATGAATGATCACATTGCCGCGGGGGTCCATAATATAGGAATAACCGCTGGCCCCGATACGGATGGAAAGCACTTTTTCGCTGAATTCATCAGGATGTATCATTTCAACAAATTCTTCCCGGTAGGAGGATGCGGAAATGATCCAGTCCCAGGGCTGGAAATACGTCATGCACACAGATTTGGGCCTTTCCCTGTCTTCCCCGGGATTTTTCCAGTCATATTCAATATAGCCCTCTTTCATCCGTATCTGTTTCTGAACAAAGTCATAAGCGGAAACATCTGAACCCCGCAGAGCATCTTTCGGGTGAATTTCAAGCACACCTTTGCTGTTGAGACAATACACGTACCCGGTTTTTCCAATGGTCTGGCGTCTGAGCATGTCTTCTATGAGTCTGCGTGCGGAATCCTCGGAAAGAATCATCTCTTCCATAAGTCTGTAAGCGGAACCGCCGGAAAGACTGCGATCAAAAATCTTCATGTACAGGGTTTCCACCATGTTCCGGTTGGCTTCCGCGATGGATTTCAGATGATTCTGTATGGAGGCACTGGCTGTGGCCTCCACCATGTTCCGTATGGTCCGGGTAACGTTTTCCAGTTCATTCTCTGTGTTCCGCTCCACGGTTTTTTTCACATAATGCCATATGGTAAGGGTTCCTCCCCCCAAAGCAAAGGTAAACAGAAGTGAATACAGGGTCAGAAATTTGATGCGCACAGGAAAATCACGGAATCTGATAAATGACAGCATGATAGCCTCGGCTGTGTTTTTCAGGAATTGTTCATGGCCCTTTTGTAAAGTCCCGGACGGCGGTTGGGCAGAAAAAAACGCATTCTGTGGCTTCGAACCCTCTCCAGCTCTTCAGCCCTCAGATCAGTGACAAGCAGGGCCTCCCCCTGACTGAATTTTCTGCCCATCACCCTGCCGGACGGATCGATTGCCATGGCAATTCCCGGATAATTCACTTTTTTCTGACTGTCTCCGCTCTGGTTGCATGCCATGACAAACACACTGTTGTCATAGGCCCGGGCAGGCAGATGGCGCAGCCAGGAATTGAACTTTTCTTCGGATGTTCCCCGCGGAGAGGCATGGGGAACAAAAATCAAATCCGCCCCTTTTTCAGCCATGACTGTGGAAAGTTCAGGGAAATGGGCATCATAGCACAACTGAATGCCGAAACGGATTCCTTCGGCCTCAAATACGGAAACCGCATCTCCGGGTGAGAATATTTCTTTTTCCGGCGGAGCAATATGCAGTTTCCGATAGACAGAAATCTCCCCCGACGGCCGTATCACCAGATGACTGGCATAAATCCGGCCCCTGTGATCCTGTTCAGCCATTCCGGCCAGAACTGTTATATTTTCATCGGCCGCCACCTGGATGAGCCTGTTGCTTGCCGGCCCGGGAATGGGCTGGGCACTTTGGCTGATCTCCCGTGAATTGTCATATCCCGTGATGTTCATTTCCGGAAAACAGACAATGGCGCAGCCCTGCTTTGCCGCCTGATGCGACAGACGGGCAGTCTGTTCCAGATTCTGCTGCACCTGGAACGCAGGGGAACGGGAAATCACAAGCGCTGCACGTATATCTTTCATCACAGTCTGAAATGGGCCCTGACCTTGAATACCCGCGTGGCAGGAAGATTGATAATTTCTCTGATTCCTGTGGCCCCGGCAATGGCCTCCAGATTTGTCTCAATATCCGCCATGCTGGGTGCGATAAAAGTAAACCACACATTGAACAGGTTGTCACGGGTGTAATTGTGGGTTACCCCCGGATAACGGTTGACCGTTTCCGCAAAAAGGCTGAGTTTGTCTTCGGGAACCTTTGCCGCGCAAAGGGTGCTGACAAAACCCAGTTTGCGGGGAACAAAATTGCCGCCGATGCGCCGGATGATGCCGTCTGCCTTCAGCCGGGCCACGCGGGCAAGCACCTCTTTTTCCGAAATACCGAGATTTTTCCCTATTTCAAGCCAGGGTCTGGAAGCAACGGGAAAATCAGATTGTATACGGTTGAGCAGTTTTTTGTCTGTTTCGTCCATGACAGACTCCTCTGTATAAACAGTCAGAACAGTGCACTGAAATCTGACACGCAAAAGGGGCCCTGATACGGGGAACAGGGGAGAAGATATTTGTCTTATATCCCTTACCGGATTTTCCCCAAATCCTGCTGTGTCCCTGCTGCCCTTATTTCATAAAGCGGATATAGACCTTCCGGGTTCTGGGGCCGTCAAATTCACAGAAAAAAATGCCCTGCCAGGTACCCAGTGCAAGACGGCCTTTCTCCACAGCCACAAGTTCTGATGCGCCCACAAGGGTTGCTTTGATATGGGCGGGCGAGTTTCCCTCCGCGTGAAGATATGCGGCTTTCCGGGGAACCATCTGACTGAGCACCATAAGAATGTCCTGTTTCACAGCAGGGTCTGCGCTTTCGTTTATGGTGACAGCGGCCGTGGTATGGGGAACGTACACCATGCAGATGCCTTCGTCAATACCCGAATTTTCCACTGTTTCCTGTATATCTGATGTAATATCAATAAATTCCGTCTTTGATTGGGATGTGACAGTCAAAATTTTCATTTTTTCTCCTGCTTTGGAATTTGACGGCATTCAGGCACTGACCGCCGGGGCAGCACGCGCTGTCTCTCATCTTCAATGCAAGATGCAGATCGGATTCAGACTCTTTTCCGGCCATATTTTCATTTTCTGCCTTTTGTCCTGCTGATAACAGTCAGTTATGAGAAATTCGCAGGCATTTTTCCCCTTTTGCGA
This sequence comes from Desulfobacterales bacterium, assembly GCA_041390465.1. Taxonomy (GTDB): domain Bacteria; phylum Desulfobacterota; class Desulfobacteria; order Desulfobacterales; family Desulfococcaceae; genus JAABRU01. The sequence continues at coordinate 84,729 of JAWKPW010000004.1, read as the reverse complement.
AAGGAGGGGGAAAGGTCCGGGGAACCAGACTGCGGTTTCTGCCGGGCATCTGCCGCGAACCAAGCCTTCATCCTTCGACTGAGCCTGCCGGACGAAATGCCGATCACAAAAAAACGGAACCGGATTGAATGCAGAAAACAATATAAATTAAAACAGTTGAAAAGAAATCTCTCCCCTTTGGCACAAAAAATCAAGAGGGGAAAGCTTATTTTTCTTGACTTTCTTCATTCTTATTTTGTATATTGCTATCTTGCAATTGTCAATATGAAAATGCAATTTTCAATGTTTGGAATCAGTTACACAGCAGATGCGGTTCTGGCTCCCTGCCGGACGGGCCGGGGATCGGAACATTTTGCCTGCGGATGAAATTTTCATATTGACAAATTTGATTCCGGCATATAAAAAGTTCAGGAATTTTTCCGGTAAGAACGGGATGCTATATACAAATGCGTATTGTATATAATTTGCGTGGGTTAAACTTAGGTGTGACTTAAACTTAAAAGAGGGGGTTTGATTAATGGCGACAGTTGAATATCAGGGAAAAACATTTGATGTGGATGAAGACGGTTTTATTCTGGACTACAACCAGTTTTGCGACGAATGGGTTCAGTATGTGAAAGCCCAGGAAGGCATTGATGAGCTGACAGAGGAACACAAACTGGTGGTCAAGATTCTTCAGGAGTATTACGAGAAAAACGGTATTGCTCCGATGGTCCGGGTTCTTTCCAAGCTGACCAAGTTCAAGCTGAAACACATCTATGAGCTGTTCCCGTCAGGACCGGGCAAAGGAGCCTGCAAAATGGCAGGTCTTCCCAAACCGACCGGATGCGTCTAGGCAATATTCATTTGCAGAAAAAAAGCGGGGTAAAATGGTGCCCCGCTTTTTTCGTTTCTGCTTTCTGACCCGGAGGTGCAATACCAAATCTCCATTGAATTTATGCAGCACCTGCCCTCAGATCCGGGGCGGAGGTGTCCCGAACTGAAAGTTTGAGACACTGATATGATCCGGAAATCGGGCCAAAATGCCGTTTCACTTCATTTCGGCACTCCGGAATCAGACAGGCACGGTTTCAATGGCGAATTGGTGTAACGGACCGTCCGGAACCCTTTCAGGAGAAAATCTTTCCCTTGCCGCAATGGAGCGAAAAATTCCTTCCGGAATCAGATTTCATGAAAATCCACGTTCCTGAACTGCTGAGCCGGTACCGCATTTCCTGCTGCGTGGAAGACAGATGCATTGAGTATGTTCTCACAGACAGGATCAGCGGAGAGGATATTTCCCATGAACTGCTTTTCTCCCTGAACCTGTTTTCCGGACAGATTCACGTCAGCAAATTTTACCCGGAAATTTACAAACAGCCCAGTCCCAAATACCTTTCCGCTGCCTGCTTTTATCTGCTGATTCACCATTTTGCCCGGTCTTTTCATCTGGAAAGGGATTTTCCCATTTTTTTGCAGACGCGCATTTCGGTTTTTCACCATTTTTATGCGCTGCTTAAGGATTTTGATTTTCAGATCTGCCGGGTTCATCCGGGAGACAATGTCGACCTGTGCAGCAGATACTGCCCAAGACAGGTTGATATTTCAATGATAACGCAGCGATCTGTCTCCCTTCCGGACAGGTTTTCCGGGAAGTGAAATGAAAAAAGATGGGAAATCCTGAAAATACAGCATGTTTTTTAAATCTGTCCCGCAATTTTCACGTCTTCAGCAGACTTTTTCAAAAATTTTCCTGCATAAACAGGATCCTGCCGATTCGCCGCTGAAACCATGCTTTCTGCCGGGTTTGTTTTGACCCCAAAGGACACAGAGAGGGCGCAACGGTCACAGAAAACTGACAGCACTGCATAAAATCAACGTAAAATCAGTATCAGATTTCTTTTTTCTTTTCCGATGTGCGTCTTCTTTGCTTCTTAAAAAATCAAACTGGCAAAGCGTTATGAGCCGTAATTCCGAAACTGAATATTTCCCTTTCTGACCCACTCATCGAAGTGGTGACGCAGAAAGCGTTTGAAATGAAAACGGGTGGGCGGAAACAGCAGAACAAGTCCCATGACATCGGTTAAAAAACCCGGTGTCAGGAGTACGACACCCGCAGCAAAGATAATCACAGCATCCACCAGTTCCTCGGCAGGCATGATTCCCTGATCCAGACTGGCCCTTACCCGAAGAAGCGTCTGCATTCCCTGCATCCGGGCCAGCCACGCGCCTGCAAAACCGGACAGGATGACCAGCAGAAAGGTATTGAGTGTTCCAATGGTTTTGCCGATTTCAATAAACAGAAATATCTCGGCTGCCGGAATCAGGGTAAAGGCCAGAAAGAGTTTGAACAGCATAAGAAGGATTCTCCTTTGTATGTTTTCAGAAAAATATCAGCATTTTTCACGGAAGTGTCAAGAAATGCTGATTTTTATCGTTGAATTCTCTCTGTTTGTCAATTAATATCGTGACATGCGGCTTTGTCAGATTCTGTTTTCCTGTTTTCAGCATATGGACTGTGCGGAAAATGTTTTTCTTTCCCACAGAGGACACAGAGATTCTTCTCTTTTCTCCATTTTGAAATATAAAAAAATTCTGCTTCTTCAATGGGTTTTGCAAATTTCCGGTTTCCGCCCGAATGACGTCATGCCTGCAAAGGCAGGCATCCGGAAAAATTTTTCACAACATTCATTGAAGATTCAAAATCTCGGAATGTCATACCGATTCTCCATTGAAAACATACTTTGCGGAAAGCAGTGCCGATTCACCGCGGATTTTATACAGTGCTTTCAGTTTGCTGTGACCTTTGTGCCGTCTTCGTGTCCTCAGCGGTTAAAAGAACGCATGATTTCAAAGGAGAATCGGTATCAAACGCAGAAATTGGCAGGCGACTGGAGAGTCCCAACTTTCTGTTCGGGACTTCGGGGCAGGAAATATCCGGAGACAAACTGGAACTCGGAACTCCGGAGAAAGGAAGGAGGGCATGAACATGAAAAAAGGGACTGAGGCATGGATCTGCCTGTTTCTGATTGTTTTTTTTATGGCTGCGCTGTCTGCAACACCGGCATATGCACAGGATGCAGAGGAAATCAGAAATATGATCCAGATTTTCAAAGAGGATGAACGCGGACCTTTTGAGGGAATCCGCTGGTTCTGCAAAGACGGAAGCATTCTTCCCGCGCGGCAGCCCTGTGAGGGCGAAGACGGCATACAGCACGGCCTTCACAAAGCATGGGCGAGAAAACTGGCTAGGGAAAAAGGCGTTTACCTGGGGCAGGTTCTGGCCGGTGCAGAATTTGCGGATTTCTGGGACAGCCGGAATCAGAATGCCCGTTTGCAGCAGTTTGTTGTCGAAAAATTTCTCCAGACCGCAGATGACGGCTGGATCTTCCGCAAAGCACGGTATTACCGGGGCGCGATCCAGATGGAGGATGAGGAGGAATGGGGACGGAAGTTTCTGGAATGGCTGCTTGCGGACATCCGGCGGGTGGAAGCGCAGTTTTTTCTTCTCCGGGAAGCTGTGAAGGAGATTCCCCATGGTGCATCTGAAAACCTTTGGGAAGCCATCCGCGCGGATTCCAAAAGCATTGCCGAATCTTACCGGGCCTTTGAAAACCTGCGGGTCAAACTCCATGGCCGTCCTGAAGCATCAGATATTGAGAGTGTCCGGAATTTTTACGCGGAACACAGAAACCGCATGTCTTCCCATGCGGCGCAGAAAACCGGAAAACTGATACAGGATTTGGAAAAGGCATTTGCCCCAGCGGATATCCGCTCACTCGGTTCCTATGTGAAACGGTTTTCAACCGAGTCGCCTGTCCGAACCCAGTTGGAGGAATTCATTGCTCTTTACGGCAATGCCCCGGAAAAAATATCTGATCCGGGTATGCGCAAAGATCAGTGCCGGAGAATTTCCCGCATGCTGGTGGAAAGCCGCCTCCGCATGCTGCTGCGCCAGTCCGGCAGAGGACGCCTGTCCTATGCGGATTTGTCTGCGGATCTGGAAAAAATTCTCTTCCGCCATATGAATGCATGGCAGCATGCCACAACAGGAGAACTGATTGAAAAAACTTATATTCTGACTGAAGCTGCTGCCGGATGCGGTCTGCTGGAGCTTTGGGAATGGGACACCGTCAGGCCCATGCTGGCACTGCCGGAAAACACAGATTATGTCTCCCTGGAACATCTCATGCAAAAGGCTGAATATGCCAGAAGGGTGACGGAATGGGGAACCGGCATGATCCGGGCAGTCTATGCGCAGGGAGTGAAAATCTTTTCCGGATTTGAGCCTCTGACATCAGGATTTATGGATGATCGCATCCGATCATCCGTGCTGCTTTCCCTGGGAGACACTGCGGGTCAACTGGCTGCTCTGGTCAGAGAAATGAGCGGAACCCAAAACCGGGTTATGGGAAAACCGTTTCCCGGTATGCGGGGACTGAATCCGGGTTTTGCCAAAGGCGAGCTGATTGTGGCAGAAGAAGATGCGGAAACTCTTTCCTTTTCCGGAGAAAAAATCTATGTGCTGCCCCGCATTCCGTCCGATATTCGGCCTGTGGCAGGCATTGCCTCGGTCAGTGAGGGAAATCTGGTTTCCCATGTCCAGCTTCTTGCCCGGAATCTGGGCATTCCCAATGCCATCCTCTCACCCGGGGAAGCAAAGGCGCTGCGCCCCTATTCCGGACAGACCGTGTTTTATGCAGTTTCTCCGCGCGGAACTGTGCTGATGAAAAAGGAATCTGACATGAGCACAGAGGAACGGGATCTTACAGAAAAAAGCACGCGGAAAGAGGAACGCATTCTGATTTCCGCGGACAAAATCAATCTTGGCATGGTGCATCTGCCCGGTCTGAAACAGGTTCGTGCCTCGGATTCCGGAAAAATCTGCGGACCAAAGGCCGCAAATCTGGGGGAACTCAAACATCTGTTTCCGGACAATGTGGTGCAGGGGATTGTGATTCCCTTTGGTGTTTTCCGGCAGCACATGGATCTGCCCATGCCCGGAACGCTTGGAAGCTGCTGGGATTTTCTCAGCCAGGTTTTTGATCGTGCCGAGGCAGAACGCCAGAGCGGCAGAAGTGAAAAGGAAATTGAAACCGCTGTGCTCAGGGATTTGGAAAAATTCAGGGCCTCCCTGCGCGGACTCACCTTTCTGCCCGCATTCCGGCAGCAGATCATCAGTGCATTTGAAAGGGAATTTGGCGTAAAAATGGGAAATATTCCCGTATTCATCCGCAGTGACACCAATATGGAAGACCTGAAGGAATTTACAGGTGCGGGGCTGAACCTGACGGTTTTCAATGTGCGGGATGCCGGGGCCATCTGGCAGGGCATACGGGATGTTTGGGCCTCCCCTTTTACGGAGCGCGGTTTTCTGTGGCGTCAGAAATACATGCGCAATCCGGAAAATGTCTATCCTTCCATTTTGATTATGCCCACAGTGACTGTGGAAAAATCCGGAGTCATGATTACAACGGATGTGTCCGGATCTGATGCGCAGGGAATCACACTGGCCTTCAGCGCGGGGCCGGGCGGAGCGGTCGGGGGACAGGCAGCCGAGACCTGGCTCCTGAAATCGGACGGAAGCGAACAGTTTCTTTCCCCCACCAGAGAAGCCAACTATTATGTTCTGCCGGAGAAAGGCGGATCATACAAAGGATACCGGAATTTCCACCTGCCTCTTCTGGCCCCGGAGGAGCGGAGGCAGTTGCGGGATTTTGCCCGGCAGGTGAAAACTGTCATGGCCGCAGTCCCCGGTATGGAAGGCCCCTGGGATGTGGAACTGGGATTGAAAGAGGGAAAAATCTGGCTGTTTCAGATTCGGCCTTTTGTGGAAAACCGGCACGCGCAGGCTTCGGTTTATCTCCGAAATCTTGATCCCGTGAGAGACAAAGACCGGAAAGTCCGCCTGAACTGAAAAACGCACGGCAGAGTCTCCCGGTCTGCGACAGGGAGCGAACAGTCGCAAGATTGTTGAAGCCCCGGGTGAAAATATATGCCCCATAACAGGGAAAGGTTGATTTAATTCTTTTTTCATAGTAGGGGAAAAAAACAGATTTCCGGAAAATGTCGTATCCAGCCTTCCTGATGGAAGAAATACAGCATGATTTTTCCGCAGATGTCATACAGGCACGAACCTCTTTTTCCGGAAATCTGCGTATCGGACACAAAACAATGTTTTCCTCAAAACCCCATAAACACGGAAAAGAGAGTTCTGAGCAATGAAAAAGAAGAAACTGCTGGTGATGTGGATGGTGATGATGGCACTTTGGCTGGGACTGACTGGCTGCGGTGATGACGATGATGATCCTGCACCCCAGTCATCCTGCGGATGCAAATCTGATCCGGTGATTGAAAGCAGGGGCCTGGTTTTTCTGTTTGAAAAGCAGACGGTTCAGAAACCGGCCAATGTATCGGTACTGTTCAAAATGGAGACAGATGAGGAAGCCCCTGTAACGGACCTGACTGCCGAGGATTTCCGGATTTACGAGGACGGGGAACTCATATCCCTGTATGAAAGCAGACAGGCCATTGTTCCCAAGCCCGGCACTTTTCTCCACAGCGGGGTGCTGCTTCTGGATCTCAGCGGCAGCATACTGGGCAGTGAAAGTCTGGGCAGCCTGAAAACCGCAGCCAAGGCATTTGTCAATGCCGTGATGCCGGAAAAGAACAGCGCCAGTTCCGGAGAAATGAAACTGGCAATCCACTGGTTTGACGGTGCGGCTGATACGCATCTGCTGGTTTCCTCCACAGATGATCCCGGTGTGCTGATCAAAGGGATAGACAGCATTGACGGAGAGATCAGCACAGACAGTTCCACCAACCTGTACGGAGCTGTTCTCAAAGGCGTGGATCTGGCGAAAAATGCTGTCAAGAATTCTTCCGTCACGGTTTCCGCGGGTTCTCTGGTCATATTCACCGACGGCCGGGATCAGGCCGGAAGAAAAACTAAGGAGGAGGCAGTCAAAGCCGTCAACAGTGCGGAAGACAATATTTCCATCTACAGCATCGGTCTGGGCAGTGAAATCGACAAAGAGATTCTTGAAACTCTGGGACGGGAAGGATTTGTATGGGCCGACAATATTGATGATCTGTATGTGAAATTTGAGGAAATCGCCACTGCCATCCGCGCGGATGTGAACAGTCATTACCTGTTTGAATACTGTTCTCCCAAACGCAAAGGACAGCATGAACTCAAAATTACAGCCGAGTACGGAGAAAAAAGCGGATCTCTGACCACCTGCTTCTGCGCAGACGGTTTTGAAGGCGGATGTGTGATCAAACAGTGAACAGTTGTCAGTGAACAGTTGTCAGTAAACAGTTGTCAGTAAACAGTTGTCAGTAAACAGCTATTGACAACTGACAACTGGTAACCTGACAACTGATAACTGATAACTGATAACTGACAACTGAAAAATATATGGAAGGAAATTTTTATGAGTCTCAACCCCATTGCACAGGAACTGAACGCGATTATCAAGAATGCCAACCCCCACCTGATGGAAATGTTTTCCAAGACAGGCAGAAGGCTGTTTTTTCCCAAAGGCATTCTCAGTCAGAGTGCGGAGGCCAAACAAAAGGCTGATCCGAAATTCAATGCCACCATCGGCATTGCCACAGAGAATCTTCACACCATGCACCTGCGTTCTGTCATGTCTTTTCTGGATCGGGAAAGAATCCGTCCCAGTGAGGCTTTGACCTACGCGCCTTCCTTTGGCATTCCGGATCTGCGCCGGGCATGGAAGGAGTCCCTGTATGAAAAAAATCCCTCGCTGAAAGGCAAAAACATCAGTCTGCCGGTTGTCACCACAGGCATTACGCATGGCATCAGTGTGTTTGCAGATATGTTTCTGGATCCGGATGATGTGGTGATTTTCCCGGACAAGATGTGGGGCAACAATATTCTGGTCATGTCTGTCAGAGGGGATGCGGAAATCTGCAACTATCCCATGTTCACTGACCAGGGCGGTTTCAATGTGGAAGCCTTTGCCAGACGGGTGCGGCTGGAGGCTGACAACAATTACAAGGTGGTGGTGTTCCTGAATTTCCCCAACAATCCCACCGGATACACCATCACCGAGAAAGAGGCTGACCGCATTGCGGAAGTGCTGGTGGGCGTGGCGGAAAAAGACACCAACATCATTGCGGTCATGGATGACGCGTACTTCGGTCTGCGCTATGAGGATGCGCCCATCAAAGAATCCCTGTTCGCGCGTCTGTGCGACTGCCATCCCCGGCTTCTGGCTGTGAAGCTGGACGGAGCCACAAAAGAGATGTTTGTCTGGGGGCTTCGCGTGGGATTCATCACTTACGGAACCAAGATTGTGGCCGGTGAGCACGGGCCTTTTTATGAGGCTTTGGAGAAGAAAACCGCAGGCAACATCCGGGGAACTGTGTCCAATGCCAGCCATGTAAGCCAGCGCATTGTACTGAAAGCATTGCAGGATCCGGATTTTCAAAAAGAACGGGCGGAAAAGGTTGCCATACTCAAAGGCCGTGCCAACCGCGTGAAAGCAGTGGTGTCCAATCCCAACTATGCGGATGCATGGAAAATGTATCCCTTCAATTCCGGATATTTCATGTGCCTGCAACTGAAAACAGTGGAAGCCGAGCCTCTGCGGGTTCATCTGCTCGACAAATATCAGACCGGACTTATCTCAACCGGCAAACATGATCTCCGGGTCGCGTTTTCCTCTGTGGATGAGGAAAACATAGAGACTCTGTTTGAAACCATCTATAAGGGAATAAAAGATCTGGAGGGATAGCTTCCGCTGTTCATACATTTTTTCAGATCAGACTTCCGAAGTTTTCTTTCAAAACTTCGGAAGTCTTTAGGTTCTGTGGACATTTCAGATCAGGCGGAGGATCAGAGTCGCCGATCTGAAGCGGAAACCGTTCTGTTTCCGTTTCCTGACAGAGTCTGCGGAAATCCGCCGGGTTCATTCCGGACAGACTGCCTGCAGTAAATTCAGCATATTACAGAAATGTCCACAGAACATAGTCAATTTCCGGAAAAAAACATCCCTCAGATTTGACAGATTTCCAAAAGTTGTCAAATCTTTCAGGTGACTGAACAGGGACATTCATTTTCATAAATCACCTGACCATAAAAGATTTCCGGTCAGTCATATTCAGATTTCATATTATAACGCAGCACCATTGAAATCATATTTTGTGCGGAAGGCAATGTCGATTCGACGCGGATTTCAGGCGGTGCCGGCAGTTTATTGTGACCTTTGTGCCATCTTCGTGTCCTTTGTGCTTAAAACTCAAAAACGACACATGAAGTGATTCTGCCTTATATTTTACGCGGCTTTTTTCAGTTTTTTTATTTTCAGTTCGGTTTTATGTTCAATCTGATCAGTAATCACCTCTGTTCTGAAGTTGTTTTGCAGTTGAAAAATGCTCCATGGTTTTCCCGGTCGGATATCCTGTTTTCTGACCCGGAGAAGAAACAGATAAGCCGCAGCAGAAATTCCCAAAGACTTTTCCACCCGTTTTCCGTCTTTGGAAACCTGATGTTCACCCAAACCCAACGCACTTTTCAGTTCTTTGAAAATAATCTCAGCCGACCATCGTCTCTGATAAACGGATATTACCTGTCTTGCAGTTGCACCGGGCAGATTGGTCACAGGGATTTTTGTATTCCGGGGGCCTGTGTTACGCCCTTTTTTTGTCAGAACAATTGTGACTTCTCCCGCATGACGCAGGCAGATACGTTTTCCGAATATCCAAAACACTTTCCTTTTCTGACCGTTAACAGACGGAATCCGGGTGCGTTTACAGAGCTTTCTCGGAGTACAGGTTGCCAGATTTTTAATATTTTTGTTTTCTTCCGTTTTCCATGTCCGGGCAATGGCAAAAACATAAAACCAGTTGCATCTGTTATCGGATGTGTGTTTTTCTTTTACCGTTTCAATATTTTCTTTGGAGCAATATGCCGAATCACCGACAACTGTTACAGTTCTGACCCAAAGAGGCGGCACAAAATTCCGGACCGTTTCACGGAACAGGGCATTCTCCTTTTTATATTAGACCTCTTTCAAAAGTAACTGTTGACATTAAACACAGGAAATTATATAAAAATGCACTTTTTGCAAAATTTGAATTTAAATTATTTATTTTATTGTATAAAAATTGACTTTGAAGGGATGTGCAATAAAGAATGAGCAAATATGAAAAAATAAAAGACAAAAGCAATGAGCATTTCAAACGGCTGACAGGTGTCAGAAAGACGACATTCCTGAAAATGGCTGAAGCTGTTGTAACACATGAAAATAAAAGAAAAAAAATATCCGGAAGGCCGCTGAGGCTGAGTTATGGGGATCAGGTTCTGATGACGCCCGAATACAACAGGGAATACAGGACATATTTCCACCTTGGTGCTGATTGCGGGATGAGTGAGTCAAACTGCTCCAAACTGGTAAAAAAAACAGAGGATATACTTGTTATATCAGAAAATTTCAGACTGCCTGAGAAAAAAAGCCGGCAAAGAACAGCACGGAAATCGAATCTGTGCCTGCCGATGCCACTGAGAGTCCGATACAGCGTCCTGAAAAAAGACAGAAATTTTATTGTTCAGGCAAAAAAAAAGACATACCCTGAAGACTCAGGCAGTTGCAAATGCAAAAACACTTGAAATACCGGCATTGAATTTCGCGAAGGGCAGGCGGCATGATTTCAGAATTTTTAAAGAAAGCAGACTGAAGATTGCTGAAAAAATCGTCATCAGGGCGGACAGCGGATATCCTGGTATTGACAAAATCCATAAAAACAGCCTTTTACCCAAAAAAAGCAGCAAAAAAAATCCGCTTTCCCGGAAAGATAAGCGGAATAACAAAAAGTTGTCACGTCAGAGAGTTTTTACAGAACATGTTATCGGTAAAATTAAAATTTTTAAAATACTTTCAGATAAATACAGAAACAGAAGAAAAAGATTTGAGTTAAGATTCAAGTTGATCGCGGGTATTTATAATTTTGAATTGAAAACAAGAGGAAATGACTTTTGAAAGAGGTCTATTCATCATGACATTTGGGCAGAATAATCCTGAATGCACAGGGAATACGGTAATTATCCCGGCAGACTGCAATTAATACAAACCGGATTCCCAAAAACCAGGGACTGTTTTTGTTTTTGCGTCCTTTCTGAACGGCAGGATTGTTATTGCCTCTTTTATTTTTATGACTGGAATCTCCTGCAAGATAAACAGTCCCGTCTTCTGGGGGCGGAAAGCATTTGACGGCTTCCACAGCGAACCAGTTTATGATTATTTCAACAGTCCGGTACGATGCTTTCAGAATACGTCGGAGACGCCATTCAGGTATATGAACAGGAGTATAACGGGAAATCTCCTTCAAAGTTTTTTTGCCGGGCACAGCAGCCTGCATAAAAACGAACCAGTAAAATATTAACAGATGACGACCTTTCCAGACACCGGGCATTCCTTTAAAAATATATCGTACAAAAAAAGGAAGACAGTTCATTTTAATCATGCATGAAATCCTTTCCGGTTATAATTATTTCAGAAAAGGATAATAAGCATTATAAATACAAACATCTATAAAATATTGTTTACATCAGGATGTCGCTTTTGAGTTAAAAACAATTCCCCATTGAAATCATATTTTGCGGAAGGCAATGCCGATTCGCCGCGGATTTCAGGCGATTTCCGGAAAAGTATACCATTACTTGAAACATTTGGATTCAGAACATCCGATTTTTTTCAGACCTGAATTCTGCACAGAAAAACTCTGTGTCACTCTGCGCAGGAGTTACGCAGTTGACCGATAAACCCTGAGGATTTTGGAAAAGGGTTTAAAGGGGATTTTTTACGCAACTTCCTAAGGCTATTTATTGAAATAAATATACCAAACTGTATGAATTAAAATCTGACTGATTTTGAACCTGATTTGAACATCATTATATAATATTGTACAGACAACTGTCAACTGCTGAACAAAAAACAGACAGAAAAGGAGTGCAGAATGAAATGTCTGAAATTATTAAATACTGATTATATTGAGGATATCCGTTCCGCAGCCACAAAAATGCATGGTTCTGAACGGCGTTCATTCATGGTTGAAATGACACCTGAAACACTGCGGAGGCAATCCGTATAAACAGTGTTCGGACGGAGAACCGTTGAAACCGGACCGGGTGAAAAACGCATGTGGATCATCCGCATCGGAAGCGGAACTGGGCCAGAAGCGGCTGGATCTTTGGGGGAAAAAAGAGAACCTGACGCTGCCTGGACTCTGCGCCGATTGTTGAAGAGCCATTCGCAGGATCCGGCGTTCCAGTGCCGTCGCATACCTGTCTGACAGCCAAAGCGGCAGCAACTGCTTTGAAAGAAAAGAGATTTTTTCTGACGAACAGGTTCCATCCCGCAGCAATATGGCAAAATTCTTTGCCGGACGGAGATTGTCCCGCAATGCACTGAAATCAAAGCCTTGAAAAAAAAAAATTCAAAGAGACAGATGCAATTTTTGGCAATATCAAAGAAAAAGATCATGAATCAGAAAAAACAGTCGGAATACAAAAAGTTGTTAAGCATGACTGCAAAGCGTTGTAAAATTGAAATTTTTCCGGAGGCGGAAAACTCGCGGTGACAGAGGCCTGTGATCATGACTTCATTGCGCAGAAAAATGTATTCCATGCGTATTCTCAATGAAAACAGCGGTGAACTGCATCAGCCTACAGTTCACATACAAAACAGGCGATTTTATTGCTGATACGCTTATAACATGGTGGAATGCTTTGATGCTGAGGAACAGAAATCAACAGATCTGATACAAATCGTGAAGCAGCATTTAAGCGTCCTGAAAGCAGCGGTGTGCGGACACGCTTTCAGCCCATGGCCGGTTTTGCAAAAAAATCGGCAACCTCTTATTTATTGCATTATCCTCCGTATCACAGCAAATGCGGTCCCATTGTGAGATGCCGGGGAATTCTCGAAAAACACTGGAACGGAAATGTTGACTGATGCTGAAACCATGCCTGTGACGGGGCTGTCGGCATGACATGGAAGGGACTGCATCCTGCTGCAAAAACAAATAAAAAAAATTAAAGGGCAAGAGTTTCACCGGACAAAAATCAGCCATGCGTTCAGTTGAAAAAATTTTTGTCAGGAAATCCATTGTTACCCAAACGGGACATTTTGATCCGTCCATATGAGGTTGTCTGACTTGGTATATTTTTTTTGATAAATAACCTTTATTATTTTGTTATCGGACAAGGCAATGACAGTATCCAGAATGCTTACTGCCGGACAAAAATATTAGCACGTATTATGTTTATATCGCAAGTAATTATTGATTTAACAAAAGGGAACAGTCACTTTCACTGAGATTGCAGCCGGATTTGCGGAAAACGAAAACAGCTTCCAATGAAAAAGAATTCGCAGATTTTTCAGCAATTTTTCCATTATACCGATTCGTCATTTGGCTTGATCCAATATTACGAAATTCCATCCGTGCAAAAACCGCTCCGCTTAATTTTGCACCTTCCGGATCATTCCGTGACAGTATCAATTAAACGACCACCTGCTGAAAGCAGGTGGAATTACTGTCTGGGCGGACTGAACCGCCGACTGAAAGACAATGCGTGTCTGAAAGACGGTGGTTTTAAACCACAGGTCAAGCGCTTCTGGCGGGCTAAAGCCAACTTTCGGAGTAATAAAATACTGGAGGAAAAAAAGACTGCTCTGAAGAGCAGTCCTTTTATTAAACCGGCAATTAAACACCACACAACAATCAGTTATTATAACTATTTTAAATTATTAAAATATTTCATGTTTACTTTTGGTATTAAAAATTGCCGGATTAATAACTCGTGAAAACCAACTCCTTTCAAGGTGTGAAAAATAAGCTTTTAACATCAAGTTGTTACAGACAGCCTTTTTGATACTGTTCAGGAGCAGGACTTAGTTGCAAAACCCGGACATTGCGGAGTTGCGCTGACCGGACAGTGACTCACCTTGAAAGGGCAGCTCGTGAAAACTTATACCTGTTTTCTGAACTTTCTCCGATAACCGGCAAGACCCGCTATGCCCAGTCCCAAAAGCGCTATGGTCGCAGGTTCGGGTATGGGCTGACCGTATGCCTGTATCTCAGATACAGAAAAAAGAGAGTCCATCGTATCCGAAGCACCTTCAAACCGCAGGGCATCTGTGATGATATTCTCCGCAAGCACATATCTTTCAAGGTCATCAAAAGGATTCGGCCGGGTCTGCATTCCCCAGGCGTCTTCATCTCCTATGTAATCAAAATTCGGAATATTCCATGCTGTCACCCACGCATTGTTTGTCATATCCCGGTAGGACAGGATATAGGCATCATTGTCATCTGCCTGAACAACAAAACTTTCAATGCTGAAAACGCCTCCCAGATCAATTGTCAGATAACGCTCTGCCCCATCCGTGGAATCCCACCATACAGCTCCCTGATCCCATTGTGTGCTCCGGGGAAAAAAGATGCCGTCCACAACAGTGCCCGCATCCACAGTCAGTCCCCCTCCCCATCCTCCGGTGAAAAAATCAGCACCGTTGAGTGAAACAGATGTGCCCAGTGCAACATTGTATGGCGTTGCATTGACAATCCCACAGAGGCTGACAGCCAAAAACATCGCAAACAGAATTATTGAAAATTTTCTCATTTTTTTCTCCTTTTCTTTACTGATTGTTGCATTCCAATAAAAAAGCCGGGCTGCTTACGTATGCAACCCGGCTGTCTCATTGAGATCCGCGGCTTTCCGTCCCTGTCTTGCGGCAGGTTTGGCTTTGTCAGGACAAAAAAACGCAAAAGCCTTCTTCCAGATTCAAAAATCTGAAGAAGGCATTAACTTGGCAATTTCAGGAAAATACCTTTCATAAAAGTACCTCCTTATGCAAGAAACGTTCAGTGGCGGGTCAAATCTGCCGATGATTTTCCGCAGGGATGAGGTTGAATCCCGTTCTGCGATTTTTTTCAGCCGTTTTGACTTTTGCCAAAAATATACAGTTTTATATATAATCATTCTAAGTAACTGTGTCAAGTCTGTGTGCAGCCGGATATTTTTGTGCCCTTTGCGGTCTCTTTGCATTTTTTTGGGTTGAAATCAGAAAATTTTCAGCAGTGGGGCAAAGCGGCTGTTCTTTGTTCAATAAGAGTTTCATACAAAAAAATCTGTGCCTCTCTGATATGGATTCGCCATTGGTTTGATCCGATATTGCGGTTCCGTCTGTGCAAAAAACTGCTCCCCTTAATTTTTGCATTTCTCCGGATCATCCCGTGACAGTGTCAAATCAATCGAGAATTGGTATGAGAGAACTCTGCGGTTAAACACGGAATGTCAATCGTTTTGACCTGTCAGCAAATTTCTCATATCTGAAAGTTTGGAGTGTCCGGAAAGTCCGCGGTCATCATTTCTTCCTTTTTCAAAGGGGGATTGGGGGGACTTTCCGGGCGGATGCAGGAAATATTCTCCGTCCGGCTGATCTCACGCAAAGCCAGCCTCCCTTTTCAAAAGGGGGAAAACAGACTTTTCAAAGCCCCTTCAGGATTGCCTGCTTATCCGAATCACATGTTTCATTGCCTGTCCCGCCAGTATCCGGGGCAGAATTTCCGGAACCTGATGCAAATCAATCTGTTTTTCTGTGAGCAGGGCAGCCTCCCTGCCGTATTCTGTGAGAATGTTCAGGGCAGTTTCCATCTGCTTTTTGGTGCATCCGTATGCACCGCATATCTGCAACTGGCGGTAATGAATTTCATTGAGCTGAACGGAAGAAATCTCTTTTCCGTCTGTCAGTCCGCTGAACAGGCAGAAACTTCCACCGGCACGGAGACGGGACAGGCCGTGTGCAAATGTGTCGGTGGACGGGGCAGCATTGACAGCAATGTCAAATTTCATCTCATTTCCGCATACATCCATACCGATTTGCTCCCGGAATGCTTTGCTCAGCGCTGTGCGTTCGGGCCGGATTTCCATGACAAAGGGAACTGCGCCCAGATACCGGGCAGAGATTCCGGCCATCAGTCCCACCGGGCCTGCGCCGTAAATCAGCACTTTCTGATTTTCTTTCACTCCGGACTGTTCCATTGCATTCAGGGTGCAGCCCAGAGGTTCAGCCAGACAGGCCAGTTCGCTGGGCAGCCCGTCAGGCACGGGAATCAGGCTTTTTTCCTGCACAGCCGCATATTCGGCAAATCCGCCGTCTTTGTGAAATCCCAGAATCTGCATGTGAAGACACAGATTTTCCTGTCCGCTTTGGCAGAAGGCACAGCATCCGCAGGAATTTCCGGGCCATACCGCAAACCTTTTTCCGCTTTCCGGGAGAATGCCGCAGATTTCATGCCCCAGAACTCTGGGCAGAACCAAATCCCGCTGTCCCTGTTTCCACATTTTGGCATCCGTCCGGCACACAGCGCAGTGCATGACACGAAGCAGCACCTCACCGGGGCCGGGTTTGGGGATCGGAATTTCTTTTTCTTTCAGCAAACCGATTTTTTCCAGTTGCAGAGCATACATATTTTTTCACCTTTCAGACAGATTTTTTTGAAATGCCGCGAAGATGCAATGTCTTGCAGCGTTCACTCCTCTGTCAGTTTTCAGATTTCATATGCGTGTCATACCAATTCGCCATTGAAACCATGTCTGTCCGATTCCGGAATGCCGGAATGAAGTGAAACGGAATTCTGGCCGGATTTCCGGATCATTTCAGTGCCTGCCTTTCAGTCCGGGACTCCCCCTCCCCTGACGTAAAAGGCAGGCACTGCACAAATTCAATGACGATTTGGTATTATACTGATTCTCCTTTGATTTTTAACCACAAAGGACACGAAGACGGCACAAAGGTCACAAAAAACTGAAAGCACCGCATAAAATCGGCGGTGAATCGGCACTGCCTTCCGTAAAGCATGTTGATAGTGGGTCAGACTGGTTGACAATATCATCCCATCCGGGATTCCTGTTTTTTTTCTGCATTTTTTCTGCAACAATGTCAATCTGTTCGGATTTTTCCGGGCAGGAATCAGCGAACAGATCAACGGATTTGACCCGCTATCAGCATGTTTTCTGTCAGGTTTGTTTTAACCGCAAGGGGCACAAAGACGGCACAAAGAGGTCACAACAAACTGACAGGACTGTATAAAATCAATGGCGAATCGGTATCGCAGATGGCCGGAAAAAGTGTCAGCAAGAATCATGATCTGAAAAGAACAATCAGCACATATTTGGCGCCAAATATCAGTTTCAGGGTCATGGAAGACAGAAGTCCGCGGGTGACATACACATATCCGAGCAGAAAATTGGAAACAAAGGAAAGCAGCATCTGCATGACAAAAAGATAATTGAAACCCGGAGAAATGCCGATAAAGCGGAAATATTTCAGGGTCAGCACAGACGCGAACCCGGATACAATCACAATCCCTGCAATTCTGCGGCGCAGAAGGCCGATGCAGATCGTCAGCAGGCAGAAACGCATGATGATTTCATCTGCAAGGGCTCCCTTGAGAGGAAAAAACAGAAGATATACCGGATGATCCGGATAGGAAACCGGTGAAATCTGTATGAAATGACGATCAAAAAGCAGCCAGGAAAAAACAATCATGCCAAATCCCAGAAAGGCAAGCAGGGGAAGGTCGCGCATCCAGTTTTCCGCTGTGCCAAAACCCGGAAGTCCAACTCTTTTGGAAAAAGTGAAGCCGGCTATGGACGAGAGAAAACAGATGACAAAAAGAAGAAAGAGTTCGGCACCCAGAACTGCATTCGGATTCGGGATCATGGGCAGCAGGGCTTTTTCCGGGGCAAGGAAGATGAGATAGTGAAACCAGGGGATGGTGAGAAAGACGCAACTCAGGGCAAGTGCAAGGGATTTGTTCAGGATACCGGTCATGTTCCGTCCTTTCCCCCGCTCCGGTGAAAGCGGAAGCAATGCGCTTATTCTTCCGGCACATAGAGAATTTCCCGGATTCTGGAGCATGCACTCCGGGAAGCGGAATTCAGCAGCCCGAAATTCACCGCGGATTTTCCATACAGCCCCACAACAGCATCCATGTCCGGTATCCGGTAACAGGCGGCAAAATGCTCTTTTCCTTTAAGAATGAGACCTGTCATGTCCCCCATTTCCGGACAGGCCATCTCCTCCCCGATTCCGGACAGAAGATCCACAGTAAAAATTACCGCGTTTTCACTTTTTTCCGGAAAACAGCAGAGAACCGTTCCGTCCTCCCGAAGCACAGCGATTTCCTCAGTTCCGTTCAGATCTGCTGCAAGATGTTCCAAAACATCCCGGATACGTTCGCATTCTGACACTGCACGTTTCCTTACCTGAGAATTTTTTCAATCTGTGCCGCAGCATTTTCACAGATCTGCCGGATCAGACCGAAATTGTGATGCCGGACGGCAATGCCCATAATCCCTTTGTCTGAAACAGGAAAGAGCATGATGATGCCCTTCTGGCAGAAAAGGAGCATTTCCTCCAGTCCTTCCGATTCCGGCCAGAGGGACTGTTTATAACAGAAATCCAGTGCATTCATGACAATGCGGTGCAGGGGCTGTGCGCTTTCCGGATACAGTTCTGCCAGTATCATGCCTTCTGTGTCTGTCACAATGGCATTTTCCAGGCTGTCCGTTCCATCCCTGAGTTCTTTCAGAATTTTGGAAATGCCGAGCCGGCAGGCAAGGGCGGTCAGTTCCGCTTCACTGGGATTCTGATCGCCGGACTCTTTCTCTGACCCGTCAGATACGGACAGAACCGGAGTCACTTCATCCACCCGGAATTCCTGGGTTGCCATCATGCGGAGTTCCCGATCCGAATGCCGGATCACCTCCAGAAGAAGATCCTCTCTGGTTCGCGTAATATCCCTGAATTTTGCTGTTTCTCCCCTGCGTTCCGCAAACCGGACATCCGTCCAGCGCATGATTTCATAAAATGCATCCTCGCCGAGAAGGCTGCCGCTGCCCGCGCTGCTGATTCCGCCGTTTTCAAAATACAGGGTTCCGGAATTTTTTTCCGTTCTGCACTGCCGTGTCACTGTGAGCATCAGATTTTCCCGGCACAGGGAATAGAGAAGAACCACATCAAATATGCTCAGGGGATGTGTCCGTCTTTCCGCATCCCGCATTCCGGCTCGGATCTTCTGTCCGAAATCATCTGCTGTGAACGGTTTTCCGATAAAGGTGATGCGGCTGTGTTCCATGATTTTTCCTTCCGGCATTCCGGTGTCTGCATCCATTGCCGCCACCAGATGCAGACCGGGCTCCTTTTTTTTGGCCATTACAAAAAGTTTTACAATGTCTCTTTTGCAGTCTTCCAGATCTGCAAGCAGGATGTCAAAGGGAGCCTGAGAAAGCATATCCAGTGCTTTCAGCACGGTTTCAGCAGGAAACACGCTGCATTCATTTTTCGCATATGCTGTCAGCGCGCTGCACAGATGCGGTTCACTGCTGACCGCCAGCAGGGACAAAACAGAATCGTTTTTTGTTTCCATATATGAAAAAACAGGATAAAATTTATAAGTTCGGAACACAGAATATCTGCTGCGGCATTCCAACCTTCATATCATGGGAATACAGACAATAGGGGATTGCCGGATGAATGTCAATTGTTTTCAAAAGGGCCTGATGACAAAAATGTTTTGTCTGTTGAAAAACAGAGAAAAAGGGAGTATTTGCTGATGAATTAAATCCTGTTTGACAAACTGCTTAAAAAGGAGGCTGCCATGCATCGCTTTGTTTTTATGGTTCCGTTTATCATTATCAGTATTCTTGCATCTGTTTCATGGGCGGAAGATCGGGACAGTCTTTCCCCAAAAATCGGCCCCTTTCTCCGCAAAGAGATTCTGGAATCCCGGCAGGATTCCGCCTCTCTCCGGAACCGGAAAAGCTTTTCCGGAAATATCCGCATTGTGGCTGTGCTCAATGCGGATCATCTGCAAACACTTCCCGACAGTGTGCTTGCTGATTTCAGAAGGAAAATTGAGGCTCTGGGCGGCACCATCGGGTCCCATGCCTACAACAAAGTGCAGGTGGCAGTACCGGCACAGGAGATTGGGACCATAGCCATGTGGCCGGAGGTCAGCGTCCTGAAAAAGCCTGTAACGCCCCGATCCCGTTCTGTCCTGTCCGAAGGCAGGAGCGTAATCAACGCGGATGAATGGCAGGGCAGCGGGCTGACCGGAAAAGGTGTGAAAGCGGGGGTGATTGACATGGGGTTTTACGGTTATTCCCGTCTGCTGGGAACCGAGTTGCCGCAGACAGTCACAGCAAAAATCATGGGAGCCTCCAGAGATTTTCTGGCATATGATCACGGCACTGCCTGTGCCGAGATTGTTCATGACATTGCGCCGGAAGCCCAGATGTTTCTGGTCAACGCGGGCGACTGGGATGTGGATTTTCACAATGCCGTAAACTGGCTTGCCTCCCAGGGCGTGAATGTTGTCAGCAGTTCCATTGGCATCAATTACAGCATCATTGCGGAACTGATCTATGAAATCGCGTATGGTTCCTCATTTTCCTCCTATTATGCCTCCCTGCAGATGGAGGAACTGGACTCGATCCGGCAGCAGTGGAAACAGACCATTGATGACGCTGTCTCCAAAGGAGTCACATGGGTGCAGGCAGCGGGAAATGACGGGGAAAAGCGTTGGAAATCCGTATTCACGGATACGGACGGAGACGGATTTCTGAATTTTTCAGACACGGAAAACGGAAATGAAATCGTCATGCCGTCCTATTTTTACTATGGCATACCGGTATATGCGGTTCTGGCCTGGGGCGAGGGGGATACCACAGATGACTATGATTTGCATATCACGGATCAGTATGGAAGAAATGTGACCAATTCCACACTGATTCAGGCGCAAGTTCCTTTTTTCCCTATGGAAGTATGCTGTTTTTACCCAAAATCCGGTGTCCGGTACTATGCCCGTGTGGAAAAATATGATGCGCCGGATCAGGTGGTCTCTCTCAATATCGGAGCGGACAGTTTTGCCAGTTTCAAGTATTATCTGCCTTTGGGAACCGTGAAAATGGCTCCGCCTGCGGACAATCCCAATGTCATTACTGTGGGCGCGGTTCCCTGGGACGATCCCTATACCATTGAATCCTACAGTTCCCAGGGGCCGAATGCAGAGGATGTTATCAAGCCGGATCTGGTGGCTCCGGATGCGGTATCCACCCGTACCTATGGAACAGAAGGATTTCCCGGCACCTCCGCGGCAGCCCCCCATACTGCCGGCGTCTGCGCTTTGGCAAAACAGGCGCATCCGGATTACACGCCTGCGCAAATCAAAGCCTGGCTTGAGAAAAATGCCTTGGATCTGGGGCAGCCGGGAAAAGACAATGTATTCGGAAGCGGGCTGGTCATGCTCCCCTCTCTGACAGATTCCTGCATACAGATTGCCGACAGTCTTGATCTGAACATCTGCGCACAATACATGGGAAATTTCTATACCTTTCTTCTGGAATATTTTCCGGACGATCCCTCAGAAATTTACTGGAAAATGAATATCCCCAGCTTTGCGCAGGCTGCAGGCGGGGCAGAAGGCTGCATACTGGTGGGAGCCGCGCTGGATTTGCATCTCTGTGTCAAATATCAGGGGGTGCGTTACGGCTTTACCCTCAATTATGTCCCCCGGCCGGATGATCCGGCAGGAATCTACTGGAAAATGGATGTTTCCACTTTTGCAGAAATCCCGTGAACCGGAATACTGTCTGAATCCGGTTCAGCGATCCTGTCCCTCCGGCATGGGTGCGATCTTTTCCCCGCCCAGAACATAACCTCCGTCAAGACGCAGCACCGTGCCGGTCATGTAAGGGGCATCCCTGATGACAAATTTCACTGCCCTGACAGCATCCTCAATTCTGCCGGTGCGTCCCAGAAGAGTATGATCCAAAACTGCCTGTTTCTGATCCCCGGTCAGCAGTCCCCATCCTCTGGTGTGCTGCGCGTGGCGGGTTTCAAAGATGCCCAGCATGATTTCATTGACACGGACTTCCGGAGCCGCCAGCCGCGCCCATGTTTCGGTCAGCAGGGAAATGCCCCGGTTTGCTGCGGAATAGCCTTCATTGAAGATATAACTGGCCGGGCCGCAGCGTCCTGCAACACCCGCTATGGAAGAGAAATTGATAACCGCTCCGTCTCCGGATGCTTTGAGATGGGGCAGCGCAGCCTGAAAAATCCACTGTTTGGCACGCAGTGTGGTTTCCATTTCCAAATCCCACTGGTGCCGGACATAGGGGCCGTGCACCACAGGCCATCCGCCCCTCTCAATATTATTAATAAGGATATCGAGTCTTCCAAACTGCTGCATTGTCTGCTGAATCAGTCCGGGGATGGCCTCTGTATCCCGCAAATCGGTTCTCACAATCAGATGCTCCGCACCGGAGTCGGCAAAATCCATCTGCATTTCCGGCAGGCTTTCCTCCCAGTCAAAATAACTGAGCGCGAGTTTCACACCTTCCTCAGCCAGGGCCAGCCCAATGCCCTTTCCAATGCCCTTGACTGCTCCGAGCACCAATGCCACTTTTCCTTTGAGTTCCATGTCCTGGGTCCCCTGCCTGTCTGCGGTCATTTCATGCCGAATATGGCATACTTCACCCATCGGATGCCCAGCTTCAGCAAAGCTGGGTCCTCTTTTTCCGCGGCCGCCAGATCTGCGGAGGATATCTCCAGTTTATCCAGAGCACGGTTGCCGAAAACCTGGGTTCTGAAATTGTCCAAATCATACAGGGCCATATGGAACATATGCTTCTCCCTGAAATCCAGAGCAGCAGGATGCACCTGTTTTTTCAAAGAAATGATCTCCATCATCAAATCATTCATTTCATTGTAAATTTCAAGCCCCTGCTGTTTCACCCAGTCCCCCACGGTCTGCTGATGATTCTCAAAATGTCCCTTGCAGTGATCTTCCTGCAGAAGCACATAGTGTTCCGCAATCTTTCCGGTTTCTCTGGAACGGGAGGCCAGCCGGGCCAAAGGATATATCCGGCAGGAAGAAGGGCGGTTTTCATAAACACTGCATCCTTCGGGACGGACAAAGGGGCATTTCATGTCAGAAGAATGATCCTGGCGCAAAACGATTACAGGCAGACCGGTTTCCGGGCCCGTATGCTGGGTGGTATACTGTTTCAGGAATTCATTTGAATGAATGCCCAGATGGCTTTTCAGTCGCAGAATATCATAAGGTGTCAGAAACTGAGTGATATCCCTGCAGCACTCATTGAAACAGGAAACTGTCCGCGAGCAGGAAAAAGGGAAGACATCGTCCGGTGAAAGGGGGATGACTTCGTATTCCTCATTTCTGTTTTCCATGCGTTTCTCCTTTTTTCTGTGTCAGTTGATACCGGTTTTGAAATTCAGAAAATTAATCCCCTTTGCCAGATTGTCAATATCACAGGTGTTCAGAAAACAGTCTGTCACCGCACAGAACCACAGAAATGGCATCTTAAGGACAGCAATTTGAATGAAGCGGATGCAAAAATTGGGAGACAGTTCCTTTCCATGCTGATCCGGATTCCATGCAGGCGGGGAAACTGCGGAGGGGAGGGAGCGGGAAGCAAAAGAAAGCTCCCGCTTCCCTGTCGCCCGTACTCTGTGCTGTTTTGAATTTTGTCCGCATAACTTCCAAAAACGATTGACATACGAAGCAAAGGGTGTTAGGGAACTGCGGCAGATTCAGAGGGGGAAGGCAATATTTCATATTTGGGAAAAATCCTGTATCCAATTCTTTCCTGTTGCAACCTGTCAAACACTTATATAATTGTTTCAGGAAATTGGAAATGCCGGACAGGAAACAGGCAGAGGAAACGGAAAAAAAATCAGGAGAAATGAAAAAAAATATTTACTTCATTCCGATTATAGTGTAAAATATTTTCTTTGGTAAATAATCTGAAACGGGTTCGTCTGTTCTTTACAGTTTTGGAAGGGCATTAACAGTCGGAAAAAGTTTTCCGGCTGAATTTACGAAAGGAGGTGCAGACGGAATCATTTGTCCGCGAGTAACTCTGACGTAATTGTAAACCTTTAATTCTAATGTTAAGAGGAGGTATTGTAAATGCCGAGTTTCGTAATTCAGGAAAAATGTGACGGTTGCAAAGGTGGTGACAAGACAGCCTGCATGTACATCTGCCCGAACGACCTGATGGTGCTGGACCCCACTGCCATGAAGGCCTACAACCAGGAGCCGGATCAGTGCTGGGAATGCTTTTCCTGCGTGAAGATCTGTCCGACCCAGGCCATTGAGGTGAGAGGGTATGCGGACTTTGTGCCGATGGGAAGCAGCATTATGCCGATGATGGGCACAGAGGATGTGATGTGGACCTGCAAGTTCAGAAACGGCCTGATCAAACGGTTCAAGTTCCCCATCCGTACCACGCCTGAGGGTGCTGCCAATGCTTATGAAAACATGAAGGGCAAGGATTTGGAGAGCAATCTGCTGTGCACGGAGGAAGTGGACGGCAGACAGCTTCCGAAACCCCAGGCGCTGGCCTAGTCCTTATCATTTTTCACAGAAGAATCTGAACGATCAATTATCAGTTAAATTTTTAAGGAGGATAAAGTATGGCATTACCGAACAAACCCAAGGGCGAAATCAAGGCCGTAAAGGATCCGGAAGTTGTTGAGAAGGAAGTTGACATTTTGATCGTCGGCGGCGGCATGGCAGCATGCGGAACCGCGTTTGAAGTGAAAAAATGGATGAAGGACGGTCAGACGGTTCTGCTGTGTGACAAGGCCGCGATGGAGAGAAGCGGTGCGGTTGCACAGGGTCTTTCCGCGATCAACACCTTTATCGGAACCAACACGCCGGATGACTATGTGCGGATGGTCCGCAACGACCTGATGGGCATTGTGCGTGAGGACCTGATCTTTGACCTGGGCTGTCATGTGGATGATTCGGTGTATCTGTTTGAGGAATGGGGACTGCCGATCTGGAAGCTGTCCAAGGAGGGGAAAAACCTGGATGGCAAGAAAGGTCAGGCCATGGGCACCCTGAAATCCGGAGCCCAGCCCGTGCGCACCGGCAAATGGCAGATCATGATCAACGGTGAATCCTACAAGAGAGTGGTTGCCGAGGCTGCGAAAAAAGCGCTGGGAAACGACAACATTCTGGAGCGTGTTTTCATTGTTGAGCTGCTGCTGGATGCGAATGTTCCGAATCAGATAGCCGGCGCGATCGGTTTTTCTGTGCGGGAAAACAAGGTTTACATCATCAAATGCAAGACCATGATGGTTGCCTGCGGCGGCGCTGTGAACATCTATCAGCCCCGTTCTGTGGGTGAGGGCAAGGGCCGTGCCTGGTATCCGGTATGGAATTCGGGCTCCACCACCACTTTGGCCATGAGAGTGGGTGCGGAGCTGTCCATGATGGAAAACCGTTTCACGCCTGCCCGTTTCAAGGACGGTTACGGCCCTGTGGGTGCGTGGTTCCTGCTGTTCAAGGCCAAAACCCTCAACGGTCTGGGTGTGAACTATGCGGCCAGTGATCATGCCAAGAAGGAGCTGGAGAAATATGCTCCTTACGGAACAGTCACATCATTAACCGACCTGTCCAGCAACCATCTGATGCTGGTGGAGATGAAGGAAGGTCAGGCCCGATTATCATGGACACCGTGACTGCACTGGCTAACCTGGGAAAAACCATGGACAAGAAGGAGCTCGCTATCTGGAGTCTGAGGCCTGGGAAGACTTTTTGGACATGACTCCAGGTCAGGTCAACGGTGGTGCGCGCGAAGCAGAACTGGTGAACCGGAGAAGAAAAATTCTGAAATCATGCCGACCGAGCCCTACCTGCTGGGTTCCCATTCCGGGTGCAGGTTCAGGGTTCGCCCGGATTTTGACTGGTCTCGGATGCTTGCAAAATCAGCGCCCGCAACGGCAAGGTTTACAAGCAGATGACCACAGTGGAGGGTCTGTTCACATCCGGTGACGGTGTAGCTTGCTTCAGCCACAAGTTCTCCTCGCTCTATGCCGAGCTTTACTGCCGCGAAGCAGATGCAGGGTGGTATGCGGTTGATTTCAAGGATTTCAAACCCACCTTGAAACAGAGTGCGCAGGAACTGGTGGACATTGTTTACAAACCGGTGCGCACGGTATCTGGCCAACTGTGCGAGGTAAACGGCCGAGGACATCACCCGAATTACCTGAAACCCAACGTGATGATGTACCGTCTGATGAAGGCCACGTACGAATATGGCGCGGGCACTACCTATTACCTGACCAATTGCAAGAACCTGGAAGTCGTGATGGATCTGTCGCAGACCATGCGCGAGACTATGAGAAACTGGTAGCCGGTGATCTGCATGAGTTGATGAGAGCCTGGGAGATCATTCACTGGATCTGACAGTGGGAATCCCATCTGCGTCACATTCGTCTCGCAAGGAAACCCGTTATCCGGGCTTCTACTACTGTACGACTATCCGGGACAGGATGACAAGAACTGCTCCTGCTTTTATCAACTCCAAGTTTGATCCGACAAAAAGGAATGGTCTGTTTTCAAGAGAGACTACATCAAACTTATTCCGTAACGGACTGACAGGGAAATCGGAATGGACTGTATGATTCCGGGATCCGGCAATCAGTGAACTAAGAAACCTCCGGTGTCATGCGATGCCTGAGGTTTTTTTTCAGGTGTTCGAGGTCAGGTGTGAGTGTTCGGTTTCAGGTGTTCGGTGTGAGGTGTTCGGTGAGGTTTCAGGTGTTCGTGGGGGCGCTGTGCACCCGACACCGAAAACCTGACACCTGACACCTGACACGGAAAACTCCACACGGAAAACCTGACACCTGACACACAGGGAATCAGAGATGAAAGTACGTGGTCAAACAAAAATTTTTGATGGACGGAGGGACAGCATGACAACAGACAGACAAACCCTGCCAGCGGGAGCATTCTGGTTGTGGGGGGGATCAGCGGCCTGACCGCAGCCCTTGAAGCTGCGGAAGTGGTACAGGTGTTTAATGAAAAAGTATCCTGAACTGGTGGGAGAAGTGGCGCAGCTCAATCAGTATTTTCCCGTTAGGAACCACGACCTGCGGTCTGGAGATCAATTTCAGGCGGGATCGCTGGACAATCCGAACATCAAAGTGTTCGTTTTTCGCCGAGGTGGAAAAGGTGGAGGGCGCACCCGGGAATTATGAGGTCCGTGTGAAGCTGAGTCCCAGATATGTGAATGCGAACTGCACGTGCTGCGGGGAATGTGCAAAGGTGTGCACGGCAGAGGTTCCCAATGAGTTCAATTTCGGCATGGACAGAATCAAGGCCGCGTATCTGCCCCATGAGATGGCCTTTCCTGCCCGGTATGTGATTTCTCCGCGGATTGTCGGCACAGAGGATGCGAAACGATGCAAAGAGGCCTTCCGGGTGCGATGCGGTGGATCTGGATAAGGGAGGCCAAAACCGTGAGTCTGAATGTGGGTTCCATTGTGTGGGCCACGGGCTGGGAGCCCTATGATGCGAACCGGATTGACAATCTGGGGTTTGGCAGATACCGCAACATTGTGACCAACATGATGATGGAGCGGATGGCGCAGCTCAACGGACCCACCGGGGGGAAAATCCTGCGTCCCTCGGATGACAGGGCTCCGGAGAGTGTGGCCTTTGTGCAGTGTGCGGGTTCACGGGATGAAAACCATCTGCCTTACTGTTCCTATATCTGCTGCATGGCCTCGCTCAAGCAGGCCACGTATAGCGCGCGCACTGTATCCGGATGCCAGGATTTACATTTTTTACATTGATCTGCGGGCTCCGGGGCAGCGGTATGAAAAATTTTACAGCAAAATCAAGGAAGATCCGAATATCTTCTTTATCAAGGGCAAGGTTGCCGCAGTCAGTGAGGAACCGGAGAGCAGAAGGATCACTGTGACAGCGGAGAATGCTGTGACCGGGGAAAAGATTCACCAGACAGTGGACATGGCCGTGCTGGCCACGGGCATGCAGCCGAGTGCCGCGAATGTGAAACTGCCGGCGGATCTGGAATACACGGAAGACGGATTCATCCTCAACGACTTTGCAAAGGGAGGAATGTTTGCGGCAGGGTGCGCGAACAAACCTGCGGATGTGGTTTCGTCCAACCAGAATGCAACCGGCATGGCTCTGAAGGCGATTCAGACCATTGCGAACAGATAACAGTGAGGCAGTTTTCAGCCGGGACAGACAGGCTGACTGCGCACTGAAACCAGGAGGATATTCATGGACAAGAAATACGGTGTATATATCTGCACAGGGTGCGGAATCGGGGAGGCTCTGGATATAAAGGCCCTGTGCGCTGTTCCTGAGGAGGAGGGACTTCCTGTCAGCACACATTCCTGTTTTTGCGGAAAAGAGGGGCTGGCTGCCCTGAGGAAAGATATTGAGGGCGGGGTCAACACCCTGGTGATGGGGGCCTGCTCCCGGCGGGTGAACTTTGATGTTTTCAAATTTGACGGCTGCATTGTGGATCGGGTCAATCTGCGGGAAGGTGTGGTGTGGTCCCATCCCCGGTCTGTGTCTTCATGCTGAGCGAAGAGGAAAAAGCGGATGCGGACAATTTTGACCGGGTTCAGATGATGGCCGAGGATTACATCCGCATGGGCATGGCGCGGGTGCAGAAAATAAAACTGCCGGAGCCTTACAAACTGGAGAATTTCTCCGAGCCGGATTCTGGTCATCGGCGGCGGTGTGAGCGGCATTTCCGCAGCCATTGATGCCGCGAAGATGGGATATGAGGTCACCATAGTGGAAAAGGAGTCTTACCTGGGGGGATATGCGGCCAAAGTGCGCAAGCAGACCCCCATGGGGTGGCCCTATGACAGTCTGATTCCCTCTGTGGTGCAGTCCAAGATTGATGAGATGGAGAAGTATCCCAACATCAGGAAGAAACCTCCTGTGGTGGCGCGTATCGCGGGCAGCCTGGGGATTTCACGGTGACTTTGAAGAAACCGGGGGAGAAGATTGAGCTTGATGTCCCTTTCCGCCGCTTCCAGGAGATGAAGGTGGATGTTTCAAAGGAACTGGAGGCGGAAAAGCTGCATGAGGTGTATCTGGAATACAACAAGGGCAAAGTTGACATTCTGAAGGCTGATCCGAATGGGGAGAAGTTCAGCCGTGGATTCTGGCTTGCGGGTGGCGTCCGTACAAACTCTGCTGAGGGGAATTTGCCCATTTGGGATACGGAAGCCCGCCTCGATGTGGAAAGACCAACCACCAGTTTGAGGAAATGGCCGCGGCGTCTGTGGTCTGGTCTGACGAAGCAGGCCGGCCAAATCGGTGGTTTGTGCAGAGCCAAAGTGACGTGATGCGGATTTCAGTTATGCGGGTGCGGTGACCAGCATGGTGGCGCTGAAGCAGGCCAAGTATGTGCGCGAGGATTATGCGGACGGCAAGTCCTACATTTTTTACCAGCATATGCGGACCCCGGGGCTGAATGAGAATTTTTACAAAACCGTGCAGCAGGATCCGGGCATTTTCCTGACCAAGGGCGAGGTGGTGAAGGTTGCCAAAAACGGCACGGGTCTGGTTGTGGAGGCGGACAGCACGCTGCTGGGGGAAAAGATTGCGGTGAAGGCTGACATGGTGGTGCTGGGAACCGGCATGGTTCCGGTCACTGCGGATGATCCGGTGATCAATCTGGCCTACCGTCAGGGCCCGGGGTTCCGGGACATTGGTCTGTTCAACGGGTACTGTGATTCCAATTTCATCTGTTTTCCGTATGAGACCCAGAGGACCGGGATTTATGCGGCCGGTGCCATCCGCCGCAGCATGACCTTTGAGGAGTCTGTGGAGGATGCCTCGGGTGCGGCGCTGAAGGCCATTCAGTGCGTGGAATGCTCGAACCGGGGTGTGGCCGTGCATCCCCGTTCCGGGGACATGACGTTTCCGGATTTCTTTTTCCAGAGATGCACGCAGTGCAAGCGGTGCACAGAGGAATGCCCCTTTGGTGCGCTGGATGATGATGAAAAAGGCACGCCCAAGCCGAATCCCACAAGATGCAGACGGTGCGGCACGTGCATGGGGGCCTGTCCGGAGCGCATCATCGGGTTTGCGGATTACAATATTGACAGCATCGGTTCCATGGTCAAGGCCGTGAAGGTTCCGTCCACGGATGATTATTCGGAGCCGCCGCTGCGGATTCTGGGGCTGGTGTGCGAAAACGATGCGCTGCCTGCTCTGGACATTGCCGGACTGAAAGGACTGTCCTATTCTGCGGATGTGCGCCTGATTCCGGTGCGGTGCCTGGGATCTGTGAATGTGATCTGGATTAAGGATGCCCTGTCCCAGGGCATGGACGGGGTGTTCCTGCTGGGGTGCAAACATGGGGATGATTACCAGTGCCATTTTGTGAAGGGCAGTGAGCTGGCCCAGATCCGGATGAAAAAGATTGGTGACGCGCTGGCAAGTCTGGCCCTGGAAGTGGAGCGGGTGGCACAGTTTGAGATAGCCATTGATGAATATGACAACGTGCCGAAGATCATCAATGATTTTGTGGAATCTGTTGAGGCGCTGGGCCCGAACCCGTTCAAAGGCTTCTAATCAGTGAACAGTTGTCAGTGAACAGTTGTCAGTGAACAGCAGGCAGAAAACTGATGACTGCACACTGTCAACTGACAAACAGGGAGGTTAATGAAAAATGACAGACAGACATATGCTTGAGCCGGATGTGGGATTTATCAATGAAGTAATCGGGCTTGGCGGAGGAGATCTGAAAAAGTGCTATCAGTGTGCGACCTGTGCTGTGGCCTGTCCCATTTCTCCGGACAACCGGCCGTTTCCGAGAAAAGAGATGATAGCGGCTTCCTGGGGACTGAAGGACAGGCTGGTGGGCAACGGGGATATCTGGCTATGCCACAACTGCGGGGACTGCACCAGTCTGTGTCCGAGGGGGGCAAAACCGGGTGATGTGCTGGCGGCTGTGCGGTCTTATGCCATAAAGGAATATGCGGAGCCGAAAAAACTGGCTGATATGATCAATGATCCGAAAAAACTGCCCGTTCTTCTGGCCATTCCCGCTGTTCTTTTTCTTGTCATCGGTCTGATTGGCAATCTGTTCGGGCTGCATTTTCTGGATTTCACTCCGGGCGGGGATGCCATTGTTCATGCCAAATTCATCCACACCACGCTGGTGGACATTGTGATGATTCCGACTTTTTTCTTTTCCCTTGCTGTATTTGGGCTGGGGCTGAAGCGTTTTGCGGCTGACATTCACAAAGATGCGCTGGCAAACGGGAAGACGGACAAAGAGAAGATTGATCCCAAGGGGTTTGTGCTGGCGCTGATCAAGGTGATTCCCGGTATTTTGCAGCACAAGAAATTTACGGAATGCGGAGAGAATGCGGAAAGAGCCACTTCGCACATGATGGTGTTTTTCGGGTTCCTGGGACTTTTTGTTGTGACCAATATCTTTTTTGTGGTGCTGTACATTTTCGGCATCCACGGCCCTTATTCCCAGTTGAACCCGGTGAAATGGCTGGGCAACATTGCGGGTGTGTCCCTGATTATCGGTGCGGCTTTGATGATCAAGGATCGGATCAGCAAAAGCGATCAGGTTTCGGCTTACAAAGATTGGTTCATTGTGGGACTGGCGCTGGCCCTGGGCCTGACCGGTATGCTGACGCAGATGACACGTCTCGGCGGAGCGGCCGGTATGTCCTATACCATTTATTTTCTGCACCTGATCTGTATCTGGACATTTTTTATCTGTCTGCCCTTCTCCAAATTCGGGCATATCATTTACAGAACAGTGGCAATGGCTTATGCGGAATACACAGGCAGGAAATAAGTAAGTCAGAAGCAAGAAAAAATGGGTCACGGTTGAGAAAGCAAAGCAGTGCTTCACAATCTTTTTCTGCGTGAAACGCAGGTTTGAAATCAGGAAAGCAAGCTGTTTGACCCACTGCCAAAAAATGAAAAGGGAAAGGTTTTGACCTTTCCCTTTTTTGCGTTTTGCTTCCAACCTTTTTGCAGATTTTATACCAATTCTCCTTTGAAATTTTAACCGCAAAGGACCAGCCCTTTCAAGGTGAGTCACGAACCGGTCAGGGCAACTCCGTAGATCGCAACAACCACAGACAGACAACATCAAAAAAGGCTGTCTGCAACAACCTGATGTTAAATGATTATTTCTCACACCTTGAAAGGGCAGCCGCAAAGGACATAAGGAAGGCACAAAGGTCACAAAAAACGGACAGGACTGTGCAAAATCTGCGGAGAATCGGCTTTGCCTTCCGCAACATATGGTTTCAGCAGAGAATTGGTATTACAGTTGCCCATCCTGTTTTTTCTGTTCTTCTGCCTCCTTTTCGTATGCTTCCCGTTCAAATCTGTTTCCCAGATAAGGATCTCGGCCTTTGCAAAAGGCGACAAGGGTGGCTGTGAAGTATGCCGGAATAAAAAAAGGCCCCCATCTTTCACACTGGCGCACATGAACCAGTTCATGGATTCGAGCGGAATTCAGGCATTCCGGATCTCTGCCTATGACAATATGTCCCAGCGTCATGGCAGATGCTCCTCCAATAACCGGAATGCAGTTTTTCAGAAATTTGTCAATAATCGGGCCGCTGACTTCCAAAACCCCTCTGACCCACCGGATATTGCCACCCGGACACAAGGCCATGAGAACAAAGGGGATTCCCATACATGTGTTCGGAAATGCCCACACATACAGGAAAATGCAGTGCAGTATCCTTCTCATCAGAGGCAGAAAAGTTCGCTCATTCTCCCCTGAACGTTTTGCAAGTCTGTTTTGGCCAGTTATCTGAGTTTTCATGTCAGCAGTATTTTTTTCTGAAAGCAGGGCAGATCCTGTGCAGAAATCCAAAAAAATTTTCAGGGCAGCAAGCAGGTTTTTGACAACAGTATGCCGTTTTTTCAGGTATCTGTTTAAAGTTGCATTGAAGTCATGTGTTCAGAAATCCGGAGAAATCATCGCAATCGTCTTGACAAACAGAGATGTCTTCATTATAATACATTCATATTGAATAGCAATCAAAATGTTCTTTCAGACAGATTCCCTCACCCTTAAGGGGGCGAAATGGCTTCGACGGGGATAAAGAAGCATAGGCTGCATACCGAGCTTTCCGGCTGCTCGTTAAACGCGGGAATTAAACATAATCGCAGACGATTATAACTACGCCATGGCCGCTTAGTCGGCCATCGTCCTGACAGATTTTCTCCTGCGGATCTGCCAAGGGCGTCGACTTTGCAGGATAGCCGCTTCCGGTCGCCTGGCCCGGAAAAGGCAAATTCTCACAGGCTGGCTTTTCAGCGTATCCCGCCTGAAGGAGACCTGAAAAGCGAGATTCAGTTTTCAGGATAAGTATGTAGATGCCGATGTGGAATATTTTCGGACGCGGGTTCAACTCCCGCCGCCTCCACCATCCTGCCTTTTAAATTTCAACAGGTTACCTCTTCCAAAATCATCATTCCGGTGTGACATTTCTGGTAAACCGGTAAACATCCCTCGCATCTCCCGACTCTATGCGGAACTGTCTTTCGCTCAGCCCATGCCACTGGATTCATTGTTGATCCGATGGGAAGCACCCGGCCTGTGAATTTTCGGGAGTCCCCATGATGACTCAGATTAAGGCAGTGATCGGGGCCCAGCCGGTTCAGGCTGTGGCTGACGCTTATTTTTCAAAGCCCCCCTTCATCAGCCGGATGCGCCGGGACACCGTAGCGACTGTGTTAAATGTCAAGCATAATCCGTGTTCCATGCTTCGTTTTTTGCAACCATGCTGTTAAGGATCACAAGGATCTTTCTCATGCAGGCCGCAACGGCCACCATTTTATTTTTACCCCTGTCAGCCAGACGGAGGTAATATGAACGGATAACCGGATTGTGACGGATTGCGGCCAGGGTGGGCATATACAGCAGTTTTCTGATCTCACAGCGGCCCCCTCCGGTCATGCGTTTTCCCCGGGACTGCCCGCTGTCCCTGTTTACAGGGGCAGTTCCGGTGAGGGCTGCGATTTTCCTGCCGTTCATGGTTCCAATCTCCGGCAGACCGGATACCAGGGCGGCGGCAGTGTTTTCTCCGATACCCGGAACAGACTGAATCAGTTCAGTTTTCTGCTTCAGTTCAGGGACTGATGCAATGAGATCACGTATCCGATCCTGAAGCAGGCGGATCTGCGTTTCAGGGGTGACAGTGACCTGCCGGATGCTTTGTTCAATGAACTCATCCCGGATATGCTCCGTGCGGTTTTTTTCCGCTGTGCGCATGTCCGTGAGCCGGCGTTTCCGGACAACCAATGCTCTGATTTCAGAGGATGTGTCATTCCGGGCAGTTCTGAGAGGAGGTTCCATGACATCTGCGAACCGGGCGATGATGCGTGCATCAATCCTGCCGGTTTTGGCTGTCTGTCCGGCGGCTTTTGCAAAATTCCGGATGCGTGCCGGATTGACAACTGCAACCGGCAGCCCGGCAGCGTAAAGTTCCCCGGCCAGAGGAAGTTCATAACCGCCGGTGGCTTCCATGACAATGAGTTCCGGTTCCGCCGAACGGAACATTCTGACAGTTTTGCGGATGTTTTCAGCAGTATAATCAATATGATGATCGGAGCCTTCATGCAGAAAGTGCACATCAAAGGTCTTTTTGGAAATGTCGATACCGATACATTTTTTCATAATAAATTCCATTCCTTGTATGCGGGGTCATTTCATGCCCCCTGCGACTGTCCGGGTTGTAAGGATGCGGCGGTGGATCAGGCTACGGACGGATTCGTAATCCGGGGTCGGGACGATCTCACCGCCGCCGTGTCCCGTCCGGTGGCCGCGGCCACCGGACGGGACAGAACGGTACTGACTTTCTTAAACCTTATAAACTGACGCATGGGGCGGGTCAAGTAATCCTAACATACAAGGTCAGGACGATCCGGAACCGTTCCCTCCCGGAAAAAAACGCCGGAAGTGGAAGTCGGAAAAATCCCCAAAAAGCGGAAAACAGAAACTTTCCGTCCTGCCGAAACACTTCCCGGCTGAAACGGCAACCGTTTCAATTTGCGGAAAAATCAAAGAACTTGAAGTCGTCTGCCGTGACCTTCGGATCACCGGTGACAAATCTCAAAAGATACGCATCGTTGTGGTGAAAACCAAAGGTCAGTCGCTCATTTCCGCCCCGGCTGGCCTGCTGCTGACACCGGCCCGGATCATTGAAATTTGCGCCCGGAGTTTCATGGGCGAAACTGTCATCCGTGATCTGAAGCGGCATTTCGGCATCAGTGATTGTCAATGCACCGGACTGGCGCCTGTCCCCAGATACACCGCTTTGGAGGACGACGACGCCGACAATGAAGCGGAACTGCCGGACACACAGAGGAGAAAACAGCTCCGCTGAGTTTCAGGCGCATCTCCCGTTCTCTGAGAGGATTCGTCGATAGTGGGATTTTTCATGCTGATAAAATTATGGGTTCCTCGGGAGTTTGTGGGGTGGAAAAAACTGTTTTCTTTTGATAAGTTAAGATAATTACAGTTTTTTTATAAGCAATAAAGCATCCGGAATCCGGACCATGCCTTAATCTTATTAAAATAAATGCTTAAAGGCAGTTATGCTGAAAAACATGTTTTACCGCCCCCGCAAACTTCCAAAGAGCCTGTTATCGGAATTATCAGCATGAAAAATCCCACTATCCACTTATGATCAAAAGATTATCACCGTAATCGCATTTTCAAACAGGCTCTCATAGAAGAAATCTATTCATTCCCTTTTCTGCCATTAGGACAAACAATTTGATTTTTGGCCAAATGAATGGTGAATTATGTAAAAAATCCGTGTGCCATCTCCCGCAGAGCCGCTGCGCTGAGGGCAGATCGGAATTCAATATTCAACATTTACAGGGAGAAAAAGCAATGGCAGATGCCCCCTATCGGGAAATGTGGGAAAAACTCAATCTGGATCTGGACGCGCATGACGGGCTGCTCGAGGTTCTGGGAAAATTTTACGGAGATATCTACATGAGCCAGGAAGGCAGGCTCAAGGGTATGGAATATCTGGATTTTGTGCTTTCCGAAGTACACGGGCTGCGCATTAGGGAACTGCAGGATGCAAAGGCAGAAGGAAGAAAAATTGTGGGAACCTTCTGCGTTTTTGTTCCCGAAGAACTGACTCTGGCCGCAGATGCCATACAGGTGGGACTGTGCGCGGGGGCAGATGCGGGCAGGGAAGACGCTGAAAAACTGGTTCCCCGCAATACCTGCGCGCTGATCAAATCCTTTATCGGATTCAAGCTTGCCCGGCTGTGTCCCTTTACCGAATCCTGCGATATGATTGTGCACGGTCCGCAAAAGTTGTGCGGATAATCTTCCCTCAAAACGTCACCCGGCATCAGGAAAGGGAAGCGGGGAGACTTCGCACATTGAATGCTTCAACTGCACACTGCGTCACAGATGCCCGAATCCGGTCAGAAAAACACTTTCTTTCAGCCGCGGTGATGATTTTCATGAAATCCGCATCCAGTTTTGTTGATCATTACAATTTGACATTGTCAGCATGAAAAGTCCCGCTATCGGTTCGTCATGCCAGGATATTTCAAAAAGTCCGCTGTGGTCGCGAACTTTCAAAATTTAGAAACTCCGCAGAAAAAGATCATATTTTTCAATGGGGAATCGGTATCATACCGATTCCCCATTGAAACCGTGCTCGTCTGATTCCGGAGTCCCGGAATGAAGGAGACGGAATTTTGGCAGGATTTCCGGATCATTTCAGTGTCCCTGACCTGGCGGCAGGTGCTGCATAAATTCAATGGCGATTTGGTATATCCGGTGTTTTCTGCTGCATCCTGGGCCCGAAAACCGCAGGCAGGCAGTATCCCCATAATCAGGAAACAGGCGGGATTCATTGGTTCTCGGTCAGGACTGAAAAATTTCAGCCATGCGTTTTTTCCAACTGTTCAGACCCGTATTTTGTATGAATCCGCAGTGTCCGCCCCATTGGGTCACGTCTCCACGCAGATAGCGACAGAAGCGCCAGATCATCGGCAGGAATGACCGGATCATCCCGGTTGGCAGCGACATAAGATGGAACCATCAGATTTCTCCCAGCATATTTCCGGTAAGTGCATAGCCGTTCAGGTGTCTTTGGCACTGGAAAAACCGGTATGGCGGGGTGCAAAGTATTCAGTCATGCTTCCTCAAAAGGGAAAGCGGGACATTAAGATTTTCCAAATCATGAAGAATGGGGAAAAGGCGGAATTTTTCCGCAGGGAGCGCCGCCATTTTCCCATGAAGTAGCTAGATAGAAAAAGGGGCCGTTTTCCAGAACATCCATTGTTTTCAAAGGATTGAGCAATCGGACTGACAGCCACGACCTTTGCCAGTTGAATACCTGCCTCCGGAGCACGGACTGCGATTCTGAGTCCAAAGTTGCCCTCAGAGAACCGGCAAGAAAGAGCTTTCGGTGCGCAAATTTATCCCGTACCGCCCCGACTACGCCCACGGTTTCCTCTATGCGGCAGGAATGAAACAGCTCCGGATTCAGGTGATGACTGTCACCGTGATCCCGAAGATTGAGGCGGAAGATGTCAAATCCCTGACGGAAAAGAAAAAGAGGCAGCGGACAGGAGATAAACCGAATCAGAACTTCCTCTCTCCCATCCGTGGATCAATGACCATATCCCGCAGCCCTGCTCCATGCGCAGA
Source organism: Desulfobacterales bacterium (assembly GCA_041390465.1). Lineage (GTDB taxonomy): Bacteria > Desulfobacterota > Desulfobacteria > Desulfobacterales > Desulfococcaceae > JAABRU01. The sequence continues at coordinate 47,165 of JAWKPW010000004.1, read as the reverse complement.
ATATTTTCCCAAAAGACGTATCCCTTTTCCGTGTCATGATATATTCTGCCTGTTTCAGCATTTTTCGTGCCTGAAAACGGACAAAAGGAAGTCGCAGTTTCATGCTGGCCAGCACAGACTGTGCATGGGGATTGCGGAATACGGGAGAAGGAATGAAATTTGTCTTTCATTTTCAGCAGCTCCGTTTTGGCACTTACACGCCCGACACATCCCTCCTCCCATTTTTTGCAGATACTCTGCCCTTCTTTTGATGATTTCCAAAGTAGTAGGGGCATTCACGGGTGAAATGGCGTTCATGCAGTTTTTTGACAGCAGATTCCACCTGACGTTGCAGCACATTGTTCTGAAAGTCAACATTGCGTATGCAGGTCAATGGCCTCATGTCTCGATGTCCCCCAGCATCTCGCCGTCTTCCATCCGTATGCGTCGGTCTCGCTGTATCCAAAAGCAGCCGGAAAGGGATGGTGATTTCATCTTTGTCAACATAGCATCCTGCCAAGATGGAAAAACCTTTTTGGATAGCTCTTGAGCATTTCCCGCTCCAGCAGAGCCTGGTTGTCAATGATCTGTCCTAGGTTTCATGGGACTGAAAACCGGCATACACTCAAAATTTTCTGAATCCCGGTAGCACATGCACCGGTGAGTGAGGCCTTCTTGCCCGAAGCTCTCTCCAAATCCTCCTATCCGCTTTTGTAAGGGCGACCAACAATAAAACATACAAAAAGATAGGAGCGCACCAGCCCATGCCATCGCTGAAGTTGAGCGGCGGAACTTCCCCATATGGTCATTTCCCTGATGGCAGGCAGACAGGCTTTTCCTCCGGTCAGCATTTTTTCCAGATACTGTTCCCTGGTTTCCATTGTTTCCGTTGTCATTGAATTGTCCTCCGGATTGATATGATGTATGGATAAACTTCTCTCATTTTCACCTTGCCCGGCCAGATGTCCGGAACTCCGGAAAATCAGAATATGCGTGAAAAGGATAAAATAAGATTGAAGAGGATGATGTCCGGCAAGCATTTTTTTTCAGACGGGAGTTTTTCAGGAAAAAATTTTTTTGGAAAACTGTGCGGAAAAATTCGTTTGGCAGCGTTATATGAAAAATTTTCCATAAAAACCTTGAAGCCTTTTTTTAAAGCAGGAAGCAAAACTCCAAAATTTGCAGATCATGTTTTCAAAAATACCAAACAGAGTTGATTTTAATGAAATACCCTCCAAAATAGACTCCAGGATTTAACTGTTTAAAAATATTAAACAATATCAAAAAATATCATATTATATTCCCTTGAATCATTACAAATTGTTTGCTATCGCATCTTTTGCACTTTGAAGATTTTAAGGCTATTTATTGAAATAAATATACCAAACTGTATGAATTAAAATCTGACTGATTTTGAACCTGATTTGAACATCATTATATAATATTGTACAGACAACTGTCAACTGCTGAACAAAAAACAGACAGAAAAGGAGGCAGAATGAAATGTCTGAAATTATTAAATACTGATTATATTGAGGATATCCGTCTCAGCCAAAAAAATGCATGGTTCTGAACGGCGTTCATTCATGGCTGAAATGACACTAAAACACCAGGAGGCAATCCGCGTAAGGGCGGAAACAGTGTTCGGACGGAGAACCAGGTTGAAACCTGACCGGGTGAAAAACGCACAGGGATCATCCGCATCGAAGCGGAATCAGCCAGAAGCGGCCGGATTCTTTGGGAAAAAGAGAACCTGACGCTGTTGAATTTGCGTCAGATTGCTGAAGAGCATTCACAGCAGGATCCGGCGTCTCAGTGCCGTCGCGTATACCCGTCTGACAGCCAAAGCGGCAGCAACTGCTTTGAAAGAAAAGGATTTTCTGATGAACAGGTTCCATCCCGCAGCAATATGGCAAAAATTCTTTGCCGGACGGGATATCGTCCCCGGGCAATGCACTGAAATCAAGTTTTTGAAAAATCAAAGAGACAGATGCAATTTTGGCAATATCAAAGAAAGATCATGAATCAGAAAATAGTCGGAATACAAAAAGGTTAAGGCGTGACTGCAAAGCAGCCAGTAAAAATTGGAAATTTTTTCCGGGAGGCGGAAAACTTCGCGGCAGACAGTGAGTACCCAGATCATGACTTCAACAGCAGAAAAATGCATTCCATGCGGTATTCTCAATGAAAACAGCGGTGAACTGCATATCAGCCCCGGCAGTTCACACAAGACAGGCGATTTTATTGCCGATACGGCTTATAATATGGTGGAATGATTTGGATGCTGAGGAACAGAAATCAACAGATCTGATACAAATCAAAGTTGACAGCGGTCCTGAAAGCAGCGGTGTGCGGACGCGGTTTCAATGCATGGCCGGTTTTGCAAAAAATCGGCAACTTTCATTTATAGCATTTATCCTCCGTATCACAGCAAATGCAGTCCCATTGGGAGATGTCAAATTCTCGAAAACACTGAACGGAACAAAGCTGATTGATGCTGAAACCATGCTCAGACGCAAATTGTCGGGCATGACATGGAAGGGACTGCATCCTGCTGCAAAACAAATAAAAATTATAACAAGGGAGTTTCACTGACAAAATCAGCCATGCGTTCAGTTGAAAAATTTTTGTCAGGGAAAATCCATTGTTACCCAAATGGGACATTTTGATCCGTCCATATGAGGTTGTCTGACTGGTATATTTTTTTGATAAATAACTCAAGTTGCCAGTTATAAAAAATCGTAACGATTTCAAGGGGCAGATTTTTGCGCAGAAAACAGGTAAAATTTATAACTTTTTGTTTTGACAATATTTTAAAAAATTAAACTCCTTTATAACTGGCAACTTGAGAGTTAAATAACCTGAGTTCCCAGTAAAAGGCCCTTCCGGTATATCTGATGAAAAATAGTTTGCCCCCAGCGTGATCAGTATCCGGTCGGCCATGAAAAGCAGAAGTCTTGATGTTTTCTTTGCCTTTGAGTTGAATTTTGTCAAAGTCAAAATCATCTCCTCAAAGGGGTTTATTCGTTTTTGTTGGGATATGTGGCATGTCCCAGAGATGCTGCCAGGGTCATAAAGGATTCCCAATGGCTTGTCAAATCCCTTGAGATAAGAGATCAGTTGCGCCCGATGCAGCGGAACGCTCAGCACGGCTTCGAGTTCCACAATGACCGTATCCTCAACCAGCACATCCGTCCGGTAATGTCCCACCCGCCTGCCAAAATAATACACTTCAAACTCTTTCTGACATTCGGCTTTCTCAGTCCCTGAGAGCGGAGTTCGATGTGCTCTTTCATAAATATCCTTTCCAGATATTGCCAAGCGTGTTGTAAACTTTGAAAAGACAGCCGTTTATGGCAAGGTCAGTTCCCGGTGCATGTCTGTTCCTTTTATAACAACTTTGTAATTAATGTAACAGCGATTATTTCATTTCCGTCAATCCTTTCTTATCAGAAATCCCTGTAGTTGTCTGCTAATAATCCACCGCATAACTACAGGGATTAATGTAAGAAAGGATTACAGGCAAAATAAAAATCCTTCTTAAAAAAATCCTTGTAGTTCCGAAATCCCTGTAGTTACAATGCGGTGGGCAATAAAGCCGTGCCCACCTTACGGCTACAGGGCTATTCAATTAAAGGCCGAGGGTAATCTGGGAGTGTACTATATTTTGTTCCAACTGTATCAGGCCAATCACTCATTTGATAAAGATCAGCTACGTCTCCAAAACCCATCAACTGCTCGGAAGCTGGGCAGTGCTTGATTAAAAACCGTTCCAAAATTTCAGGGAGAGTCTCAAGCCAGCATGGAGAACAGGACTTGAGCATTATAGTCTCTGAAACCATGTTATTACACCATTTTCACGAACAGTAAGGAGAAGGAGTCCAAGATCCTGAAGGAAATGAAGAGCTTTTCCTAATGCAAATGCAGCATCTTCATAGTTCTGAGATTCAATATTGTTATGATATATCTCAAGTAATGACTCAGCATTCTTCATGTTCATCTTGCATGTAAGAAGCGGTACAGCCTCTACTGCCATACCATGCTGCCAACTTTTGCACCGTAATGTGAATCATTAAGATTATTGAGATATGGGTGAAAATCTTTTGATCTTAGGCAAGAAAAAACCAAAAGCATCTGTACTCTTCCACCAAATTGCGGACAGAGACTAATTTATCATAGCCATTGAAAGGTAAATGCTTTAATGCTCTTCAGCAGCACCTTTAACAAAATCTGCTGCTTGTTCCATAAGTTCATTATATTTTCGACAAGCCACATCTCATGAATTTCTTTCACGAATCCATTGATTGTTTTATCCGCTAAAGCATTGTTCTATTATACTAACAGATGGAACAGAAGCAATCCCAGTTTAACTGAAATTCTACATCAGGAGATATAGAACCTAACATTAAACTTTTACAAAGGCATCCCTATCAAAGCTCATAAGTTAATTAGTTCAGATCTTAGATTGTTTTCATATGCATAAACGCCAAGTCGGATGTGCGTTGGAAGATCAAAAACCTAATGGATCAAAAATAATTGACAGGGTTATTAAGTATATATCCATATCTATGCAAAAACTCATCGGATCACTTATAATCCCCCGATAACTATCCTTGCGAAATCCAAACGCCCGTATCCGGATCATAATGCCGTTCTCAAACCATATCAGCCCCGTATTCATCATCAATCCCTTCCCTGTCAAAGTATAATGATTATGGATCAGTGAAATTCCCGTTATCCGGTATCACATCTCCAGGTAAGCATCATAGCGGTAATTGTGCGTTGACCGCCCTTTCTGTTTGGTCAGTCCCACCACATCGCCTTTGTGATTGTAATGATACCAGAACATCTGTCTTCGTGCCGGAGTTGAAATGCTGCATGGTGATAATGCGGTTCATATCCCCCGGTAGAAGTTTTCCCGCTGTCCATTGAGTATACTGTATTCCGCAACCGGATCATGTCGTCAAACACGTATTCCGTGCGTTTGTCCACACCTTTATTGCATTGGATTTGGGATCATAGTTTGCACCATCCGTCTGCCGCCGCCGTCGTATCCTGTGTCGGTGACTGCCCGGTCTGTGCGCACATTCCGGTCTTTTCTGCCCAGTTGGTAATCCAACGCCTGTATCAGCCGGTTTTCCGGTCAAAGGTGTAATCCGTGCCGTCAACCAAGGCGTTTTTATCATTTTCATCCACCCGTCTTGAAAGCCGATGCGGTTGCCGTTGGCATCATAGGTATAGGTTTCCAGCATATTGATATTGGGATTCTTTTTCACGGAATCCTTGGCTGACCGCCAGCAACCGTTTGCGGCATTGTAGGTATAGGTTTTGGTGAATCCGTCTGTGAGTGTCTGTGTTGACATGCCGGTCAGGATGTCCATCCTGATGCGGTTCCCTACGGGTCATACATATAGGAAGCCATTTTCCCCGTTGTTTTTGATAGATCATCGACCACGCCCGCGAGGCGGTGCAGGCCGTCATAGGTGTAGGTTTCCGTGCAACGGACGGATTGCGCCACCCGTATTCGTTCACGGACTGAACCACATGCCCGACTTTGTTGTAAGTATAGGCAAATGCAGAGTTCAGTTTTTCCCCGCCGCCTGTCCGCCGGTTGATCAGGCCCAGGGTGCGGTACACCCGGTCATATTCCAGGTTTTGGATTCCGCATCATTTGGGGTTTGCGATATGGGTCACATTGCCCATTTTGTCACGGGTGTATTCCAGAGCAGATTCCCTTTATCCGCCACACTTTTCATCCAGTTGTTGGGAGAATAAGTATAATTCACCCGGTTCCCGTCCGGATAGGTGACAGCCGTGTGGTTGAGGCCGCATCATATGCGTAGGCCATGGCACGGGAGAAAGGATCATTCTGCGCGGTCATCCGGTTCAGGGGATCAAGTATTCCCAGGCCGTACCCCAGCCAGTCCCTTCATATCCGTGTGCGGTTGTTGTTGGCATCATACATATACTGCACCGACTGACCGTTGGCATAACGGATTTTCCAGCATATCATCCGGATAATAGGCATATTCGGTACGGTCTCTTTGGCATCTGTGCGCACTTGTCCGGTTTTTCATGCCGTCGTATTCATACTCCTAATATTACTGTCAGATAGGTCGGTTTCTCAATCATATTGCCCACTTAATAGTGCTGCAAAGGAGGTGGGCATTGTTGGCATTGACAATCTGTCAGCAGGCCCCGGTGCATCATATGCGCACTGGTCAGCGCATTCACATCATTGCCCGGATTCACACCCTCGGAAATTCTGTTACGCTGTTGAGCCGGTAGATGAAATCATATCCGTAACAGGGTTCACGGTTCCGTCGGCCTCGGATCAGATGTGTCCGGTTGCCCATTTTGTCATACTGATACTGCTCGGTTTCATTTTCCGCATTGGTGCGGAAAATGAGGCGGTTGAGATCATCACGACACATACCGGGCGGGTTTGTTTCGCATCTTGTCACGGAAAGCAGGCTGTTCACCCCGTCATAGCAAAAGCGGAACAGACCTTTTTCAAAATCGGAGAAACTGCGCGGTGCGCATCATAGACAAATCCCGGCCTGATGGTTCAGGGGATTGGTGAGAAAACGCAGGTTTCCGGCCAGGTCATAGGCATATCCTGTTATTACTGGTTTCGGAATCTCCCGCATGGCCGGGCAGATAATTCCGACTTTTTCTCCACCATCCGGCCCAGATCATCATAGGCAAAATGCGTGACCACATTCATATCGGTCTCTGTCGGTCAGGCGTCCGTCCAGACATAGAGGTAAGACACGGCATGACCTTCTGGGATTGACGGCCTTTTGCAACTGATACACACGCGTATAGGCAAACAGGGAATCAAACCTTCCGGGATTCAGCACTTTTTCAAGATTGCCCATGGGGTCATAGGAATACACCTATTCATAACCTTCGGCATCGGTTTTCTTTGTCCGCTGTCCCATGAGGTCATAAACAAACTATGCGGACATATCCTTCTGGGATCAGTGGCCTGGCATATTACTGCTGATGAGATTGTGGTGGCAAAAAGACACGGTGACATTGGTATCCGCATTACCGCAAATCCGGCCCGGTAATTGCGGACTACAGACAGGGACGGTACAGCGCGTCATATTCCGGAATGGTCACAATGCCGTTGGCATTTGTCATGTCCGTGATTTTTCCCACCGGGTTGTATAATAAAAATGCGTATCCACATCCCGAAACTTGCGTCACCCGCAGGAGTTCATCATACACATACGTCCAGTTACGGCCCCTTCTATCAGTGATTCCGGTAATTTCATTCATCAGCCGTGTTATATGCGGCAGCAGAGTCAAAAGCCAACTGGTTTTTCACCCGCACCGGACGGTCGGACGCATTGTATTCATAGGAAATCTTTGCTACCGTTGGGATCGGTCTTTTCACTCAGATTGTTTATTGGCATCAAAGGCAAAGGAGATATGCCATCCCAGAGTGCCCGTTAACATCCGTAAGATTGCTGTTTTTATCGTAAATATAGGAAAATGCATCAGTTTTCCCGGCTTAATCATGGAAACCGTGCGGCCCAGTCCGTCGCGGCTAGCGCGGATGGCATTCACCGCATTCGGTCACGGAAATCAGGTCGCCTTCTGCATCAGTGATGCGGGAGGGTGGCATTTCCGGCAAACTTTCAGTTCAATGGGTTGTCCCAGACTGTCATAGGTCACGGAACCGCAGCCCCAGCGGATTGCAGAAGCGGATCAGATTGCCTTTGCTGTCATATTCAAAAAGTTGTGGTGCGCACAGTGGCCGGATCCACGTTTTCCGTCATGCGAACCACCTGATTTTTATCATTGTACTGCCATTCCCGCTTTCGGTGCCATCCCAAAAGGCCTGTCCGCAGTCAGGCGATTGCCGTTTTCATCATACGTCCATTTCCATTCGGCTCCGGCCTGATCCATGTAATACGTGCGGTTGAAATCATCATCGTAATCGTAAAATTCAGATTTGCCGTCCGGTTGATCCACCTGAACCAGACGTTTGTCGTCAATACAAAGATGGATTCGTAGCGGCTGCCGTAGGCGTCACTTGATACGGGAGAAAGCCCGTCTTCAGCTGACCTGCACTTCATATTTTCGCCTATGATCTGACTTTTACAAAAAATTATCGTCATAGAGAGCTGAAGACCAGAATGGCCCTTGTGAGTAATCTGTTCAGTCATTCGACCGTTGCCGTCTATATTGATATTCCGTACGCAGTCCCTGTCCGTTCACATAGGCAGTAAGTAAATTATCCGAATATTCATATTCCAGAACAATTCTTTCGGCAGAAGAGCCTGGATGATATGCCTTCTGTCATTTGGAAATGAATTCAATTTTCCGACCGCTGGCATTTTCCACATTGGCAAGTATATCACCATCATAATTCAGAATAATCTCATTTGTCCTTGGCCAGAAACAGTAACTGTCTGCCGTCCGCATTAAAACGTTTGGATTCCAGGAGAGCAGTTACATCCGTTGTGACGAAGGACATATTCGTTGGCTCTCTTTTGCTGATAATATCAAAATTAAATGGAGAATCAGATTTGAAAGTGCCGCCGTTTTTTCTTAAACAGTGCGCGGTATGACCGTCGGCATAAAGCACCGAATCCTTTGAACCAGGGAACCATATCCACAAACAGCAGATATTCGCCCAGATTGGAGGTCCATCCTTTACTGAAATACAGCGGATGGCCCGGCGATCACTGCCTCTTTCATTTCACCGTCTTTACTCTTGTGTGTAGCGTTTAATGGAAGCCGGAGTCCACAGGGTAGCCGCAGAGTTATAAGAACGATCCAAACTTATGGTCGTACCACCTAAACTGGCTATAACCGCACGGATTCCCGGTAAAAAAGCTGCCGATAGCCGTATTGACCGATCAGCATCTTTACCGCTGAACCCTTTACAGGCGGATTTGAAACTGTAATCTCCGAGACGGTCGGAGCAGATACCCGGAGTATTGATGGGGCCGAAAGAAGCGGGAAGTATTACAAATACCCTCGTATTGTAATCTGAATAGCATTCATTCCCAGATTCAGTGCATTGGACACAGCAATCGAAAACACTGCTGGTCAATGATGACAAAGTACCTGCAATACCGTTGATGTCGGAAGTCGGATCACCTCATTCCCAGTGACATTTGGCAGATACACTGACATTACCGCAGCCGCTCTGCCAGAGATCCACATAATTGATCAGGGGGCGGTGGGATCGGCATTACGGCCGTAAAGGTCCCGAACCGACACCAATATATCATGCGCCGCCAGCGGTCCTGTGGATATTGCCGCAGCCGTCAACAAGGTCAAAATATATTGTTTCGCCCGGAGCCGGATACGGAATGTTTTCAGCTTCTGCAGAACCGGTTCCACCGCTGCTGACAGTAAAGGGGATAGCTGACACTGGAAACAGAATTAACTGCTTGAGAGTATAATTTTACTGCATCAACCCCGCCTGATTATTCAAAGTAAAAACAACTGTAACCGGTTCTCCGGGAGCAGTCTGGCGGGACCGATCTGTTCTCCGGCATAGACCAGAACAGCCTGAGCAGTAAGAGGACAGGAATCAGATTGCGGATCTGGATCGGGATCAGGCTCAGGTCTGGGCGGTGCCGGGTGTGATTGTGGTAAATGCCAGATAACCGGGATTCAGCTTGCCTGCTCTCGAGTTACCGGCTCTGACCATCCAGTAATAGGTTTTAGTTTCTTCCAGTGTACCGTCAGGAATATTCAAAACTGGAAGAAGTGGTTTTATTGATAATGCAGTCGCATACTTTATCTGTGTTGCTCAGACTGCTCAATATGCTTTGTGATTCAGCAAGAAAAACACGGTAAACCGTCAGTGTCGCCGACAGAATCCCAGTCAAGCGTCGGTCCTGTAGAAACATTTACAGCATCGTTGAATGACGGCGCAGCGTAGGAGCGGCGAGAGGCTGGTGGTTCAGGAGGATCAGATGATTCAACAACGGTAATTTCAATATAAACTGTGCCTTTGATAAAACCGGCAGCGGATTTCCGTATGTATCATAAATTCTGAACCAAATAGAAGCATAACTTCCGGGAACCTATGTGCCGGAAAATTTTTAATGGAAGCTGGTTTTGAGTTCTTCCGGGATAAATTGTGAATTTCGGATAAGATGTACTGGAATCATTGCACCTGAGCCGGATTCATAAAGTTGATAATCAATGGCATTCACACAGCCGCTTGATCTGTTACAACTGTCATTAAGAAGATAAAAGGAAATGTCAAAACGTACACCGCGAAACAATAATTGGGTTCATTATCCGGAGGTTCCATATACTGATAAACCAAAGTAGCCTGAGCTATTGTTCCCTCCAACCGTTGAAAAATGTGCACTTTCTCTGGGCGTATTCGGTTTCGCATTCACCACCGTAGCAATGGCTCTGCTCGGGGTGGAGAATCACCAGACCGTCTCCCCGAAACCCTCTCGGAATCTTTGCCGATCATAACTCAGTTTCAATTTCACCGGTTTTTTGAAAACCAGGCCTTCTGCCCCAATGTAAAAACAGGCGTTACCCTGTCCTTCCGGCTCTCGTCCCCAAAGAATGGAAAACTATCCACCGCTCCGTCCGGCACTTCGATTTCTGTTTCTCCCCTTGCGGAACTTCCCTGCCTTTTTTGGCACTGACCACAGCAGTCTGCGCTTTCCAACAGCAGCCGATACCTGGAAACGATCCGGATCACCGGATAAGTATAGCCGTCACCGGTAAGGACAACCGCATTTTCCAAATCAAAGGCAAGAAGGATTTCCGCCAATTTTCCTGCTGCAACCGTTTTATCCCACTGCACTTTCAGGCCGGGACTGTTCACCGGACGGAATTTTCATAGGGCATGGGATTCCCCATTCACCACAACCCGGTTATCCGCACCCAGTACTAAGGCCAGATAGTGATTTTTCTGTCTGACAAAGCCGTATCCGCCAGCGTGATGGCACTGTTTTCCGCATCCAGCAGATTTATTACCTGATTCTCAACGGTCAACCCGGCATCCGCCTTCACCGCACGCCAGAACCTGCTTATAATCCAGCCGGATTTCTGAAATGCCATTTTCACCCGAATCTGTCACAACACTGACCCGCACCCGTGCATTTTCCCCAACCGGACATTCCGCATCCTTTGCCGTCACAGTTCTGGTCAATGCCATCCCCGCAAATTTCAGCATCTGATGAATATTTGCATCACTGTCATTGCAATCCCCTTGAGCCAGCGTAAATCCGTCATTATCCGCATCTGCACTGTCTGTATCTGTATTTCCGGTATTTCCTGTATTATCTGTCGGTTAGGCATTTCCGGAATCGGTGCCAGTGGAATCCTCACCGGTACCGCCTGTATCTGTGTTGCCTGTATTTCCTGCATTGTCAGAAGATTGTGTATTCCCGGAATCGGTTACAGCGGAATCCTCACCGGTGACGCCTGTATCTGTGTTGCCCGTATTTCCGCATTGTCAGAAGATTGCGTATTCCTGGAATCGGTTACAGCGGAATCCTCACCGGTACTGCTCAGCTCTGTATCTGTATTTCCGGTATTTCCTGTATTATCTGTCGGCTGTGCATTTCCGGAATCGGTGCCAGTGGAATCCTCACCGGTACTGCCTGTATCTGTGCTGCCCGTATTTCCTGCATTGTCAGAAGATTGTGTATTCCCGGAATCGGTTACAGCGGAATCCTCACCGGTACTGCCTGTATCTGTGTTGCCCGTATTTCCCGCATTGTCAGAAGATTGTTTATTCTCGGAATCCGAACCACTGGTATTTTCACCCGTATTTGTACCTGTATTATCAGCAGATTGAGGATCGCTTACAGATTCAGATGGAAGTGTTTCGGATATGGAAGGAGTTTCATTGGTATTTCCGGAAGATGCATTCTCATCCGCATTTTCAGTATTGGTGCTGCTGTTTTCTGTGTTAGCAGCAGATTCTGAAGTGTTGGTCTCATCCTCTGCTCCGATTTCATTTTGGCCAATCTCAGAACCGGCATCAGATTCCGTTGGTTCGCTTTCGATCTTGGGAACATCGGGATTGGTTTCAGGTTCCGCAGTGCCGGTTTCGCTCTGAGCAACCTCAGAACCCGTGTCAGATTCCGGATTTTCAGAAGCTGCCTCTTCATTTTCCGCAAGTTCTGAATCATCTGAACCGGAATCATCTGAAATTCCCAAAGAAAGTCTGAAATGCTGCCGGGCCTGTTCCGCATTCTGCAAAGGTCGCTGTCCTGCGCTGGTAAATGCTGTCAGAGAAAGGACTGCCTGCTGTGTTTCCGCATCAGTTCCAAAAGCAGAAACATCGGTACTAAAATTCACAGAAACACCGGAAGCGCCCCTTCTCACGGATTCATTGATGACAATACCGTTATCCGGATTTCCGTCATCATCCAAAGTCTGTAAAAACCGGCAGATGTTTGTCACAGACGCATCGGTTTCATCTGCGGCTCCATCCACCAGATCAAGCGGAGTAATCACAGGTTTTGCAAGGGTTTTTCCCAGATAAATATCGCCGATGGTGAATGAAATCATTTCCCCATCCAGGTAGCTGAATTTTCCGTCCGAATCCGTAATGCCGCTCCTGCTTTCGGTTTTGTACTCCAGCCCTGCCACCGGACTGTCCACAAAACGGCCTTCACTGACCACCGGTTCCGAATCCCCGCCACCGCCGCATCCTGCAAAAAGAACAGTCACAAAAAAACACACAGCCATCAGACGGACGATTTTCTCAGCACAACCCTTTTTTGCATTCCCCATGATTTTTCCTCCTCCTATAAAATTTTTTTATGGGACACTATAAAAAATTTTTATAAAACAGCACTTCAGTTAATGGTGAACGGTATATCACAAAACATTCCTGCCTCTGGACAGATATGGCCTTTGCAAGAAAGACAGATACAAAAAAGAATACAGGAATAAAAAATATATGAGGTTTTTAAGCAAAAAATATGCCAGAAATTAAGAAAAAAATCTGTTGCAGAAAATTTTTTCCTGATATAACAAAATATTGTCTTAAAATCTTCAAAGTGCAAAAGATGCGATATGAAACAATTTGTAATGATTCAAGGAATATAATATGATATTTTTTGATATTGTTTAATATTTTGAAGCAGTTAAATCCTGCAGTCACAACTTTTGGAGATTATTTCATTAAAATCAACTCTGTTTTTGGTATTTTTGAAAACATGATCTGCAAATTTTGGAGTTTTTGCTTCCTGCTTTAAAAAAAGGCTTCAAGGACTTTTATGGAAAATTTTTTCATATAACGCTGCCAAACGAATTTTTCCGCACAGTTTTCCAAAAAAATTTTTCCTGAAAAACTCCTGTCTGAAAAAAATGCTTGCGGATATCCTCTTCAATCTTATTTTATCCTTTTCACGCATTCTGATTTTTCGGAGTTCCGGACATCTGGCCGGGCAAAGGTGAAAATGAGAGAAGTTTATCCATACATCATATCAATCGGAGGACAATTCAATGACAACGGAAACAATGGAAACCAGGGAACAGTATCTGGAAAAAATGCTGACCGGAGAAAAACCTGTCTGCCCCCACTGCCATCAGGAAATGACCATATGGGAAGTTCCGCCGCTCAACTTCAGCGATGGCATGGGCTGGTGCGCTCCCTATCTTTTTGTATGTTTTAATGATGAATGCCCCCTTTACAAAAGCGGATGGAAGGATTTGGAGGAAAACTTCGGGCAGACGGCCTCATACCGGTGCATGTGCTACCGGGATTCAGAAAATTTTGAGTGTATGCCGGTTTTCAGTCCCATGGGGGCCACAGGACAGATCATTGACAACCAGGCTCTGCTGGAGCAGGAAATGCTCAGGGAGGCTATCAAAAAAGGTTTTTCCATCTTGGCGGGATGCTATGTTGACAAAGATGAAATCACCATCACCCGGCTGCTTTTGGATACAGCGGAACCGACACGCGTACGGATGAAGGCAGCCGAGATGCTGGGGGACATCGGGAGCATGGAGGCCATTGACACCATACGCAATGTTGACTTTCAGAACAATGTGCTGCAACGTCAGGTGGAATCTGCTGTCAAAAAACTGCATGAACGCCATTTCACCCGTGAATGCCCCTACTGCACGGAAATCATCAAAAGAAGGGCCAGTATCTGCAAAAAATGCGGAAGGGATGTGTCGGGCGTGTAAGTGCCAAAACGGGAGCTGCTGAAAATGAAAGACAAATTTCGTCCTTCTCCCGTATTCCGCAATCCCCATGCGCAGTCTGTGCTGGCCAGCATGAAACTGCGACTTCCTTTTGTCCGTTTTCAGGCACGAAAAATGCTGAAACAGGCAGAATACCATATCCTTGACTGCGGAAAAGGGATACGTCTTTTGGGAAAATATTCTGCGCATGGAACAGGGCTGCGGGATATGGTCATTCTGATCCACGGATGGGAGGGAAGTTCTGATTCGGTTTATCTCCTGTCCGCTGCCTCTTTTCTTTTCCGTCAGGGATTTGACATCTTCCGCCTCAATCTTCGGGATCACGGTGACAGTCATCACCTGAATCCGGAGCTGTTTCATTCCTGCCGCCTAGAGGAAACCGTGGGCGCAGTCAGGGCGGTGCAGGATAAATTTGCGCACCGAAAGCTCTTTCTTGCCGGATTCTCTCTGGGGGGCAACTTTGGACTCAGAATCGCAGTCCGTGCTCCGGAGGCAGGTATTCAACTGGCAAAGGTCGTGGCTGTCAGTCCGGTGCTCAATCCTTTGAAAACAATGGATGTTCTGGAAAACGGCCCCTTTTTCTATCACAGCTACTTCATGGGAAAATGGCGGCGCTCCCTGCGGAAAAAATTCCGCCTTTTTCCCCACCTTCATGATTTGGAAAATCTGTCCCGCTTTCCCAGCCTGGGAAGCATGACTGAATACTTTGCACCCCGCCATACCGGTTTTTCCAGTGCCAAAGACTACCTGAACGGCTATGCACTTACCGGAAATGTGCTGGAAAATCTGATGGTTCCATCTTATATCCTTGCCAGCCGGGATGATCCGGTCATTCCTGCCGATGATCTGGCGCTTCTGTCCCCTTCCCCCCATCTGCACGTGGAACTGACCCAATGGGGCGGACACTGCGGATTCATACAAAATACGGGTCTGAACAGTTACGCGGAAAAACGCATGGCTGAAATTTTTCAGTCCTGACCGAGAACCAATGAATCCCGCCTGTTTCCTGATTATGGGGATACTGCCTGCCTGCCCGGTTTTCGGGCAGGATGCAGCAGAAAACACCGGATATACCAAATCGCCATTGAATTTATGCAGCACCTGCCCTCAGGTCAGGGACACTGAAATGATCCGGAAATCCTGCCAAAATTCCGTTTCACTTCATTCCGGAACTCCGGAATCAGACAGGCACGGTTTCAATGGGGAATCGGTATGATACCGATTCCCCATTGAAAAATATGATCTTTTTCTGCAGAGTTTCTAAATTTTGAAAGTTCGCGACCACAGCGGACTTTTGAAATATCCGCAGCATGACGAACCGATAGCGGGACTTTTCATGCTGACAATGTCAAATTGTAATGATCAACAAAACTTCGGATACGGATTTCATGAAAATCATCACCGCGGCTGAAAGAAAGTGTTTTTCTGACCGGATTCGGGCATCTGTGACGCAGTGTGCAGTTGAAGCATTCAATGTGCGAAGTCTCCCCGCTTCCCTTTCCTGATGCCAGGTGACGTTTTGAGGGAAGAACATCCGCACAACTTTCCCGCGGAACCGTGCGGCAGACAGCACGTCTGCGGCAGTCAGCAGGAAGTGATTCCCATAAATTCCGGAATGTTTCAGCGGAACGATATCCGAATGCGGCTCCGGCAATACGCCGCGTCTGACGTTTCGGTGCCGGCCAAATCCAATCCGATTTTTTTCCGGCATAAGACCATATTTCATCCATCTCCAAAATCGGGCGTTCTTTTGAAACAGGAACCGTTCCGGAGATCGGGAGGATCATTTTTTTCAAATTTTTCCGGACTGCTGTGCGGCTCATCCGGAGCAGACGTGCAGTCCCGCGCTGTGAAACTCTTTCCGTCTGGAGATTTTCGGCGGTTTTCAGGCGGAATTTCCGTTCTTCGGATTTAATACCAATTCTCCGTTGGAATTAGGTTCTGTTGACATTTAAATTTGTAATATATTTTTTCAGTCTATGACAACATTAATAAAAGAAGATCAATGGTTGAAGATATCGGCTTTTCTCAGTGAAGAGTCGTGTGTTTATGCGGGAAACCTGTCCCGGCTCCGCCTGTTTGTTGAAGGCGTGTTTTGGATACTGCGCAGCGGAGCACAATGGCGGTTTCTTCCCTCTGAATACGGAAGGTGGAACAGCGTTTACAGACGCTTTGCACGTTGGAGCGTCAGAGGTGCATGGGAACGCTTCTTCACATTCTGTGCCCGGGACCCCGACATGGAACTCCTGATCCCGGACAGCACGGTGATCCGGGCTCATCCCTGCGCAGCCGGTGCGCTGAAAACAGGCGGTGGGCAGGAGGAACAGGCCTTGGGGCGCAGCCGGGGCGGCTTCAGCACAAAAATCCATGTCGCAGTGGATGCCCTGGGAAATCCTCTGAAATTCATCCTGGCTCCGGGACAGAATCACGATATAACACAGGCAGAGGCGCTGACGGATGATTTCTGTCCGGCCGCAGTTCCCGCCGACAAAGGATATGACAGCGACCCTTTCCGGCAGCATCTGCGGGAGCGTGGAGCCCTGCCGGTTATTCCTTCCCGGTCAAACCGGAAAAACCCGCAGGAGTATGACCGGCATCTGTACAAAGAGCGTCACCTTGTTGAATGTTTTATAAATAAAATTAAATATTTCAGACATGTTTTCTCACGCTTTGACAAACTGGCGGAACGCTATATGTCATTTCTTCACTTTGCCGGGGCACTTATATGGTTGAGGTAAATGTCAACAGAACCTAAAAATCCAACACTTTTTAATAATCTGGATGACTGGTGCTGGAGCGCAAATGAGATAGGCAGATACAAAGCGTATAAGGTATATATCGGTTCAAGAGAAACAAAAAAGGGGATGGATGATAAGGGGACGAAACATTCAGTCCGTCTTGTCAAAGATGCACAATAATCAGGTAAAAAGACGAAGATTCGAAGCATTTCGGTGAGTTCCCTGCCCCGTAAAACAGGGCAGGGAATCAGAAGGCGGGCATTGCCGAAATCACTCCAGCAGGCCGCGGATGCTGTCGGTGATTTCTTCGGCTGAGGCGGGTTTGGGAAGGTAGTCATCGGCCTCCATGCTCATGCCGTCAGAGTGGGAGTAGCGGGTGGAACCCACATGATCGGCCACCGCTGTGAGCATGATGATGGGGATTGACTTGTATTTTTCACTGGATTTGAGTTCCCGGCAGACCTCGTAGCCGTCCTTTTCCGGCATCATCACGTCCAGCACAATTGCATCAGGCGGATTGGCTTTGACCCTGTCCAAAGCCTGCACGCCGTCATAGGCCACCTCCACATCAAAACCCTCTTTTTTCAGGTTTTTCTGGACAATGGCCGCGAAATCCGGTTCATCGTCGACGACCAGTATTCGTTTTTTGCTCATAGGCTCTCCTTTGAAGAAATATTTCAGAAGGGAGACAGCAGGGACAGGAGGAACCGGGCAGCCGCAAACTGTTTCCCGGTTCTCTGTCTCTGTTTTCAGCTTCCGGCCTGCTTTTTCAGCAGGGCATCGTGCATCTTCTTTGAATATGCCTTTTTCTTTGCGGAAATCAGTTGAATCCTGTCCAGAACCTTTGCCTGCAGATCCGGAGCAGTTTTAAAATCAAAGGTCTCCAGCGTGTTGTCCCGCGCATCGGCTATAATGGCTCTTCCGATGGGGGTACGGGTCAGCACCGTTGTCCAGCCCTCTTCCGCACCGATTCCCCCAAAGGACACGTCCGCATATTCCGAGGAATAGTCCGGGCAGTAGTTGCACGCATAGCGTTTCATGAATCCGATCTTTTCCAGCAGGATGGTCTTCATTTCCCCTGTTTTCAGATGGATCATCAGATCATCCTTGATGTTGATCTTTTTCACATCTCCCCAGGCAAATCCCCCCAGTTTCTCCAGCTTTTTCCTCTCCGGCTCGTCAAAGATGAAATTGCCCGAGCAGAACAGTCCCAAAGTGTAGCGGATGGAATCCGAGGGAACAATGTGCATGGCCGCTATCTTGCGCAGAGTCTTGATCTGGCAGGGCGTGCCCACCAGCGCCACCCGGCGCAGTCCCTTCTGCATCATGGGCCGGAATTCCTGCACCGAAGGCGAATACGTGGAATAGTCATGTCCAAAGTGCTTGACCCCGTGGGAGCTGTCAAAATAAAACCCTGCCGAGTCAATGATTTCCTGCCGGGTCGTGGCCAGCATGGGCTCGCGCTCAAAGGGGCCGGTCTGCCGGGTCACAATGGCTCCGTCAATATGTCCCCGATCCAGCAGATGCACCAGCAGCGCGGTCACCACCCCGCCGTCTGTGGCTTTGGCCCGAATGCCGGGATCTTTGGCCCTGGCAATGGTGGTCTCCAGCACACTGCCAATGGGCGGAACCCAGCCCGCCAGTTTTCTTGCCTCCTCCTGCATTTCATCAATTTCCGGGCAGATGGAATAGCACAGACCGCATTCAATGCACTTTTCCCTGTCCGCATATTCCGGCATTCCCTGATCATTGAGCCGCAGCGCACCGTAATTGATGGATGTGCAGAAGGTCACGCACCCCCCGCAGTGATGGCACAGCCCCGTATCCTGCACTTCCTTAATCAGGTCCTCAAAGGTTTTGGTTTTCATACCGCCCTCCTATACCTGGGGTCTGGGATACAGTCCCGCAGCCTTCACAATCTCCGGAACCTTTTCCTCCCATTCAATGGCCATGATGTGGAATCCCCGTATGCCCGGCACTTCCTTGAGTTCCTGAATCTGCTCAATGCACATCCTGATGCCTTCCTCGGCCTGTTTGTCCTTGGGCGTGTCTGCCAGCCGCTTGACCACAGCATCCGGCACATCCATGCCCGGAACCCGGTTTTTCATGTACCGGGCCATGCCAACGGATTTCATGGGTGTCATGCCGGCCATGATGAAAACTTTTTCATGCAGACCCCGATCCACCACTTTTTTCATCCAGTCTTTGATCTTGTCCATGTTGTAAATGCACTGGGTCTGAATGAACTCCACGCCGGCTGCCACTTTCTTGGCCAGCCGGGACACCCGGATCTCATAGGGATCAGCAAAGGGATTGGCAGCCGCGCCCACAAACATCTGCGGCGGACGGGTGATGGGATCTCCGCCCAGAAATTTCCCCTCATCCCGCATCTTCCGCACGGTCTGAATCAACTGCATGGAATCCAGATCATGCACATTCTGGCCTGAGGCATGATCCCCGAATTTCTGATGATCCCCGCTCAGACACAGAATATTGTGAATGTCCCAGGAAGCCGCACCCAGAATGTCACTTTGCAGTGCAATCCGGTTTCTGTCCCTTGTCACCATCTGCAGCACCGGCTCCACACCCAAAGTTTTCAGCCGGATGCACGCGGCCAGAGAACACATTCGGCACACCGAGGTCTGATTGTCCGTAATGTTGATGGCATCCACATAATCCTTGATCAGCTCGGCCTTTTCCACAATGGCATTCGGATCACTGCCCCGGGGCGGCCCGCACTCCGAAGTCACGGCAAGATGACCGGCCCTCAAAATTTTTTCCAGTTTGCTGGGGGTTTTTGCTTCACTCATTGACCAAATCCTCCCTCACCAGTTTGCGGGGTCCGCCGGCTCTGTCCGTGGACCAGTCCTTGATGGGTGCCAGTTTCTCATAGTCATCAATTCTGCCCAGCAGTTTCAGGCGATCCACAATCAACTGCCATGCGCAGGGCACATCCTTGCTGATTTCGCACGAACCCTTTGTGGAACCTCCGCAGGGGCCGTTGAGCAGCCGCTTCGCGCACCGGGCTATGGGGCATATGCCGGCCGTCTGTCCCAGAATGCACTGACCGCAGGCCTGGCACCGCTCCGTGTACACACCGAATTTTTCCACAGCGCCCAGAAAGGTGGTGTTCAGTCCCGGATAGATCGGTTTTTCATATTTCTCGGCCATGAACTGCACCCCGATGCCGCAGGCCGTGCTCAGAACCGCCTCCGCGCCCTGTATCTCGCTCTCGGCCTTCTCAAAGAACTCATGCTCGCACTGGCGCTCAATGCCGGAATTGGTGATCTCAATGCTCACACCTTCCTGTGTGGCCTTCATCCGCAGCAGAGATGCCAGAATCTCAGCCTCCTTGTTGCCGCCCTGCTGACACACGGCCACGCAGGTGTTGCACCCAAAGACCAGAACCTTTTTGTGACCCTTTATCATCTCCCAGATTTCTTCCAGGGGTTTCTGTTCTCCGACAATCATCGTGACTCACTCCTTTCTCGCGTGTAAGGCAAACCATATGGGAGAAGGCCCCATTTTCCGGATCTTCTCCGTGAACTCTGTGCAGATCTCCGCCCACCTGGGGCCCATGGCCGCAGACAGATTGTACATTTCAATTCTGTCCGGATCAATGCCCACTTGGGGAAGCAGAGTTTTGAGATGACCGACTCTTTTCTTTGCGTTGAAATTTCCTTCCAGGAAATGGCACTGTCCCTCCAGTCACCCGGCCACAAAAAGACCGTCCACCCCCCGCTCAAACGCACGCAGCGCATAGGCATGATCCAGCTTTCCCGTGCAGGGAATCCGGATAATCTTCACATTCGGCGAATAGGACAGGCGCATCACCCCGGCCAGATCAGCCGCGGCAAAGGCACAGTAATGGCAGGCAAAGGCCAGCACACTGGGCTCCCATCCCGGAGGCGCATCCCGCTGGGTTTCAACCGGGGGTTTCTCCTCTGCTGCTTTGGGTTTTCCGCTCATAATATTTGTTTCTCCCCGTTTTCAGTTATCAGTGTTCCGTTATCAATTGTCAGTTATCAGTGCTCAGTGTTCAGGTGTAAGTGTTCCACACAGTCACCAGTGTCCATCTGCGATTGTCAGTCAGATGGAAAACAGATGTTGCTGATAACTGTTCACTGTTCACTGACAACTGTTCACTGCACCGCAGCATCAATCATGGCAAAGATCTGATCATCCCGGAAACTGTTGACCTGAAATGCCTTTGCCGGACATACCCCCGCGCAGATTCCGCAGCCCGTGCAAAGCACCTCATTGTGGCTGACCTTCCCGTCCTCTGCAATATAGGGCGAGCCAAAGGGACACAGCCGGAAGCAGGCCAGGCAGGACATGCAGATGTCCCGGTTGTGCTTGGAGATGACACCGGACACACTCAGGCGCTCATGGGACAGCAGCACACCCGCACGTCCCGCGGCCGCCAGAGCCTGACTGATGGTTTCATCAAAATTTTTGGGCGCATGGGCCAGTCCTGCCAGATAAATGCCCTCACTGGGAAAATCCACAGGCCGGAGTTTGACATGGGCCTCCAGAAAATACCCGTCCATGTTCCGGGTCAGCTTGTACTGGCGGCTGATCTTCTCTGTGCTGGGATGGGGCCGCAGCCCGGTCGAAAGCACCACAAAATCCGGGCTCAGCACCACATCCCGGTTCAGCACATAGTCAAAGGTCTTTATTTTGATCAGACTGCCCATGATTTTCACATCCGGCTTTTTCTCCGGCTCAAACCGGATGAAAGACACGCCCAGTTCCCTGGCCTTCTGATAATAATCCTCGCGCAGTCCGTAGGTGCGGATATCCCGGTACAGAACGGTCACATGCGCACTCGGAGATTTTTCCCTGATGGCTATGGCGTTCTTGATGGCATCCTGACAGCAGACACGGGAACAGTAATTGTTGGGCTCCTCTCTGGATCCCACGCACTGAATCATCACAAAATGTTTGCCTGTGACATTGATCCCCTCGGCCAGCCGCTTTTCCAGATCCCTTTGGGTGATAATCCGCTCACTTTCCCCGTATCCGTATTCCCCTTTGGGTTCATACTCGGCCCCGCCGCTGGCCACCACAATGGCGCCATGCACAAAACTGTCCCCGTTGGTCAGGGCGGTCTGGAAATTGCCGATGAAACCGCCGCTTTTGTCCACTTCTGCGCCCGTGTGCACCGTGATTTTGGGATGTGCCTTCACCTGCGCAATCTTTTCCTTCACAAAGGCCTGCACATCACTGCCGTCCAAGGTGCGGTGCACATGCCGGGCCAGTCCCCCCAGTTCCTTCTCCTTTTCCACAATGTGCACCTCAAAGCCCTGATCCCCCAAAGCCAGCGCGGCAGTCATGCCTGCCACACCGCCGCCAATAATCATGGCGCCGGGAGTCACCGGCACAGAATCGGTCTGCACCGGCTGCAGATAGCGGGCCTTTGCCACATTCATGCGCACAATCTCGGCAGCCTTTTTCGTGGCCGCCTCCTTCTGCCCCATATGGCACCAGGAGCACTGCTCCCGAATGTCCGCGAGTTCAAACAGATATTTGTTCAGCCCCGCGTCCCGGATGGTTTCCTGAAACAGGGGCGCATGGGTTCTGGGCGTGCACGAGGCCACAATCACCCGGTTGAGATTGTGCTCTTTGATGAGTTCCTTGATCTTTTCCTGCCCGTCCGGCGCGCAGGCATACATCAAATCCTCGGAATGCACCACATTGGCCTCTTTGCCCATCTCTGCGGCCACATGCTTCACGTCCACGGTCTGGGAAATATTGATGCCGCGTGCTTTAAACACCCCGATGCGGGGATCCGTGCCCGTGACATCCGTTTCCGGAGGCAGTTCCTTTACTGTAATCTCGGTTCCCCTGGCCTCACCCAGCAGAGCCATGCTCCGTCCCGCGACCGCGCTGCCCTGTGCCACAGTTTCCGGAATATCCTTGGGGCCCTGAAAGGTTCCGGTCACATACACACCCGGCCGCGTGGTTTCCACCGGCGCAAACGCTGTGGTCTTGGCAAAGCGGTGTTCATTGGGGGCAATGCCAAAGGTTTGGCCAGTTCGAAAGCCATCCTCATGGGGCTGAAATCCAATGGACAGCACCACCATGTCAAAGGACTCATTCACCAAAACCCCGTCCGGCTGGGCATAGCGCAGGATCAGATTGCCTGTGCCCGGCTCTTCCCGCACATCCGAGATCATGGTTCTTCGATACACCACCCCGTACTGGTTTTTGGCCCTGTCCACATACTTGTCAAAATCCTTGCCGAATGCCCGCATTTCCATGTAGAAAATCGTGGGCTGAATGCTGCCGTCATGCTCTTTGGCTATCACGGCCTGCTTGGTGGCATACATGCAGCACACGGACGAGCACCAGGGATTGGCATTGCGCCGGTCTCTGGAGCCCACACACTGAATCCAGGCCACTTTCCGGGGATGCCGCTCATCCGAGGGACGCTTGATTTCTCCCATAAAAGGCCCGGAAGCAGACAGAATGCGCTCAAACTGTATGGAGGTCATTGGCCCGGCGTCGGAAATCCCAGTTCCCCCAGATTTTGGGATTGTAGCGCTCCAGGCCAAGACTAGAATAATGGCTCCCACCTGAGATCATATTCCTTTTCCGTGTCCTCAAAATTGATGGCCCCGGTGGGACAGAACTTCACGCAGGCCCGGCACTTGCCCTTGGTCAGATAAATGCAGTTGTCTTTGTCTATCACCCGTGTCAGGGGCACAGCCTGGGGCAGAATCGTGTAAATGGCTTTGCGTTTGCTCAGTCCCTGTTCAAACTCGCTGAGCACCAGCCGGGGACATTTTTTTTCGCACGCACCGCAGCCCGTGCACAGTTCCGGATTCACAAACCGGGGCTGCTCCCGCACCCGCACCGTGAAATTTCCGGGCTCCCCGTCCACCCCCGCCACTTCTGAAAGCGTGTGAATCACAATGTTGGGATGACGCCCCACTTCCACCATCTTGGGGGAGATCATGCACATGGAGCAGTCACCTGTGGGAAAGGTCTTGTCCAGCATGGCCATTGTCCCCCCAATGGAAGACTCCCGCTGGATCATATGGACCTTGAACCCGCTGTCCGCCAGATCCAGGGCAGCCTGCATCCCCCCGATGCCGCCCCCCGCTATCAGCACAGATCCGCGTTTGCTGCTATTTTTGCTCATCCTGTTCCAGCTCCTTCAATAGTTTCATGCCGTCTGTGAAATGCCGGTCCGCGTGCAAATCCTCCGGACTGATGCCCAAAGCCGCACCCAGCACCTCGGTGATGAAAAACACAGGCAGCCGTTCCCCAATGCCATGCTTTTCACAAAAGGCATCCTGATGCGCATCCAGATTCAACTGGCACATGGGGCAGGTCACCACAAAGCAGTTCGCTCCCCTTGCCAGTGCCTCCTTCATGATTCTGGCCATCAGACTGTGCGCAGTTTCCGCATCATTCACAGACGCGGACGCACCGCAGCACCAGGTCTTGCAGTTCCAGTCAATGGCCTGGACCCCAACGGCCGCCAGCACAGTCTCCATGCCCTGGGGATTTTCCACATTGTCCGGAACCGGCACTGTATAGGGAAAACGGGTCTGCATGCACCCGTAATAGCACACCGGATGCAGCCCCCGAAATTTCTTGAGATTTTTGTTTTTCATCGCACCGTTGTCAATCCGGGAGATCAGCACCTCCAGAATCGAGGAAATCCTGACTCTGCCCTCCACCTTCCGGGACAGACCCCGGTTGACCTCGGTGCGCAGTGCAGGATTGTCCTCCAGCCGCTTCTGGGCCACCAATGTCCGGGAATAGCAGGCCGAGCAGGGAATCACCACCTCATCAAAGCCCGCAGCCTCGGCAATCCCAATGTTCCGGGCCGGCATGCCCACAGCCAGAAAATCATTCACCTTGCCCGCAGACGTGGCGCCGCAGCAGTTCCAGTCTTCAATTTCTCTGAGATCCACCCCCAGCTCCGAAAAAATCCGCCGGGACTGTAGATCATACAATGCAGAAGACTGCTTCAGGGAACATCCGGGATAATATCCTATTTCCATGATCCACCTCTTTTCAGTTGTCAGAATTCAGTTATCAGTTGTCAGGAAAAAGAAAGAAACTCTGTCCGCTGTTCACTGGCAACTGTTCACTGATAACTGTTCACTGATCAATCGTTGTCATCTGTTTTGCTTTTTTGTACAGGGCCTTGATTTCCCCCCGGCCTTTGGCCATGAGGAAACCCGCGTGCATCCGTTTGCGTTTGAACATGGCCAGTCCCAGCTTGGCCTGTTCCCTGATTTCCTCGACAATGGCATTGTAATTTTTCACCCTGGCTTCCCGGAGAGCGCCTTTGGTCTCATACACTCCCATGAATTCCATTTCATTGACCCGGCCCCAGCGCAGGCCGGATTCCACAAACGAATCATGGAACTCTTTCACCTTTGGCAGCAGAGGTTCCACGTGGGCCTCCTTTGCCATTTTTTTCAGGGTTTCCGTAATCCGTGCGGTCTGGATGTCATTGGGGCAGCGGGTTCCGCAGGTGTAGCAGGAAACGCATTTCCAGACCAGAGGGTTGTTCAGGGCTGTCTCCCTGTCTCCCAGAACGACTGTGCGGATCAGCAGGTTGGGAGTGAAACACCCGGTTTCATCTCCCACTGAGCATCCGGCCGCGCAGCGCCTGCACTGGTAACAGGCAGTCAGCATCTGTCCCGAACGCTCCATCACTTCCTGCAGGAACGGTGCGGTACGTTCAGGACTGAATTCGATTGCAGGTGCCGTCATGTTCTCTCCTTTTTCGTAAAGCGTCCTGTGCTTGCATCAGGCTCACATGGTTAAAGTTGGCGTGACCTGTCTGGCCGGGTCACATTATACTTTTGGAAAAAAGTGCGGTCTTCTTGTCTGCCAGGAATCACAATTTTTTGTCTTTGCCGGTTTTGGGTTCCACCGGCATGAAAATGAGTCAGATACCGGTTCCCTCCGTATGGGACAGGAAAGAGGTTCAGAAAATCTAAGCTTTCTGATTTACAGAATAAAACAACAGAACACAGAGCAGATGCCATGCCGCCGTATCCGGAATCCCGAACTCGTCTGTATAAAAAATAACAAAACAAATCATATGGATACGACAGCATATGGCATTGATAATTTAATGAATTTGATTTATTATGTTTTTATCCGTATAGTTGATATTCTCTGTTTGGTCAAGGAGAAAATGCACTTTTTCATGAAAATGGGCGGACTGCCAAATAAATTTCTGGAGACATTCCCTTTCCCGGAGACCTGTGTTCAGGGGGAATCTGCCAAAACGGATCGGTTCCGGGTTTGGCTTTGACAGAAAGTGTGCACGGGACAGGGGGCAGGTTCCCGGTCTGAAAGGACAGAAATTCCTGCCGCTGTCTGGCGGGGTGCAATGCCCTGTCAATGCTGTCATATTCAGCCCGGAATTCTGCAGCATCTGCTTGTTTCTGAAAAATTCGGATAAACGCACTCTCCGGATAACCGCAGGCGGTTTTTAAAAGCAGGACCGGTTTTTCAGATGGTCAGGAAAGGGACAGAACTTTTCAGGACAGCGGTGAAATGTCCCGGGTTTCACAGAACCTCCGGGAAAACGAAAATATTTTTCACCCTGCAGACACAAATAAAATTGAATTTTTTTCATTGCTTTGCTATCAAAAAGAAAGCTTGGGGAAAAAAGTGAAACGCATTGGGGTATGAAATAACCGTTGACCATTTCCTGTATTTTTTGCAAAATCATCTTTCCCGTTCACCATAATTGCCGGATACCGCATAACTGAATTTCCTGTTTCAGTTATGTAAGGAGGAAAAATGAAAGGCAAGGTTCTCATCGTTGATGATGATCCCAAAATCGGAAGGCTGCTGAAATTCAAGCTGTCCAAAGCTGATTATGAAGCCGAGTATTTCAAAAGCGGTCAGGAAGCTCTGGACAGCATTCCCCGAATCAAGCCGCATATTATTGTGTCAGATATAGAAATGCCGCAGATGACGGGCTATGAGTTTTGTGAAAAGGTGCGTCAGGACTCCAAAACCGCCAATATTCCCTTTATCTTTCTGTCCGGGAAAACCGAGGCCACGGATCAGTTGGAGGGCTTCCGTCTGGGCGCGGACGATTATGTGTGCAAACCCGTGAAAACCGATTTTCTTCTCGAACGCATGGAAAAGGTGCTGGATCGTGCGGCAAAAGCCAAATCCTTCCAGTCCAAGGCCGATTTCAGCGGAAATCTTTCCCAGATGAATCTCAATGATGTGATCCAGATTGTGGAGTCCAACCAGAAAAGCGGAGAACTGGAATTCACAACCGGAGAAGGCAAATCCCTGGGCAGAATTCTGTTCAAAAAAGGCAATCTGGTGAAAGCCCAGTTCGGGCTCCTGGAGGGAACCGAGGCATTTTACAGTCTGATGGATGAGGAAGAGGGATACTTTGAATTTTACGGAAGAACTGTTGACGAACCTGAGCAGATCAAAATGACCAATATGGCTGCCCTTCTGCAGGGAAGCCGTCTGATTGACGAGGCAAAGGGCCTGTATTCCCGGCTGCCGGATCTGGATGTCCGGCTTCGCATCCTTTCCACCGATCCGCTGCCTGAGGTGGAGGACCGTTTTGGAAAAGAGCGGGTTCAGAACATCATAAGAATGGCGGACAAGGGTTCCACCGTAAGTGATATTCTCAACAATGGCAAAATGAGCCGTCCCAGAGCTGCGGCAATTGTAAATGAAATGCTCAATACAAAGGTTGCAGATCCTGTTGTGGACGAAAAAAAAGAACCGGAAAAAAAAGTCAGAAAGGCCAGGCCGGAACTGATGATAGAAGAATGGTTACTGAAAGTGCTGAAGAATGTGGAAAGCAGAAAACTGACCGGAACTCTGGAAATCGGCAGGCGTCAGGAAAAACAGATGATTTTTTTCCAGGAAGGCCGGGTGGTTCATGCCTTTCACGGCAGGGTGACTGGCAAAAAGGCCCTGTACCGCATATTTGCCGACAGGGGAGGAGCTCCGAAATTCGAGCCCCAGCCGGTTGTTGTGGTGCAGACCATCCAGGAGGATATGAACGAACTCATTGAGGACGGAAACAGGGAGGTGCTCACTCTCAAAGATTTGCGCAAAGCCTCTTTCAACAACCGGATTACGATCAACCATGACAATCTCGAAAAAGTTTCCCGGATCAAATCCCGTCCCGGGCTCAGGGATGTGCTGACGCTTGTCCTGCAGCATGGCGGGGTCAGGGATGTGATTGATGCAAGTTCCCTGACCGACCTGCGCACCTACAATCACCTGCTGACCATGGTGAAGCTGGGTGTGATCTCCATTGAAAAGGAGGGGCGGGAATAAGCATCATTTGTCCACATAAACGATTTCAACATTGTTTACATAGTTGATGTATGCTCTGACCAGTTCCTTGATTTCATTCAGGTTCTTTTTTTCTTTGGCCGCAGTTTCCAGGGCTGTCCCGATATTGCTCATTTCCTGAAAGCCTTCACTGCAGGTTACGGAAGAACCTTTGATTTTGTGACCAAAATCTTTCAGTGCCTTGTAATCCCCTTTTTTCAGAGCATCCACCAACTGGCGGACTTCCTCTTTGCTCTCTTCCAGAAAAAAGGGGATAAATTCTTCCATCTCTCTTTCCACATACGCCACGATTTTCTTTTCACTCATCCGAATTCTCTCCCTTGATCTTGGTGTCGAAAAATCTGTTTCAGGGCTGTACCGGGCTTCAAAAATATATCTGATATTCATACCATCTCTGCATACAAAAGTCCAGAGGAGAACATAGGGCAGGGAAATGTCCGGAGAATCTCCCCAGTTTTCCGAAATGCAAAAATTGGGCAAAGCGATTTTTTGGCACTCCGGTCAGAGTTTCCCGCAGAGGACACAGAGATAAAAAAAACACGGATGGCACAGAGGGGCAGAATTTTCGGAAAAACCGGATTTTTCTGAAAAATCCGGTTTTTTTTGAATACCTGAAGACTTTTGATTGGGGGCCTGTGTTCAGACCAAGAAATCTCTGTGGGAAACAAATACACGCCCAAACTTTCCGTTTGTACCCCGGCTTCCGGTTCCTGACACCTGACACTGAACACCTGACACCTGAAACTGACTCCCAAACTTTCCGTTTGTACCCCGGCCTCCGGTTCCCAATCCCTATCCTTCATACCCGGAAATCACCGGGTCCCGCAGAATCTGTTCCACTGCCTTTGCTGCGGTCTGCGCGCCTTTGGGGAAAACCTCTTTCAGCGAGATGATATGCCGAAGATGATCCGCAGTGCGCAGAATCAGCATGGCCAGATCGCCCTCGGCGATGCTGCTGATATAAATCACATCCTCCCAGGAACGCAGCCCGGTGGCCCACAGATACACAGCCAGCGCAGGCCGCATGTACAGGGGATGCGTGCCAAATCCCCTTTCTGCCATGAGATTTCTGAAATCCTGCAGTCCTTTGATGATTTTGGCAAAGGTTTTTTTCAGGGGATTGGGGATGATTTCACTGCTGATGCGCTCATCCGTCTCCCGATCATTGACAAAAGAGGCAATGATGGCAGCCAGGAGCACGGGATCGCTGTCCGGAAAGATCTGCTGACGGAATCCCTCGGCAATGAGCAGGGGCTGATCCACCCGAAGCTGGGAAGCCCAGATGCCGTCTTCCGTCAGCCGCCCGTCCTCAGACACATACCCGGTTTCTTTGAGAAAATCAAAATGCCTGAGAAAATCTGCCCAAAGCGCGCTGGGCGCAGTGCTTTCCGTGTCTGCCGCCTTTTTCTTCTTTTTGATCTGATGACGCAGCAGCCACGCGGCAAAGGAGCGCAGGAGCAGGTTTTCAATTTCCGGCGCGGTATGGGAAAGGAGCAGGTTCAGGGTCATGGAGAAATTGATGTGAATCTGGCTGAGAACATCAGCAGGCTCCGCGCCCACCAGCTCCGCAATCAGCCGGGTGTCCATGTATTTTCCGGGCATGACCGCGGCAAATCCGATTTTGTCCATTCCCCGGCGCCCGGCTCTGCCGGTCATCTGATGAAATTCCGTAGGCCCCAGCGGAAGAAACTCTGTGCCGTTGAATTTGTCGGAATTGAGAAACACGACCGTGCGGGCAGGGAAATTCACCCCTGCAGCGACTGTGCTGGTGGCAAAAACCGCATCCAGCAGGCCGTCTGTCATCAGTTCTTCAATCAGCAGTTTCCATGCGGGCAACTGTCCGCTGTGATGCGCACCAACAGCCAGATGCTCCAGATGGTGCAACTGCCGATGCGCGGACAGATGGGAAATCTGTGCAGTATATTGCTGAATTTTTTGTGATATTTCCTCTTTCCGGCTGCCCTCGGGAATGGGATGGCGCGTGCACATCTCCAGAGCATGGTCACAGTCCGCGCGGGATTTGAGGAAAAAAATTGCGGGAAGGAGTTGGTATTTGCGCAAAATCCGCAAAATATCCCCGAAAGGCGGGAGTTTGCCCGGACGGGTGAACTGCATGGGATGTCCGCTGCTGACATATTCGGCCACCTGTTTGTGCAGCTTTTTCTTTTTCCCGCCTTTTTCCTCTGCCAGGAGAGGGTAGAGGGTTCCGGAGGGATGGATGAACAGAGGGTACAGAGGAACCGGTCTTTTGCTTTCCGTAACCACTGTGCAGGGATTCATGCGGATGACCGAAAGCCATCCCGCGATCTGTTCTGCATTGCCGATGGTCGCGGAAAGCATGAGAATGGGAATGCGCGTGGGCAGATAGATAAGAATCTCCTCCCACACCACGCCCCGTTCCTCATCGCCGAGAAAATGCGCTTCATCCAGAATCACAAAATCCGTGGCAATGCTTTCTCCCCGGTGCATGGCATCATACAACTGGTTGCGCAGGATTTCCGTGGTTCCCACAATGACCGGCGCATCCGGATTTTCCTTTCTGTCCCCGGTGAGAATGCCCACATTTGCCGCGCCGAATTTTTCAATAAATTCGAAATATTTGGAATTGCTCAGGGCTTTGAGGGGCGAGGCATACCAGGCTTTTCCCCCTTTCTCTCTGATCCGGGCAATGGCTTCCAGTGCGATCCAGGTTTTCCCGGAACCGGTCGGGGCAGTCACCAGACAGTCCCCTTTTTCAATCACAGACACAGCCTCTGTCTGAAACAGATCCGGTTCAAACGGCGTGGGAGCCGGAACCCCGATCATGTCAAACACCCGTTTGAGTTTCCGGTCTGCCGCAGGACGGATTCGGGACGGGGTGCGTTTTTCCGGTCTGCGCTTTGCCGCATGATAGTTTCTGTGCATAGGCAATTATAATTTTCCGGCCATTTCTTCCACTGCTTTTTTGGCAGCGGACATGGTGTCATAAGGGGAACAGTTGCTGAGATCCGCCTCAATAAGCTGATTGTCATAGGGCATGAATCCGAGAAAATCAAAATCATGCAGATGTCTGCGCAGAAATTCCTCGTCTGCGGGTCCCCGGATTTTGTTGCCCACAACCGCAATGCGGGTCAGTCCGATCTGGGAAGCCAGATGCCGGATATGCTCGGCCGTGTCAATGCTTCTCCTGCCCGGTTCCACCACCACGATGAGTTTATCCACCGCTGTGGCTGTGCCGCGCCCAAGATGCTCGATCCCGGCTTCCATATCCATGACCACCACCTCATCGCGCTGCAGCACCACGTGCATGACCAGAGCACGCAGCAGCGCACTTTCCGGGCAGATGCATCCCGCGCCGCCTTTTTTCACACCGCCCAGACGCATAAGTTTGATATTTTCCAGCCGGGCAGAGAGCTTTTCCGGCAGATCATCCACCTGGGGATTGAGTTTGAAAAATCCGCCTATGGTTCCGGGTCTGGCTTCTTATTCGCTCAAAAACTGCCCATCTCGGCAATGGGAGTAATCTGGATCCGCATTGGCAATGCCCAGGCTGCGGCCAGATTACATCCGATCCGCATCAATGGCCAGCACTTTTTTTCCCCGTGCATTCAGGGGTACGGATCAGCAATGCGGAAAGTGGTTTTTCCCACTCCCGCCCTTGCCGCTACAGCCAGTTTCATATCTTAAATCCTTTCTTTGCAGAAATTTTGGGGAATTTTGCGATATTCTCAGAAAAAGTACTGCGAAATCTCACAGAAATATCTTAAAAGCGGAAAATTTCCGGCATATTTGCCTAACATGCTGTTTTTGAAAAACATACAAGCGTTTTTTTACCTGGTGCGTTTCCCACAGAGAACACAGAGAAGAATAAATGATCTTTCAGGGCTTTTTTGTGGAGCAGATATTGTTTCAGCCGATGAATAAACACGAATTTTCACGAATTTTCATCATTCGTGTTTATTCGTGGAGATTCGTGGTTGAAAAGTGCATTTCGCAAAAAGAGATCTGTGGGAAACAAATATCTGGGGGAAACAGATGCACAGCCAAACTTTCAGTTCTGCACTCCTCCAAATATATGCAAAAAAATGCCTGCGTTTCATTTCTGCACCTCTGCATAAAAATAACCGTTTGAGGACGCTGAGGATTTTGAAAATCCTCATGTCCGGGGCAGAAAAATTGTACAGATTGTCTTTTTGCAAACCCTATATCAGATTCACCACCCGTTCTGCCAGTCCTTTCCAGAACCACATTCAGTTTGCATTGACGGCCAGTTTTTTCCAGAATATCCAGTTCCCGCAGCCGCATCAGAAGAGCTTTCCAGAATTTGGCTAGAGAGTTGGGCTCGACTGCGCATGGGCCAGGTTCTTTCTCCGGCGCATAATCAGGTTGGCATCAGCGGCTTTCTGTGCCTCAATGACCTTGTTCATCAGCATTTTCATTTCACCGGGCAGGATAATATCCCCGGATACCGGACAGAAATTCATTTCATCGCCAAACCAGGTCTGAAACCAGGATTATTTTTTCCAGTTCCGCAGCAACTGCCTCTTTTTCTGTCAGCAGCCTGTCCAAATCACAGGAACCGACAACCGCACGCAGAGCCACAATTCCCCGGTAAACGGCCTGCCGACTGTCTTCACAGGTTTCCGCAGATCGCGCATCCCGCACCCGGTAAGAGGTTGTGGCATTTTTATGCGTGAGTGGTCACCTTGTCCTTGTGTCATAAATTCCGACCGGACACATCCAGCACAATTCTGCGCATATCTGTATGCAGCACTTCGATCTGCCCCATGTGTTCCAGAACAGATACTGTCCCGGAATCAGGGTCTTGAAGTATTCGCCGTCTTTATAACAGACACCCGCATGTCCCTGATCCACAGTCACAGCGCTCAGTTCCTGATCCATGCCTTCGGATTTCAGAATATGATGCTGATCTTTATGCAGAAACAGCACTTCCCCGCGCCAATGATTTCCACTGTGATTCCCGGAATTTTGTCCACAGCGCATATTTCCGGCCCGCGCCCAGAACTTTGGCAAAACGTCCGTCAATCCAGACCAGCGCACGTTCATAATCCTTCAAATCCAGCACAAGTGCCTGATCCTTTAATGCATCTTTTCTGATAATCATATCCAGATCAGAATGAACCAGCCAGGGCGCACGCTGAGACACCACATCCGCACGGGTTTTGCAAAAGGATGACTGAAAAGCCACCAGGTTCCCGTGTCCAGAATTTTTTCAAATTCCCGATCCTGAAACAGCAGTATCTTTTTCATGAGAATAGTACTTTCACCTCGATGAACAGCAAAACCAAACATAGTGCCTCCTTATTTTAAAGATGAATCTTGAATTGTAAATTGTAAGCTATGAATTGTAAATGATCAAAAAAAATATGCAAATTATATAAAAAATAATAAGTTATAATCTGTATAATTCATAATTTACAATTCACAATTTTAAAAGCGCCCGCAGAAAAGCGATTTCGCTATCCGGCGCATGAGACGTGAGCGGTGTTTGAGTCCGGTTAGAAGCTGTGTTCTGACATTGATCAAAAGCAAGGCAATACGGCTTCCCGGAAGTTTCTTTTTCCGCAGTCCGGGGATATGCGGAACAGTTGACGGTATCCACCCGGCTGCATGGCGTGTGTCCGCGCTTTGTTTTATCCGATTCCGTGCCGTTGCTTTCCGGTAATTTCCTGAAATTCTTTCAGACAGAAACGCGGAAACCGGGAACCGGACAGCAGAAACCCGCTCTGCAGGTCAATGGTGCCGCTTTCTGCTGGCGGTTTCCCCAGGAGCAGAGTCGAACCTGCAAAGCCGTATCCCAGTACGGTGCCTGAACTGATGAGCCAGACTGATTGCCTGCCTTTGTCAGGAACCCGTTGGGGAACGCCCGGAGCGGATCATCAGGTGACGACCGGTACGCCTTATGGCCCGGCCAGGCTCAGTCACAGATATTCAAAGCAAAACGCGCCAGAGTATTTGTTGCAAAGATATTTTTTTAACATCCTGATATTCAAATTATTTGAAGTTGATGTTTCCCAATGGGCATTTCACAGAACTTGAGTATTAGGTGGCTGAATAATTTATACTGCAAGATAAAAAATAAGATGATATTCGAATTTTTGGAAAATCCGATTTGCTGCAAAATTTGTTTTTAGTGACTGACAAACCGGATTTTCTGGAAAAATCCGGTTTGTAATAAAATCTTGAGAAGGATAATTCGTGAAACCCCTTGTTGTCATCGGAATAAGTTTATTCCGGTGCTGGATTTTGGAAGCAAATAGCCCGAAACGTTGGGAAAAAATGGCGTCCCACCCTGTCCCTGTGCCAGCATGAGGATCTGCTGATTCACTGTCTGGAACTGCTTTTGGCAGAACAGTTACAGCCTATTTTGAACGGATACAGCTGACATTGCACAGGTTTCGCCGGGAAAACAAAAGTGGTTTCCCATGAGGTTTTTCTCAGTAATCCCTGGGATTTTGAGGAAGTTTACGGCCTGCTCCATGATTTTGCCAAAACCTATCCCTTTGATCCGGATCTGGAGGACCATCTGATTCACATCACCACAGGCACGCATAGTGGCCCAGATCTGCATGTTTCTGCTTACAGAATCCCGCCATTTTCCGCCGCCAGGCCGACCCAGACCGGTCCGCCGCCCCCGTGACAGCCGCGATACGGCCGGCACCTATGCAGTTATTGATCTTGACCCGTCAAAATATGATCAGATAGCCATGCGTTTTCAGCAGCAGGCAAGGGAGGATATTTCTTTCTGAAATCCGGCATTGAAACACGGAATCCGGCTTTTAACGCGCCGATGGAACGCATTGAAAAAGGTGGCTTTGCACTGTGATCCCATGCTGCTCACAGTCTGACTGGCGCAGGCAAATCCCGTCTGGCACAGCGCATATATGAGTTGAAAAACCCGGCATCAGTGCTCCGGCAATTTTGTGGAACCCAACTGCGCCACCGCGCGGAGATGCGGTTATGTCAGCTTTGTTCGCCACAAAGATCTTTATCACCGGTTTCAGGATCGTCCCGGCCCGCTGCGCCAGCGTAGACAGGGGAATGTTGTTCCCGGATGAAGTGAGAACCAGGAACTGATGAGCAGTCCATGCTGCTGCGTTGTGGAGGAAAAGAAATTTCTGCCAATGGGTTCGGACAGAGACGCAGAAAGTGATTTTCAACTGATCTGCGGAACCAACCGGGATTTGTCCATGAGGTGAACGGCAGATTCCGCATCTGCTGGCACGGATCAATCTGTGGACTTTCCGGGCTGCTGTGTCTGCGGGAGCGTCCTGAAGACATTGCCCCAAATCTGGAATATGAACTGGAGCGGTTCACGGAACGCACCGGCACGCGGCTAGTTTAGCCGTGATGCAAAAAAGCGTTTTCAGCATTTGCACAATCGGAACAGGCAGTCAGCGTACAATTTCCGGGATCTCAGTGCGGTTGTCACACCATGGCAACGCTCGCGGAAGGAGTGACGCATCACGCGGGATACCAGGAAGAGGAAATCACGCGATTTGCAGCGAACATGGGGATATTGCACGCAGAAAAATATTCCGCATGAAATATTGGGGGAGAAAAAGCAGAGGAACTGGATCTTTTTGATCGATAAACTGGCCGGAGTAATTGATATGCAGGCAGTCCAAAACCCTGTCTGAGGCAGGCACGGCTTGCCCATTCCCAGTGGAAAAGAAACCTCCACGATGTGATCGTCTGCGCAAGTATCTGGCAAGATTCGGTGTTCTTTGGGAGGATACCTGTTCGGGGACAGATCTGAGAGAATTCCCGTGCAGATCGAAAATTTTCTCAATTCCCTCTGTCTTATGTGAGATCCGGAGGAGGGGATAACTGCTTGATTTTTCATCCGGCCCTGACTCTTCCATTGGAGGGAGGATTTTTCTGATCTGCTGAATTTGCAATTCGCGGAAAAATTTCTGGTATGCTCTTGCATTTCTGCTTTGGCAGTGATAAAAAATTCCGGAGAAACAATCTCTGTCCAACCTGTTTACAATCTGAAAACAATAACATTGTCCACCGGTCTGATACCGATTCTCTGCTGACTCTTAATGCAATTCAGACTTTAGATTTGACAACTTTTCAAAAGTTGTCAAATTGACTGCATCAAATTAAATGGCGAACCGGTATGATAGCAATTCGCCATTGATCTGATATAATCTGCATCGGTATAAGGCGATTTACGGAAAGAATATAACCCAGATTTGACAACGTTCCAAAGTTGTCAAATCTTTGTGGGGCGGATGAACAGGTACATTCATTTTCATAAATCATTTTAACGAGCCATCATTCATATAAGCAAAGGACAGCATATGCAATCCGCAATCCGGATCAGCAGGGAAAATCAGCCCGGAATTTCTCCTCGCGGGACAAACAGATGAAGTCCCTGACTGTCTGATTCCGCAGCTTTGATGGAAAATGCAGATGCTGCTCCTGTGCCTGCTTCTGTGTCTGGTCATCCTTGTTTCCACCGGTAGCGGGCTATATTGCCATTTCTCCGGCAGATGTGCTTGCGGATTCTCTGCCGCGAAAATTGGCCGTGCGGATCATCTGTTTAGGGGAATGGACGAGGTCTGGCCTTAGGTGGTCGCGGATAGCGTCTGCCCCGGATTCTCAGCAGCCGCGGACAGGGGCGGGGGGCTGGCTCTTTCCGGATGCGTGTTTCAGGGAATTCTGCTCAATCCCCTGGCTGATCCCTATACGCTGGGCGTGTCCGCAGGAGCGGCATTTGGCGCGGCAGTGGCCCTGCTTCTCAATCTCGGTTCCGCCGGCGCGTTTTCCATTCCGCTTTTTGCCTTCGCGGGAGCCGCAGCAACCCTGCTGTTTGTGATCTTTCTTTCCTCAACCGGCGGTGGGATTTCTTCCAACAACCTGATTTTATCCGGCATCATTGTGGCTTCCATTCTGTCGGCGGGCATCAGTTTTCTCAAATACATCGCGGATGAGCAGGTGGCTGTCATCATTTTCTGGCTCATGGGCAGTTTTGCATCCCGCACATGGGCAGATGTGGGCCTGTCCCTGATCTCGGTTCTGGCCGGATTTGCGGTTTTCTTTCTTTGCGTGGGATCTCAACCTGCTGGTACCGGCACCCGCACAGCCATCCTCTAGCGTGAACACCTGGCGCACCACCCTGATCCTGCTGATAGCGGCCTCACTGCTTACCGCTATATGCGTATCGAGCCCGGCATTATCGGCTTTGTGGGGCTGCTGGTTCCGCATATGATGCGCTCCCTGACCGGGCCGGACAACCGGCGCCTGCTTCCCTGCGCGCTCTTTGCCGGAGCCATCCTTCTGCTCTGCGCGGATACCGTAACGCGTGCAGTCCTGCCCCATGAGATTCCCATCGGTGTGCTCACAGCGCTTATCGGCGGGCCTTTTTTCTGCTATATCTTCCGGCAGAAGCAGATGGGAAGGGCTTCGATGCGCACATGAGTTTTTCCCTTGACCGCATTTCCTTTTCCTATGAAAAACGGCCTGTGCTGAAAGAGATTCTCCCTTTGCCTTGATCCGAGTTTTTCTACGGCATTCTGGGGACCAACGACAGGCAAAAGCACGTTCATTGATAGCCGATGGACATCGCAGGCCGGAAAGCGGAACTGTTTTTTACAAAAACAGGAAGCTGTCCGCCTATCCCCGCCGGGAACTGTCACGGGAAATGGCTTTGGTTCCCCAGAATTTTTATATTGATTTCCCCTTTACCGCGCGGGAAATCGTGCTCATGGGACGCTATCCGCACATTCCCCGGTTTTCCGCTCCCTGTGCGAAAGATCTGGCCGCAGTGGATGAGATTATGGCGCGCACCGGAACCGCTGCTTTTTCCAGCGTTTTATTACGGAAGAGCGGCGGAGAACGCCAACGGTGGTTTCTTGTTCGTGGTACGGGCGTACACAGGACACACCCAGCTCATGCTCGACGAGGCCACATCCAATCTGGATAGGAGCCATATTCTTGCGCTGATGGATATTGTGAAACAGGATGTGAGGGAAAAGGGCAGAACCCTGATAGCCGTGATACAGGATATCAATCTTGCGGCAGCATACTGTGACCGGCTGATTCTGATGAAAGAGGGCAGAATTGCGGCTTTCGGGGAAACCGGGGAGGTGCTGACGCCGGAAAACATACGCTCTGTTTTTGGCGTCCAAGCCCACGTCTATTATGA
This sequence comes from Desulfobacterales bacterium, assembly GCA_041390465.1. Taxonomy (GTDB): domain Bacteria; phylum Desulfobacterota; class Desulfobacteria; order Desulfobacterales; family Desulfococcaceae; genus JAABRU01. Next base: position 8,801 of record JAWKPW010000004.1, on the reverse strand, counting down.
GCCCTGGTCAGGCGTCAGCAGGGTGAGTTTCAAAAGATCCAGTCGGATTGAGAAGTTGTTTTAAAAATACCCGAGGGTTCTGATTCCCGGATTCTTTCCGGTTCAGTCCCGCGGCTCCGGGAAAAAAGGAGTGCGAAAATTAAGGCCGGAGGCAGGTTTTTCGCAAAACAGAACTGCAAAAGACCTCCCGCTTCGGGGGTTTAAGGTCATTTCTGGAAATGATCAGTCCCTGTTCAGTCACATGAAAGATTTGACAACTTTTGGAAAGCTGTCAAATCTGAGGTATGTTTTTTTCCGGAAATCGACTGAGTTTTGCACTCCTCGGGAAAATCCGGAACACGGGATTTTTAAAACAGCTTCTTACGCAGCCTTGGACGGTCTGAGGTATGCGCCCCAGTAACCCAGCCCCACAAAACAGGCTCCGCCCACAATATTGCCGATGGTGACAGGAAGCAGATTGCCAATGAGAAAAGCAGTCCATGTCAATGTGCTCAGATCCAGACCGGCCGGTGCAATGCCTGCCCACTGGCTCAGGAAGATTCCATTGGGAATAATAAATAAGGCGAAACTGTTACGCAGTGCTCAAAGCCAATGGCAACAAATCCCATAATGGGGAAAAAGATGGCAAAGATTTTTCCAATGACCTGACGGGAGGCCAGAGCCATCCACACGGCCAGGCAGACCAGCCAGTTGCAGCCCACGGCCCGGACAAAGGATTCCGTATAACTCAGATGAACTTTGGCATAGGCAACTTTCACAGCCGCCTCTCCCAAAGCACCTGCCCCGGTTTTCCACAGACCTGAAAAATAAAACAGCAGGGCCATGAGAATGGAACCTGCGAAATTTGCCAGATACACCACACCCCACTTGGCCAGCATTTTTTTCCATGTGATTTCCCCGATCATGACACTGGAAATCATCAGATTGTTGCCGGTAAACAGTTCCGCACCCGCGATGATCACCAGCATCAGTCCCAGGCTGAAGGAGGCTCCGGCGATGAGCTTTGTGGCGCCGACGCCTGCTTTGGGGGCAAGATCAAAGGTCACGGATGCAGAAAACAGTCCGCCGAATCCGATATAGGCTCCGGCCAGCATTCCCAGAACAAAAAGCGTGACCCAGGGAGAATTGGCCTTGCAACCCCGGCAAAAAACGCAGAGGCGATCTGTTATACCGATTCTCTATTGTAATGATCCATTAATTGCATCCAAAATATAGGAAAAACCGGTAAGAGATGCTGTCATTTTGTTGGAACATTTTTTCAGAATGTCTGCCACATAATCTTTCATTTCCGGGAGGCCGGAAAAAATTTTTCCTTTTGTATATTCCTTTATATATTGCCAAAACCTCTCAATAGGATTCAGTTCCGGACTGTACGCCGGCAGAAACAGCAGACGGATGTTTTCGGGAATGATCAGTCTTTTCGCTTTGTGAATTCCCGCATTGTCAATCAGCATTATATTGACACTGTCCTGAAAACAATCTGAAAATTTATCAATAAAACATTGGAAACAGTCTGTGTTCATATTTGAAAATTCAAGAAAAAAATTTTCTCCGTCTGATACATTCGCAGCTCCGTAAATGTAATAATTTTCAAATGTTCTCTGTATCAGTCCGACCGGTCTGACTCCGCGAAGGGTGATTCTTTTTCCGAGTGAAGTTATGAGTCCGAACCTTGTTTCATCATATGAAAAAATTTTGACTTTCATATCATTTTTATAAGTTATTTCAGATATTTTGTCAGAAAAAGATTCTTTGAATTCCCGCACTTCATCTTCGTTTTTTTTATATGCGAAGGACGCGGCGTTTTGGGTCCTGCCCCAAGATAATATTTGACTGTTTTATGCACAGTTTTATAAGGTATATCAAGATCATGATTTTCTTTTATCCATATTCGTATTTCATCATACGATCCGAATCCTTCCGGTTCGGAAAGACGTTCTTTCAGACATTCCGCCACTTCAGCAGGAACGGAGCGACTCCGCCCCGGCACTGTTTTCAGATTCATAAGTTCAGTTATTCCAAATGTTTCGTAACGGCGGAACCACCTCCCCGCTGTATGACGGGAGACACTGCAAAGTTCTGCGGCATGCTCAATGGTCTCCGCTTTCCCGCTTTTCAGAAGCCACAGCAGACGAAGACGATCCCGGAAACGTCCCCGCTTCTCATTTTTAATCATATCAATAAGTTCTTCCTCACTTTCCAATACTGTCCAATTTTTTTTCGGCATTTCCAAAAAGCCCTCCTTTAAAAAAAATTCCTGTCTGAAAAATTGTCACCCGTATAACACATCAATCGGATCATTACAATAGAGAATCGGTATAATTTGAAAATAACTTTCTGTTTTAACATGTTATGCCGATTCTCCTTTGAAACCATGCTTTTTTTGGCCGCAAAGGACACAAAAAACGGACAGCACGGTGCAGAATCTGCGGAGAACCGGCTTTGCCTTCCGAAACGTATGGTTTCAGCAGAGAATTGGTATTATGCCGAAACAGCATTGATTTGATGCAGTTTTTAAAATCTCCTCTTGAGAGGGGGCAGGATCATTGCCGTCAGGTAAGGATATCCGGGAGTGCCAAACGGAAAGTTTGGCAATTTTTCTGAATTATTTCAATATCTCAAACTTTCAGTCTGAAACTCCTCCGCTCGCAAACTGACGGCAATGGGAGCGTGGGTGTGTCTTTTCCCAATTTTTCAAAAACATCTTCTGTCACTCTTTTTTGCCTGTGAGTCCCGGATTGCCGGACAGGGTGTTTTCCACTGCCCGGAGCAGTTCCTCCGGGGTGAAGGGCTTGGCAATAAAGCCTTCTGCTCCTCCGGATCTGCCTTTTGCAATGGTTTCCGGGGTCAGATAGCCGGTCATCATCAGAATCGGAATGCCGGGCCGGGCATTTCGGATTTGGGAAATGAGCTGAAAACCGTCCTGACCCGGCATTTTTATATCTGTCAGTATCAGATCAAAGGACTCTCCCTGGTGCAGAATTTCCTTTGCCTGCAGGGCATTTCCGGCCCGGCGCACGCTGATTCCCTCTGCCTCCAGGATTCTCCGGCAGCTTTCAATGACAATGGGTTCATCATCCACAATGAGTATTTTCATGCTTTCTGTTCCCCCGGTTCTGTGTTTCCGTTTGCAAGCGGCAGCCAGATGTGAAACACACTGCCTTCCCCCGGTTTGCTTTTTACACTGATATGACCGCTGTGCCGGGCAACAATGCCGGTTGATACGGACAGTCCCAGCCCTGTGCCCTTGCCAACTTCCTTGGTGGTGAAAAAGGGATCAAAAAGCCTGTCCAGATGTTCCGGAAGAATGCCGGAGCCTGTATCCTCAATGCTGATTTCAACCCCATCCCGCTCCAGATGGGGAGAGCGTTTTGCCGTAAGTGCAATGCTCCCGCCCGGTTCCGTGGCATCCAGCGCATTGATGAGCATGTTCACAATCACACTCTGAAACTGATTTCGATCCAGCGTGAGAAGCGGCAGTTCCTCCTCCCGGTCAAAATGAAGATTCACCCCGCGAATCAAAGCCTGATTTTCCAGCAGATTCACGCAGTCTTCCAAAAGCCGGTTCAGATTGACCGGTTCCGGGTCCAGCCGGGTCTGACGGGAAAAATCAAGCAGTCCCTTTACAATCCCGCGAACCCGTTCGGTCTGCACCGCAATGGTTTCCATATCTGTGCGCACTTCCTCCGGCAGGTCTTTGCGCCGCAGAATCAGATGGGTAAAGGTCAGCACAGCAGTCAGGGGATTGTTGATTTCGTGAGCCACCCCTGCTGCCAGTTTGCCCACACTGGCCTGTTTTTCCGACTGAATCAGGCACTTCTCACTCTCCTCCATATGGCGCTGCTCCCGTTCTTTCAATGCCTCTGCCATGTTCAGGAATCTGTTCTGCAGCAGTCCCATGTCGCTTTTGGAAATGGGGCCGACATCCGGGGAAAAATTTCCTTTTGAGATTTCTATGCTGGCACTGATCAGCCGGTTGACCGGCTGCATAATCCGGGAGGCCAGAAACCAGCCCAGAAAAACAGACAGAAGCACACCGGCCGCGGTGATGCCGGTAAAGACCAGAAGGGCCCGGAGCCGGACATCGGAATAGGTGGCCTCCAGCACGCCCACATAGAGCATTCCCACATTCTGTCCAAAAATATCCGCAATGGGTTCATAGGCCGTGATATACCAGTCATTGACCACAAAGGCCCGGTCCGTCCATTTTTTCCCTTCTGAAAGAACCCGCCGGGAAACCTCATCGGAGGCATAGGTTCCCACTGCCCTGTGCCCGTCTTCTTTCAGCACATTGGTGGATATTCTGAGATTTTTGAAGAAAATTGTTGCAGTTCCCAGATTGCGGCCTTTGTACACCTCATTTTTGAACACGGTATCCCCGATCTTGTCCACAATGCTCTCATCCCGGCTGAGCAGTATGCCTCCGTAGATTGCTCCTGCGGGAATGCCATCGGCCATCAGGGGCACGGCTGCGGCAATGGCAAGCCCCGCGGTTTCTTCCTGCGGCGATGTTTCCGCAGAGGGGGAAACAAGGGGACGGATGGCTGCTCTGCTCGCGAGTTCAGGATTTTCCGCGTGGAGAATCTCTCTGGCCAGCACCACGGTTCCGGCCACAGCCTCCTTCCGGTGCAGGGCAAGTTCTGCCACAGGATTTGTGCCAGCCAGGCTCCGCCCTGTTTCCGCGCATTGTCCCAGACGGCACAGAATCCGGTTTTCCGGCAGCACAATCCCTGCAAAATCAAGTTTTGCCGCCCCGGCTGTCTGTGTCAGAAGGGACAGGAGAAAATCTCTGTTTCCCTCCCGGATGGCAAGGCGGACATCGGATGAAATTCCGGCCATTTCCAGAGAAAGCAGGATTTCATTCACCCGGTCATCATAAATGACGCCGGCCACATTCAGATCCTGGCGCACCCGGTTGTTGGTTTCATGCAGAACAGACTGATAGAGCATCTGCGCGCCCACCAGCAGAGACACGATTCCCACCAGCAGAGACACACTGAGAAAACTGACAATGAGTTTGGATCGGGTGGAAAAGAAAATTTTTGGATGGGATGGTTTCATTGAAAAAATGGCAGGGTTGTTATGTGAGCCCCGGTTCCTTTCTTTTGAAAAAATCAGATTTGTGCTGTTTTTATGACAGTGCTGAAAAGAATGCAAGAAAAATATGAGGATGGGAAAGGGGAATGTTATTTTATGAGAATTTTCTGTGAAAAGGATACATTTTTCAGATCGGGCCAGGCTTCGGGATGAATGTTTTTTATGCTTGTCTATTGACACAGAAGAAAAAAAAAATTATTAGTTAATATTTTGGCATTGTATTCCATGATTCCCCTGATTCCGGGACAACATGCCGGAAGGGATCAGGATTTCGCTTGGCAAAGGGGAATTTTTTGGAATTTGGCAGAAGAAAGCAGCAGATTTTCAGAAAGCGGATTCAAAGCCGCAGGGCGCAGGAATCTGCCTTTCGCAAATCTGCATCTGTTTTTTTGATGATATTTATGAGCGTTATTATACTTACTGAAAGGAGAAGCAAGGCGCATGGGCAGCAAGAAAAAAGAGGAAAAAGAGAAACCCCTGGAAAAAATGACCATCAAGGAACTCAGAGAAATTGCAAAGGGAATTGAGGGCATTGTCGGAGCATCCGGCATGAACAAGGATGAACTGCTTACCATCATCCGCAAGGATCGCGGCATCGCGGAACCGGTGAAAAAATCCAGTTCCAATATCCGGGATCTGAAAAAAAGAATCAGGGAATTCAAGGGAAAACTGACGGAAGTTCTGGAAGCCGGTGATCAGAAAATGGCGGGCATCTGGCGGGAACGGATTATCCGCCTCAAGAAAAAAACCCGGAGACTGGCCTGAGGTTTGAACCCTGAGATTTGAGACACGGAACAGAAAAAAGGATCAGAGGGGCAGCCTTCTGACACAAGACAATGATCAATCCTGCATCTCTTGCATTTGATATTGACGGCGTGGTCGCGGATACCATGCGGCTTTTTCTGGATATTGCCCGTGAAGATCATGGGATCCATGACGTGCGCTATGAGCATATTACCCGTTACATGCTGGAGGAATGCCTGGATATTCATCCGGACATTATTGCAGATGTTATTGCCAAACTGCTGGACGGAAGCAGGGATGCGGAACTCAGACCCATTGCCGGGGCCAGGCGTGTCCTGACCCGGCTGGGAAAAGACCATGCTCCGGTGCGTTTTGTCACCGCACGCCCCAATCCTTGGCCCCATCAGCCAGTGGATGCAAAATCTGCTCCCCATAGAACCCGGCCGCATAGACATTGTGGCCACCGGTTCCTTTGAGGCCAAAACCGAAGTTCTGCGGGAAAAGGGCGTGTCCCATTTTGTGGAAGACCGGCTGGAAACCTGTTTTCTCCTCAAAGAAGAGGGGATTACACCGCTTGTGTTTCGCCAGCCCTGGAACCGGGAGGCGCATCCTTTCACAGAGGTGGGAACCTGGCAGGAACTTGAAAATCTGATCGCGTTCTGAGAAAACCGGAAAATGCGAAGCAGCAATCCGGGAAGAATCAGAAAACCTCTGCCATTGCGTTAAGCAGATTCCGAAGTGCCGGCCGGAATGTCTGGCCGTTTTTGGCAACTCATTGCAGAATCAGCAGATCAGAACTTTCCGGAGGAGTTCAGAAACTGTATTTTCCGGAACAGACTGGCTGGCATAACCACGCAAAAATACAATTTCCGCACTCCGGGAACCTCCGTCACTCTGCTGAAAATTCCAAATGTTCTGTTCAGGGCTTCCCCTCTTTCATACAATGGCATCGGAATCAGAAAACATCTACACAATTCACGGAAAAAGAAAGCAAATGGAAGAAACATTTCACGGAACCACCATACTGGCGGTACGGAAAAACAACAGGCTCTGCGTGGCAGGGGACGGACAGGTTACTCTGGGACAGAATGTGGTGAAGCACAAAGCCGTAAAGGTGCGCAGAATCTATCATGAACGGATCATTGTGGGTTTTGCCGGAGCCACTGCGGACGCGCTCAATCTTTCCGAGCGGCTGGATGGAAAACTGGAGCAGTACAACGGAAATCTGACCCGGAGTGCTGTGGAACTGGCCAGGGAGTGGCGCACAGACAAATATCTGCGCCGTCTGGAGGCCATGATGATTGCCGCGGATGAAAGCCGCATGTACCTGATTTCCGGCAACGGGGATGTGATTGAGCCTGATCAGGGCGTGATTGCCATCGGTTCCGGAGGTGTGGCAGCCCAGGCTGCTGCTGAAGCTCTGCTGAAACATACGGACATGGATGTCCGGGCCATTGCGGAAGAAGCCATGAAAATCGCGGCATCCCTTTGCATTTATACCAACAACACTGTGACCTTTGAGGAACTGGGTTAAATATGAGTGAAATGAAACCGTCTGAAATTGTGGCGGAACTTGACAAATATATTGTGGGCCAGGACAAGGCAAAGAAGTCTGTGGCCATTGCCCTGCGAAACCGCTGGCGCAGGCAGCAGGTGGATCCGGATCTCAAAGAGGAGATCGCACCCAAAAACATTATCCTTATCGGCCCCACCGGCGTGGGCAAAACCGAGATTGCGCGGCGTCTGTCCCGCATGACCGATTCCCCCTTCAACAAGGTGGAGGCTTCCAAATATACGGAAGTGGGGTATGTGGGCCGGGATGTGGAATCCATGATCAGGGATCTGGTGGAAATGACGGTCAATATGCTCCGTGCGCGGGAGCAGGAGGCTGTTCAGGACAAGGCAGCGCAGATTGCCGAGGAACGCATTCTGGATTTGCTGCTGCCCAAATCCGGAGAGCAGCCTGGTCATGATGGCGGGCCGGTTTCTGTTGAAATCGTGACACCGGGCCCGGAAACACCCTCTTCCACAAGGGAAAAACTCCGCTCCATGCTCCGCAGGGGCAAACTGGATGAGCGCTATATTGATCTGGAAGTCACAGACCGATCCATGCCCACTGTGGAAATCTTCTCCAATGTGGGCATGGAGGAAATGGGCATCAATTTCAAGGACATGTTCAGCAATATCATGCCCCGGAACACCAAACGCCGGAAAATGAAAGTCGCTGAGGCCAGACAGATGCTGGTTCAGGAAGAGGCGCAGAATCTGGTGGATATGGACAAGGTGGTGGCGCTGGCCATTGAAAAGGTGGAGCAGTCCGGCATTATCTTTCTGGATGAAATTGACAAGATTGCGGGAAAGGAAAGCGGACACGGGCCGGATGTGTCCCGCGGGGGCGTGCAGCGGGATCTGCTGCCTCTGGTGGAGGGAACCACGGTTGCGACCAAATACGGTTTTGTCAAAACCGATCATATCCTTTTCATTGCTTCGGGCGCGTTTCATGTTTCCAAGCCCTCGGATCTGATTCCGGAACTGCAGGGACGTTTTCCCATCCGTGTGGAACTCGATTCCCTGAGCCGGAAAGATTTTATCCGCATTCTGACCGAACCCCGGAACGCGCTGCTGCTGCAGTACACTGCTTTGCTGAGAACCGAGGGAATAGATTTGGTGTTTGAAGACAGTGCAGTGGAGCAGATTGCCACGGACGCGGAGGAAGTCAACAATATGACGGAAAATATCGGCGCCAGAAGGCTGCACACCATCATGGAATGCCTGCTGGAGGATTTTCTGTACAAAGCCCCGGATCTGGATGAAAAACGGATCGTGATTGACAGGGAATATGTGCGGAAGAAACTCAGTGCCATCAAATCCAGTGAGGATTTGAGCAGGTATATTCTTTAGTGCATGACCAATTTGGTTTTTACAGGATAAAACAGGGATTAAAAAACTGAATTTTTTGA
>JAWKPW010000003.1:0-112286 GCA_041390465.1 Desulfobacterales bacterium | reverse complement strand
TGCAAAATCGCTTTCTGTACAGGACAGACCGGATTTCCGACAGCGATTTTGCACACCCTGCCTGCTTTTCTTTAAAGATTCAGAATTTTGCCGGTCTTCAGTATTTCACAGACCAAAGGATCTTCCTCAACAAATGTATTGAAATTAAAAGGAACCGGTTCTATTCTCCTGTCAATGTCATATGCGATTTTCATCAGCCGGATACGTTCATTGAACCTGTCTTCAGTCAAATCCGAAGAAACAATTGCCACATCAATATCACTGAACCGGTTTTCAACCCCTTTTGCATAGGAACCGAAAACATATGTTCTTTCCGGTTTTATACCGTTTTCATTAAGTTTTCCAATAAAAGCGGCAAGTTTTCTCTTTACTGAAGAACTGATTTCAGCCATTTGAAAATCTCCTCAGCATCCTCTGTTTCTTTTTTTGTAAACTCTTCGGTGCATTTTTTTCTGAAAGTTCTTCTCTGGTCAGGATATCTGGATTCAATATTGAACGTTGTAATTTTTATCAGGGCATCTCTCTGCTCGGCACTTAACTGAATTTCTGAAATTTCCGCAAGTCTCAGAAGATTGTGAATATATGGGACATGTTCGTTTTTTCTGCTCACATAAACTGCTTTCAGCATCTTTTCTATGGCAAGGTGGGCAAAAAAAAGGGAATAGGAATAATCTTTTTTTCATAAAGATGCCGCATCACCTGCAAAGATTCGGATGCTTCCTCCACCCAGTAATCCTTAATCTTGTCAAAATCCATATTCTCAAAACTCCGGAGCCTGCATTATTTCAGTTGCCGTATATGTCTTCACCGTTTTCCAGACGATCTGCCAGCACCCGCAAAGCCAATGCTCTGACACGGACAAGCGCCTGCTCACGGGACTGTCCGTATGTCATAACACCCGGAATTTCAGGAATATCAGCAATCCACCGGCCATCAGTTTCCTGTTCGGTCTCTATTGAAAAATTCACAGGACATCCTTTGCAAAGATGATTTACAGTTTCCCCGGTTCAGCCGCAGTGCGCATTTTTTTAAGAAACCGGATTTTTCCAAAAAATCCGGTTTCTCTTCCTCACTCTTTTCCAAGAAACCGGATTTTTCCAAAAAAATCCGGTTTCTTTTTCTCACGGTTTCTTTTTGACAGTTATGGAGCGGAATCTCTTCATGCAGGGTATTTTACCTGTTTATAATCCGCAAATCAAGCATATTTTTTTCCGGATCAGGCTTTTGGCGATTCTGCCTGTGCGCCGACTGCTGCTCCGGCAGAATTTGAATTCAGAATGAAATTTGCAGCCGGCAAAGAGGAAATTTCCAGTTTTGACAAATCAGCGCGTTTGCCTGCATCCTCAATCTCAATTCCGATAATCCGCCTGTTCTCATCAAAATCAAGAACAATCCCTTCTGCCACTTCCTCTGCATCAGCCCCCACGCCTTTGCACAGTTCTATGTACAGCATATCTGTATCCGGAAAATATTGGAATATCATAATGTTCATCCTCTCATGCGGAACCTGCGGTCAGGAAAGGCATTATGCACTGTCACACCGTCCGGCTCTGTAACAATTCGCAAATATCTTCCCAACTCTTCAACAAATCCCCAATACCGGAAACGGCCGTTTGGCTGAATTTCCATATGAACAGGATTTGCCAGCACAGATTCAATCCACTCTGTTTTCAGATAAGGCCTGCGCAGCCTTACGGAATTGACAAAATAATCTGTGGTTTTCAAATTCATCAGGCACACAGGGACAGCCGGGAATGTTCTGCTGCCAGCCGTTCATATTCTGCCTCTTCTGTGAAAATATCGGCATCAGTTTCTGCTCTGTTTGCATGATACCAGGCAAGAGCGGAATAGATCTGTGCCAAATCAAGATGATCATACTGATCCGCAATGTCTTCGGCACTGTATCCGTGCCTGTACCGGCAGGCAATGGCGGAAACAGAAATGCGGGTATCTCTGATGCGGGGTCTTCCCCCAAGAATGCCGGGTGTGGCTGCAATAAAATCATTCCTGTTTTGTTTCATATGCAAAAATTCCTCATATTTTCTTTCCGTCCCCTGCGGGTTTTGTCCGTTTGCCTGAACGCGGGGCGGAAATGCTTTTTTTGCCTGTTCCGCATTTTGCCGGTTTCGCTGTTTCAGATTTTTGGGACACAAGATAATCAATATACAAATCTGCATTGTCACCAAAGTGTTTGGAAATACAGCTCCGTATCTTTATGGAATCTTTTGCCATAAGTCAGTCAGGTTGGGTTAAATTTTTTAATTTTTTTCAGAAAATTAAAAAATTCAACCCAACTGTCCCGTTTATGGGCAAAGTTGGGTTAATTTTCTGATTTTTTTAAAAAAAAAATCAGAAAATTAACCCAACCTACTGCTCAGATCAATGCAGATGTCCCTGTCCATATCCTCAGCCGCAAACTTCGGAAAAGAGGACAGGAGCAGAGCGCATATCAGTGCAGATATGGTTATCTGACGGGAACTATTCATTTTTTCACCGTTTTACCATATAATGTCAACTCCATAAACCTCAAAAAACCTGTCCCATGCAGTAATGGGAAGTCTTTCAACAATTCCGGGCAATGACAAGTCTGTCAAACGGATCCCGATGATGCATTGGAAGATTTATCATTTCAAAAAGATGCAGCAGATGAATCTGAAGAATGTCAATTTCATTCTCCTGAATCTTTTGAGGAATCAACTGGCTGAAAGGTTCAGCCAGTCCAGTTTTCCCTATACTGACTTTGATTGCAATTTCCACACACTTGCCACCTATGACAAGTTCATTGTCAAAATTTTCCATTATTTCACGGGCATTATCACTCAGTTTATTACTGCAAGCGATAAACCACAGAAAACTTGCTGTATCAAGCAGAACACGCATTATACATAATCCCGGAAATCATCGGGGGTCTCATCAAAGTCATCTGCCATTTTTATCAATCCCCTGGCACTTCCGAACTGGCGTTTTTTTTTTTATGTTTCTCTGCAAGTGCAGTCGTTTTGCAACCGGCTGCCCCTTTTTTGTTATAACAACTTCATCCGGATCGCCAGATTTATGAGATCGGAAAAGCAGTCTTTGCCTTTGCAATATCTATATTTAACATTTTATCCTTCCTGACCCGCGATAAATCAAAATATTTATCAGAAAAATCAATATGCTGAAAAATTCACATCCTTTTCAGTCAGAAGGTTGGGAATTTTCTGATTTTACAAAAAAATCAGAAAATTAACCCTCTGCTCTAAGCGGATTTTTTCCAAAAAAATCCGGTTTCTTTTTCCTCACGGTTTCTTTTTCTCACTCTTTTCCAAGAGACCGGATTTTTTGGGAAAATCCGGTCTCTTTCCCTGCTTTTTCAGACAGTTTCCCCGGCTCAGTAGGTTGGGTTAAATTTTTTAATTTTTTCAGAAAATTAAAAAATTTAACCCAACTGTCCCGTTTATGGGCAAAGTTGGGTTAATTTTCTGATTTTTACAAAAAAATCAGAAAATTAACCCAACCTGCTGCTCTAAGAAACCGGATTTTTCCAAAAAATCCGGTTTCTTTTTGACAGTTATGGGACAAAATCTCTCCATGCAGCTCATTGTACCTGTTTCTGATCCGCAAATCAAGTTTTATTTTGTCAGCAGGGTGCAAAACCGCTTTCCGCATGAAACCGGTCAAACATCTCAGAGCCATTTTGCCAAAAGCACTTCAATTTTATACAAAAAAACGGCTGCCATCTGCTTAACCTGATTTAAATCAGCCGCGAATGACACGAATTGCAAAAACCATAACTTTTTGTCATTCTTGCAATTTGTGGCTGTAACATAAAAACTTGCGGGTTTTTGCACACCCCGCTGATAGCGGGTCAAACCGGATGACAATGTCATCCCTTCCGGGATTCGGATTTGTTTTCTGCATTTTGTTCTGTAACAATTTCAATCCATTGGGATTTTTCCGAACAGGAATCAGCGAACAGATCAACGGATTTGACCCCGTGTCAAAATTTTCATAAAAACCGGATTTTTCGAAAAAATCCGGTTTTTATGCCTGAAAACTTTTGACTGGATACTTATCAGAAATATAATCAAAGAGATATCTGATTCTGTCAGGCATTGAATTCCCGGTAGTGCAAAATGTCAATCTTTGCTGATTTTTTGGGAAAATCCTTTTTCCGCCGGTCACGGATTCAAGATTCTGCTTCAGGCCTCAGCGCAGCAGGGTGATATTGGGCCGGGAAACGGTTTCCGGTTCGGAGGCAAAGAAAATTTTTATGATTTCCCGCAGTGAATCCGGATCTTTGGCTCTGTGCACCTGTGAATAAAAGCTGTGCCCGAAACGGAAATTGGACGCGTAATAGGGTGCGAATTTGTAAAACCGCCGCATGGCTGTTTCCGGGCCAAAATATTTTTCCATCAAAGCAAGCAGTTGCATGGGAACAGCAGCATATGTGTCCGAATCCGGCACATATGCCTTTGTCCATGCGGCAAATATCCAGGGCCTGGCAATGGCCAGCCTGCCCAGGGAAACCCCGTCACACCCGGTCATGCCGAGCATCTTTGCACAGTCAGCCGCGTCAAACACATTTCCGTTTCCAAACACCGGAATATGAACTGCCTCTTTTACCAGCCGGATATATTCCCATTTGGGCGGACGGGTGCGCCGATCCGGAGCCACACGGGGATGAAAGGTCAGCGCGTCCGCGCCTGCATCCGCAAACCGCTGTGCCAGGTCCACAGCAGGTCTGGGATCATCCTGCCATCCGGTGCGGAATTTCACAAACAAAGGGATGCTTACTGCTTTGCGCACCGCAGAGACAATCTGCACAGCCAGATCCGGGGTTCTGAGCAGGGCCGCGCCGCAGTTTTTTTTGCATACGGCCTTGACCGAGCAGCCGAAATTGATGTCCACCCCGAAAAAACCCGCAGCCTCCACCCGCCGCGCGGCTTCTGCCAGAATCTCCGGTTCATCTCCGAAAAGCTGGCAGACCAGAAAAGGCAGTTCCTCCTGCCGCCAGACAAATCCGGTGTTCATTTTGTTCCCGCTGGCCACAGATCGGGACCCTGCCATTTCGGAAAACAGAAGTCCGTATCCGCCAAATCCCGCGACAATCTCCCGGAACGCGAGATTCCCCAGCTTGGACATGGGCGCAAGCACCAGTCGGCTGTGTATGACTTTGCTGCCTATGGCAAGGGGCCGGTTGAGCAAAGTCGCCAGATTTTCCGATTCATTCTGCACAGACAGGGCAGTATCTCCTTTTTGTACCAATTTTAATGATGTGAGAATTTTCATAACAGCGAACAGTTTTCTGCACCGGTCACAGTTCAGACAACCCCTCTCTGATTATCACTTGAACTGATCCATTAATCCCAAGATTCCCGCTCCTTTCTCACATATTCCTGTGCATCAATCCCTTTCCAAATCTCCGCTCCCAGCCCCTGCAGTTCCATAATGCTGTGTTTTGCCTTTTTTTTCTGAATATTCTTTTTATATTCAGAAAAAAGTATTTCAATAAGATGCAGTTGCTCATCCGGTGAAAGCATTCTGACCTGAGAGGCAATATGCTCCAGAGGAATCAGCGCTGATTCGCTTTTCATGGTTTGCATGGCTGTTTCTCCTTTCTTTTGTCAGGATTGTAACAAATTTCCTGCGCTGTCTGAACCATACTTCGGCAGGCTCAGTAACCCTGATTCACAGAATGAAAGGATTTTCATGATGATGCAATCCTGTCAATCCCTTAATCATGTGAATCATGGTTCAGACAGCAATCCTGCTCATCTTGTACAATCCTGTATAATCCTGTTCAAACAATGTGTCGGATTACGCTCACGCCAATCCGATCTTATTTGGATCAAAACCCTGCTGCCTGTCCGTCCTTGCGGGGATCCGAAGCCGCGCAGTATCCCCGTTCAAGACGGTATATCAGTTGCGCACCGCCATATCCCCAATACGGATCATCCTCTGCAATCACATGCCCCCGTTTTTGCAGTTCCTCTTTCACTCCCGGCGCATGACCCTCTTCCAGAGCCAGTTTTCCGTCCTCACAGATCTGCCAGCGGGGCGCGTCCGCAGCAGCCTGGGGATTTTGCTGATAATCAAATATCCGCACCATCATCTGCACATGTCCCTGGGGCTGCATGTGGCCGCCCATGACCCCGAAACTCATCAGAGCCTCTCCGTCTCTGGTGACAAATCCGGGAATAATGGTATGATAAGGCCGTTTGCCCCCTTCCGCGCAGTTGGGATGGCCTTTGTGCAGGCAGAATCCATGTCCCCGGCTTTGGAGACTGATGCCGGTTCCGGGCACGACCACACCGGAACCGAACCCTGTGAAATTGGACTGAATGCAGGAAACCATCATCCCGTTTTCATCTGCTGCGCTCAGATAAACCGTGCCTTTGTCGGTGGGCGGCAGAATGGGAGAGGATGCCTGATCTGTGCGGATCTGACCGGCTTTTTTCGCGAGAAAATTTTCATCCAGAAAATCATGAAAATCCGTATGCATCCACACCGGATCCGCAATATGGGCATGGGCTATGGCAAATCCGATCTTCATGGCCTCCACCTGCAGATGAATGCTGTCCGCGCCATCCGGAGCATACTTTTCCATATCCCAGTGGCGCAAAATCCCCAAAGCCACCAAAGCGGCCAGTCCCTGACCGTTGGGCGGAATCTCATGAAGGCAGACATCCCGGTACTCCACAGAAATCGGCGTGACCCATTCAGACTGATGGGAGGCCAGATCATCCAGGGTCATGGCCCCGCCTTCTGCGGCCGCGCAGGCTGCAATCTTTTCCGCCAGCCGCCCCCGGTAAAAGGAGTTCCCGTTGGATGCTGCGATTCTTTCCAAAGAATTGGCCAGAGCAGGAAGGGAAAACCACTGCCCCGGACGGGGCGCGCGTCCTCCGGGCAGAAAGGTGCGCACAAAATCCGGCAGATGACCGTACAGAGCCGGTGCTTCGGCCCATGCCTTTGCAATCAGGGGCGATACCGGAAAACCGTCTCTGGCATAGGTTATGGCAGGCTCAAAAAGTTTTTCAAATCCCAGCTTTCCGAATCGCTCCGAAAGCCGGGCCCACACATCCACAGCACCGGGAACCGTAACTGCATCCCATCCGGTCATGGGCATCTGCTTCAGGCCGGCAAAACGCTCCGGTGTCCAGGCTTTGGGAGATCTTCCGGAACCGTTGATGCCTGTCAGTCCTTTTCCGTCCCAAACCAGGGCAAACGCGTCACTGCCCAGCCCATTGCTGACCGGCTCTGTCACAGTCAGCGCAATCGCTGTGGCCAAAGCCGCATCCACAGCATTGCCGCCTTTGAGCAGCATGCGGAGACCTGCCTGCACGGCAAGAGGCTGGGACGCGGCCACCGCATTTTTGGCAAACACCGGCATCCGCCGGGAAGCATGGGGAAAATCCCATTTCAGTTCTGTCATGAAAAACAACTCCTTGGTGTTTGTAAAAAATATATCTGCACATTCTGAGGGAAAAATTCAGCATTCTTCTTCTGAAAATCTGTATATCACTGTTTGGCAGTTTGGGTAAAGACTTTATGAAATCCGGTTGACGGAATCTGTTTTGCGTTTATCTTTATGAAAATTGCGGATACCGGATCAGGTTTGCTTTGCGGATTGGCCACAAAGGACACTAAAGATGTATCAAAGATCACAAAGAAAGCTGCATCCGTGACGCCAAAAGCAGAAGGCGAATCTCAACTGCTGTCATAACATATCAATTTTAATAAGTTAAGGAGATAATATATGGAACTCAGAGACTATTTTGCATCAGCATCGGGCATTGGCGTTCTGGCAACTTCAGACAAGGAGGGAAATGTGGACGCTGCGGTTTATGCCCGTCCCACCGTAATGGATGACGGAACCCTGGCCTTTATCATGAATGACCGGCTGTCCCATCAGAATCTGCAGTCCAATCCCCGTGCCGCCTATCTTTTCAAGGAAGAGATCGGATATAAGGGAAAAAGACTGCATCTGCGCATGGTGCGGGAGGAAAAAGACAGTCCCCTCATTGCGGAACTGAGCAGAAGATCCCCGTCACCGGAAAGGGAAAAACAGGCAAAGGCAAGCAAGTTTCTTGTTTTTTTCAAAGTGGAAAAGGAAAGACCTTTGGTCGGAGACTGATTCGGGGCCGTTGAGGTGATTTCTGAAAACCGGGCTCCCGCTTCAGTTCCCGGGAATCGCAGCACAGCAGACCCGCCAAAGACTTCCGAAGTTTTGGAACCTTTGGAAGTCTTTGGCAGAAATTTTTTGTTTTCCCTTCTTTCCTGCAACAAAATCTTCAATCCTGTCTTTTTCTGTGATAGAGTGTCTGTCACAGATTCAGTTAAGGTGATTTTCGGAAAAGAACTTCCCCCAGATTTGACAACTTTCCAAAAGTTGTCAAATCCTTCAGGTGACTGAGCCGGTGCATTCATTTCAGAAATCACCTGAAAACACTGCTGAAAACGGAATTGTCAGAAACAAGCCCGGCAGATTTTCTGAAATCGTCAAATCTGCCTGAACAGGAGTCCCATTTTGAAAAAAATCATATTTGTCATTGGCGGATGCCGAAGCGGAAAAAGCGGCCATGCCCAGCATCTGGCAGAGAACATTGACAGCAAAAACAGAATATTTGTCGCAACATGCATTCCCTGTGACGAAGAGATGCGGGACAGGGTGAAAAAACATCAGGAAGTCAGAGACAGCACCTGGAAAACAGTGGAGGCTCCCATTCTTCTGCCCGATGTTCTCCGAGAATACGGGAAAGAGGAAAATGTGGTGCTGGCCGACTGCCTGACCCTGTGGTGCAGCAATCTGCTGATGTACCCGGATATTGCACAGGAAATTGATCTGCGTGCGGACCGTCTGATTCATGCTCTGGAAAATGTCAGCGGCACGGTTATTCTGGTTTCCAATGAAGTGGGATCAGGAATTGTGCCGGAAAACCGTCTGGCCCGGCAGTTTCGGGATATTGCGGGAATGCTCAACCGGAAAACAGCCGCAGTGGCAGATGAGGTCATATGGATGGTGGCAGGCATACCGGTGAAGATAAAATAACCCAAGTTGCCACCTGTAATACCGATTCCCCATTGAAAAGATACTGATACGCAGGCAAAAAGAAGTTTTCATGTATTCAAAAAACCGGATTTTTCCGAAAAATCCGGTTTTTCTGAAAAACTTTATGCCTGAACAGCTTATGTTTCAGATCAATGGAGAATCGGTATCACACCCTGAAAGGGCTGCCGCAAAGGACACAAAGATGGCACAAAGGTCACAAAAAAAACTGACAGGGCTCTATAAAATCAATGACGAATCGGTATGATGCCAAATCGACATTGAAGTTATGCAATTTCTGCTTTTGGGTCAGGGGCGGGGGAGTCCCGAACTGAAAGTCAGGGAGACTGAAATGCTCCGGAAATCCTGCCAAAATTCCGTTTCACTTCATTTCGGCACTCCGGAAATTTCCCTGACCTGATGGCATTGACGCAGATCACAGGAACAGGCGGAACGTATGTTTTCAATACCGATTTGCTATAATGTCAATTAATTGCTTTCTTTCATCATTTCATCTTGCAGTCTGACAGAAGGTCTTCCAGCAGTGCAAATTCCTGATCCAGTTTTCTGACCAGGGAATCCATCTGCTCCATATGCCCTTCCCTGACAGCGGTTTCGATGCTCCGGGCAATATCCCGCAGCCGCTGTGCAGAGGAATTCGCGCACAGTCCTTTCAGGGAATGTGCGTGCATACGGACAGCGGCAGAATCTCTGCTGTGAACTGCTGTTTTCAGTTTTCCAATTTCTTCAGACACATAATGGGGAATTTCTTTGAGCAGTTCTGAAAACAAATCCCGGTTTCCGCCAACACGGTTGAAAAATTCTGTCCGATCAAAAATCTGAGATTCAGATGCAGGCACAGGAGTCGGCTGAATCTCTTTCCGGGCACCGGCCGCATCTGTATCACAGATTTCCGCATTGTTGAGATATTTGACAAGAACCGAAAAAAGCTCTTCCGGATCAACCGGTTTGGAAAGATAATCATCCATTCCGGCTGCCAGACAGTTTTCTCTGTCCTCTCCGGTGGCATTGGCTGTCATGGCTATGATGGGAATATGGGGATCTATCACGCCCGAACAGGGATCGCGGATGATTCTCGCGGCTGTGAGTCCGTCTGTTTCCGGCATCTGCACATCCATCAGCACCGCATCATAAAATCCGTTCCGGAGTGCTTCCACTGCCTCATGACCGTTGCAGGCAGTATCGACTGACAGCCCGAACTGCCTGAGTATGGCCTGCGCGACTTTCTGATTTCCCGGATTGTCCTCGGCCAGAAGAATGCGGATATTCCCTTTGAATTTTTTGCTGAAAACAGAAGAGGCCGGGGAAGGCGCATTTTTCTTTTCAGATACGCCTGAGACCTGTCCCGCTTTTTCAAACCGGGCGGTGAAACAGAAGACAGAGCCCTTTCCCTCTTCGCTTTCCACACTGATTTTTCCGTTCATAAGCTCAGCCAACTGCCTGGATATGACCAGTCCCAGACCGGTTCCGCCAAACTGGCGGGACACGGAAGCATCCCCCTGGGAAAAGGGTCTGAACAGTTTTTTCATGCGCTCCGGTGAAATCCCCACACCGGTGTCTGCAACCTCAAAGCGCAGGAGAGCGTGACTGTCATCATCCTCCTGTGAAGAAACCCTTATGCTTATCGTTCCCTCATGGGTGAATTTGACTGCATTGTTGACAAAATTCAGCAGAATCTGCCGCACCCGCACCGGATCTCCCATCAGACGGGAAGGCAGCCCCGCAGCAGTCTGCCGGATGATGCGGATTCCTTTTTCTTCTGCCTTGATCCGCAGGATGTCCTCAACCTGATCCAGCAGATGGAGCAAATCAAACTCCCTGTGCTCCAGTTCCATTTTTCCGGCCTCGATCTTGGAAAAATCCAGAATGTCATTGATCAGGGAAAGCAGGACTTCCGCAGAGGTCATGACGGTTTCCACATACTCCCGCTGCCCGGGATCCAAATCTGTTTCCAGCAGCAGACGGGTCATGTTGATGATGGGATTCATGGGCGTGCGGATTTCATGGCTCATGTTTGCCAGAAACTCGGATTTGGCACGGGTCGCGGCTTCGGCTGTTTCTTTTGCCTTTCTCAGCTCCTCTTCGGTTTTTTTGCGATCCGCAATATTCCATACCGAATCCATCAGCAGTATCAGTTGACGGGCGTCTGAACCGTCATAATCCGAAGCTTTGTTTGCAACGCCTGTGACTGCCACGATTTTTCCTTCAATAATTACCGGAACCGTGAGAAATCTGTACAGATCGGCATGTCCTGCGGGATAACCTTTTTTCAGGGGATTCGGCGACTGAAAATCATTTATCACAATGGGACGGCGCTGGCGCACCGCCTCGCCCCACAGCCCGGTTTTGTCAAGATGGTAAAGGAGTTGGGGCTCTGCAATCCTGCATTCCCTCATCACATCCTCTGACCAGGTGTTCAGTGTGAATTCCTTCCTGTCCTCACTGTAATAATAGATGTATCCGATTTTGCTTCCTGTCAGGCGTATGGCTTCTGCCAGGGCATAATCCAGCAGTTCCTTTGTGCTTTCGGTCCGGTACTGGGAAATCCGCAGCAGGCTTTCCAGCCGGGCCTCATTCTGTTTCCGGTATTCTTCCGCCTTTACGCGATCGGTAATATCCAGAGCAAAACCGAAAATCCCGGTAATATTTCCATTTTCATCCTGCGCCGGAACCTTGTCCGTGGAAAAAAAGCGCCTGCCATGCACGGTTTCAAGGGATTCAAAAATATTGATTGCCCGGCCTGTGCGGATTACTTCCAAATCCTGCTGATGCAGATGATCTGCCACATCTTTGGGAATTATTTCATTTATGGATTTGCCGATGATCCCATCTTCTGACACACCGAAAACGCGGTACCAGTTTTTGTTGGCCCGTATGATTCGGTTGAAGGCATCTTTGTAAAAAACCGCAGCCGGAACAGAGTCCAGAATGATCTGCAGTTCCTCTTTCTGCTGCCGCAGTTTGGCTTCCGCACGTTTGCGTTCGCTGATGTCAAACCCGGCAGCAATGAATCTGAGCACCCTGCCGGATTCATCCCGCATGGCGGTTACAGACACATCTGCCCATATCACACTGCCGTTTTTATGAACATATCTTTTCTCCAGCCGGCAGGAATCTCTTTTTCCGGCAGTAAGATCCGCGAAATACTGCTGTGTAATCAGATTGTCATCCGGATGGCTTATGGCTGTGCCCGGCAGATTTTTCAATTCCTCAGCCGTGTATCCCAGATACTGTTCCATTGCCCTGTTGTGCTGGATGATTCTTCCCTGCAGGTCAACAGCGGCAATCGCGACACCTGCAAGATGAAAAAAGGCCCGCAGATTTTCCTCTCTCTCCCGCAGTGTGTTTTCCGCGTGTTTGCGCGCGGTAATGTCCCTGACATGGGAAATGAAATACAAAGGTCTGCCACTGCTGTCCCGAATCAGCGCGCTGCTGACACGGCCCCATACAATGCGGTTTTGCCGGTCAATGTATTTTTTCTCAAACTCATCTGCGGTTTTCTGACCTTCAACAGCGCGCTGAATAAAACCTGTGCTCGTTTCCAGATATTCGGGATGCGTGACTTCATTGACGTGCATCTTTTCCAGTTCCTCTGCTTCATAGCCCAGCATTTTGCACAGTTCCGAATTGATTTTGAGAAATTTTCCATCCAGTCCTGTCAGACATACACCGACATTGGCATTTTCAAAGGAGTGGCGGAAAAGCTCCTCACTGTGGCGCAGCGCTTCCTCAGTCTGCTTCCGCTCGGAAATTTCTTTTGCCAGGCGCCGGTTCCAGAAAAGACTTATCAGCAGAAGGACAGCGAAAAAAGCAATCCACCGAAAAACTGTTTTCCAGTCTGTGACATACTCGTAACGCACCGACAGCCATTTTTTGAATATCTCATCATGCTCCTGCCGGGTGACAGAATCAATGGCCTTGCTGAGAATTGCCGCAAGTTCTGGCAAGTCTTTGCGCACAGCAAAGCGGAACGGAAAATCCGGATGCCCTTCGGGCGCGGCAATTTTCAGGTTCACCAAATGATGCTTTTGAATCAGATAACCGCAGGTCAGCAGAGAACAGATGAAAGCATCCGCCTTGCCTTCTGAAACTGCCTCCAGTCCTTCCATATGATTGCTGACAGGGTAAATTACAAGTCCGGGATGCTCTTCCGTCAGGTGCTGAAACAGTCCGGTATTTTTGATCGCAGCAATTTTTCTGCCTTTCAGATCATCGGTGTTTCTGACAAAAGGTTCATCTGTGCGGTTGATGATTACTCTTTGCAAATTGAAGCATGGAACTGTGAAATTTGCAATTTCAGCCGATGGAAGGTGCAGGCCCGGCATAATATCTGCCCGCCCTGTTTTCAAATGTTCGGACAAACCGGAAAGGGAAGAAAAAACCGGCTCAAAAACCATGCCTGTCCGTGCGCTGATGATGTTCAGATAATCAGGGACAATCCCCTGAAGCTGTCCGTTTTCTCCGACAAAGGACAGAGGAGGGAGACTGTCCGGCATGGCAATTTTTGCGGATTTGTTTTGTTTCAGCCATTTTTTTTCCTCTGCACACAGCCGGATCCTTCCTGCATCCAGACGGTAATAGCGTTTCTCCGGATCCGATATCCAGCGTTTTTCAATGTCTGCCATTTCCTGATGCGATATGGAATCAAAGCCTTTGTCAATCAAAGCGAGCAGTTGGGGGGTTTCTTTCCGCACGCCCGCATGAAATGTTTTTGTGTAAAGAACTTCTTTGCCGCCTTCAAACTCTCCGGACAGTCCCATCAGTGCAATATGCACTGCTGTGCTGAGAGAGGAAGCGGCAATGGCTCTCACTTCCCCGTCCCTGGCTCCGATAATCGCGGCATGGATGCTTTCGAACAAAACCGGCTCAATGTCCGGATGTTTTTTTCGCAGCCACTCCTCCGGGGAGGAATTGTGAACCATCCCGACCCTGTGTCCGGACAGTTTTGCCGCGGGCAGAAGTTTCCCCTGGCTGAGCGGAAAAAACAGATGAAAATCGTCTTTGTATATGGCCTGGGAGAAGAGCATCCACTGCTCCCGCTCCGGTGTCACAACAAGCCCGGAATGGATATGCGCGTTTCTGTTTTTCAGATTTTCCAGACTTTCATTCCATGAGGAAGGCAGAAATTCAATTTTCTGTCCTGTTTTTTCTGACCAGAGTTTCCATATGTCCACAAGCAGGCCGGCGGGTTTGCCTTCTGCATTGATAACGGTCAGGGGCGGAAAAGATTGGTCTATGGCAATGCGAAGTGTTTCTTCCTCCTTCTGTCCATAGGCTTTTCCCATTGCCGGTATGAGCAGAAAAATCAACAGCAGGACTGAATGTCTGATCATCATCTTCTCCATTGAAAGCGTTGCGTGTTGCGGTGTTTCTGTTTTTCCCGCTATTCCGCTTTTATCACGCCATATTGTTTCCATCAAACCAAAACATGCAGGAAGTGCGTTTGGACGCATCAAAATGTCAAAAAAATTTCTTTGACATTTGACTGGTTAGCCGCAAAGTTTTCTCTCTGCGCACTTTGCGGAAATTTTTGCATTCTCTGCGGTTAAAAAATGTGAAAATTTTTTTTGACAGTCGGCTCAGGCAACTGGGAGTTTTTGTGCAAAAATTAATGATTTTCTGCCCCGCTGCCCGGTGAGAAGACGGATATTTTTTGTGCCTCCTGTGCCCTGCCTGTTTGTGAAATTTTACCAGTTTGCAAAACAAAAAGCAATGGATGCTGCCCGGCATATGCCCAACCCGGTTTTGCAGGTCAGGCAAGGCATATTCAATTTTTTATCCATTTCTAACACAATCCTAATATTTTTCTAACAATTGCTCTGTATATTCCAACCGTAAGGCAAAGGAATGCAGTTGAACTGCATATGTCAATGAAAAATACGGAGGAAAAAGAAAGATGAGAAAAAGAAACATGCTTTTTGCAATTTTGCTGGCCGTGTCTCTGGTGGTTGGCCCGAATCTGGTGCTGGCCGGAGAAATCACGATTAACGGATCCACCACGGTGCTGCCCATTGCCCAGGAAGTGGCCGAGGCTTACATGAAGGCCAATCCGGATGTGAAAATCTCCATTTCCGGCGGAGGCTCCGGCAACGGCATCAAGGCCATTATAGACGGCACAACCGATATTGGCAACTCTTCCCGCTTTATCAAGGACAAGGAAGTCAAACTGGCTTTGGAAGGCGGCGCATACCCGGTTCCCTTTGCCATTGCCTATGACTGCATCATTCCGGTGGTTCACCCGGAAAACAATGTTGCCAATCTGACTCTGGCCCAGTTGAAGGATATTTACATGGGCAAAATCACCAACTGGAAAGATGTGGGCGGCCCGGATCTGAAGATTGTGGTCATTTCCCGTGACACCTCTTCCGGAACCTATGAAGTATGGGAAGAGAAAGTCATGAACAAGGAAAGAGTGTTTCCCGGTGCGCTGCTGCAGGCCTCCAACGGAGCGGTCGCGACAGGTGTGGCACAGAACAAAAGTGCCATCGGTTATGTGGGCATCGGGTATCTGAATGCGGAAATCAAAGCCCTGACTGTGGATGGTGTAAAGGGCAGCAAGGAAACCACACTCAACGGAGCCTTCCCCATCTCCAGAGCCCTGTTCATGTTCACCAGAGGGTGGCCCGCAGGTGAGATTGCCAAATTCATCAATTATGTCATGAACCCGGAATTCGGACAGAAGGCAGTGGAAAAAAGCGGATATGTGCCGCTGTACTAACATGGGTGTCAGGTGTCAGGTTTTCGGTGTCAGGTAAATTAACTGAAACCTTAAAAGCCGTAGGGTGTGCATAAGCTGATTTTTCCCAAAAATCAGCTTATGCACACCATGTGATTTCCCGGCAGACATCGTGTATTTCACAAATGCAGCATGGTGGGCAACGCTCCGCTTTTGCCCACCCTACATAATATTGAACTGAAATGCTGAATGCATGGGCTGCAAAGTCCCTGTATTACATACAGAAAAAGGAAAAAATTATGGTGAAAAACAGACGTCAGACAACAGAAAAGACCATGCGGACACTTTTTTTCTGCATAGCCACTGCGTCGGTTGCCATTCTCTTTATGATTATGGCATTTCTGTTTATGGAGGGACTGCCGGTTTTCAAAGTGGTGTCTGCAAAAGAATTCATTTTCGGAAAATACTGGTATCCCACATCTGATCCTGCTGATTTCGGCATTTTTCCGCTGATTGTTGCATCGCTGTATGTCACACTGCTTTCCTCGCTGATAGCCATTCCCCTGGGCGTAATGACGGCTGTGTATCTTGCGGAACTGGCTTCCAGACGGGTGGCTGAGATTGTCAAACCGGTTGTGGAACTGCTTGCAGCCCTGCCCTCAGTGGTCATGGGCTTTTTCGGCATGGTCATTATGGCCCCTTTTCTGCAGAAAACCTTTGGCATTCCCACAGGACTCAATCTTTTCAACGCGGCACTGATGCTGGCCTTCATGTCCATTCCCACCATCTGCAGTCTGTCCGAGGATGCCATTTACAGTGTGCCCGCGGGATTGAAGGAAGGTTCTCTTGCGCTGGGCGCGACCCATTGGGAAACCATTATCCGGGTGATTCTGCCTGCTTCTGTGTCCGGCATCAGCACGGCTGTCATTCTGGGCATGTCCAGAGCCATTGGGGAAACAATGGTGGTGCTGATGGTCGCGGGAGGCGCAGCCATGATTCCCGGTTCCATGTTTGATCCTGTCCGGCCTCTTCCTGCCAGCATTGCCGCAGAAATGGCAGAAGCTCCCTTCCGGGGTGATCATTATTATGCGCTGTTTGCCACCGGCATTGTGCTGTTTGTGTTTACGCTGATTTTCAATGTCATTGCAGATTTTGTATCCCACAGATACCGGCAGGTGGGGGAGGCGTCTTTATAAGATGGAGGGACAAAAAATCATGGATATTGCCAAAAATGGGTATATAATGGATGCAATTGCTGCGGACAGGACAGAAGAACCTGAAAAAGTGAAAACCGAAACCGAAATTCAGAAAGCGGTCCGGATGCTGCAGAGGAAACGGCGCATGAAGCAGACGATTCTGTTTGCACTTTTCCGGGGTGCGGCTGTCATCAACGGGCTGGCGCTGCTGATTATCATTTTTTTTATGGTGAAAAACGGCATCAGTGCCATTACCTGGGAATTTCTGACAGATGTGCCCAGAGATGCCATGACCAAAGGCGGCATTCTTCCCTGCATTGTGGGAACGGTGCTCATGAGTCTGGGAGCAATTCTGGTGGCCATGCCCGTTGGTGTGGCTTCTGCCATTTATATCAATGAATACGCGCGTCCCGGAAAAATGCTGCGCATCATCCGGCTGGGCATCAACAATCTGGCAGGTGTGCCATCAGTCGTGTTCGGTCTTTTCGGACTGGCTTTTTTTGTAACGTATCTGAAAATGGGCGTAAGTCTGGCCGCAGGCGCGCTGACTTTGGGAGCCATGTCCCTGCCGGTGATTATCGGTTCCACTGAGGAAGCCCTGAAATCCGTTCCCAATACCTACCGGGAAGCATCTTTGGGACTGGGAGCCACCAAATGGCAGACCATTTACCGTGTGGTGCTGCCCGCCGCGCTGCCGGGAATCCTTACCGGCGGCATTCTGGGACTGAGCCGGGCGGCCGGGGAAACCGCTCCCATCATGTTCACGGCTGCCGTGTTTTTCACAAAGGATCTGCCTTCTTCCATCTTCAGCAAGATTATGGCACTTCCCTACCATATTTATGTGCTGGCCACTGCCGGAACCAATATTGAAGCCACCCGTCCCTTACAGTACGGAACTGCCCTGGTGCTGATTGCCCTGGTGCTGGGAATGAACATGGTCGCAATCATCTGGCGGAGCCGATTGCGGAGGAAACTGAAATAAAAGGGGATGGGGGATAAGAGGTCAGGGGCCTGGATGCCGGGAACTGGTTATCTGCGTTTTTAAACGGGTTTCAGTGTTTCCTGAACACCTGACACCTGACACCTGACACCTGATAACTGATAACTGATAACTGATAACTGATAACTGAATTCAGGCGGTCAACGATGAAAAAGGATATTTAGGCATGAGCAGCAGTAACGGTATAAAAATGAAATCCGAGCATCTGAATTTCTATTACGGAGATTTCAAGGCTCTGGATGATGTGTCACTGAATTTCAGACAATGTCAGGTCACAGCTCTGATTGGACCTTCGGGATGCGGAAAAAGCACCTATCTGCGGTGCCTGAACCGGATGAATGATCTGATCCCCATCAGCCGGGTGGAGGGAAAAGTCCTGCTTGACGGGCAGGATATTTATGCGCCCTCTCTGGATGTGGTCATGCTGCGCAGACGGGTGGGCATGGTGTTTCAGAAACCCAATCCCTTTCCCAAAACCATATTTGAAAATGTGGCCTACGGACTTCGGGTCAATGGCATAAAGGACAAAAATTTTATTACCCGCCGGGTGGAGGAAAGTCTGGAAAAAGCCGCACTCTGGGAGGAAGTCAAAGACCGGCTGGCGGATTCTGCTCTGGGACTTTCCGGAGGCCAGCAGCAGCGTCTCTGCATTGCCCGTGCTCTGGCAGTGGAGCCGGATGTGCTGCTCATGGATGAGCCTGCGTCCGCGCTGGATCCCATTGCCACGCAGAAAATTGAAGACCTGATCCACCAGTTGAAAGAAAATTACACCATTATCATTGTCACCCACAGTATGCAGCAGGCAGCCCGTGTTTCGGATCGCACTGCATTTTTCTATATGGGAAAACTTATTGAAGAAGGGGAAACAGACAGCATTTTTACCAGACCCCATCTGAAACAGACCGAGGATTATATCACAGGCCGTTTTGGATGATTTTGATATTGCTGGGAAAAAAATTGATGATCAGCGACTTATTGGAGAAAAGATTATGGCAAAGCATCTGGAAAGAGAACTGGAAAAAATCAAAAAAAGAATTCTGGCTTTGGGCGCGCAGGTGGAGGAAAGGCTCCGCATGGCCGCGCGTTCCATTGAGGACCGCAGTCTTTATGAAGCGGAACGCATTATCAAAACCGATTATGAAATTGATCATGAGGAAGTGGAAATTGAGGAGGAATGCCTCAAGGTACTGGCCCTTCATCAGCCTGTGGCAGCGGATCTGCGTCTGCTTGTCGTAACCATCAAAATCAACAATGAACTGGAACGCATCGGAGATGAAACCTCCAATATTGCCAGACGCATCAAAAAAATCATACAGAACAGAAACGGGTGTCAGTTGACCTATGATTATTCCGAAATGCTGGCAAAATGTCAGACCATGCTGACAAACAGTCTGGATTCTTTGGTCGGCATGGATGCGGATCTGGCCTTCAGGGTTCTGATGACAGATGATGAAGTGGATCAGCTTGACAAAAATATGTACCAGCAGATGATAAAGGATGTCCGGGAGTGTCCGGAAGATACGGAATATCTGTTTAATATGTACTGGCTTTCCCGCCACTTGGAGCGCATCGCGGATCATACCACCAATATCGCTGAAGAAGTGATTTATCTCATTGAAGGGGAAATTGTGCGGCATCGGGAATATTGAAAAATCCCGGTTTTGCAAAGCAGGATAGATTATGCAAAAGAAAAATGTTCTGTTCATATGTGTTCACAACAGTGCAAGAAGCCAGATGGCCGAAGTTTTCCTGAATGAGTTTGCAGGAAATCAGTTTCATGCTGAAAGCGCGGGACTGGAACCCACCGCTGTGAATCCTCTGGTCATTGAAGTGATGAAGGAAATCGGGCTTGATTTGAGCGCAAAAACAACGCAAAGTGTTTTTGGCATTTTCAAGAAAGGATGCCTGTTTGATTTTGTCATCACGGTCTGCGATGATGCCATTGAATCAAAATGTCCTGTTTTTCCTGGTATCTGTCAGCGGCTTCACTGGCCCTTTCCTGACCCGGAGCATTTGACCGGAACCGATGAGGAAAAACTGGTTTCCCTGCGGAAAATCCGGGACAGCATCAAAAGCAGAATCGAAGAATGGGTGAAAACAGTGGGATGAATCTCCGGAAATCATTTTTTTTGCTGAAATTTCATATAAATCCGGCAGGAATACCGATTCTCCTTTGAAACCATGCTTTTTTTGACCGCAAAGGACACAAAGAGGGCACAAAGGACACAAAAAAAAGACAGCACTGCCAAAATCAGCGGAGAATCGGCTTTGCCTTCCGCAACATATGGTTTCAGCAGAGAATTGGTATAAAACAGGTTCGGAATGACAATCATATAAAATTGAAGGAGAAACATCATGGGGAGCGGAGAAAAAACAGCATACAAGGGACTGACAAAGGCGCAGTTGGCCCATTTTTTCCGGGAATTTGCGGACAAACTCGAAGGCGTTTCTGAGAAAACAGAAGACGCTGACACAGAAGATTCCACTGAAGACGAAGAAGTTTCAGAAGAGGCTTCCGAAAAGATTGCCGATGCCGCAGAGGAGGTTTCCAAAGAAATCCTGAGGGCTGCAGAGGATTCCGCTGAACCCGCAGACCTTTCAGAAGAGGTTTCCGAGAATATTGCAGATGCGGCAGAGGATATTTCGGAAAAAACCTTGACCACTGCAGAGGATTCCATTGAAGACGAGGAAATCTCCGGAGAAAACATTGTGATACCGGATTTTGATCCGGAGAATTTCCAAAAACTGGAAATGGGAATAAAGAAAGGAGGGGAAGGTTTTTCCCTGAAAGTCAAAATCAAAATCTCCTCTGAATCCGAAGAAGAAAAAGAGGAAAAATCTGAATCCGGGAAAAAGGAAAAAAGCAGGTACAAAAAGACAAAAAAACGGATGAAATCCACTTTTAAGGAAATATCCGAATCTCTGGAAAACGATACCCTTCCGGATGAGTCTGCTGTCACTTCCTTTCTGCAGGATTCAAGACTGATGACTTCCTTCAGCGAATATGGAGCGGAATTCTTTCCGGAATATGACAAAGCCTGTGAAAAATTCCGCAAGGCTTTTGAAGACAAAGAAATGGAAGCCTGCAAAACCGCATACAGTGAACTGAACCGTCTGAGAAAGGACTGTCATAAAAGGTATAAAGACTGATATGACAAAAGCACCTGAATACAAAGTCGGAACAGAGTCCCTGTCAGAGCTTTCTGAAAATATTTCCGAAGAAATCACGGATACGGACAGAGAATTTTTTTTCAGAGTGGTTTCCACGGACATAAATGAGACACAGCAGAAACAGATTCTTGAACCATCCGGTGTTTATCCCCGTCAGGAATCTGTGCTGGCTGTGCACTGGCACCCGGAGCATGTGCCAATGGATTTGATTGCAGCGAGAATTGATGCCATGTTTCCCAACAGAAAACAGGAACTCATCATTCCCACCCAGCACAATGAAATCCTGAGCTGCGGGCCTTATTCCGGGGTGGAGGTGGACTGCTATGCTTCCGGATTCAACCAGAAGGTTCAACTGCTGCTGCACTTTGAAAACGCGAATGTGGAAGGAGAAAAGGCGCATACCCTGAAGCAGATGCTGGCCCATACCTTTCGGTACCGCTCTTCCCAGTTGTTTGATTTCATGGAAACCATCACCCGGCCCAATGAGGAGCGCCTGAATGAAGCCGCAAGACAGACCGGCGCAGATGCGGATTTGATCCGATTTGTGCAGATTTATGTCCGCAAGATTGAGCAGTTGATGAATGAAAATTATGCGAAAATTTCTCCCTATTCCATAAAAAACAAGGTGCTGCCCCATTTTTTTGACTGTCTGCGCTCTCAGTGCGGCACTGCGCTCATAGAGCGCTGCAAGACCTTTATGAATGCTGTGAAGATGATCGTCAAGGCGAATTTTCCGCTTCATTATTTCTACCGGGCATCTGAGGTGATTGAGGAGGCACGGTCTTTGGGCGCAGGCATCGTGATTCCGCATCCCGAGCAGTTCTGGCCTGTGCTGCTGACTTCTTATGATGTGGACGGTGTGGAAGTGTGGAATCCCCAGTCGCACCGCTATACAAATTTTCTGGTTTCTGTGCTGAATGAAAAAAACCGGCGCATGGATTCCTCGGAAAGACCTTTGCTGATTTTCATGGGGGATGACACCCATATGGGTGAAAAAACCCGCAATCCGGGAGAACAGCATCCGGAAAAAGCGGCACGGGAAATCGGTCTGCAGCCGGCATGGGATGATTTGGGCATACGAAAAACCCTGATTCTGGCCGGAACCAGCAGGAAACAGGTGATTGAAGAGTATAAAAAACGATTGGCGGGATAAAATAAAGGTGTCAGGTGTCGTGTTCATATCTTCAGGGCAGAAACCATCGTATCCGGAATGTCCATCTGAACAAAAATATGACAAGGGTGTCGGTAAACACTGAAACCCGAAATCTGACACCGGAAAAGGAAGCGTTATGATTGCAAAAGAGGTTTTTGAGCACGAATCGGTTCAGGACAGTCAGACCATCAGCAGATTTCTCAAAGAACTGATGACGGGGTTTGAAAAGAAAAATATTGTCTTTGAATCAGAAGAGCAGCAGATGGTTCTGCACCCCGACAATCTGCTGGAGTTTGGCATCAAGGTGAAAAAGAAAAAGGACAAAAACAAAATCACCCTCAAATTTTTCTGGAAAGATTCCGGCCAGGGTGCGGTTTCTGAAGCAGATTTGAGCATCGGCAGTGAAAGCAGCGGAATCCAATGAAAAAAATTATTGAAAATTTCAGATTCCTTGCCATGGAAACGGAAAATCAGGTGAAAATGATTCACGGTCTGCTGGCAGAGTCTGAGCCCTCTCTTCTGGAAAAAATATCTTCCAAAGATGATTATATTGACAACCTGAAAACCACGATTGAAAATGACTGTTTTTCGGAAATCCATACCCTGCCGAAGAATGCAAATCCGAAAACAATCAATGAGATTCGCGCGATTCATATTGTCTGTGTGAATCTGGAACGGATTGCTGATTTCTGTGTCAATGTGGCCCGGCAGACCCTTTACCTGTCTGATCCCCGGTTTATCCACAAATACAATTACACATCCATGTGTTCCGAGGCAATCAAAAGCCTCAACCGGATCCCCGATGTTTTTGAGCACAAGGATTTGTCCGGAGCTCTGGACATCTGCCGGAGTGAATTTCTTCTGGATCAGTTCTATAAGGAAAATTTTGATCTGATGATGGCTGAACTGAAAAAAAGTTCCCAAAGCGCGCAGGTCGCGGATTTGGTGACCTCCATTTTCATCTTCCGCTATCTGGAGCGCATCGGCGATTCCCTGCTGAATATCGGGGAGGCTCTGATCTTTGCCATTATCGGAGATCGGATCAAAATCCGGCAGATTGATGCACTCCAGAAAACCCTGAGCGAATCCGGATTTGAGGGAACCCTGTCGGATATTGACATCACTTCCATCTGGGGCTCGCGTTCCGGATGCCGGATTGGGAAAGTGGGAGACAAGCGGCCCGCGGGGTTCAAGGCACAGGGGATTTTCAAGGAAGGCACTCTCAAAAAAATAAAAAAGGAAAAGGAAAACATTGAGCGGTGGAATGCACTTCTTCCCGGAATTGCCCCACGGATTTTCGGGTATTATGAAAAACATGCAACAGCTTCCATGCTGGTGGAATTTCTGGCCGGATGCACCCTGGATCAGATCATCCTCACAGAAAAGGATGATGTCATCCGCAACGTGATTTTTCTGTTTGAACAGACTGTCGCGGAGATATGGAACAGCACCCTGCACCGGAGAAATTTTCAGACCGATTACATGAAACAGCTTCAATCCCGTTTTGCCGGTATTTACCGGGTGCATCCCTATTTCACGCGTCTGTATCAGCGGATTGGAAACGCGGATATCCTTTCCAGCCATGCTCTGATCGAAAACTGTGAGCGTATTGAAAAACAGATTCCCGCTCCCTTCACCATCTTCATCCACGGAGATTTCAACACCAACAATATCATCTACAATCATGCGGAACAGAAAATCAATTATATAGATTTGTACCGTTCCGGAGATGGGGATTATGTGCAGGATGCATCCGTGTTTCTGGTTTCCCATTTCCGGCTGCCGGTCTTTGACACGGAACTGCGGGAACGGCTGAATACTGCAACGCTTTATTTTTTTGAATTTTTCTCTGAATTTGCCCAAAAACACGGAGACAGAACCGTTGACGCGCGCATGGCCCTGGCCCTGGCACGGTCTTTTTATACTTCCACCCGTTTTGAACTCAATTACGGATTTGCCAGAACCATGTACCTGCGGGCCTGCTATCTGATGGAACGGATATGTGAACACGAAGGCAAAGACTGGGAAGACTTCCGTCTGCCGGAAGATATACTGTTTTACTGAATTTTTTGCATATTGAATAAGCAGGATGGTGGGCACGGAAAAACATGTGCCCACCCTACAAAAAATGGTAAGAAATTTTTGCACAGGTACTTATCAATATCATTGCGTTAAGAAGAACAGGGAGTTCCAATAAGGAAATTTTCTTTCCCACAGAGAACACAGAGGAAACCGTCAAATATGCTGGGTTACGCTTTGCTGCACCCAGCCTGCGAAAAACAGAGGATTGAAAACAATGCCAAAAATCGGAGTTGTGGGCATCCGCGGCGGCTGGTCTTCGGAAGAACTGGCCAATGCACTGGAACGGAAAACCGGTTACCGGCTGCTCATTGAGCCGGACAGAATCCGTCTGGATTTGTCCACCGGAAGCGCATGGTTTGAGGGAACCGATATTTCCAAACTGGATGCGCTTATCATAAAAAAAGCAGGAAGCCGCTACTGTCCCCTCCTGCTGGATCGGCTGGAACTGCTGCGGTTTCTGCATGAACAGGGCCTGAAAATTTTTTCCAATCCTTACAAAATCATGCGGGTGCTGGATCGGCTCAGTTGCACAGTGACACTGCGTTCCGCGGGAATTCCCATGCCGGAGACCACCATTACCGAAAGCACGGAAGAGGCGCTGATGGCAGTGGAAAAATATGGAGAGGCTGTATTCAAGCCTCTGTACAGCACCAAAGCCAGAGGCATGGAGATCATCTGTTCCGGTCCGGACGCGGGGCAGAGAATTGAGGATTTTTCCGAAAATTTCGGCATGATGTATATCCAGAAGAAAATGGATATTGGCGGTCAGGATCTGGGCATTGTGTTTCTGGGAGGAGAATACCTGACCACCTATGCCCGCTGCGGAGACGGTTCTTCCTGGAATACCACCATCCATTCCGGCGGAAAATATCAGCCCTATGCACCGTCTGAAAAAACCATTGCCCTTGCGAAAAAGGCACAGGATCTGTTCGGACTGGATTTCACCTGTGTGGATGTGGCTGAAAGCGGCGGAAACGGCCCTGTCGTGTTTGAAGTGTCCGCATTCGGGGGATTCCGGGGCATTCAGACAGCCTCCGGCATGGACGCGGCTGATCTGTATGCGGATTATGTTCTCAAAAAGCTCTGATTCAGTTATCAGTGAACAGTTATCAGTTATCAATTGTCAGATAACAGACAGCAGGTGTTCAGATCCAGAATATCCCCAAAGTCCAAAACGTCCACAGGAAACCCGAAAATCCCAAAGGAGCAAAAATGAAATGCCATGAGATCATCAGAAATATCCGGCAGGAGCATGTGCCTGCCCACAAAATCCATCTGACCTTTGGCAACTGCTGCATGGAAGTGGCTGCAAATCAGAAGGAAATCACGGAAAAACTTCGGGCTTATTACGGGCATTTTGTGCAGAGCAGGGGAATGGCGCAGATTGTGATTACCGTGCATGAAGCAGATGTGCCGCAGTTTGATCAGGAATTTGGCACAAAAGAACCTGATCCGGGCAAATCCAAAATCAAGGAAGAATATATTGACCTTTCAGACGGAAGGGTGGTAAGAAAACGTCTTACCGGCATGGTTTTTCTGTTCGGAGAAGGGGAGAATCTGGCTGTCGGCCCCTGTCTGGCCAATATCAGCCAGGTTGTCAATTTCATCAACAACCGCTTTATTGAATGGGAACTGTGCCGGGGCTGCCTGCTGGGACATGCGGCCGGCATTGCATGGAAGGGAAAGGGGCTGGCTCTGGCCGGTTTTTCCGGCGCGGGAAAATCCACGCTGGCCCTGCATGTCATGAATCAGGGAGCTTCCTTTGTAAGCAATGACCGTCTGATGATTGAAAAGAAAAAAAACGGGCTGATCATGCACGGAATCGCGAAACTGCCGCGCATCAATCCGGGAACCATTCTCAACAATCCCAGCCTGGAAAAAATACTCACAGATGCCGAGCGGGTTCAGTTTTCCGGACTGCCCAAAGATGATCTTTGGAAGCTGGAGCATAAATTTGACGCGTCCATTGACGAATGCTTCGGCCCGGATCGGTTTGTGCTGGATGCGCCCATGCGCGTGCTGGTCATTCTGAACTGGAAATACAATGCAGGCCCCACAACAGTTCGGAGAGTGAATCTTGCCGAACGCAAAGATCTGCTTCCCGCGTTTATGAAATCGGTCGGTCTTTTTTTTATGCCCGCGAATGGCTGCCGGATGCCGGAACCTTCGGAAAAAAATTATATGGATCACCTTTCCCTGTGCACTGTTGTGGAATTTGCCGGGGGCATTGATTTTGAAACCGCAGCCAAAACCTGCTTTTCTCTTCTGGAAAAAGGAAGTTTGTAAGCGAAAATTTTTTATCTGCCATGCGTATTCAAATTGCAAAAAATGTCCTGCTGCCTGATCCTGTTCTGCTGGAACGCTGCAGACGCTGTCCGGATCTGGGGCCGAAAATTCTTTTTTTCAGCGGAGGGACTGCGCTCAGGGAGACCTCTCTGGAACTGGTGCGCTATACCCATAATTCCATTCATATCATCACCCCCTTTGATTCCGGCGGCAGTTCCGCTCTGCTGCGGGAAGCGTTTCAGATGCCGGCCATCGGTGATGTGCGCAACCGGCTTCTGGCTCTTGCAGACCGGAGCCTGCACGGCAACCCTGAAATCTTCCGTCTTTTTGCTCACCGCTTTCCAGCAGACGGAAATCCGGATGAACTGGCCCGTGAACTGGATGCAATGATAAGCGGAAAGCATGTTCTGGTGAAAAACATTCCGGACCCCATGCGCAAAATTATCCGGCATCATCTGGAAATGTTTCGCAGATACATGCCTGAAAATTTTGATCTGCGCAAGGCCAGCATGGGAAATCTGATTCTGACAGCCGGTTATCTCAACAGCTTCCGGAATTTTGACACAATTATTTACATTTTTTCCAAACTGGTGCAGGTGCGCGGCATTGTCCGCCCTGTGCTCAACAAATATCTGCACCTGATCACGGAACTGGAAGACGGGCAGGTTCTGGCTGGTCAGCACCGCCTCACCGGCAAGGAATCTTCCCCCATATCCGCAAAAGTGAAAAAGGTTTTTCTCAGTGCTTCAACGGAAGATGCGGTTCCTGTCCGGGTCCGCATCCGGGAGAAGATGAGACAGCTTATTGGCGAGGCCGAGCTGATCTGTTATCCCATGGGAAGCTTTTATTCCAGTCTTGTCGCGAATCTGCTGCCCAAAGGCGTGGGAACGGCCATCGCGCAGAATCCCTGCCCCAAAATCTTTATCCCCAATACCGGAGGAAAAGACCCGGAAACTTACGGCATGTCCCTTATGGAACAGGCGGAGCGCCTGACAGAATATCTGAGAAAAGATGATCCGGAAAAAATTTCCGTCAAAGATGTTCTGAACTTTGTTCTGGTTGACAGAAAAAAGGGAAATTATTCAGGAGAGTTGAATGAAAATACCCTCAGCAGAGCAGGAATTCGGATCATTGACGTTCCCCTCATCAGTTCCCGCTCCCATTCCCTTATTGATGAAAAAATGCTTGTCCCCATTCTGCTTTCTTTGGCATAAAGGTGTCAGATTTCAGTTGTTCCGTATCTGTTTTCCTGATATCTGACGCCTTTTTCTGTGGTGAATCCCATGAAATATGACCGCAACAAAGTGCTGATCGAAACCCTGAAACGTCTGCTGAGACGGGATGCGGGGCACCATCTGCGCAAAATTGTCGGCAAAACCCATGCTGCGGATTTGGCCAGAGTCTTTCCCTATCTGACGCTCGCCCATCAGACAAAACTTTACGGGCTGATGGAAAACAATGAGCAGAAAGGGATTCTGCTCAGCGAACTCATAGGTGTTGATCAGGAAATCTTTCTGCCTTTTGTCCAAAGTCTGAAAATTGAGGAACTTGCTGCTGTACTGGATGAAATGGCTGATGATGATGCCGCAGATATTCTTGGGAGCCTGCCTGAAGATTTGTCTGATGCCATTCTGAAAAAGATGAAAAAGGAAGAATCCGAACAGGTCGAGGAGCTGCTCAGCTACAAAGACGACACAGCCGGCGGCATCATGGTTCCGGATTTCATTGCCCTGCGCGAGGATATGACCGCAGAAGAGGCCATAAAATTCATACAGAAAGAACATGCAGACACAGAAATGCCTTTTTATCTGTATGTGACAGATGAATACGGCAAACTGACCGGTGTGTCTTCCCTGCGCCAGTTGGTGGTGGTTTCTCCCAAAAAAACACTGAAAGAATTCATGATCACAGATGTTTTCTCCGTGCGCACCGGCACAGATCAGGAAGAGGTGGCAAAGCTGGTGGCCCGTTATGATTTTCTGGCCGTGCCTGTGGTGGATGAGAACAACAAACTCGTGGGTATTGTCACGGTGGATGATGTCATTGATATCATGCGGGAGGAGGCCACCGAGGACATGCTGAAAATGGCGGGTGTGGGCACAGAATTCACAGAGACCAAATCCGTTTGCAAAAGCATGAGAATCCGCCTTCCCTGGCTTTTTGTGAGCTGTCTGGGCGGCATCAGTGCCACCATGATTATCGGCGGATTCACAGACACTTTGTCAAAAGTGGCAGCACTCGCGGCTTTTATTCCTGTCATCTCCGGCATGGGCGGCAATATCGGAACCCAGTCCTCCACCATTGTGGTGCGGGGGCTTTCCACCGGACATCTGAATGTCAGGGATATCCGCTCTGTGGTGCTGAAAGAACTGAGCATTGGCCTTCTGCTGGGTATGATTTACGGTATACTTATGGGTGGTGTGGCCTTTTATCAGTATGGAATGTACCGCCTGAGCGCGTCCGTATGTTCCGCTTTGCTCTGTTCCATGTCTGTGGCCGCTCTGGTGGGCTCCACCCTGCCCATGATTTTTGCCCGCTTCAATATTGACCCTGCCGTAGCCACCGGCCCCTTTGTGACCACTTCCATAGACATTGTCGCTGTTTTCCTTTATTTTGAGATTGCCACGCTTTTTCTGGGACTGTAGAATTTTCAATGGAACCGGCAGTTTTTTCGGACAGACATTTATATGAAAATTCAGAAAACACCTCGGGACATGCAGGATCGGCTTCACAATGCCGTTCCAAAAACCCAACTGCCCTGATCGGACTCGCAATATTCCTTTTGGGCAGCGGGTCAAATCGGTTGAGAGTCCTGTTTTATACCAATTCTCTGTTGAAACCATGCTTTTTTTACCACAAAGGACACAAAGATGACACAAAGGTCACAAAAAAACTGACAGAACTGCATAAAATTCGGAAGAGAATCGGTATTAGTACCTGACCAATTCAGTTTTTACAGGATGAAACAGGGAATGAAAAAACTGAATTTTTTGAAAAAATTCAGCAAGTAGGGTGTGCAAAATCGCTGTCGGAAATCCGGTCTGCACTGTACAGAAAGCTATTTTGCACACCCTGCCCGCTTATACAGAAAATGATGCAGGGAACTGGGGGATAACTGTTGGAACGGGTGGCAAAGGAAAAGGTGGGGGGTTTTATATGAACACATCCAATACATTACTGCTGTTTAAAAGGAAGTGATTATGCTACCTTATGATTTAGAACCAAAGAAAATTGAAATGTTTTTATTTATTTTTTTGATAATAATAGAGCAACCTTTCTACTGGCTTAAAGGTTCATATGTATACCGATACGGAATTTTAGTTAATAGATTAAATTTAAATGAAATACCTTGGCACATTCTTAAACAGAGTCATAGAAAACTATCATTGAAATCTGATAATAATTATAAAGAAATATATTTGCACAACAAATACCAGGCAGCGAGCTTAGGTTTTTTGATTTTTGTTGCACAAATCCAATATAATAAAGAAATTAAAATGAATATAAGAATTGGTCCGTTAACGGCGCTATTTTTAATTTTATTAATGTCATCGTTAATAATCAAAGGAGGTCACAACAGACTGGCAAGCATACTTGCAATAGCAGGTGTTGTTTATATAGACCATAATATATTTTTCAGAAATATAATGAATATAATATATAAGAAAATGTAACATGAAATCGCAAAGCAAGCAGGGTGTGCAAAATCGCTGTCGGAAATCCGGTCTGCCTTGTACATAAAGCGATTTTGCACACCCTACTACTGAACAGGCAGCCGTGCCATAATACCGTATGCTTTCCGACAAGGCAGTCCTGGGTTGACAGAGGCATACCTCATTTTGTATATCATCCTAATGGGAATTGGTATCGGGTACCGGGTTTTTGGCAAAAAACCGGATTTGGAAAGTGAAATAATCTTACAAAAACGAGATGTTATAATTATGGTGCGTCTCAAATGAAAAATGAATTGATGCTGAATTTAATGCCCAAGTGTATTGTTATAAATTATTTTGCGACAACAACAGGTATCTATTCATTTGCGACAGACCATAATTATTTACGGAGGAAATAATGTCTGCGGCAAATCCTGAAAGAGACTGGTGGAAATCTGACAAAAAACGGAAAGCTGTATTCAGACGGCTTAAGGAACTGGGAGTTGATGTTGATTTCAAGGAATATTCACTTACATTATTTGTTCCTGAAAAATGTTCAGCACAATTATATATCGAAGTGGGATATTTGTTCGCTCAGCTCGGAGATGAAGACTTTCCGGACGACTTTTATCAGGGGATCAGCGGATATGCTTCAAAAGTTTTCAGACAGAAGACAGAATTTTATCCGGCTCAGCCAATAATAGAACGTGACAGCATACCTCATTGCCCGATGAGATTCCACTTTTTTCTTAAAGAAGGTCTCCGGTATAAGAAAAGAGGTATAGAGAGCGATCAGTTGGAATATGAGAGCTGCCAATATAACAAAGTGGATTATCGTTTGCCTCCGCTTAATCAGACAGACAGCCTGTCCGGATCGGACTTGAGCGGGAAGGATTTCGGAGCCGGCCTGACATTCGAAGAAACAGATATTCAGGGAACCGGGATTCGGAAAATCAGGACAGAACCGCTTCAGGCTGAATTTGTTTTTATTTCTCCCGGTGAATTTGTGATGGGTGACGGCGGAGAAAGACACAGAGTGATTCTGACAAAGGGATTTTTCATGCAGACGACACCGGTAACGCAGAGGCAGTGGAAAGAGATGGCAGGAAGCAATCCCTCGCAATTCCGGGACTGTGATGACTGCCCGGTTGAAACTGTGTCATGGGACGATGTCAATGAGTTTGTCATCCTGCTGAACAGAAAAGCGGGAACAGACAGATTCCGGCTGCCGACAGAGGCGGAGTGGGAATATGCGTGCCGGGCGGGTTCCGAAACCGCATACTGTTTCGGCGACGATCACAGGCATTTGGGAAAATACGCATGGTTTGACAGAAATTCCGGGGAAAAGACACATCCGGTTGCACAGAAAAAGCCCAATGCGTGGGGGCTTTACGACATGCACGGGAACGTCTGTGAGTGGTGTCAGGACTGGTATGATTATTATTCCGAAATGACAGTAACCGATCCTGTCGGAGATTCTTCGGGCTATCGCCGGATTTTTCGAGGCGGTTCGTGGAAGTTTGATGCGCAGAGGAGCCGTTCGGCGTACCGCGGCAGGGTCTATCCCGATACCCGTCACCCGGTTCTCGGATTTCGCCTTGTGCTGATGTCTTAATTTCGCAGTCATGCAGGCTGGGTAAAAGCGCCGCGGCATTGTCCACAGGTGAATATCCGAACCCGGATTCTCAGGATGAAAAGATTTATCGGATTTTTTTGTCTCGTTCCCACGCTCCGGCGTGGTAACGCCTGCGGGACGCTCTGCGTCCCGTTTTGGCACATATGACGCAGAGCGTCAGGTCTGCATTCCCACGCAGAGCGTGGGAACGAGTCATACATATAAGGCATTGGAATATATGAAAATCGCTAATGAAATGCCTCGCGATACAATTGCTTACATGTGGGACTCGCAAGGCAGACGGATGGTTCTTGATACCGGAAATACGCTGAATTTTTTCCGGAAGTTAAATGTGCTTATCTTCCTTTGAACCAGCGGGTTCAAGGGTTCTGCATCTGAAGGATTCTCTTTTTATGCTTTAATAACCGTTTTTTGTCATAACTGGACGAAGATGATTATCGGTATTGTCAGCAAGTTTCGGAGTAGCGAAATCTTATATCCGCAATGATTTCTCTGTCAGTGCTTATCCTCTGCATATTATTGTAAACCGGCCGGATCGTCCGATATGACAAAACCGGATCTTTCCGTTTTGCGGCAATCTCGGAAATGATCTTGATTTATCACCAGCACGGTATTGTTCCGGAAAATCACCCGTCCCCCATTATTTTTTCTGTTTTGACACAGAAACCAAAAAGTGAGCCGGATTGTAAGTATTGACAGGGACGGAACATATCACAGGCATCCCGCTGATTATTCCGGGACTGACAACTGTATGCTGACAAGGGAGAGGCTTATCTCATTCTGACGGAAATGTGATTATCTGGAGCACGGAACCGGGGAAATTACGCATAGAAACAGATGAGAGACCGTGTGATGAAGACGGGGCTGCTGATGAAAATGAGGAAAGCATTAATTATTATAAATCACTATATTGGGGAAAGCCATCTTCAAAGAAGCATATTTCAGACAGCAATTTTCTGGGGCACTGTTTCATTCACAACCTTCCGAGATTAAGGCAGATTGAAGATTCATTGGAAATAGAGACCAGATACAGGATATGGAATCTTCAGATGTATTCTTTCAGCATGATGAATTGCTGAAAAAGCGGTGAAGAATAAAGAGACGGTATATCTTTCCAACCTGCCTGATTGTTTTCGAAACAGATTCGGAGAAAATGATTGCTGTTTTTGTCGAATATATATCCCCCGAAAATGGACACAGGAGTGCTTGGTATTCAGACCTGAATAAAAGACGGTTATCGTTAGCACTTGACCTTTTTTAAGGGAAATGAAACTTCTTAAAGTAGCGCAATGCTCGGGTTTCAGGTGCCTGAAAATTCCTTCTTAATCCCCTTCTTCAAAAGAGAGAAACCCGGTTCTGCCATTTCCTGCCGCTTACCGGAACAGTGTCTTCAGGCATTTCCTTTTCTCCGCAATCATCCCACCATTTTTCAGCGTCTTTCAGTGTTGTCTGAACCATGATTCACCTGATTGAAAGATTCCCATGATTTTCCGGGCCGTTTCCGGGCACTTCTGCATCAGACGGAGCCGGTTCAGGCATTCCCCTCTTTCCCAGTCATCCCACCACTTTTCGGCATCATGTATTTTTCTGAATCTGAACAGAGGATGTTCCGAATCTGTTCAGCATATCCAGGTCCGCATTCCTCAGTTTTGCCCTCCAGTGCGGTGTCACAGTCCCGAAACGTTCCCGAACCTCGGGAAAATATCAGTGAGAAATACCTTTTTTTCTCCTCTTATCTCCCCTCTCTTCTCTCAATCTGCTCCGGCAAACTGTCATGGCAAATACCCCGCATTTTCATCATTAATTTTATCCATTCCCGGTCAATGTATCCCCGACCGTGCTTTCATCCTCGTTCCCTTGCATGGTATGTATATCTCAGCACCCATTCGAGAAATTCCAGAAATAAGGACTCATCCTTTGCCGTATCCTTTTCAGCAGTTCCACGGGCATTCCCGAAAATATGCCCGAAATCCCACGAAAATATGCCTGAACAGGTAAAGCACCGTGCCCAGAGCCATGTTTTCGCCGAAGGTGAGCATCTCATCGATATTTTCCCAGGTCATAGAGTTCATAAGTGAACCGGCAGATGTTCCGAAAACTCACCGCCCTGAATCATTGCCCCCATTGTCCGGGGAGACTTCCACTTTTTCTTCCAGATGCAGCACTTGCCGGGAAAATGACCGGCAGGCATTTCGCATCCGGGTTCTGGTCGAGGTATTCTTTCCAGATGTTGACCATGTAGCACAATAATCTGAAAACCATCGCGGATCGGGCGTGCTTCTGCGTTCTCCGAAAAGAATGTACAGAAATGCGTCCTGCCCCTTTATTTTTGTCCGTAAACAATGTCAGAGTGCTTATCCCTTGAGCTTTTCATCCACATAGTTTCCCAAGTCCGTGATTTCCAGATTCTCAAAATCAATATGCTCCCTGATTCTTTTTGAAAGATAAGTCTGAA
Source organism: Desulfobacterales bacterium (assembly GCA_041390465.1). Lineage (GTDB taxonomy): Bacteria > Desulfobacterota > Desulfobacteria > Desulfobacterales > Desulfococcaceae > JAABRU01. The sequence goes on along the minus strand of JAWKPW010000003.1, from coordinate 77,929 downwards.
AAAAGCCCCGTGCCACCAAGATTTTCTTAAATGCCGACATGAAGGCCGCATTGTGGGGACTGTTCAGCGATTTCTCAAATAGTTCCTGCAATTCACTCATGCCCGAATCCGTCCGCCGACTGTGTTTTTTCCCGATTCCGCTTCCGCTATTCTGTCAGAATTCTGCGGAAAAGTCAAATCCTGCACAGAAAGCGATTTTGCAAACCCAGCCTGCTGCCAGAAAAAAATTTTCCTTATGCGATGATCGGACATATTGACCTTCCTGCGTGATTCAGTGTATGCTTTTCAAATCATATTTTGCCATTTTATTTCAACGTGTTGATTGTTTTAGCTTATTTCTGAAAATGAATATACCTTATTCAGCAACATGAAAAATTTGTTCAGTTTTTGCAATTCCCGCAGGCCTGCTCCACAATTTTTCTTTCCTCTTCCGACAGATCGTAGAGGTCATAGACCATCTGGTCAATCTCCCGGTCGGTTTTGTCAATTTCTGCTTTCAGTTCCCTGATTTTGGTGTGGAAATCTTTAAGGGAATCATAGACTGTTTTGTCGTCTGTGTTCACTTTTTTCTTTTTCAGTTCTTTGATGAAGTCCGCAAATTCAAGGGCTTCGGGGTGTTGGAGTTTTTGGGGAAGTTTGTCAATATTGTGGTTGGCAGTCAGGTATTCGGTCAGGTTTTCTTTTTTCTCTGAGAGTTCTTTGTTCAGATTGAGCATAGTGTCGGCTTTTTCAATAAATGGCTCCTGCTTATCATTTGATACATCCGGAAAACAAAGAGATCCCAAATGAAACAATTTGATTTCAGCTAAAGCCTCCCCTTTTTCCGGATTAATTGTCCAATAATAATAATTAATTATTTTTGAATTCAGTATTGCAAGAATATATTTTAAATTAAATTGGCTGGTTATTGGAAGAATAATATGACAGTTATTCCGAATGATATATTTATCAGATAGGTATGTGCCGATGATTGAATCCCCTGTCTGTCTGAAAACCAATTTTTCAGGAGCTTCAAAAATACTTTTATCTCTTGGTGCTGCCAGCCATTCTCCATATTGTATCCAATAATTATTATTCCACAGTATCCGGTATCTGTGGAACAGACTGCCTCCGATGAGCGGGGAATAACTGTCATCTTTTCTGACTTCTGAAGTAAAAGGTTTTGTTTTCATTATTTCGGCTGTCTGCGGAGGTTTTCCTTTGCCTTTTTCATACGGTTTTACTCCGTTCTTAATTTGCAGACAGTCTTTCACCAACACTGATTGTTTCTTGATTTTTTCAATTAAATCATATGATCTTTCACTTAGATAGAGATTGATATAATTTTGCTTTGACAACCTGATATGTTCAATCGAATGACTGATTACAGTTTTTTCTCTGTTTTTTACTGATATTTCAACAACAGATTTAATGGTTTCAGATGTCTTCTTCACAAAAACAGAATCGCAATCAACGGTTGCATCTGAAAAAACTTTCTCATTATGCTGAACAATTTGTTTTACAGATAAAAATTCAGAAAATAAAAATTCTCTGAATTTTTTTCCACTTTCAACCAATCTCCATGTATTTGGTGTAATAAAACCCAAATAGCCATTATTATTAAGAAGATAAGTAAGAGATAATATGTAAAAAGCAATATAAGTATCAGAAAGTGTTGGATTCAGTCCGTACTGTTCCTGTTTTAAAAGAATATGTTGCAGTTCTGTTTTTGGAATTTTTGCTCCGTAAGGCGGATTCCCGATCACGACATCAACCCCCCCGTTTTTCATAATTTCCGGAAACTCTTTTTCCCATTTAAACGCCTTCTTCCCGGCCACTTTGGGATCATCAATCAGGGAATTCCCGCACTTGACATTGTTGAACAGATTGTTCAGTTTCTTATGCTTTGCGGCGGTTTTCAGCCACAGGGAAAGTTTGGTGATTTCCACGGATTCATCATTTATATCCACGCCATACAGATTGTTTTCCAGAATTTCCCTGTCCAGATCAAAAATGTTCTCATTCCCCAGCCCCAGTTCTTCCATTTTACTGTTTACCTTTGTTCCTTCCTCATGAAGATAATCAAAAGCCTGAATCAGAAAGGCTCCGGAACCGCAGGCCGGGTCAAGCACTTTCACGCTTTTCAGCATTTCCCGGTAACTTCTCCAGTATTTTTCCAGAATGTACCAGTCTGCAAGGTCTTTATCTTCCGGCATTGCCGTTTTCACAATCATATCAGTGTATGCTTCGGCTTCGGGAACAGTGGACAGAGCCAGGCGCAGTTCCGCCTCATCTTTGAAAGAGGATTTCAGAAAACCGAGTTTTGTTATCAGTTCCCCGTTACCGGTGGCCGCCAGCAGTTCCTTTTTCATTTTCTCAGTGATCTTCGGTTTCCGGGCAGACGGTTTTCCGCCTTTTTTAGGGCTTTTCTTTTTCACCTGATCCGTCAGTTCCGGCAGACTGTCTTCACCCAGTTCCTTCCGGCGTTCGGCCAGCCATCCGCCCAGAGCCTGCTGCACAATATAACGGGTGATATACTCCGGAGTATAATACACTCCTTCCCGCTTGCGTTTTCCGGTCTTTTTATCCGCAGGTTTCCCCTGTTTCAGTTCCTCCAGATCCGTGATGGACTGCTCGAAAATATGCCCCAGAATATTGACGCTCAGTTCATTTTCATGCCCGAAATCATACTCTTCCCCGATGGGTTTGACCTGCTGTTCAAAAATCCGGTTGGGAATGACCAAATCATCAATGCGGGAATCAGGTTTGAACAGTTCGCCGTTGTAACCGTTTCCGATATTATAGCCTTTGCCGTCATCAATGGCCTTGAACAGTTTCCGGATTTCATCCCATACATCATTTTCCGAACGCAGATCTTTTTTCATCAGACCGCCGATCAGCCGTTGCAGGATGTCACGGGGCAGCAGTTCTTCCCTTGAATCCTCACAGAACCAGATGAAAATCAGCCGGTCGAGGATTTTCTGTGTTATTGAAACGAGTTCTTCCCGCTTTTTGCGGTATTGGGGATTGTGTTCTGCAATTTCATTGAACAGATCAATTCTCAGGCGGTAGTATTTTTCATAAAATTCCTTTTCAACCTTCTTTTCCTCTGTCCCCTGCATGGCCAGCATTCTGTCGGTCGGGGAATCTCCCTGTTCGGAAATCAGGCGGTCTTTCCGGAAAATGGCAAGGAATTTTATCAGTTCGCTGTAATCATATTTATTGCCTTCTTTATCCGTGCCGATACATGCGGATTTTTTATTGTCATCTTCTTTTTCATCCTTTCCCAAATAACGGATCATCGGAAATTTTCTGTCTTTCTCCTCTTCTCTGACAGTGAAATAAAAGGGTTGTTTTTTTAAACGCTTTGCGCTGAAATTATACAGGGTGAATTCGTTGAAGTTCGTGACAATTCCCCATTTGGCATTTTCATGGCGTTCCAGATAACCCCATAACTGGTTTTCCGCTTCTTTCAGATCTTTGGTATCCGGGGCCTTGAATTCCACTATCACCGGATCGTTATCATCATTTTTTCTCTTTTTGGAATAAAATCCAAGTGTACAGTCTGCCTTACCTGTCCCGCCGCCGCGTCCGGCTTCTTTTATTCTTTTCTGACGGGAAACATTGTAATCCGAAGGATCGTCATCTGTAATTTTATAGCCCAGCAAATCCCGGAACACATCTTTTTCAAAACCGGGCCAGTCTTTTTCCTCACTGTTTTTTTCCGGATCAAAGGAATTCAAATAATCAGCCCGTTTCTGAACAATTTTTATATATTTTTCAATCTGCGCCTCATCAATTCCGAGTTCAGCTTTGATTTTCCCCATCTGCTTGCGAAAAAAAGTGTCGGTGAACAGATTTGCCATTGGGTTTTCCTTTCCGGGTTCTGTTTTTTTTGAAATGATTTTCTTTGCCTCTGCAAATGACAGTTGCCAAATAACCCCGGAATGCAGCATTTGTCAAATTTTTTCAGGTTTCCCTGTCCGATTTCAGATACAGGCAGGGCGCTGGAAAATCTGTCAGGATTTCTTTTTGACAGTGAATCAAGTTCTCTGCCAATGTCATCCCTTCCGGGATTCCGGTTTGTTTTTTTGGAATTTTTCCACAGTAATGTCAATCCGTCCGGATTTTTTCCCGTCCGGAATCAGCAGACAGATCAACGGATTTGACACCCTGTCTTCTTTTTAATGGGGGATTGATTGAGGGGGATAGAAGAAATAAAAAAGGGTTCAGGAAATTATCCTGAACCCTTTTTTGGATCAAGCCTTGATTTGATGAAGATGCCGAGGGACAGAATCGAACTGCCGACACGGGGATTTTCAGTCCCCTGCTCTACCGACTGAGCTACCTCGGCACGGCTGACCAAAACGAAGCAAATATAGACGAATCTGTATCCAATGTCAAGATATTTTTTACACAAAAAAATTTCAGGCCGGAAATTGGGGAACAAGAGATTGAAAACAGAATTTTGGCAGTGGGTCAAAACCGTTGATTCAGGCCCGGCAATACGAAGGATAAAAATCCGCAAAGATTGATATTATTATAGAAAATATCTGAAAAAACAAATCAGAATCCCGTAAGGATGGCATTCTCAACCGATTTGGCCCACTGCCAGAATTTTTTTCATCATGTGTTGTGTTTCAGGACACCGCATTCCAGCCCTGCCGCAGTCTGAAGAGCGGATTTTTTGTTTTTCGCTTCGGAAAGTTTGCCCGCCAATGTGCCGGGATGAATTCCGGACAGGCAACTGAGAGGACTGTCAAAAAAAATTCTTCATGTTTTTGAGGAGTCCAAACGGAAAGTCCGGATGCTGCGAATTTTGCCAAACTTTCCGTTTGGCAGTCCTGTGCAGTTTTTGTGAATGTAAAAGAATTTTTTTGACAAACCGCTGAGACAGACTGTTTTTTGCGGACAAATCCCTGTCCAGCCGCAGTTGTGTCTGAAATGGGAGGGGGCAGGCATTGAAATTATCCCCAAAACCTGTTATACGACTTTTACAGGGGATATTCTCATTTTGCCTTTCTGTGAAAAAGAAGTGCAGAGCGGTATTGACTGCCAGGTTCTGCTGACATTTCATTTTTGCAAACCGGCAAAGCCATAACGGATTTCCCTGATATGGCAGAACAGGCTTTCGATCTGCTGACAATCCCGGACGCAGGCCGAAAATTTATGCAGGTGTGTGGCTGATGATTGAATAAAAATTTAAAACAGACTGTTATTGGTGAATTTGAAATACTGTCCGTTTTTGTTGCGTGCGCACATTTTTTTTCATTTTGTAAAAGATCCCGACACAAATCCCAGGATGATCTTCTTTCTCCTGCATGGTTCAGACTGAAAAATAAACAAATGATTCAGTATATTGATGTTGAACTGTTTTTCTGTCAGCCTGTGGTATGCACTTTGCTTCTTCCTGTGCCAGAGGTTGACTGTTTTGCGTAAACAATCTGCGTTTTCAACGGGATGAATCCACTGAAATTATGCAAAGACAGTTATACGGATTCTCCTTTGAAACCATGTGTTCTTTTAAGCGCAAAGGTCACAACAAACTGAAAGAACTGTATAAAATCGGCGGTGAATCGGTATTGCATCCGTTTTTTGACAGGGGGCCATGCCGGAAACAGGGGCAGTCTTTCATCTCAAAGATTGCAGAGTTGTCAAACTGTTCGGAATTAATGCAAAAACCGTCGCTCTGCAGTGTTTTTGTCTTATACTGACCCGATTTTGTTTTTTTGGCACAGAAATTGCTTTATGTATCAGCCAAAGGCTTTCAGAACCGGATTATAAGAATCTGTTCTGTTTTCTGACAAAACCGAAGCTGGATCAGTATATAACATTTTTTCATTTTATTTATTGCTCCATCTGTATGATAAGGAACCATTACTGAAAATCTTTGTTTCGGTTCTGCTGACATTTCCGATCAGGCTGCCGGTTCCGGTCTCAGGTCTGAACCCTGCACAGTGCTGTGCCTCATTCCGGACAGACGCCGTGAAAGTCCTCATGGTTCAGGTCTGAGATGCCGCTTATGACAAATTCATCATGTTGCGGAAATGTCAGCAGAACCTGATTTAAAGGAAAGGAACATTATGGACAAACTGGATGCGATTTTCTCCCCCCAGTCCGTGGCAGTTGTGGGTGCTTCCACAACTCCGGGCAAAGTGGGACATGATATTTTTGCCAATATTCTGAAAGGGAATTATAAAGGAACCCTGTACCCGGTCAATCCCAAAGCCCGCTCCATTCTGAGTGTGCGCGCGTATCCCTCCATTAAGGAAATCCCTGATCCTCTGGATTTGGCCATCATCATCCTGCCGCCGCAGCATGCTTTGCAGGCTGTGAAAGAGGGAATGGAAAAAGGGATTAAAGGGCTGGTCATCGTCTCTGCCGGATTTCGGGAAGTGGGGGCTGAGGGACGGGCAATTGAAGACCGGATTGTGGCCATGTGCAGAGAGGCGGGCATCCGCCTGATTGGCCCCAACTGCCTGGGCGTGATCAATCCCTGCGCGAATATCTGTCTCAATGCCAGCTTTTCCGCACGCATGCCCAAGGCCGGAAACATTTCCTTCATGTCCCAGAGCGGCGCGCTGTGCACGGCTGTTCTGGACTTTGCCGCAGACAAGGATTTCGGTTTTTCCAAATTCATCTCCATCGGCAACAAGGCTGATGTGGATGAACTGGATCTGCTGCACTATTTCCACAATGATCTGGATACGGAAGTCATCATGATCTATCTGGAGGAGCTGCGCCGGGGGCCTGAGTTTATTCAGGCTGTGAAAAAAATCACATCCGGCGACAGGCCCACTCCGGTTCTGGTCATCAAATCCGGACGCACCAGTGCGGGCGCGCAGGCCGCAGCATCGCACACCGGCGCGCTGGCCGGTTCCGAGGCCGTGTATGATTCCATTTTTGAGCAGTCCGGCATTATCCGGGTGGAATCCATCAATGATCTGTTTGATTTTGCCAGCACCTTTGCGTATAAAAATGAAAGTATGCTGGGAAAATTCCGGCGCAAGATTCCGGACGGAAACCGGGTTGCGATTGTCACCAACGCGGGCGGCCCCGGCATTGTGGCCACCGATATGACCGTGACCTCAGGTCTGGCTTTGGCAAAGTTCCATGAGGAAACCATTGAAACCCTGGCCAGTCATCTGCCTGCTGCGGCCAGTCTGCACAATCCTGTGGATGTGATTGGAGATGCGGCCTCAGATCGCTATGAAAATGCCCTCACAGCCGTCATCCGGGATGAAGGCGTGGACGGTGCTCTGGTGATTCTTACCCCCCAGTCCATGACCAACGCACTGGAAACCGCACAGGCCATTGGCCGGGTTGCCCGGCGTTCCCACAAACCGGTGCTCTGCTGCTTCATGGGCATTGTGGATGTTTCCCAGGGCGTGAAATATCTGCAGGAAAGCGGCATTCCCGTTTTCCGCTTCCCGGAAAGCGCAGCCCGCGCCTTTGGAACCCTGTACCGCTATTCCCAGTGGATGAACCGTCAGGAGCTTGCCCAGTTTTCCCTCAAACATGACACGGAAAAGGCAAGACAAATCATTGCCGAATGTCTGAAACAGGGAAAAACCCGGCTGGGAGAACTTGACGGACTTGACATTCTCAAATGTTACGGATTCAGTGTGCTGCCCACAGCACTGGCCAAAACAGCGGATGAGGCAGTGGCCCTTGCCGAGCAGACCGGTTTTCCTGTGGTCATGAAGATCGTATCGCCGCAGATTCTGCACAAATCTGATGCCGGAGGCGTGAAAGTGGGGCTGGATTCTCCGGAAGCTGTGCGCGAGGCTTTTGACAAAATGCTGGCAAGTGCAAAGGCATACAGCCCGGATGCAGAGATCGAGGGCGTGCTGATTCAGCAGATGGCGCCATCGGGCCGGGAAGTGATCTTTGGCGCAAACCGGTATCCGGTTTTCGGGCCTCTGATCATGTTCGGCTTTGGCGGCATTTTTGTGGAAGTGTTCAAAGATGTCTCATTCCGCCTTGCGCCCATTGGCCGGAACGAAGCCCGGCGCATGATGAAAAAAATCAAGGCATACAAACTCCTCAAGGCATTCCGGGGCAAGCCGGAATACGATATTGAAGCCCTTGAAAAGCTGCTGGTCAGTCTTTCGGATATGGTCATCAGCCATCCGGAAATCAGGGAACTGGACATCAATCCCCTGCTGGTGCATGAAAAAGGCAAGGGCGCAACCGTGGCCGACTGCCGGATGATTCTGGAAGGTCCGGAAAAATCTGAATAAACGGTGAGAAAAATGGAAAAACGGAAAGGGAGTGATTATCATCAAAATTATGATATTGCCGTCAAATGGATGGCAGAAGCCCTGCGCGGTCAGACCCTGGAAGTTCTGGGAATTGAAACCGGTGCAATCGTGGAAGTTTTCAGTTTTGAACCTGCGGAAATCACCGTGACAGCAGGCCGGGTGGATGTCATGGCCCGCGATGAGCGGGAAAATCTTTATCATATTGAGGAGCAGCGGAATTTAAGAAAATCGGATCTGTATCGCTTTGCTGCCTATCATTTTCTGGGTGCAAAACAGTGGGGCGCAAAGATTACGGATGTGATTCTGGCCTCCGGCGAAGTGTTTCAGGGCGAGAAAAAGATCATCACTTCCAGCGGGACATACAGCCCTGTCGTGATTGATTTCAGCCAAAAGGACGGTGTGAAACGCCTGGAGGAAATCCGGGCAGCCGCAGAAGACGGTTCCTTCACCAACTGGATGGAACTTATTTTTCTGCCTCTGTACGGGAGGGAGACGGAAAAGGTTCGGAGCGAACTGGCTGAAAAAGTGATCCGTTTTGAAACCGGACTGTACCATGCACAGAAAATACCGATAAAACTGCTGGCTGCCACTCTGGTAATGTCCAACAAACTGATTGACAAAGATCGGCTGAGAGAACTGTGGGAGGTGGTAAAAATGCTGGATATTCTTGAAATTGCAAGAGAGAAAGGGGTTGAGGAAGGAAAATCTCTGGGAATTCAGGAAGGAAAATCTCTGGGAATTCAGGAAGGAAAATCTCTGGGGTGGATGGAAAATGCCCGTGAAATGCTGACTGAAGCCCTGATGGAAAAATTCAGAGTGATTCCCCAGCGCATTTCAGATCGGATCCGGACTGTACAGAGCAGGGATATTCTCAAGGGACTTCTGCGGCAGGTTTTCCGATGCGAAAATTTGAATGAGTTTGAAAATCTGCTGGATCAAATCTGAATTTCTTCACACAGAAATCTTCCCTTCATGGGATTTTCTCTGCCATCTGCCCACCAGCCAGGCATCCATCAGCAGGTGGATGATATGGTGGAGCACGCAGAAAACAAGAGCAGTTCCATACCGGGGAAAAAGGGAAACCTGCAGAATAACGGATAACGTCAGGGTCTTCTGACATCCCATGAAAAGCAGGCTTTCCCTTCTTCCCGGTTCCATGCGGAAAATGCGGATGATCAGACCTGCAAAAAGCAGCAGAACCGCGTGAAAAGCAAAAGCCAGGACGCACAGAATCACAATTTTGTCAGCCCCTCCGATAATGGCATCGCGTGTCTGGGAAACCGCCATCCACACAATGAGCAGAATCAGAAACTGATTGAAAAACTGCATCCGGGATTCCATCTGTGCCAATCCGTTTCCCCGGCAATGCCGGACAGCAAGCCCCATGCACAGCGGCAGGAGCACCAGCCCGGCAAGTTTGAGCATGATGGCTGTCCTGTCAATGGAAACAGCGGCTGTGTCCCCCACCAGTTTCAGCAGCAGGGACAGGGAAAGGGGAATGGTGAACACGGAAAGCGCATTTGCCGCAATGGTAATCACCAGCGCATGGGCCATGTTCCCGCCCGCTGCGCCTGTCATCACCACCCCGCTGCTCAGGGTGGTGGGCATGACAGCCACCAGAAATATGCCGATGCGGATTCCCGTGTCCATTTCCGTCATGCCCGGCAGAACTGCTAGCAGCGGCCCCGCGACAAAAATCAGGCCAAGGGCGGCAAGGGTTCCGGAAATGTCTGTGAAACCGGAAAGGATCCGCTTTGCATCCAGCAGCATACCGGAAAGCAGAAAAATGACAAATATGACTGTGTCCGGCCCGTGATGCGCACGCAGCCATCTGCCTGCAAGCGCTGTTGTGCCGCTCATATCCCCAATGCTTATCCCGAAAACCGCGAGCAGGCCCATCAGAAACCAGTATTTTCTGATTGTTTCCATAACTATCCCTGAGGATCACATTTGCCATTTTTTTTAATTTACGGATCATTGCATCTGCCGGTATTCACTTTCCGGCAATATTCATTTTTTCTTCTTGGCGATTTTATGTCCCGGGCAGGAGGATGGAAACGGTATAAAAGTTGTGTTTTTCCATTATGATTTGTCCAAAAAAGCATAATTCTCAGACTCCGGATTCATCTAGACACATCGATAGTGGGTCAAACCGGTTGACAATGTCATCCCTTCCGGGATTCTGATTTGTTTCTGCATTTTTTTTCTGTAATACTTTAAATCCATTCGGATTTTTTACCCCATGTGTCAGGCTCAATCAGCGGTTAACCCAGTACCAAAAAAATGCCCCGGTTCCCTGCCATGCTCCAGCCGGATCAGTAATGCACCACATACTCTTCTGATCTCCAGTTTCCGTTTGAGTTTTTTCACCTCATCCGGACGCAGATTTGTGGCTTTGGCGATCTGCTCATCCGTCAGCAGCTCCATTTTCAGCAGGTTCAGAGCGGTCTCCATTTTTCCCTGCACATGACCAATCTGGATCAGTTCCTGACCGGCCACGGTTTTTCCAATAGTGTCAGTTGGATCGTATTTTCCTCACCTCCTCAAAGTCAGGTCTGAAAAACGCTGCGGCTGGCATACTCCAGAAGTTCATCGGGATTTTTGTCTTTTCCTGCGGCAGTCCCAGGGATTTGTCTCCGCATCCACTGCCGCACCGATTCCGGCAGTTTTTTTCTGTCTCTGAGCGCCGGGCTTCAACGCAGTCAGAGCCGAGCTTTTGCCAATCCTTTTTCAGCAGATCAGGCAGGTAACAGCGGATCAGGCGGTTGGGTTTCACACAGGACGGACCGGTTTTCCCGGATCAAAGGCTCTGTCTGTGAACAGCACCGCGATGAAAGGCCGATCATATCGTCGTTCTGCTCATGCCATGTGCTGATTTCCCGGAAAAACCGCCAGTATATTTTTGTCCGGATACTACGCCGACAAGATTCGGCCTAAACGTCGCGCGGCGGAAAATACCGTCCATCCGCTTCTCGGTTGTCTTGGCCGTGATGCTCTCCAAGGCATACTCGCCTTCCGCATCAGACGGATCAGTTCAAAAGAGGTAGTGGGACTTTTCATACTGTTAAAAATGTGATATGCTGCTCCTGTTTTTATATCAGAAAACAGGAGGAAAAAAATGATCGCAGTGAAATGCCGCGCGGCAAGTGAAATATCCGCAAGAACGGACGGACACCGGCCGGACGCCAACAGATTCACTGCAAAAACTCGCTGCGGTTTTCACAACGTCCGGATCTGAAAACGGGAAGACAAATTCCGCCTGAAAGCTGCTGGGGAATCTTCAGGCGGAAAGACTTCACGGCGTGCGGCTGCGCAGAGGACGATCCGGATAAGCCGTGCAGCAATCCGGAAAAATTTTAAAAAAAGTGATCGCCCGATCTCCGGAACGGTTCTGTCCCAAAAGAACGCCCGATTTTGGGAGATGGATGAAACATGGTCACTGTGTCAGAAAAAATCGGATCAAGTCGGGATTTGGCCCGACGCACGGAACGTCAGACCTGGCGCATTGCCGGAGCCGCATTCGGAGACCGTTCCGCTGAAACATGCCTTGATTTGTGGGAATCTCTTCCGCCTGACTGCCTGAACGGGCTGTCTGCCGCACGGATCGGCCGGAGAAAGTCATGCCCCTGTTCTTCCCCCGGAACGTCACCGGGCATCAGGAAGAGAGCGGTGGGACTTCGCACATTGAACGCCTCAACTGCACACTGCGTCAGAGATGTCCGAATTTGGTGAGAAAAACGCTTTCAGCAGCCGTGATGATGATTTTCGTAAATCCACATCCGAAGTTTTGTTGATCAATACAATTTGACATTGTCAGTATGAAAAAAAGTCCCACTACCCATTTTTCCGCTTAACTTAATGGCATTGGGGTTCCAGCCTCGCCAACGGAAATTTCATAAAGGCTCTGCCTGAAACAGAACCTTATGCCGGACTTCCATTCTGCCCCGTAACAGAGAATTATCAGGATCTGTTTTTTGATTATGCAACCTGATGCATCATACTCGCTTTCATTAAATTGATAAAGTTTCAAAATTTTTCCAACTCTTTTCTGGCAAATTATCATCTATATTTTTTGGAATATATTTTAACCAGATAGATGTTTTCTTTAAAAGCAAAGTAATAAAAATAACCCTGAAACCTCCCGCTTTTGCCGGTTTGTTTATCTCTGCTTTTCAATCTGATTTTTATATAAATTTTTTCCCAAAGCCTTTCCCCCTGTCGGGTTTGCTCAAGGTTTTCAGCAGGTCATCAATATCATCAACAATATTGCGGTATTTCTTTTTTAACAATTTGACATCCTTCAAAAAAACCTCTGTGGGAATTATTTTATAAGTCATTTCTTATATCCTGCCATGTCTTAGCCTGTTTTTTTCCTGTTTCCATTTGTCAGATTTCACGATAAAAGCATTCCCTGCGCAAAATCTTCTGAAAATTCAGTCAAATGTTTCTGTGGGATTGTCCCAAAAATTTCCAGTTTTTCATTCGGATGGATTTGAGGGAATGAACAATTTCATCAATGGAATCATCAATGTTCAAAATAAGTGTTTTCATGTCTGCTCCTTTTCACCTGTCTGCTGTTTCGGAATAAACTGCTGATTGGTTTTGGATGGTGACTCCTGCTCCGAATTCCTGAGATATTCATTCAGTTCATCAGGTTTACCGTGAATGGCTATTTTATTTTTGTCAAAAAATGTTCAAAATTTACACAAGGAATATACGGCATTTCCGGGTGTGGATTCAATATTATGTAATTTTTAAGCTGCCAGAGAAAAACCGTATCGGTCAACTTTATTCCAGAATTGTTCCCACCTGCCGTCACTATAATTCAAACTTCTCAATGTCAGTACAACAGATGCACCTTCGTCTTTCCATTTCATTCCGGAACAGCACAATCGCTGTTTTACTATGACTTTGCAAGCTGCTTCGGTTATTCCTGATCCTATCGGAATATTTTCCTCTGTACTCTTCGCATAATCCATTCTATGAAGGTTGTTATTGAAATAGGTCACTGCGGATTCGATTTTATCCTTTTTTTCTTTTGAAAGTCTGCGTGTCAGAAATTCATTCATTTCCAGGCAAATTTTCTCTGCCGCACCGTATTCATTTTTCAGTTCGTGACACTTTTTCCCAATCCATTCCTTTTTTTTATTTTTATCTCTGAAAATGGCATTTCCGACATTTCCGATATATTCACTCGCATGGTAAAAATCTATTATCTGCACGGATGTATGTCTTTCCAAAAAAGACCAATTATCTTTTGCTCCGTCTGCAAGTCCGGCATATTCCGAATCAGGATAAAGTTTTTTAACCCGACTGATTTCTTCTTCCATTTTATTCAAAAAAGTCTGTTTTCCGTATTCAGGTGCTGCTGCGGCATATATTGTATGAAGTCTTTTACCTTCGTTGTCATAAAGTCCGATTGTGCCTGCCATTGCCTGACGATATCCGTCTTCAACGGTCAGCATACATGTACCGTCAAGACCGACCGTAACCGTTTTTACCTCTTTTTCAAGAGAAGGTATTTTATACTTCCAGGAATCCTCCTTTATTGATGCGATACTTCCGACGACGTCACATATTTTCTGGATATGCGACTTCGATATCTTTCTTCCGTGATTATCTTCCAAATCCTTCTGAACTCTCACCCCTCCCATATCGGCATACCTGGATGATACTGTTTTCGCAAATTTCGGTGTCGCCGCAGTAATGATTCTTGCATTTTTTTCCAACGGACAGTAACCCCGACCGCCCAAACTTCCCTGGTAAAAATGACGTTCAATCATAATATCTCCGTAAGGTGTCTGATATGTTTTGGCGATTTTTCCTTTTGCAGTCATTTTTTTACCTTCAACGATGATAGGAGAACCGTCTGTATCAAATTGCAGAAGAGATTCTCCGGTTGCGACACTGCCCACTTTGTTCAGTTGCTGCTGTATCAATTCCTCTGATTCCGGCATGGATTTACCGTAAGGAATTTCAATCTCAATTACATAACTTGTTGCAGACCTCTTTATTATTTTTGCGTCCATGATATATCCTTTCATATTTTAAAATTTTCTAAAATTATGAATGAAATACCATAGTTATATTCTTTTTGCAACATAATATTAAGGCCATACCCGCATTTCCTGTTCCATGTCCGCAGACAGGAAATTTTTGCAGAGACCTGTCAGAAATTAAAAAAATACTTCACAGTCTGCACGCAAAATCTTTGCAGACGCTGCCATATCTTTTCAAATGGGACGATTTCCCTTCTCCATATATCCCGCATTCGCCAGATGAGAATGTTTTCAAAAAGATTCACGGCCGAATTTCTTTGTCAAAGGGGCATATATGTTTATTCTGATGTCCCATGTCATAATCCCGGAGTATGCACCATCTTTCGAGGTATGCTGTCAATGAAGATGAACTGTTTTTCTCACAGGTTTCATTTTGGGAAAAATAATACCAATTCTCCATTGAAAATTGGCAGAACACAGGACCCGGTTTCGCGGATATATGGAATAAGTAAGATACCATAAATTTTCGGGTGTTAAATTTTCGGTAGTGTCTTAAGCTGGTTGAAAAATATCATCGAAATGTGATAATCAACACAAAGAAAATATTATAAAAAAGGAGTATGCAATGGATGATCTTTCAACTTTTTGCTGCCAAAATGAATCATGCCCGGATTATGGTCAAAGAAATCTTGGGAATTTTTTCCAACTCTTTTCTGACAAAATTATCGTCAATATTTTTGGAATATATTTTAACCAGATAGATGTTTTCTTTAAAAGCAAAGTAATAAATAACCCTGAAACCGCCGCGTTTGCCGGTTTGTTTATCTCTGCTTTTCAATCTGATTTTATATAAATTTTTTCCCAAAGCCTTTCCCCCTGTCGGGTTTTGCTCAAGGTTTTCAGCAAGGTCATCAATATCATCAACAATATTGCGGTATTTCTTTTTTAACAATTTGACATCCTTCAAAAAAACCTCTGTGGGAATTATTTTATAAGTCATTTCTTACATCCTGCCATGTCTTAGCCTGTTTTTTTCCTGTTTCCATTTGTCGAATTTCGATAAAAGCATTCCGCAAATCTTCTGAAAATTCAGTCAAATCTTTTTCTGTGGGATTGTCTGCAAGAATTTCCAGTTTTTCATTCGGATAGGATTTGAGGGAATGAACAATTTCATCGAAAATGGAATCATCAATGTTCAAAATAAGTGTTTTCATGTCTGCTCCTTTTCACCTGTCTGCTGTTTCAGATAAACTGCTGATTGGTTTTGGATGGTGACTCCTGCTCCGGATTCCTGAGATATTCATTCAGTTCATCAGGTTTACCGTGAATGGCTGTTTTATTTTTGTCAAAAAATGTTCAAAATTTGCACCGGAGGAATATACGGCATTTCCTGTTCCCATGTCCATGAACAGGAAATTTTTGCAGAACCTGTCAGAAATTAAAAAAATACTTCACAGTCTGCACGCAAAGTCTTTGCAAGACGCTGTGCCATATCTTTTCCGATGGGACGATTTCCCTTCTCCATATATCCCGCATTCGCCAGGTTGAGAATGTTTTCAAAAAGATTCCTGGCCAGCGTTTCTTTGTCAAAGGGGACGCGTATGTTTATTCTGATGTCCCATGTCATAATCGGAGTATGCACCATCTTTCGGTATGCTGTCAATGAAGATGAACTGTTTTTCTCACAGGTTTCATTTTTGGGAAAAATAATACCAATTCTCCATTGAAAAATTGGCAGAACACAGGACAGCCCCGGTTTTCGCGGATATATGGAATAAGTAAGATACCATAAATTTTCGGGTGTTAAATTTTCAGAAAAAACCGGATTTTTAAGGAAAAATCCGGTTTTTATATATCTGAAAACTTTCGGTTGGGTACTTATCTCAATTTATCCTTTGCGTATCAGGAAAAAATGGGGTATATTTCAGGAAAATATCAGTTTTTCACTATAAACATCAATGGTTGAAAATCATATTGATTTCATGCGCCACAATGAAACGGGAAAATTATGATAATCAGAAAATGCAAAGCCGCTGCTGTCCAGTGGGATGTGAAAGTGGGAAATACGGAAGCCAACCTTGCTGCACTGCGGGAACTGCTTGGAATTGCAAAGGCCAATGACACAGATCTGGCTGTTCTGCCGGAAATGTGGTCCTGCGGTTTTGACAATGCGCATCTTGCGGATCATGCCCGGAACACACCGGAGATTCTGGCAGAAATTCTGGAACTCGCCAAAAATCATGGGATGGTCATAGCCGGTTCCATGCCGGAATCTGAAGGAAAAGAGATTTACAATACCATGTATGTGGCAGACAGAAACGGAAACCTTGCCGGTTCCTACCGCAAGATTCATCTTTTTTCTGTCACAGGTGAGGAAAAGTATTTTGCACCGGGTCGTTCCCCTGTGATATGCAGAACCTCGCTGGGAGATTTGGGGCTGATGATCTGCTATGATCTCCGGTTTCCCGAACTCTGCCGCACCCTTGTGCTGAAAGGCGCCACCGCGGTGATTGTTTCCGCGCAGTGGCCCAAAGTGCGCATTCACCGATGGGACATTCTGGCACAGGCGCGGGCCATTGAAAACCAGATTTACCTCATTGCCTGCAACCGGTGCGGAAAAGAGAACAGTACGATATTTGGCGGACATTCCCTTATTGTTGACCCGATGGGAGAGGTGCTGGCAATGGCCGGAGAGGAAACCTGCCTGCGGTACGGGGAAATTGATCCGGATCGGATTGCGGAAGCAAGAAAAATCATGCCTTCGCTCAAAGAAAGAATGCCGGAGGCATATGAGATCTGACAAAATACAGGACAGGGAAACTTTGTCCGCCATTCTGGAAAAAAAGCGGCAGGATGGGCATGCCATCGTATTCACCAACGGCTGCTTTGATCTGCTCCATGCGGGACATGTGCGCTATCTCAATGCTGCCCGAAAACAGGGCGATCTGCTGGTGGTGGGGCTGAATTCTGATGCTTCCGTGCACGCCATCAAAGGTGAAAAACGTCCCATTGTTCCGCAGCAGCAGCGGGCTGAGGTGCTGGCCGCTCTGGAATGCGTGGATTATGTTAGCATTTTTGATGAACATGATCCTCTGCTGCTTATCCAAAGCCTCAAACCCCATGTGCTGGTCAAAGGAGCGGACTGGGCTGAAAAAGACATTATCGGCGGAGATTTTGTCAAATCCATCGGCGGACGGGTGGAAAGAATCCATCTGGTTCCGGGCGCGTCCACCACGGCAATCATTGAGCGGATTCTGCACCTGAATCAGAAAGAAAGATATTGATGAAAAATCAGAGAATTTATGAATACCGCATGAAGGTTCCCTTCCACGATCTTGACCCGGTTCAGATTGTGTGGCATGGCAATTATTTGAAATATTTTGACATTGCCAGATTCGGCCTGTTCACGGAAGCCGGGGTTGATTTGTACCGCTATTATCAGGATACCCAGTATCTTTTTCCGGTCATCAAAACCTCCACCAAGCATATTGCATCTCTGACTTACGGGGATGAATTTGTATGCAAAGCCACCCTTGCAGAGGCAGGCATCAAGATTGTCATTGATTTTGAAATACGCCGCGTCCGGGACAATGCGGTCTGCGCCAAAGGCCGGGGGGAGCAGGTGGCTGTGAAAATGCCGGAAATGGAAACCATGTACGAGATTCCTGCGGAAATCCGCAGCGCATTGGGATTCTGAAGATGGAAGAAATCATACGCCAGTCTTTTGTCCGGGCAACGGAACGGATGTCGGCCTGGGCGGATCTGCTGGATCGCATCAATGTGTTTCCGGTTGCAGATGCAGATACAGGACGCAATCTGATTTTGAGTCTCCGGCCCCTGCGGAATCTGGATGGAAATCCGGACAGGACAGCCAGACAACTGCTGTTTTCCGCGCGGGGAAATTCCGGAAATATTGCAGCCCGTTTTTTTTCAGAATTCATAAAAACTCTCAGCCTTTCTGACATTCCCTCTGCAGCCGATTCCGCAAGAAAAGCCGCGTATCAGGCCGTATCCGCTCCCAAAGCCGGAACCATGCTTTCTGTGTTTGACACCTTCGCGGATACTGTACCGGAAATCTCCTTGAAAGATTCTCCTGAGCCGCTGGTCATTCCTCTCTCCGACACAGTGCGGTCCACAGCGGAAACGCTGCCGGAACTCCGGGAATCCGGAGTTGTGGATGCAGGCGCGCTGGGCATGTTTCTTTTTTTGGAAACCTTTTTCTGCACCCTGTCCAACGCTCCGGAAAAAATGCTTTCCCCCTGTGAACGCTTTCCCGGAAAACTGAAGATTTCCGCTGCCTTTCACAGAAAAGAAAGCGGACATTGCATCAATGCGCTTATCCGCACCGCAGAGGAAGATGCGGAAAATGCAAAAATCTGATTTCCGCATCATGGTCAGCACACTGTTGTGACTTCTCTTCCATTGGAAAAAGGCGAAAACTGTCTGAGTGTTCATCTGCACAGTGCGGAAAAAGAAAAAATTCGCCAACAATTTCAAAGCATAGGCCATATTCTGCAATGGTCTGATGAGGATATGGCTGTTCAGTCGGAAAAAACAGAAACTGTGCACCACTGCATTCGCGTTATGACAGATGCTGCCGGTTCCGTGACCCGTACTGATGCGCAGGAGCTGGGGATTACCCTGCTTGACAGCTATATTCTCATGGAAGACAGGGCATTGCCGGAAAGTCTTTTTAACCCTGATGATCTGTACAAGGCCATGCGGGAGGAAAAAAAGGTTTCCACATCCCAGGCTTCTGTATTTGAGCGGTATCAGCAGTATCAGAGCGCTGTCAGTCAGTATGAAAAAGTGCTGTATCTGTGCGTGGGATCGGTTTTCACTGGGAACTGGCAGACAGCCGCAGCATGGAAAGAGAAAAATGATCCGGAAAACCGCATGATTTTGGTTGACACGGGCGCAGCTTCCGGGCGATTGGGAATTATGGCACTGGCCGCAGCACGTTATGCCGCGCGTGCAGAAACTCCGGAAGCGGTGATCGCTTATGCGGAAAAAATCATTGACCGGTGTGAGGATTTTGTTTTCATAGACCGGCTGCACTATCTCGCGGCCGGGGGCAGACTTTCCAAAACCGGCGCGTTTTTCGGGGATATGCTTCACATGAAACCAATCATCAGCCCTCAGCCGGACGGAGCCAGAAAAGTGGGAATGGTCAGAAACCGGGACGCGCAGACTGGCTTTGCCCTGACACAGTTGAAAAGGGCGGCAGAGCAGAATCCCTGTCTGCTCATCCTGCTGGAGTACACGGACAACCGGGAATGGGTGCAGGAAGAAGTGCAGAAAAAAATCCGCGAAAACTGCCCTGAGGCGGAAATCCTTGTCAGACCGCTTTCCCTGACCTCCGGTGTGCATATGGGGCCCGGAACCTGGGGCATCGCGTTTGTTCCAAAATAATCAGTCTTGCACAAAAGCCTGACAAGTCGGCTGCTCACCCTGGGCACTGCTGCCATACTGACGAAAACCGTTATCCGGAACCGGTTGATCCCGGTTTTCCTGAAACCGGTCAGCGGAAAATTTTTCCTTTTACGGAATCGTCGCGTCCTGTCCAAAAATCTCCGTCAGAAGCGCCCTGACACCCGCACTGTTTTCTTCTTTTAACAGTTGTATCAGTCCCTTGTCCAGAACAGATCGGAAAAGTCTGCGGTGAGAATCCGGATCATGGCCTTTCTTCAGAAGATTTTCCCGAATTTTTCCCATAATTCGCAGGCATTCTGCATATTCCGGCCCAAAAATCTGCTCCAGTTCCCTGCGGATAATCCGGGAAAGAGCCGGGCTTTTGCCGGATGTGGAAATGCTGAGAATCAGATCACCCTGATTCACCACAGCCGGAAGGGTGAACTGGCTGATGTCCGGATTATCCGCAATATTGCAGAGGATTTTCATCCGTTCCGCATCCTCCCGCACCTGACGGTTGATGTCCGCATTGTCTGTGGCCCCGAATATCAGAAAAATGTTTTCATCCGCATCACTGCTTTGGTATCCCCGTTGTTTCAGGTCTATTTTGCCGCTGCGGGACAGTTCTTTCAATTCATCCGTGACGTTGGGACCGATAACCCTCACAGCAGCCCCGCAGCGCAGCAGCATGTTCACCTTCCGGGTAGCGACTTCGCCGCCGCCCACCACCACACAGACACGGTTTCTGATGTCAAGATTTATGGGATAATAGCGCATGATAATTATAAAATTTGAAAAATATCCGGTTCTTCAGGAATTTTTGCGGAAATGCACTTTTCAGCCACGAATTGCACGAATAAACACGAATGATGAAAATTCGTGGCTGAAATAATATCTGCTCCACAAAAAATCCTGAAGAACCAAGTTCTCTGCGGGAAACAAAATAAACTGCAAATGAACAATTACCTTTTTTTCTGCTGCACCTGCTCTCTGATCCACGCGATCCAGGGTTCAAGCCCCTCTCCGGTTTTTGCGGACATCTCAAAAATCGGCATTCCCGGATGAACCTGAAGGATATTGTTCACCGCCGCCTCCCGGTCATAGTCCAGATGGGGAAGAAGATCGATCTTATTCAGGACAGCCGCGTTGCAAACCCGAAACATCAAAGGATATTTCAAAGGCTTGTCCTCTCCTTCGGCCACGCTGAGAACCACTGCGCGGGCATCCTCGCCGATGTCGAACTCGGCAGGACAGACCAGATTTCCCACATTTTCCACAATCAGCAGATCCACAGCATCCAGATCAATATCCTCTGCTGCTTTTTCAATGACATGGGCAGCCAGATGGCAGTCTCCGCCAAACGCATCGGTATTGATCTGCACCACAGGCGCGCCGGTCACGGCCAGCCGATCCGCATCATTGGATGTGCAGATGTCCCCCACAATCACGGCAGCACGGATTTCCGGCATCAGACGGCTGATGGTTTTGACCAGCACTGTGGTCTTGCCGGAACCCGGGGAACTCATGACGTTAAGAACAAAAACCCCTTTTTCCGCAAACAGCGCCCGGTTTTCCTCTGCCATTCTTTCGTTTACATCCAGCACCTTGCGAACAACCTTGATTTCCATTTTCACCTTCCTGAAACTGATTTTTTTGTTTTGTGCCTGTGTTTATATACGGTGAATCCATGATTCTGTGCAAGGATAAAATTTTTTTTGCAGAAACAGGCGGTACGCATTTGCTTTTATGCCGATTCTCCATTGAAAACAAACTTATATTTGGATCAAATCAATGTCGGATCTGTGTTGCGCTGATCCAAAATCTGCGTTCATCTGCGCAATCTGCGGATTGTTTTGTATAGATTTTCCATTGAAAACATGCCTTCTGGCCAGTCTGTTTTAACCACAAAGGACACTAAAGAGGGCACAAAGGTCACAAGAAACTGGCAGGACTTTATGAAATCGACGACGAACCGGTATTGCCTTCCGCAAAAATTGCTTTCCATAAAGTATATTTTCAATGGCGAATCGGTATTCAGAACCAAAATTCAGACAGCGGAGGTTTCCTCGGGGCGCACCGCATTGATGGCCCGGATTCTTTCTCTTATTGGGGGATGGGAATAATGGAGAAAGACATACAGGGGATGGGGAAGCAGGTTGGAAAGGTTGTGCGCGGTCAGCTTTTTCAGCGCTCTGATCAGGGCTTCCGGATTTCGGGTGGTTTCCACTGCAAAGCGGTCAGCCTCAAATTCGTTTTTCCGGGAGAGCATCTGCATGAGAATGCCCAGGAAAAAATCAATGGGCGTCAGCAGCATTCCGAAAAAAATCATGCCCGCATAGACAGAGGGATGGCTCATATAAAACGCGTCAAACAGTTCCTGACGGGAAATGAAAAGGGACAAAAGCCAGAAAACGATCCCCATGTGAACAATGCCGATCATCAGATTCAGCCGGATATGCTTTTTCTTGTAATGTCCGATTTCATGGGCCAGAACCGCCAGCAGTTCCGCAACGCTGTGCCGGGCAATGAGGGTGTCAAACAGAACAATGCGTTTCTTTTTGCCAAAACCGGTGAAAAAGGCATTGGATTTGGCAGATCTTCGGGAACCGTCCATCACAAAAACACCGCTGAGGGGATATTCGGCCTTATGGGCACAGTCTGTAATGGCCTGTTTGAGTGCACCGTCTTCCAGAGGTTCAAAACGGTTGAAAAGCGGCATGATCCAAGTGGGCGCCGCATACTGCATGAGCAGCATGAATATGGTGACAGCCAGCCAGCAGCACCACCAGGCATGGTTTCCGGCATATTCAAAAAATCCCAGCACGGCTCCCAGCAGAGGCCCTCCCAGAAATACTGAAAGCAGCAGAGCCTTGATCCGATCCGCAGCAAAGGTTTTCCAGTCGGTTTTGTTGAAACCAAATCCCTCCTCAATGACAAAGGTGGCGTAAACAGAAAAGGGAAGTGAAAGCAGACTTTTGATCAGCAGCAGAATGCCGATGTAAGCTGTTCCGGTCAGCACCGGCCCCCATCCCGCGATTCTGACCCATCTGTCGAGCAGATCAAAACCTCCGGCAAACCAGAAGAGAAGAAAGACAAGGAGATCGAATCCGCTGCTGATCCAGCCAAAACGGGTGTTGACCCGCAAATATTCCTGAGACCGGCGGTAGCGTTCCGGGTCATAGATGCCCCTGCATTCCGGGGGTGGATCGGTGCGCAGCATCCGGAGGTTGAGAAGGTCGGCCGCGAGCTCCAGCACAAAGCAGGAAAGCAGTGCTGTCAGGATAATGACTGCAATGAAATTCATCCGAATGTCCCTTTCCTCTGCTGCTTAATGCTGCCAGTCTATGTCATCATAGTCAAAATGACTTGAATTTTCATCGTCATGCGCGGTCTGTGCTTCCAGCACAGCACAGTCAATAATGCTGAAGATGCCTTCTTCCGATATGCCGTCGCCAATGGCCAAATCCACATTTTCCGCAGTCTTGGACAGAAAACGGGGAACATCCTCCCAGCGGATCAGACTGTTTTCCACAGCATCCAGCATTTTTTCTGAAACCACATGCATCCAGCATCGGGGATTGACCCCTTCCAATGCCTTTGCTTTGGGCATTTTGTACCGGATCAGCAGTTCCGGCAGTTCACAGATGTTCCGTGCTCCCAGAGAAGAGATGATGGCTGTGTTCTGTGCTGTGCAGGAGGAACATATGCGGTTGGCCGATTCCGGATCATTGAGGATGATCCGGCCTTCCGCCAGACTGATCTGGCGGGGCAGAACTTTTCCGGATACCAGAGGAATCAGGGTTTTGAGAAAATCATCAGCCGCGCTGTCCACTGCGGCCTCAGCATCAGGAAGCGCTTTCTCTTCTCTGCTCTGATGGATTTCGGCTTCCTGCTCCTCTTTCACTCTCAGGGAGTATTCTCCCAGTCGCAGAAGCAGCGCACGGGAGTCAAAAAAAGGCAGCCGGGTGCCAACCACCTCCTCATAGCTTTCCCTGATTTTTCTGATCCGGTTGTAATATTCCTCTTTGGTGACAGCCCCTTTTTCGATCATCAGATGCACCATCGCATGCAACTGAATCACTGCCGCTGTCAGTGTCTGATTCAGACTGAGCAGTTCCAGATCCGCCTGTGTTCTTTTTTCCATTCCGAGTACCTCGTCTCAGTTATCCGTCTTTCCGCACTTGCGCAAGAATTTCATGGAACACCCGTTCCCGGTCTTGTGCCGGTATCTGGCAGGAGCCAACCCGCAGATGTCCCCCGCCTCCGTATTTCAGCATCAGCTTTCCCACATCTGTCCGACTGCTGCGGTTGAGGATACTGTGACCGCAGGTGAATACCACCTTTTGTCTGTTTGCACCCCACATCATCCGGAGCTCAATATTCTGATCCGGAAAAAGCGCGCAGGGAAGAAATCGGTTGCCCGCATGGATGGTTTCCTCACCGAGCAGATTGACAATGAGAACATTTTTTTCTGTCCGAGCGCACCTCCGGATCATTTCCTCAAAAAGCGCCTGCTCTTCGGCATAGCGTTCTGTCCGTTCCCTGACATCCGGCAGTTTCAGGATTTCCCCCGCGCGCAGAGTCCGGCAGTAGCGGATCATGTTCAGCATAAACTGCACAGTGCTGATACGGAAATCATCAAAACGGCCAAGACCGGTACGGGGATCCAGCAGAAGTCCGATGAGAATCCAGCCTGAGGGGTTGAGGATTTCCTCGCGGGTCAGCACAGCGGAATCATATTTGTTGACAGCCTCCAGCAGCGGCAGAAATTTGGTTCCAAATTTTTTTTCTCCCCCGAAATAATCCCATATCACCTGGGCGGCGCTTGGCGCGGGGCGGCAGTCCCCCTTGAATTCGATCTCCCTGATATTGACCCGGTTCATTTCGCTGGCATGATGGTCAAACCAGAAAGCGCATCCCGGTGCATAGGGCATATTGGCAATGATGTCATCGGATGTGACAGTGAGAAGGCCGTCCTGAATCACTTTGGGGTGAACAAATTTGTATTTGTCCACCAGTCCGGCCTCTTCCAGAAGCACTGCGCATACCAGACCGTCAAAATCTGTCCGTGTAACAAGTCTCATAAAAATAGTCCTCCTGAGGAACCGGGGAATCCATCTGAAAACACAGGGCAGCGTTGCAATTCCGCGATTCCGGCAGAAACAGGCATAAGCCATTCAAATTTCATATCAATTCATCAGGTTATAGCACAAAAACAGAGAGTGTACAATATTTTTTGTGTTTTCTGCACAGGGCATCCTGCACGAAGGCAGAAAAATCTTTACTCCCACAGGGGAAACAGGTATTCTTGCCAGGCACTGGTGCTCCGGCAGTTCAAAATTCGGAACCGGACACCCGGAACCCATCAACCTCGGCAAAACAATGACAATGACAGATGAAAAACTTGCAGGCCAGCGCCTGATGGCCGGATTTGACGGAACCGGACTCAACCGCGATCTGAAATGGCTCATCGGCACGCTGAAAGTCGGGGGAATCATTCTTTTCTCCCGCAATATTGAATCCCCGAAACAGCTTTCCGGACTCTGCCAGTCGGTTCAGGCATACGCTGCCGCATGCGGCCAGCCTCCTTTGCTGATTGCCATTGATCAGGAAGGCGGTGCTGTGGCCCGTCTGAAATGGCCTTTTACGGAATTTCCCGCAAGACCTCCGGTGACCGGCAGGAAAGAGGCTGAGCATCTGGCCGGAGTGATGGCTTGGGAGCTTGCGGCAATGGGCATCAATATGAACATGGCTCCGGTAATGGATGTGGCCCCCAAAGAGATGAAAAGCATTATGGCCGGACGGGCCTTCAGCCATGATCCGCACAGGGTTTCGGAACTGGGATGCAGACTCATCGAAGTCTTTCAGCGAAACAGTATTATGGCTGTGGCAAAGCACTTTCCCGGCATTGGCCGCACCGTGATCGATTCCCATGAAGATCTGCCTTTCATGGACAGTGCTGTGGATGATCTGCAGTGCTTTGATTTAATTCCCTTTCAGGCTGCTGTCCGGCAGAATGCAGCGGGCATGATGCTCTCCCATATCCTGTACCGGAAAATTGATCCGCAGTGGCCCGCGTCCCTTTCGGTCCGCATTGCAAAGGATCTGCTGCGGGAGCGCATGGGATACAGGGGCCTGGTGATTACCGATGATCTGGACATGGGGGCCATTGGAAAGCACTATGATATGGAAACCTGCATCCGCCAGATTCTGCTGGCTGACATTGACATTGTTCTGATTTGTCACAGGGGCCCGAACATTGGCATTGCACATAAAGAAATTCTCAGGCACATGCAGGAGCATAAGAGCCTGCGGCAGAGATGCGAAACCGCTGTCCGCAGAATCCTGGAAATGAAGCGCAGCTACCGGATATAAGCAGGAGGAATGCGCGGGCAGGATTTCCCTTATCAGGAAATACACTGTTTTCCCCATTGCCTTTTTGGTTTTTTTTATATAAAACGACAATCGGACACGTTGTCCTCCTTCTATTTCTATCCTTTGAAACCGCGTGTGCCGGTCTGCCCCGGCACACGCGGTTTTTCATTGCCAAGCTGCCATGCCGGATTCCACTGCTTCAATAATATCCTGCAAAGACCAGGGTTTATGGATGCAGCGATGCAGGGGAAGTTTTTCCTGCAACTGACTGAGGGTCTGGGGATCAACCTGGCCGGTAAGCATCACCGCTATAATTTCCGGGTATTTCTGATGCACCTGAATCAGAAATTCATCTCCGCGGACCTCCGGCATGAGATAGTCTGAAAAAATCAGGCAGCGTATGGGTCTTTCTGCGCTCAGTTCCTCAATGACCTCCCATCCCTCTTCCGCACTTTCCGCCACTTCATAACGGTATTTGTCACCGAAAATATAGCGGATCTGCTTCTTGAGGGTTTCCAGAATAAATTTTTCGTCATCAACACATAATATGGTGGGTTTCAACATAAGGTTTTTTCCTGTTCGTTATGGATGTCTTCATCACAGGCGAATGACCCGTATTTTTAAACAATTATGCCTTATCCGGAAGGTTTTCTGCCTTCCCTTTGCGGTTGACCCCGGCACAGGGCTGTGATATAAATCTCAAGGATTCTTTTTTTCCGTATGCTGAATACCATCTTCCTGTTTTTACGCAAAACACTCACTGCAAAGGAATATTTTTGATGCCTTCTCCCAAATTTCATAATATGTCCGTGTGGAAAAAACTGAAACAGAGAGCGGAAACTTTTTCCCTTCCTGAAAAGCATCTGAAACATCTTATCAGAGAAAAAGAAAGATTCAAAGAATTTTCATTGAAAGGTGGCGGTATATTTTTTGATTATTCCCGTCAGCGTGTGGACAGCACAGTCATGTCCCTTTTGCACGATTTGGCAGGGGAGAGAGGGCTGATGTCCCGTTTTTCGGCCATGATGAAGGGCGAAAAGGCAAACAGTACCGAAAAACGGGCTGCGCTTCACACAGCCTGCCGCAGTTTTTCCGATGCGCCGGTATATGCGGAGGGGAAGGATATTATGCCGGAAATGCGCCAAATCCGGCAGAACATCCGGGACTTTGCCGAAAAAGTACATCGCGGAGAACTATGCGGCTGTATTGGAAAGCCTTTCCGCCATCTGGTGGTAATCGGCATCGGCGGTTCCTATCTGGGCACGGAATTTGTTTCCCGTGCGCTTTCCGCATTTGCCGACAAAGGGCTTGAGATGCACTGGCTGGCCAATGTTGACATTCACAATTTCGGAGCAGTGGCCTCCCGCATTGATCCGGAAACCACACTGTGGATCATCATCTCCAAAAGCTATACCACAGCAGAAACTTTGGCCAACACCCGGCAGGCATACGCATTCATGGCGGAAAAGGGGCTTGATCCTGCCAAGCATGTGGTGACTGTAACTGCAAAGGGCAGTCCGGGCGATGATCCGGCCAATCCTGTGCTGGCCTGTTTTCACATGTACGATTTCATCGGCGGCAGATACAGCGTGACTTCCGCAGTGGGCGGCGTTCCCCTGAGTCTTTTTCTGGGATACGGGCAGTTTGAGCGTTTTCTCAAAGGTGCAGAGGAGATGGATCAGCACGCGCTTCATGCGCGGCCAAAGGAAAACCTTCCCCTGAATGCTGCCCTGATCAGTGTATGGAACAACAATTTTCTTGGCTATCCCGCACAGGGAATTATCCCCTATGCCGATCCTCTTTGCAAACTGGCTCCGCATGTGCAGCAGTTGTATATGGAAAGCAACGGAAAATCCGTCACAGCCGAAGGCCAGCCGGTCGAAGAATCCACAGGTGTCATTGTTTTCGGTGAACCCGGAACCAACGCGCAGCATTCCTTTTTCCAGCTCGCGCATCAGGGAAGGCCCTTTCCCATTGATTTTATTGGCGTCATCCGTCCGCAATATGCGCAGTACCGATCAGAGTCCAAAGGCGTGCACAATCATCAGGAACTTTGGGCCAATCTCCTGTCCCAGCCCATGGCGTTGGCTCTGGGCAAAACAGATGCGGCAGACCCTGCCCGATCCTTTGAGGGAAACCGGCCATCTTCGACCATTCTGCTGGAAGATTTGTCGCCGGAAAATGTGGGGCGGCTCCTGGCTTTTTATGAGCATCGCACGGTTTTTGAGGCATTTGTCTGGGGCATCAATCCCTTTGACCAGTTTGGTGTGGAACTGGGGAAAATACTCGCAGACGGCGTGCGTGCGGAAATGGCCGCGAAGAATAAGGATGCAAAGCACAGTTTTGACAACACAGATCCCATCACCCGCTTTTATCTGGAAAGTCTGTTTGCAGATAAGAGCAGCAGGTGAGGTTATGCAGCCGGACGGTTTCCTCCTTTTTAAAAAAGGGATTAAGTAAGTGCTGCGGAGCCCGAACTGAAAGTTTGAAAAACTGAAATTATTCATAAAAACAGTGCCAAACTTTCAGTTTGGCACGCCCGATGGCCGTTCAGAGTCTCTGTTCTGAACTGGAAGCAGTTGTGCATTTTCATTCCGGACACAGTCAGCAAAAATCTTCCGGGTTTATTTCGGAGAAACCGATTTCAGCAAATTCAGGTGATTATAATACTGCTTTGGCAACTTAAAACATAACCTTCCGATTTTATTAAATATTTAGAAAATACCCAATTTTGGACTTTTTGAATAAAATCAAGCTGTTAGTGTTTAAGTTGCCAAGGCAGCAATAAAAATGTCAACAAAATCTGACAATCTGATGTTATGAAAGACTACAAGTTTACAGAATATTTTGAGAATGAAGTTCTGAGAAAACGCACTTATCTGCGCAGGGAGTGGTGTATCCGGATACTGGAAGCTCCTGTGAAAATTGAGTCGCAGGAAGGAAACCGTTTTCGGTACTGGGCTCCCATAGATGAACTTGAAGGACGTTTTCTCCGTGTGATAACTCTTGAAGACAGAATAACCATACATAACGCTTTTCCAGACAGAGGATTCAAACCATGAAAATAGCCTATTATCCTGATACAGATTCAATGTATATTGATTTATCTGACAACTCAAGTGCCGAAAGCAGAGAGGTCAGTCCCGGAGTTGTGCTTGATTATGATAAAAATGGAAATCTTACAGGTATTGATATTGACAATGCAAGCAGAAAACTTTCTTTGAACAAATTGATTCTCAGCAGAATACCAACGGACAGCCATCTGCTGGCTGAAGCCGCTTAAAATTATACATCAGATCAGTTTGCTGACTGCCTGGCTTTTGATACAGGTTTAAGAAAAACAGAACAGTTCTGTCAGGAAACAGAAAACTGAGACCGGCGGTCTGAGCCCTGAATGGCTGGAGACTGAAATACAGGAAATTCTGATGCGCAGAAATCTCTTGACGATCTGCGCAGTAAATGGGATAATTGCTGATAATTGCAGTTTCTTTGGACATAAACCCGTAACATCAGACGTGAGTGAGCATTAAATCCCAATTTAGAAGGAGGATGAATCATGTCAAAAAAAGTGGGGGTTCTGCTGTCCGGATGCGGTGTTTTTGACGGCGCGGAAATTCATGAATCCGTGCTGACACTGCTTTTTCTGGACAGGGCCGGAGCGGAAGCCATCTGCATGGCTCCGGATATGGATCATCAGGTGGTCAACCATCTCACCGGCGAGGCAACAAAGGAAAAGCGCAATGTGCTGATGGAATCCGCAAGAATTGCCAGAGGGAAAATACGCAATCTCAAAGAGATGAAGGCAAAAGACATGGATGCCCTGATCCTGCCCGGAGGTTTTGGAGCGGCCAAAAACCTGAGTGATTTTGCCGTCAAAGGTCCGGAGGCAAGTGTGCATCCGGAAGTGGCAAGGATTCTCAGAGAAATGACAGATGCAGGCAAACCTGTGGGAGCCATCTGCATTGCACCGGCCACTGTGGCCAAGGCCCTTGCTGCGAAAAAACCGGAAGTGACCATCGGCACGGATGCAGGCACAGCAGCAGGCATTGAAAAAACAGGCGCAAAGCATTTCAACTGTACAGTGGATGAGATTCATACGGATCTGAAAAACAGAATTGTCACCACCCCGGCCTATATGCTTGGGCCGGGTATCAAAGATGTGGCGGCCGGTATTGAAAAACTGGTCAGTCAGATACTTTCGATGATATAGTTCTCCAAGTGGAGAAATTGCTGCAACCATTTACTTTAAACAGAAAAAGGAGGAAATGACAATGAAAAAAGCATTTGCAGCCTGCCTGATGATCTGCGCTTTTGTCGCGGGAATCTGCACCATGACATGGGCAGCGGACATGGTGAACATCAACACAGCCACAGAAAAGGAACTGATGACTTTGGAGAAAATCGGGGCCGGAAAAGCAGCGGAAATTGTCAAATACCGCACGGAACACGGCCCGTTTGCAAGTCCGGAGGATCTGAAAAAGGTCAAGGGCATCGGTGATGCCACATTTGAACTGAACAAAGATAGGATTGTGACTGATCTGCCGAAAACAGAAGAGGCCGTGACAAAATCTGTAAAGGAAAAAGCAGAGGAGGCGGCAGAAAAGACCAAAGGGGAAATTGAATCTTCGTCCCCTGCCGCAGATGTCAAAGCTGCCAAAGAGCAGGCTGCTGATGCAGCAAAAAAGGTCAAGACCGGGATGGAATCTGCCATACCGGAAACAAAGAAAAAATAATTCCTGAAGTCATGCGTTCCGGTTTTCCCGTGCCAACTTTTCCGGATGGAAAACCGGTTTTTTCCCCGGGGTGCAAAAATACAGTTTTTGCACCCCGGGGATACTCCAGAATTCCAAACGTTTTTTCGGCAGTGGGTCAAATCCGTTGACTTGTCCGCTGATTCCAAGCGGGAAAAAATCCGAACGGATTGACATTATTATAAAAAAACAGATCAGAATCCCGGAAGGGATGACATTGTCAACCGATCTGACCCGTTATCGTTTTTTCAGGAGATCAAAATGGATTGTTTTCAGCACAAATGCTTCCGGTCACTGCTGCAGGTGACGACAGTGGCTTTGCTTCTGCTCTTTTGCGAGGAAAAATCCGGATTCTGCCTGGGATGGACAGAAGAAGTGATCCGGCATCTCCCGGATACCTCTTTTGCATCTGTGGAAACAGACAAAAACGGAAAGCGAATCCGTCACTGTCCTTACCGGGACGCGCAGGGGCATATCAGTCATGAACAACTGATATATGTGATCGGAATTTTTGCGGAGGAATCCTGGCTTGACCCGGCACAGAAAGAGGCAGACCGGAAAGTGCTGATGATGCACTATGAAGGGTACAAACAGGAAGCCATGAAAACCGGATTGCAGGAACCGCTGAACATCAACACC
This sequence comes from Desulfobacterales bacterium, assembly GCA_041390465.1. GTDB lineage: Bacteria > Desulfobacterota > Desulfobacteria > Desulfobacterales > Desulfococcaceae > JAABRU01. The sequence continues at coordinate 46,510 of JAWKPW010000003.1, read as the reverse complement.
GCCCCTTTGACCCGTCTGGTTCTGCTGCCGGGAATCGGCCCGGTGCTGGCCGTGAAAATTGTAAAACACAGAGAAGAGAACGGCCCCTTCGGAAATGCGGAAGACATTGTAAAGGTTGGCGGAATCGGACAGGGAACCTTCAATGCCATCCGTTTTTACATCCGTACCGAATAGAGCAGTTTGTCTGCAAGATGTGCCTTTGCATAATCCTCTGAAAAAATTCCTTCCGAATCCATGAGAATCCATTGATAATTATTTTAAATTATGTGTTATTATATTTTATATCACAGAATCTCTTTTCAGATTTTCCTTGACAGATTTTCTGAATATGTTCAATAATTAAAAGTTTTGAGGAGAAAATCTCAAGTGAATCCGATGCATACGCGGATGCAATTTATCATGCGGAGCTGTGTTTTTTATAATGATGCCGGACAGTCAGACAAATGAAGATCCTTCTGTGACAGAAGAAAGGCATATTGCGCAGATTGGATATAAGGATTATCCCAAAGAGCCGGTTGCCCTGGATAATCTTTCTGTAAAATTTATGAAGGAATCCCGCTTTGTCCCTTTGGAACTCAAAGGCCGCACACTGCGGATTGTCATGGCCAGCCCTGAAGATGATTCGGTCGCCGAAGCTCTGCGCTTTGCCTATGATCTGGAAGTCGAAGTCTGTCAGGGAAAAGCGGAAGATATTCTGGAAGCCATTGAGCGTCTTTACGGAGCAGGCAGGCAGTCCATTGAAACCATTATTGAAGAGGCCGGGAAAAATATTTATGAAATCTCCGCGGACGGTGATGCGGATGTGGATCATCTCATTGACATGGCCTCGGAAGCGCCCATCATCCGTCTGGTCAACCGCCTGATTTTAAATGCAGTGGAACAGCGGGCCAGTGATATTCATTTTGAGCCTTTTGAAGAGGAATTCAAGGTAAGATACCGCATTGACGGGGTTTTGAATGAAGTGGAATCTCCGCCCGCGCGGTTGCAGGCCGCCATCATTTCCCGTGTCAAAATCATGTCCAAACTGGATATTGCGGAAAGACGTCTGCCCCAGGACGGCAGAATCAAGCTCAAGGTCGCGGACAAAGAAATTGATTTCCGGGTTTCCACGGTTCCCACGCTTTTCGGTGAAAGTCTGGTCATGCGCATTCTGGACAGGGAAAATCTGATTCTGGATTTGGAGCAGCTTGGTTTTCCGGAAGATATGCTGGATGCCTATGAGCATCTGATTTCCCAGCCCTATGGCATGATTCTGGTCACAGGCCCTACCGGAAGCGGAAAAACCTCAACCCTTTACACCACTTTGGCAAAAATCAATTCGCCGGACAAAAAAATCATCACGCTGGAAGATCCGGTGGAATACCAGTTGCGCGGGGTCAATCAGATACAGGTGAACCCGAAGATCGGACTCAATTTTGCCAACGGACTTCGTGCCATTGTGCGTCAGGACCCGGACATTATTCTGGTCGGGGAAATCCGGGACAGGGAAACTGCGGAGATTGCGGTTCAATCCGCTCTGACCGGACATCTGCTGTTCAGCACGCTCCATACCAATGACGCGGCCGGTGCTGTCACCCGTCTGCTGGATATGCAGGTGGAAAATTTTCTGCTCAGTTCCACACTTCTGGGCATTCTGGCGCAAAGGCTGGTGCGGATCAACTGTCCCCATTGCAAGCAGGAGACAAAGCCGGAAGCAAGGCTGATCCGTGCCATGAATCTGAATCCCGGAGAATATGCAAAAACAGTTTTCATGCAGGGAAGCGGGTGTGATGAATGCCGCAATACCGGATTTAAGGGACGGATGGCAATTTTTGAATATCTGCCGGTTGATGAGGATATCCGCAAAGAAATTGTTGCCAATTCCAGCGCTGAAAAAATCAGGAAAACGGCTGTTTCCAAAGGGGCTGTCACGCTCCGGGAAGACGGATGGCGGAAAGTGCGGCAGGGACTGACCACCATTCCGGAAGTGCTGCGGGTGACGCTGGATAACTGATTTAATATTTTGATATTATTATTTTTTTATTATAGAATTCTGCTGTAAAACAGGGAGATTTGTCATGCTGGAAGAAGTTAAAAGTGCGGTCGTCAAAATGTCCAGAGAGGAACTTTCCATGTTTCGGATGTGGTTTGAAGAATTTGATGCAGATGCCTGGGATCGTCAGTTTGAAGAGGATGTTCTTGCAGGCAGACTGGATGATCTGGCTGCGGAAGCTATCCGGGATTTGGAAGAAGGAAGATGCACAGCACTTTGAAACATAAGGCGAATCCGAAATTTTGGGATTTTTATGAAAAATTGCCATTTGATATTCAGCAGCCTGCTGATGAGAGTTACATTCTTCTCAAAAAAAATCCTTTTCATCCGTCACTGCATTTCAAAAAAGTCGGCAGATTCTGGTCAGTCCGTATTGGCATATATTATCGGGCAGTTGCTGTTGAGAAAGATTCAGATATTATCTGGTTCTGGATAGGACGGCATGATGAATATGAAAGACTTATCAGCAGAAAATGCTGATTTGGAAATGCCGGAATTAAGGCGGGATAAATTATGTCTGAATACCAAAATAAAATAAGCAGTTTGCATTTGGAAAATTTTACGGTTTTTGAAAAAGCCGGTTTTGAATTCTGTCCGGGAATCAATGTGCTGATTGGGGCAAATGGGACGGGGAAATCCCATGTTTTAAAAATATCTTATGCCTTACTTAAAGCGATCAGTTCAGGAATTTTTTCACCTGATTTTCTTGAGAGAATATTTCAGCAAAAACAAACAATGTCATTTATAGCGGTGACGGTTGAAGATAACTTTAAGGATGTATTTAGATTAGAAGAAGCAGATTATCTGATGCAGAAAAAATGGAAATAATATTTCAAATATTTCATTTAATTATCTGCAAAATAGCTATAATTTCAGAATGTCAGGAATACCGGAAAAATCTGTACCATGTTTTATTCAATATAATGGAGATAATGTTTCTGGATTATAAAAATTGTCCGTCATCTTCATTCTGTCTGATTCCTGCACATGAGTTTTTATCCATACAGGAAGGATTTATCTCCGCGTATCAAAAAAGGGAACTTCCCTATGATTTGACCTGTTACGATCTCAGTCTTGCTTTGAATGCACTGCCTTTGCGCCGGGAAAACCTTACAGATGTTCAGGAAGTTCTTGATTATCTGGAAAGAATGATCACAGGGCAAAATGCAGAACAGAAAGAATTTCTTACGCAGGAAAACGGGCGGTTCTATTTCCATCTTCCTGAAGGCCGTATGGATGTGCATATTGTGGCAGAAGGATACCGGAAAATTGCTCTGTTATATTATTTGCTGAGAAACGGTTCTCTTACCAAAGACAGCATTCTTTTCTGGGATGAACCGGAAACCAATCTCAATCCGAAACTCATTGTGCAGCTTGTGGATGTGCTGAAGCGGCTGGCCGCTTTGGGAATGCAGATATTTATCGCAACCCATGATTATCTGCTCAGTTATGAACTTTCCCTGCTGGCAGAATATCCGACTGAACCCAATGTTGATATTAATTTTTTTGCTTTGCACAAACCGGAACGGACAGCAGGGGTTGAAGTGGAATCCGGCAGAACATTGGCTGAAATTGAAAACAATCCGATTCTGGAAGAATTTGCCGCACATTATGACAGGGAATCCGCACTTTTCCTTCACAGAGAGAAAAAAGGTCAAAATGATGCAGCGGATTGAGGAAGAGAATCTGTCATTTTCTTTTGGGGATCAATGGCAGGTTTGCAAACTGGATAAGCATCCCTTTTACCGGGTAACGGATGGAAAAAATTGACAGAACAAAGGCAGTGGATTTTTTGGGAATATACGGGAAACAGGATTTGTATTTGATTGAAGTCAAAGATTTCCGGGGACACAGAATCGAAAACAGGGCGCGTATGCTCACAGGTGGGCTGGCAGTGGAACTTGCTCAAAAAGTAAAAGATTCCATTAGCTGTATTGTCGGGGCATACCGAACAGAAAACAACCCTGAATTATGGAATCCCTTTGCAAAAATACTTTTAAATATATCCGGAAAGGTGAAGGCGGTTTTATGGCTTGAGACTGATTTGCTTCCGGGTTCTGTCTTTCCAAAGCAGAAAGTCAGATATTCAGTCAGTACAAAAATTTTGAAGCAGAAAATGAACTGGCTGACAAGTCATGTTCTGATTTGCAGTCGTAGCATGAACAGCCTGCCGGATGTGGAAGTCCGGAATCTGCCAATGCAGGAAACGCTGTGAAACATGTCCATTTATTCCTATAAAGCCACAGATCTGTCCGGAAAAATCATCAAAGGCACTTTGGATGCCGGCGATGAAAAAACTGCGGTTGGCAAACTGCAGGAAATGGGGTATATTCCCATCCGAATTACGCAGAGCGGCGGACAGGGGGCATCAGGAATTTCCGCAGGGTTTTCTGCTTTGTTTCAAAGGATTTCCACAAAAGATGTCATGCTGTTCACGCAGGATTTGTCCGCCCTGCTCGAAGCCGGGCTGCCGGTGGATCGCTCCCTTTCCATTCTGACAGATGTGAGTGAAAACAAAAAATTTGCCAATATCATTCAGGAGATACGAAAATCTGTGCAGGGCGGGGCATATCTTTCCGATGCCATGTCCATGCATCCGGATGCATTTTCAAAATTCTATGTGAACATGGTCAGAGCAGGAGAAGCAGGCGGCGTGCTGGGAACAGTTCTGGAAAGACTGGGGGAATTTCTGGAAACCTCACAGGAACTGAAAGATTATATCCGATCTGCGCTGGTTTATCCCCTGTTTCTGCTGTTTGTGGGCGGAATTTCCGTGATTATCCTTCTGGTCTTTGTCATTCCCAAATTTTCCGTCATATTTGCCGATATGGGGCAGGCAATTCCTTTGTCCACCAGAATTCTGCTGACAATGAGCAATGTTCTCAAATCCTTCTGGTGGCTGATTCTTCCGGCAGCAGCCGGAATTGTGATAGCATTCAGACGTTATGCCAATACACCGGCCGGAAGGCAAAGATTTGACAGATTCAATCTCCGTGCTCCGATGACAGGCGATCTGATTCGCAAAATTGAAGTGGCGCGTTTTTCCCGAACTCTTGGCACGCTCATGGGAAGCGGGGTTCCCATTCTCCGGGCATTGGAACTGGTCAGGGACATTATCAGCAATACGGTCATTGCCGAATCTTTGGAAACGGTGCGTGATCGCGTCAAGGAAGGAGAACGGCTTTCCAAACCTCTGGAAGATACACAGGTTTTTCCCTCTCTGGCTGTGCAGATGATTACCGTGGGCGAGGAATCCGGAAAACTGGATGAAATGCTGGTGCGGGTGGCACAGAATTATGAAAAAACTGTGCGCAATACAGTCAAAAGACTCATCAGTCTGCTGGAGCCGGCCATGATTCTTGTCATGGGGCTTGTGGTCGGATTTATTGTCATTTCCATGCTGACGGCTATTTTCAGCATGAATGAGATGCCGTTTTAGATTTTGGGATTTTATTTAAAATTCTGATAAGATACTGCATTGAATGGTATCCGGATTCGTATAATAACTGGTTATGTGTTCAGAAAAAAACGAAAAATCGGACTCAAGCAAGGAAAAAAAATAAAAATTGCACAAAAAATCATTTAGAGACTACAAGGAAGACGGGGCAAACTGGATAACTCTTGCAACTGGCGAATTCTATCCCGACATACTTGTTGACGCATGTAATTTGTATAGACCTGTTTTAGAGCTTTTCGGTCAACTCTTAAAATCATCAGAAAGCTCAATCAGGCTTTTTATGCAAACTGCAGAAGTTAAACAACCTTGGATGAGAGTTCAACTTGCAAGAGTATTTAGAAAATATGTGAGTCCAAATACACCAGTTGAAATGTTGAAAAAGAAAACTCAGGCTAAGTGGATTTGTGATGAATTCGGAAAAGGATTCAGATCCATTGTGGAGGTTCAGAAAGCATTTTTATCACGACCTATGCCCGATGAGGCACTATGTGCTGTTTTGTGGGAATATAAAGATCGAGGCAAAAAAGGATACGATTTGACTGAGAGAATGTTTGAGCTTCTTAGAAGTAAATTCCCTGAATTTGATATTCTTGGACCTGAAAGAGCTGGGCGAGATGTACTGTTGGGCGAAGTTTTTGATGACTATCCAAAACCTGACAGACCTGCTGATTTTATAATTAAAGACGGTCAAAACATTTTAGCTGTTGGTTTCGCTCGTTATGATTCTGACCGAGGCGGTGCTCAGGAAGACGACCGAACTGGGGGATATAATAATGTTTCAAGAGAAGTTTTGAAATATGCAGTTGGAAAGGAGTTAAGGACTAAAGTAATCTTTGTAAATGACGGTCCAGGACTTTTACTTGGATCAATGTGGGATGACTACAGTTATCTTGAAGAAAGTTCGGATGACATTATTGTTGTCACCTTGAGAATGATTGTAGATAGAATTACAAAGGAATGGTTGAATAGCTGATGGCAACTGGAATCACAAAAAATAAATGGGTTAAAGACGAGACTACTATCATAACTTGTGAAGAATATGATGGTGACTCTTCATATGAAATTTTTTATCCGATTAAAATGTCAGTTGATTTTATTTTAAGAAGTTTACCAGAATCACAATATATATCAATATACAATACAAATTGTTCAAATAAATTATTCTATGGTGATAATCTTGATGTGTTAAAGTATCTTTTTCATCAAGGAAAATATAACGGAAAAATTAGCCTAATATATATTGATCCACCTTATGGCACTAACAGCATTTTTCAGTCTCGAAATCAAAAGAATTCTTATAAAGATGATTTAAACGGTAGCCACTACATTGAATTTATGAGAAAAAGATTAATTGTTATGAGAGAGTTATTGTCAAATAAAGGATCAATTTATATCCACTTAGACGGTAATATGACATTTCAAATAAAAGTAATCATGGACGAAATTTTTGGTGCTAGAAACTATAGAGGGATAATAACAAGAAAAAAATGTAGCAATAAAAATTATACAACAAAAACATATGGAAATATTTCAGACTATATTTTGTTCTATTCAAAAACAGATAAGTATATTTGGAACAGACCGACTGAACCATGGCCTGAAGAAAAAATAAAAAAGGAATATCCATGCATAGATGAATTGACAGGGAAAAGATACAAAAAAGTTCCAATTCATGCTCCCGGAACACGAAATGGTGAAACTGGGAAAGAATGGAAGGGAATGCTTCCACCCCCTGGCAAACATTGGCAATACACTCCAAAAAAACTTACAGAGCTTGATAACAAAGGTCATATTTATTGGTCTGCAAACGGTAATCCAAGACGAAAAGTATTTTTCGATGAGGATAAAGGCATTCCTGTCCAAGATATTTGGCTTGATGTCCAAGATTCTCTTAATCAAAATATAAAAACGACAGGTTATCCGACCGAAAAAAATCCATATATTCTTGAAAGAATTATTGAAGCATCTTCAAACGAAGGTGATATTGTACTTGATTGTTTTGCAGGGTCAGGAACAACTTTAGATGTTGCTGATCAATTAAAAAGGAACTTTATCGGTATAGATAATAGTTCAGAGGCCATTTACACGATTGTTAAAAGATTCTGCAAAGGTTTAGAGGAAATGGGTGATTATGTGTCAAAGAGAAAAGAAACCAAAAATACTTCAACTCACTTATCCCTTTTTGAGACTCAAGCAAAATATAATCCAAATTTAAGTTGCAGAAATAATTTTGAAATTATATCTGATAGCAGAGTTATTGAAAACGTTGATGATATTTTGATACATTTTGATTTAAAATGTGATAACGAGAGTACAATTAATTGTGTTTGTGACAAATTGTCTTTAGCACAAGAGACATTGATCAAAGATCCGGTATTAAAAATGGTTATTCCGAAATTAGGAGAATGCAATCTTTCTCCCAAATCTTCTGAATTAGGCTTTAAATACATTTGTGATGCGATAATTAGTCAACAGCTCTCTTTGGCTGCTTCGACATCGATAATATCTAATCTTGAATCATTTTTAGGTAACAACTATAGTCCTAAAATAATTCAAGAAGTTAGTGATAGTAAATTAAAAACCCTAGGTATTTCGAATAGAAAAATATCTTATTTAAGGGATTTGGCTGATAAAATTCTAAATGATGTAATTTCAATTAACAATTTAAAACAACTATCAAACGAAGATGTTATTGATGAATTGACTAAGGTTAAAGGAATTGGAAAATGGACTGCTAAAATGTATTTAATATTTGTATTGGCAAGACCTGATGTGTTTCCAATCGAAGATGCCGCATTTATGGGCCAACTAAAATTATTTTATAACTTACCTAATAACGGAGATATGCAAAACGAATTAGATAAAATCGAAAAAAGATGGTCCCCTTTTCAATCAATAGGAGCTTGGTATATGTGGCAAACAAAAGACAAAAAAATTTGTCCGAAATCATATGAATTTAAAGTAAAATCAAACATATAACCAATCGCTCAACCGGATTTTCAAAATGTTCCGCTTCGCTCCACATTTTGAAAACCGGTTAGCTCAATCGTTGGATTTTTATAAAAAAATGGATGATAAATTAACAAATCAGTTAAGCAAATCGTCTCGAATTATTTTTGGCCTGCTATTCTTCGGAATATTTATTATTATTGGGATATTAATTTTTTTCTCCGATAATTCAGGTTTATATATCAGTCTGATGTTCGGATTTGGATTTCCTTTCGGTGCATTAGGCTTCTGCTTATTGTTTTCAGACTCTCGCAAACGAGAGTATGGTCTTTTGTCTCCATTCACCTTGAGATTATGTGGTATTTTTTGTTTTGTTGCGGGTTTTTGCGTAATTGAGGAAGGGGCAGAAGGGATACGCAACGGATTATTATTTTTTGCTGGAGGTTCAATGTTATTTTCTTTGGCGCATAAAAGATATACTGAGCGCAAAAGAAACAAACTTTTGTAATATTATAACCCATGATTCGCTTAAATCAATTTAACCAATTTAAATTATTGAGGCAAATTTTGCAAAAATTGCATTTTACAATTTAAAAAAATATTTAATTTCAAATTGTTATAAATTTTCAGCGAATAATGGGTTGCTGTTTTATGACAGGAGATAGAATCAATGTCTTCCACTATTGGCGGAGAAGATAGCAATCATGATCTCTCAGCAGATGAAAAAGACAGACTCGAAAAACAACTCCGTACTGAAGCAAGAAAACTGATGCTGACGGAAAAGATCAAGAAAAGGAAAACTCTTCTGAATCAGGCAAATGAAATCTCACGGCGCAAATCCAAACGTGCAGAGCATCATTAAGAATTAAGAGGTTTTTGATGAAAATATATTTACATACAAATCCTTTGCTGAAAGAGAAATATCAGCAGATTCTCACTTCCGAATGGACACCGGAGACGATGCGGGAAAGTTTGAAACTGGCAGATGATTTCCTTAATTCCGGTCAGCTCCCTCTCGGTTTTTCCGAACTGATCCAAAGTTATGAAAATTCCGATTTGCCTGATTTTTTTATATCCTCTCCATTTACAGGTTATCTGAAAAATCAGTCTGTGCTGCTCAGCAGCAAACATCTTCCTGATATGCCTGAAAGAATACCGAAAAGACGTTCTGCATCAAAAATCGGATATTCCAGACTGACACTTGAGGTGATCTATAATTTGGCATTTCCTGTATTTGCCGCATACAAAAACGGGAAACCTATGTTTCTGGAAGGAGATACAGGATTTCTGCGTGATATCCAGAGTCTTGTTTTTATTCTTGCTTCTGAGTTCATCCTGCCGTTTTTACGGGAACAGCGTTTAAAGGAGGAATCCGATTATCTTAACCTTATTATGTTTACCCACACGCTGATGGTATGGCATGATAACCCGGCTCATCAGAATCAACTTTTTTCCATTGTGTTTGACAATATGGGGTTTCATGAGGCAGTGATTGAATGCCTTTATACGGCTTTCAGACTGACAGCACCGGAAGACCATGATTATCTTAGCAAAGCCCAGGCGTATTGGACAGCCCTTACAGATGCTGAAATGTATGATGCGGCCAAAGAATTCGCTCTGAGGCTTCTCCGCAGTTCTTCGGAAGATCACTTTGATGAGGTAAAGGAAATTGTTGAATTAAGTTTTCAATTGGAACACAGGCGGTGAAGAGGAGAGATGTCACCGCCTATCAGGTCATACAGAACCGGATTTTTTCGAGGATTATTTGCCGGAAAATATGAACTGTCCTCAGATGATTTTTACAGACTTTTCAATGAAGGAAAAGCAGGATATGATGCAGATATGTTTGAATGGAAGGCATTGACTGAAGGCATCAGCGAATGGCGGCATGCCAAGAACTACCTGAATTTATAAATAATCCGGAATCAGGCAAAAGTTGATAACTGCAATGATTCATTCAAATTTTGAGTCTGTTGAGAAAATAATCCAAAATAATTCTTTGGTTATCTGTGCCAATATCATTTATTAAATAAAAATATATTTCAGGGAGTGAAAAAATGGAACTTGGAATAAATTCACAACCAACAGTAATCAACACATAGAAAATATTATAAAGATCCTCGCAATGGATGATCTTTCAACTTTTTTTGCTGCCAAAATGAATCATGCCCGGATTATGGTCAAAGAAATCTTGGGAATCTTACTGTATGCGGTTATTATGGGAAAAAAAGAATCGCAGATTATGTATTGCAGAACCTGCAGGATCACGTTTTTCAGAACGTAAAGGAACTGCCCTGTTCAATGCCCGGATACCGGATGGCAAAAGAATTGAATTCATATTAGACCATATTCGGAGGGAGTCGGAGTCAGAGAAAAACAACCAAGCTGACCGGAGGTTGATAAAAATACAGTTATAAGATACAGCAAAATTAGAGGGAACATTCAAAAAATATTCATGATGATCTTGTATCTTTTTCCCCAGGAACCGTGAGGTTCAATTTGATGAAAAATGGTCGTTTGTCGGAAAAGAAAGAAAAACTGCGATCCTGATGATGCCGGAGAAACAGAGTCGGGAGACAATTGGGATCACGTGACCTTTGATCCTGAGCACCGTCTTGTGATAAATGTTGTTCCCGGAAAACGAAACAGTGAGAACACCGTAAAAGTGGTGGAAGAACTGGAAGAAAGAACGGATAAGGATATGATTGAACTTATTATTACCACAGATGAATATAAACCATACAAAACAGCGATTCTTAACGCATACGGCAAAAAAAATCATTCCCCTCACACCGGAAATCCGGGACGTCCCCACCAATCCTTACATGGAACCGCCGGGAAGACCTGAATTATGCGACTGTTCACAAAGTAGAAACAGTAAGGTAACCGATATTGAAATCCAGAATAATTTTCGGTAACGAAGGAGTGTAAGGACAACACGGATAATTCCTCTGTGAGCAACCGGGTCAATACATCTTTTACAGAAAAGAAAGTATAATGGAAGTGACAAAACCGGAATGCACGGAAAGCAGAAAGACGTATTGCTTTCAAGGACTGGGAAATCCATGGAGGCTGTGACTATATTTTACCATGTACGGTTATAATTTCTGCTGACCGGTAGAACTCTTCGCAAAAAAGACGGGGACGGGGAAATGGTTGGAGCATAACTCCTGCTATGGCAGCAGGTCTGACTGACCATATATGGTCTCTTAAGGAATGGATACATATCCTGCTGTTCAACGGGACTAAGACACAACGAAAAAATGGAACTTGGAATAAATTCACAACCAACGGTATGAAACAGCTTATCAGATTATCCTGGATACCGGAGGATCGGGTATCTCAGGTTATTGATTTTGCAAATTTCTTGAGTTCCCAGATCCGAAATGTATCCGGTAAGCAGACACATCAGAATGAAAACTGAGCAGGAAATTGCAGAAGAGAATGCCCGATGGGATACATTGCTGGCAACGGATGAATCTCAGGAACTGCTTGAGAAAATGGCAGATGAGGCATTGTGAAATTCAGGCGAGCAAATCCAAGCCCCATAATTTTTTAATGAAAAAGGGCGGCTGAGACAGGGATGGATTCGCATGCTCTGACAAAATTTTAGAGACTGTATTATCATCTGCGGATCCAGTTCAGAGAAAAGCCCGGATAAGCATATCAAATATGGATAGTGGGTCAAACCGGTTGACAATGTCATCCCTTCCGGGATTCAGTTGTTTTTTTTTCAATATTTTCTATAATAATATCAATCCTTGCGGATTTTTTCCGTCCCGGTGTCAGACCCGAATCAACGGATTTGACCCACTATCCAAATATGGTGCGAAAATCCGGGTTCTTCCGGTTTATACTTCAAGCGTGTCGGCAAAACACGTCCTGTTTATTCCGTCCGTATCGGAGATGACTATCGGGCATTGGGATTACTTCACGGTGATACAGTGACATGGTTTTGGATTGGTACTCATGATGACTACATGAGATTGCTGAAACATATGTGATAAATTAATTATTTGAATTAAGAGCTGATGTTACGCCATTGATTTTTTTGTTGCTATTTTTTTATTAATATTTTGTTGCTGTTCTTTGTTAAACTGATATAATATTTTCATGAAAAAAGAATTTCTTGAATTATACAGCGATTATCTTTTAAGTTCGTTCAGTTATACAACTGCAACCGGGCTTTCCAATCTGCCTGATAACCAGATCGGTCATGACAAAATCACTGATTTTTTGGCAGGATCAGACTTTGATTCCAAAGATTTATGGATGCCGGTCAAAGAAACTGTCCGCTCAGTCGAATCCGATGACGGTGTTCTCATATTTGATGACACAGTCGAAGAAAAACAGTGGACAGATGAAAATGAAATCATCACATGGCATCATGATCACAGCAAAAACAGAACTGTGAAAGGTGTCAATATTCTTAACTGTCTTTATCATTCAAAAAATGTTGATATTCCGGTTGCTTATGAAATAATTCATAAACCGGTGCTGTTCAGCGATCCGAAAACCGGACGTATCCGCCGGAAAAGCAAAGTTACAAAAAATGAAATGCTTCGCGATATGCTGAAAATCTGCACTGCAAATCATCTGAAATTCAGATATGTGCTGACAGACAACTGGTTTTCTTCCAAAGAAAACATGTGCTTAATCAAATCTGAGCTTTCAAAGGATTTCATTATGGCGATTAAATCCGCCGTACTGTTGCATTGAGTCTGGAAGACAAAAAAAACGGTCATTTTGTTCAAGTCGAAACATTGGAACTGAAAGAGGGCACCGTTCAGCATGTTTACATGAAAGACATTGATTTTCCATGTCTTTTATGCAGGCAGATCTTTAAAAACAAAGACGGATCTTCCGGTGTTCTTTATTTGGTTTCCAGTGATACCGGTCTGACTTATGATCAGATAACGACTGCATATCAGAAACGATGGAACGTCGAAGTCTTTCACAAATCTCTGAAATCAAATGCATCACTGTCAAAATCGCCAACAAGAACTGTGAGAACTCAGAGCAATCATTTTTTTGCTTCCGTTTATTCATTTTTCAAATTGGAAAAACTTAAAATTAAGCATAATTTGAATCACTTCGCTTTGAGAGCAAAACTTTATGTCAATGCAATAAAAGCCAGTTTTCAAAAATTGCAGGAATTGACGGCGTAACATCAGTTAAGAGTTGAATTCGCATTTCAAATTGATTGGAAAATATAAAAATCCGAATCTGTTTTTACATAAATTATACCATTACTCAGAAGATTTAATATTACAGCCACGAATTACACAAATTACACGAATTATGGTTTGTGCTATTCGTGCAGATTCGTGTCATTCGTGGCTGATTTAAGTATATGTATATCAACACATTTGAATCACTGTCATTTTTTTATTGCAAAGGAGCATAAATGAAGAAAGATATACGGAAACAGGCGGGTTTCACCCTGATAGAAGTGCTGATTGTGATGGTGATTCTGGGGCTGCTGGCCGCATTGGTGGGACCCAAGATGTTCGGCAAAACCGGCAAGGCAAAACAGAAGGCGGCCAAATCCCAGATCAGCCTGTTTGAAACAGCCATTGACACCTATCGGCTGGATATGGGAAAATTTCCTTCCGATCTCAAGGCTTTGCGGGAAAAACCCCAGCCTCCGGGCAAATGGGACGGGCCGTATCTGCCCAAAGAAATTCCGCTGGATCCCTGGGGAACTCCCTATGAATACAAAACGCCCGGAGATCATGGTGCCTATGACATTATCTCCTACGGCGCGGACGGAACACCGGGCGGAGAAGGGGAAAATGAGGACATTGTAAGCTGGAAAGACATTGGACAGTGATTTTTTCTTCAAATGACAGGGGTTTTTCCCTTTTTGAAATGATTGTTGTTCTGATCATCATCAGTCTGGCAACAAGTCTGACGGTTCCGCAACTGGCCGGAACTTTGATGAAAATGAACGCAAAAACCTCTGCCAAAAAGGTGGCCGCTGCCCTGCGTTATGCCCGAAGCCGGGCAGTGGCTGAAAAAATCCCTTATCTGTCTGTTTTTGATTTGGAAACAAACCGGCTTGCTGTGATGGATTACCGGCAGTGGACAGAGATTTTGGAATCCGGTGAAAATTTTTTTGCTCCTGAATCCGGGGCAAAAGTCTATGATTTGCCGGATGGCGTGCATTTTGAAAAAAACAGAAAAAAGGGATTTGATGATTTGTCTGAGCAGATTGCCTTTTATCCCACAGGCGGAAGCAGCGGCGGCAAGATTGTCATTGCAGATGAGCAGGACAGGAAATACACGGTTTATGCCGATTTCATCACCGGTGCGGTTGAACTGATCGAATGATGTTGAAAAACAGCATATTCTGCGGTATCACAGATTTCCCGCTGATTCAGGGAATGAAACGCAGCATGTTCAGAAATCAGGGATTCACTCTCATTGAAACCCTGACTGCGATGATGATTCTCGCGATTTCCCTTGTGACCATTTTTCAGCTTTTTTCCGGCGGTCTCAATTCGGAAAAGCTGGCAGAGGATTATACCAGGGCCATCTTCCACGCCAGAGAAAAGATGGAGGAAATTCTCCTGCATAAAGAAATGGCGGATGCGGAACTGGAAGGGGATTTCGGGGATGGCTTCCGGTGGAAAGCTGCTGTGTCAGAAATTGTGCCTGATGAAACAGAGGAAAACAGAGGCGGTCCGCAGGATCCGAATCCTCTTTTTCATGTGTCTGTGGCTGTGATTTGGGATACCGGCGAAAGTGAGCGGGAGTATGAAATCCGCACAGTTCATATGGCCCGTAAGATTGATGAAAAAAAAGAATAAACCGGAATGCGGATTCACGCTGCTGGAACTGCTGATTTCCCTGACCATTGTGGCCTTGATTACGGTTCTTGTCTTCAGTGCGCTTCGCATCGGAGTCAGAGCCTGGGAAAAAGGCGAAGAAAATGTGGAAAACCGGCAAAGATACCGGATTGTTCTCAACCTGATGCGTCTGCAGTTGGCTGCTGTCTGTCTGTCAGCATCCGGAAGCGGAGAAAATCAGGCTCCGATTTTCAGAGGAGAATCTGATTTTGTGGAATTCATTTCCCGGAAATCTCTGATCCCGGGCAGGAGTGCAGGCATGGTATTTGTCCGGTATCAGACCGAATTTGACAAAGACACTGTGCGTGTGTCCCTGTATGAGAAAAACACGGTGCTGCTGAAAAACATGGCTGATATGGCGGTTCCGGCTCCGGATGATTATTATGAACTGATAAGGGATATGGCGGATTTCGGATTTGAATATCTGAAAGTCTCTGTGGATGACAAATCCGGTGAAACAAAAAGGGAATGGCAGACAGGATGGGATTTGGAAAAGGACAAAGGGCAGCCTGCGGCTGTCAGAATCCGTTTTCAGGCAGATGAATCTTTCTCTCCTGTATATGTGATTGTTCCCATCCGGGGAGAAACAGCTTCAAATCAGCAGGTTTTCGGAGGCATAAATTGAAAATCCCAACTGTTTCCGTTGCTTTATTAAGGATAAAATCTGAAAAATGAAACACCGGATTGATCCAAAGGTAGACTGTGTTTTCAAAAGTCTTCTCGGCAAAGAGGAGAACAGCAATCTTCTGATCCATTTTCTCAATGCTGTGCTGGAACCGGCAAAGGGAATGCGGATCAGGGAAGTGACGATACTCAATCCCTATAATGAAAAAGAGTTCATCGGAGCCAAGCTGACAATTGTGGATGTCAAGGCGCTTGACGAAAACGGAAAGCGTTATCAGATTGAAATACAACTGGCAGTCCATCCCTCCCTGTCGTCAAGAATTTTGTTCACCTGGAGCAGCATTTATCATTCACAAATCAGCGAAGGGGACGACTATGCGAAACTGCATCCCGTGATTTCCATATGGATAGTGGACGGCAGCCTGTTTCCGGAAAAAAATGAGTGCCATCTTTGCTTTCAGGTGTATGACAGAGCGCACAGCACACTGCTGACGGATCATCTGAATATTCATGTGCTCCAGCTCCCGAAATGGAAGCCGGGGGATAAAGTCAGAAGTGAAAAAGACAGATGGCTTTATCTTTTCAAAGAGGGGAAGAATATTGACACAGACAATATTCCTGAAATTCTTGACACAGAGGAGATGAGGCAGGCCATGAAAACAATGCAGAATTTTTCAAAAAATCAGAAAGAATGGCTTTTGTACCAGAGCCGTCTGGATGCCATACTGGAGCGCAACACATGGCTTCGGACCATTGATCAGACACAGAAAGAACTTGAGAAAACCCGTAAGGAAGCTGAGAAAATCCGGAAAAAAGCCGAACGATCAGAAAAGGAAAAAAAACAGACTGAGGAAAAACTCAGGCAATTGCAGTCTCTGCTGAAAGAAAAAGGGATAGAGGTGCCGGAATTGTGAAGGGAAGCCATTAATGATGAATGACAGAGGCATTGCGCTTTTCCTTGTGCTGTGGGTGCTGACCCTGCTTTCCGTGATTGCGGGGCAGTTCTGCCATGCCATGCGCACCGAGATTAATATCACCCGCAATTTTGCAGAAGAAACAAAGGCTTATTATATTGCAAAAGCAGGATTGAACATTGCGCTGACACAACTGATTCGCTCTCAAACCCGTCCCGGAACACAGGCATCTGAAGGACTTCCTTTTCAGACACACGGGAATAACAGGCTCTTTCCGTCCCAAAAAGAAAAGGGAGCTTTGCGTTCAGGGGAAAATGCGGACACAGAGGATGAAATTATGCTCTGGCGGGTCAACGCGGAGATTCCGCGTGTGCCGTTTGCGGACGGAAGTTTCACTGTGCATATTGACAATGAAAGCGGCAAAATTGACATCAACCGCGCGGATGAGCGGATACTGAAAATGATACTCACTTCTTTTGATCTGGAGGAAAAAACAATCGCAGTGATCACAGATTCCATACTGGACTGGCGGGATCCGGATGATCTGCATCGGATCAACGGAGCGGAGGAAAAATATTATCAGTCCCTTGACAATCCCTATTCAGCCAAAAACGGAAATTTTGATTCTGTGGAAGAGCTTTTGCTGGTCAGGGGAATGACTTCTGAAATTTTTTATGGCGGATTAAAGGAAATGCTGACCGTTTATGGAGATTCTGCACAGGGAGAGGCAGGCAGAATCAATATCAATGCCGCATCCGGAAAAATGATGCGAGCATTGCCGGGTATGACCGAAGAACTGGCTGATGCCATTGCCGATTACAGGAAAGAAAAGGATTTTCAGTCTGTTAATCAACTGATACCCATTCTGGGAGACGAGGTTTATGCTGCCGTATCTCCCTGGCTTTCTGTTCAGTTGTCCAATGTTTACACCATTTGCTCACAGGGATCAGTTTCAGACAGTTCTGCAGGGGATGGCGTCTGTGCTGTGGCAAAAATCAATCCCCGTGCAAAAGAGCGTTATTCTGTGATGCAGTGGATTGACAGTCCGGAATATCCTCTGTATGTTCATACGGAGGCCGGAAAGTGAGTTTTCGCACCAGCATCGGCCTTGAAATCAGGGAAAACAGCGTTGTCATGGTATGGCTCAAATCTGCATACACGCGGGTGAAACCGGGCGCGCATTTGATAGCCTCTTTGGAGGAGTACCGGAGCCCTGCAGAAAAACTGGACGCGGTCAGCACGCTGCTTTCAGATTTCAAAACATCGAACAGCATTGGCAACTGCCCTGTTTTTCTGGGTATTCCCCGGAATCTGATTCTGTCAAGGGAAATTTTTTTTCCCCTGGCCGTAAAGGAAAATCTCCGCACCACCCTTTCCTATGAAATGGAAAAACATATTCCACTTCCTGCTGCGGAACTTTTTTTTGACTGCCAGATCATTGAGGAAAACAAATCTCTTAACCGGATGACGGTTCTGCTGACTGCGGCAAAGAAAACTTCCCTGGCTCCCTATATTTATTTTTGCAGGAAACTTTCCGGAAAAATATCGGGCATGGAAGGAATTGACAGTGCAATGGCAAATTTCCATGCCTTTGTTTCAAAAGGAAAAACAGAGACACTGACAGAACCTGAGATTCTCCGCAGGGCGGGCATTCCCTCTTTGGAACTGATGCCTGCCTTTGGTCTTGCCCTGAAAGGACTTGGCTCTGTTCCCCTGCAGATCAGCCTGCTTCCGGATGAACTGCGGAAAAAACCGGGAAAACTTGGATTTTATATGATGAGCGGACTGGCGGTGCTGCTGGTGCTGTCCGCTCTGGGCTGGGGTGGAAGTTATCTGCGGCGTCAGCATAAAGCAGTGAAAGCCCTGAATGCGGAAATGCGCATTCTCACCAAGGAGGTGGCGGAAATTGAGGATATGCAGAGCCGGATCAGAGAACTGGAAACAAGGGGAAAGCAGATCAGAGAACTGAAACAGGGTTACATGCCGGTGGTGGATATTATCCGAGAACTGACTGAAATTATTCCTGAAACTGCATGGGTGCAGGATTTTTCCTTTTCAGAGCAGGGGATTCAGATCAACGGATTCGCTGATTCCACTTCAGATCTCATTGGCATTCTGGAGGCTTCTCCCCTGTTTGAAAATGTAAGCTTTCTTTCCGCGATTGTGAAAGGCAGGGAGGGAAAAGAACGCTTCAGCATAGGGCTGAAAACAGAAAAGCGAGGAGCGCAGCTTTCAGAATGAACAGGGAAAGAAAATATATTCTGCTTGTGGGCATGGCGGTGCTGCTGACCGGAGCGGCTTACCGCTTTTTTCCGGAAGATGGAATCCTGTTTTCCGGAAGGGAGGAAATTGCCCTGAAGGAAAAAAAACTGGCACGCTACAGGGAAACGGTACAGGAAAAGGAAAATCTGGAGGCAGGTCTGCGGAAATTGCAGGCTGAGCTGAACCTGCTGGAATCCGGACTTCTGAGCGGAGGAACGCCGGCCCTTGCAGCGGTGGAAATACAGAATCTTGTCAATGAAATTGCCGCAAAGGGGGAGGCCGAGATTCAGAGTATGCAGATTCTGCCGTCCAAACCGGCAAAAGACAGTTCTTATATTCCGGTTCCTGTTCAGGTGACTTTGTCAGGAAGCATCCGGCAGTTGAAGGAAATTCTGTATAATATTGAAAATTCGCCAAAGATACTGAAAATCAGCAGTATCCGCATCAGACCACAGCACCGCAGGCAGAGTGACGGGGTTCAGTCAGAGTTTACCGTGGAAGGTTTTATGAAAGAAAACACAGTGAAAGGATAAAAGCAATGATGTCAAAAATCTGGTTGATCAATATTGCATTGGCCATTTGCATTGCATTTATGGGCATGAATGCCTGGCAGGTATGGACGGGTGAGGTTCCGGAACAGAACGTTGCGGCAAAAACAGAAGTTCCGGCAGAGGCTTCCGTGCAGAACGCACAGCCGGAAAAGCAGAAGGCTCCTGAAAGTGAATACAACCTGATTGCAGAAAAAAATCTTTTTGATCCGGACCGGAAAGAAGCCAAACCCGAAGAAGGGAGTGCTGCGGCTGCTTCGGATGAGAAAAAACCGGATGCACCCCGGCAGGATATTGCTTTGCACGGTGTGATTCTGATGAAGGATTATCAGAAAGCCCTGATTCGGACAGCAGACACGGGCTCCGGCAAAGACAGATGGGTGACAGTGGGGGAAACAGTGGGAACAATGACGGTTTCCGCGATTGAGAAAAACCGCATTGTGCTGACAGAAGGTGATGAGATTCGTGACATTTCTCTGCATGAGGGAAAAAACAGGGGCGCAGGTTCCCAGAATCTGGCCAAAAATGATGCGCCGAACCTTATCAATGTCTCTGCATCAGCAGAGGACGCCCCCAAAGTCAATCCTGCTGAAACACCAAAAACGGAAACAAAACCTGCACCTGCGGATCCCAATGCAGGAAAAGTGGCAGAGAGTCAAACCAATGCCCCCAATCCGGTATTCGGCGGCATAGATCGGCAGGGAGGGGAAAGCAAACCCGCGTCCGCAGGAAACACGAATCCTGATCCGGTTTTCGGAGGAGGCGGAAAAAGATCCGGAGAAGGAAACACACAGGAGAAACCCCAGGGAAACAATAACAGCAATGCAGAGGAAAACAAGATGATCAATCCTTTTCTCCAACTGCTGCAGAGAAAGAACTGAGCCAAATGAAATTTTTTCAATGTATTGCTGTTTGTATTCTTTTGGGATTCCTGTTTTCCGGATGTGCGGATGCTCCCCCCCCAATCAGAGATATTGCTGAAAAGCCCGAAAGCTGGGGCAGAATGCATCTTGACACCAGCCCGGAAGAGGCCGACGGCTATGTGGATTTCCGGTACGAAAGCGGAAAACAGGCCGATGCGGTTTCCGTTTTTCCGGCTGACAAACCCGCAGAGGATGCTGCAAAAGCGGAAAAACAGACGCCTCCTGTGCCGCAGGATGCAGGAAATGTTTCCGTGAAAGCCAGTCCTCTTTACAGGGAAAAGGATGTGCATGTTCCCTCAACCCGTTCCCGTGCCGGAAAATCGGATCCCTCTTCTGAAGGGGATGTTGTATTCAATTTTGACAATGCGGATCTCTATGAAGTCATCCGCACCATGGCGGAACTCCTGCATATCAATTATATGGTGGATCCGGGAATCACCGGCACGGTAACTGTGCAGACAGCGGGAAAACTCAAGGAAGATGATCTGTTTACCGTATTTTATCAGGTACTGGAGGCCAATGGACTGACTGCTGTGAAAGAAGGCAGTCTGTACAAAATCGTACCCATGAAAGATGCCTCCCGTATGCCTCTTTATTCCCGAATCGGCCGACAGGGCAGGGAAATTCCGCAGGAGGAACGGATTGTCATTCAGATTATTCCTCTGCGCCATATGGCAGCCCAGGAAATGAGCAAACTGCTTGTTCCCTTTGTATCCGCACAGGGAACCATTATCACCCATGAGGATTCCAAAAGCATTGTGGTGGTGGATCGCAATGACAATGTGCAAAAAGTGCTCAAGCTTGTCACTTCCTTTGACATTGACATGTTTCAGACCCTCATGCACCGTTTTTATTCCCTTGCATACATGGATGCGGAAGAGGCCGCCAAACTGCTGACAGAGATCTTTGCGGTATACGGAAAAGGGGAGGACAAAAATTTCCGGGTGATTCCCATTGCCCGTCTCAACAAAATTCTGGCAGTAAGTTCGGATCCCGCTGCTTTTGACACATTGGAAAATTTTCTCCGTCAGATTGATCTGCCCAGTGACAGTGCGGAACCCCGCATCTATGTCTATTCCGTGAAAAACGGGGAGGCCAAGGAAATCAGTGATCTTCTCAACACCGTTTTCACCGGAAGGTCGCATCAGGGAACAAAGAGCAGTTCTGCCAAATCCGAAGAAAGGATAAAACTCTGCCCAATCTCTTTACCCCGTCCAAGTCCGCAACAGAGAAAAAGGAATCCAAAACAGAGCAATCCAAAAGTGATACCCGGACAGAGCAGAAAACAGATCAGAAAACTGCTTCCGGAACCCTGCAGGGCGATGTCCGGATTATTGCGGACAAAACCCGCAATGCCCTGCTTATTGAGGCGGTTCCCTCAGATTATCATCTTATTAAAATTCTGCGGCGCATTGACGTGCTGCCCGGCAGGTGCTGATAGAAGTGATTATCGCAAGAATTTCGCTGGATAACAAAGAGATGAACTGGGAATGGAATGGTCCTATGACAAATCCCTGGGAGAAGGGACTGTCTCTGCTGACCGGAACTGGGGAAACAGCGGACTGAAATTCAAAGTGGGAGATGAACGATGGTGGGCTGAATTTTCCGCGCTGGCTTCCAAAATGATCTCAATGTGCTTTCCGCTCCTGTGCTGCTGGCCTCGGACAGCAAGGAGGCATCCATTCACGTTACGGACCAGATACCGGTTGCCAACGGAATATCTGTATGATTCCGGACAAACGGTGTAACCCAGACCAGCATTCAGTACCGGGACACCGGCATTATTCTGACTGTCACACCCATATCAATGAACGGGGGCTGGTAAGCATGGATATTACACAGGAGTAAGCGAGAAGGAACCGAAAAGACTGGGTGACAAAAAATATCCCTCTTTCCGGGAGAGAACAGTGACCACAACGCTTACAGTGAAACACGGACAGACCATTGTCATCGGCGGACTGATGCGGGAGCAGTCGGAAAAGGGGTCAACGGGGTTCCCTTTCTCAGTCAGATACCGGTTATCGGTTTTCTTTTCGGAAAAGACAAAATTGAATCCGTCAAAACCGAACTGATTCTGATGATTACCCTGGGTGATTGTCAATTCCGATGATGTGGATATCATTGCCGAAGAATTCCGGCAGAAAGTCTCGGACATTCGGGAAAGAATTGTCAACAGCGCAAAAACCGTTTCAGATTTCTCGGAAACGGCAGATAAATAAGCCAGTTTTTCAGAACAACCGGTTTTTTCAAAAAATCCAATCTGTTGAATGATACCGAATCGCCATTGATTTGTTCAATATAAGTATAGTGTTTAAGATAATAATTTGGGGGTTCTGCGCAGGTTGGGGTGAGGAACGAACCCCAACAAATTCAAAGTTTTGGGGTTCACTGCATTCACCCCGGCCTGCACAATGATATTATCTGAAAGTCTGTATGTTTTCAATGGGGAATCGGTATGATACAGCAGAAACGGAAAGAAATTTTTTATCCCGTGTCCAGAATTGAAAGCTTGAGAGTTTGAATTCTTTGCCAATCTTTCAGACGGGCACTTTTCCGAATACCATGAAGAATTGATATTTTTATGAAAAAACAGGAATACATGATTTGGTTTCTGATTCTCCTGCTCATTCTTCCGGTATTCATTCATCCCCTGACAGGCAGAGCAGAAACTCTCAAAGATATTGGAGTGATTGTTTCTCTCAACATCAAACCCTATGCCGAGGCTGTGGAGGGCATTCAGTCGGTTCTGCAGGAAAACGGTATGCGCTCCACTGTGTTTTTTCTGGAAAATTATCCGGAAAAACAAAGGGAAATTCTCAAAGACAGAATTGACCGGGATCATTTTCAGGATCTTGTTGCTGTGGGCCCTGAGGCATCCCGTTTTATCTGGTCTGAATTTCGGAATCAGAATATGCGGCTGCTCTATACCATGGTGCTGCATCCCCGGCAGCTTCCCGAAGCGCCGGATGCTCCCTGCGGTGTATCCATGAGCATTCCGGCTGATGTGCAATTGATGGAAATTGCAAAAACCCTGCCGAAAATTCGCCGTGTGGGACTTCTTTTTGATCCCCAGCATAATCATGATTTTTTTGAAGTGGCTTCCCGGTATGAAAGCAGCACTTCTTTTTCCCTGCTTCCCCTGGAGGTCTTTTCCCGCAAGGAAATTCCGCAGGTGCTTGAAAAAAACTGGGAAAAAGTGGACTGTCTGTGGATGATTCCGGACCGGACCATTATTTCCGAAAGTATCATTGCCTATATCATCAAAGAGGCCCTGCTGAGAAAGATTCCTGTGATCGGTTACAACCGTTTTTTCTGGGAATCCGGGGCAGTCATGAGTTTTATTTTTGATTACAAAGAACTGGGCAGGCAGACCGGGAATCTGGCAGCAAAAACTCTGCATGAAAAATACTGTCCGGAAATTTCCCCGGCCTTTCAGATATGGCTGAATGAAGGCGTTCTCAGGAAACTGGGGACAGTGTATGATGACAAAGACAAAAAAACAGTGAAACCATGAAGATGAAACGTGCAGGCATTCATTTCCGGCTGCTGCTGACCGGTGTCATTCTCATCATCGCAACCACATTTACACTGGGATACATGGCCAGAAATATCACCCATGAGTTTGTCCAGTCCCGGTTTGAAAACGGGATTCAGTTTCTAGCCAAGTATCTGGCGTTGAACTCGGAACTGGGAATTCTCATCGATCAGCGGGCCATGCTCAAACGGCAGGCAGAAAACCTTCTTTCGGAAAAGGATGTGGTGAAAGTCATCATTTTCAATGAATCCGATGAAATTCTTGCAGATGTCTCCCGCGAAAATATCGGACCGCTTTCTGTGGTGGAAGTGCCGGTGACAGTGAAAAAATCCAAAGAATTTCCCTGGAATATGGGCAGTGCTGAAGAGGAAAGAATCATCGGCAGAGTCCGCATTGATTATACCACAGAGGGAATCGGCAGACTGCTGGCTGTGATGAAGGTGCGTTTTCTCTGGCTCACTCTCGGACTTTCCGGACTCAGCGTTCTGATCTTTTATTTTATCTCCCGTTCCCTTTCCCTGCCGGTGACACGGCTGGCTGCGGCTGCACGCGAGGTTGCGGCAGGCAATCCGGATTTGCGCGTAACACCGGGAAATTTGCCGGAAACGCGGGAGCTTGCTCTTTCCTTCAATGCCATGCTGGATTCCCTGCAGGAAAGTCAGGCAGCCCTCAAACGAGCGAATGAGGAAATGATCCGCCAGAAAACTCTGGCCCGCATGGGTGAATTTTCCCTGATGATAGCCCATGAATTCAAAAACCCTTTGGGCATCATCAAAAGTTCTCTGGATATTCTGAAGCAGGATGTGGAAAACAGTTCGGAAAACACCATGATCCTGTATATCGAAGATGAAATTCAAAGACTGAACCATCTGATTGAGGAATTTCTTGTTTTTGCCAGACCCGCGCTGCCCGCTTTCCGCGAAACAGATCTGAACGCGATGCTGCGGGAATGCACAGACCGTTTTGAAATCCAGATCGTTGATTTCTCACTGGAATTCATATTGGATATTCCGGAAAATCCCTGCATTGCCGATGCAGATCCGGATTTGCTTATGCGGGCTGTTGGCAATGTGCTGAAAAACGCGATTGAGGCCAATGAACA
This sequence comes from Desulfobacterales bacterium, assembly GCA_041390465.1. Taxonomy (GTDB): domain Bacteria; phylum Desulfobacterota; class Desulfobacteria; order Desulfobacterales; family Desulfococcaceae; genus JAABRU01. The sequence continues at coordinate 21,313 of JAWKPW010000003.1, read as the reverse complement.
ACTGGGCATAGTTGCGGTAAAGGCTTTCTCTGATCAGAATACATGGCATATGGAAATCCGGGATCAGGGGCCGGGCATTCCGGAAGAAAACATGCAGAAAATCTTTGAACCCTTTTTCACCACCCGTGCCACAGGAACCGGACTGGGGCTTGCATTTGCCGCGCAGGTGGTTGGCGCTCATCAGGGGAAAATCACCGCGGAAAACAGGAAAGAGGGAGGAGCGGTGTTCCGGGTTGAACTCCCGCTGGGAAGGGGATAGGGACTGGGGGGTTAGGGGTTGGGATTTGGGGGTTAGGGGATGATTAGGAGTTATCGTGATTTGGAGGTATGGAATAAAAGCATGTCGCTTGTTGTGGATTGTTACAGACTGAGTGAAAATTTTCCACGGAGTGAATCATATGGTCTTACCAGTCAGCTTAGACGCTTGGCGGTATCCATTCCTGCAAATATTGCCGAAGGACATGCCCGAAAATATACAAAGGAATTTTTGCATCATCTGTCAATTGCCTGCGGTTCTCTGGCTGAACTGGAAACCCATTTGCAGATTTCCCGGTATCTCGGATACTCGCAGCAAAATGTGATCGAAGAACTTTTGTGCAAAACAGGAGAAATAAACCGTATGCTGTATGCGTTACGTTGTTCATTGGAGAAAAAAATATGAATTCTGTATCCTCCAGTCCCTGTTCCCTGACCCCTGGCCCCCAAATCCTGATTGTGGATGATGAAAAAAAAATGCGGCATCTGCTTTCCATTATGCTGGAAAGAAAGGGCTATGCCGTAGCTCAGGCCGGGGATGGGCAGGAAGCCTGGAACATGATTTCACAGAAATCCTTTGACATGGTTATCAGTGACATCAAGATGCCCCGCATGGACGGACTGCAACTGCTGGCAAGAATAAAAGAAGAGCAAATCCCGTGTCCTGTGGTGTTTATCACGGCTTTTGCAACAGTAGACTCAGCAGTGGATGCCATGCGCACCGGCGCTGCTGATTATATCACCAAACCCTTTGAGGAAGCCCGGATTCTGCTGACAGTGGAAAGAACCCTGGAACTTTCCCGTGTGCTGTCGGAAAACAGGGAGCTGAAGCAGAGGCTGAAGCATGCGGAAAAAAAGGATGAAATCATTTATGCATCTGCTGCAATGAAATCTGTCATGGAGCTTGCCCAAAGGGTGGCGCAGACAGATTCAGCGGTTCTCATCAGCGGCGAATCCGGAACCGGAAAGGAACTGCTGGCAAAATACATTCACCGCATGAGTGCACGCAGGGAAAAAAAATTTGTGCCGGTCAACTGTGCCGCGATTTCCGCCAATCTGGTGGAATCTGAACTGTTCGGACATGAAAAAGGCGCATTCACAGGCGCTGACAGAAAAGCGGAGGGGAAATTTGAATACGCGTCCGGAGGAACTCTGTTTCTGGATGAAATCGGAGATTTGCCTTTGGAAGCACAGGCAAAAATGCTGCGCGCCCTGCAGGAGAAAAAAATACAGCGGGTGGGCGGAAATGAGGAGATTCCTGTGGATGTGCGTTTCATCTGCGCCACAAACCGGAAACTTGCCCAGCGGGTGGAAGAGGGCGAATTCCGCAATGATCTCTATTACCGGATCAATGTGTTTCCGCTTTATCCCCCTCCGCTGAGGGAACGGATGGAGGATGTGGTTCCTCTGTGCCAATACTTTCTCAAACGGATGGAATCTGCCAATCTGAAACTGGATGAATCCGCCATCCGTGTGCTGATGAAATATTCCTGGCCCGGAAATGTCCGGGAACTGGCAAATGCTTTGGAACGGGCTGTGATTCTTGCGGGAAATACAGGAAAAATCAGCGGAGAAACCCTGTCATTCCTGAACACATCTTCCCCGCCCTGTCAGAATCAGGGGAAATTCAGACTTCCACCGGAGGGAATTGTATGGGAAGACCTGGAAAATGATTTGGTCAGGCAGGCGATGGAAATGGCTGGAAACAACCAGAGCGCGGCTGCAAAACTGCTGGGACTGACCCGTGCGAAGTTCCGGGTGCTGATGAAGCAGGGATAAAAAAAGCAGCACAAGTTTCCAGCTTGTGCTGCAATGGATAGTACCTATTTTTTTGAAATAATCAAGGACAATATGACTTACCGCACATTTCCGATTCTTTGCCTGACAGTCCTGCTTGTCGGGCAGGTGTATGTATCAATGGCCCGGGCAACTGATATTTCCGGTTCGGGCCAGCATGATGAAGACACCATGCTGATGTTTGTGGGAGAAAAACTGGATGTGCTGAGCATAGCCTCCCGCAGGGAGGAAAGCGCATGGCAGGCTCCGGCTGTTGCCCAGGTGGTTACGAAAAAAGAGATGAGGGAATCCGGGGATAATCGGCTTGCGGATGTTCTGAAAAAAGTTCCGGGTTTTTATATGGCGCAGAAGGAATGGGGAACCCAGCCTTATCTGCGCGGCATACCGGATTCTGTGCTTTTTCTCTATGATACGGTTCCCCTGTCTTCGGATTTGAGCAAATCCTTTCATCCCATGGACAACGATCTGTCTCTGGCCGGAGTGAAACGCATTGAAATCATCCGAGGGCCCGGTTCTGTATTGTGGGGGCCGGATGCGTTTGCCGGTATTGTCAATATTGTTCCCATGAGCGGAAAAGACCTCAGCGGTGCGGAAAGCGAAATCATGTACGGATATCCCGGAGATCAGAGGGGATTTTATCTGAATATGGGACATGACAGGGGACGCTGGGATGCTTTTCTTTCCCTAAGCGGCCAGGAAGGAAATCTGGATGATACCCGATCCAATGTGGTGAGATTCTGGGGAGATGGGGAAAATGCTGTGGATGTGGAAGATCGCTATGGTTCACAATGGCCCGGAACTTCCCGTCATATTGAGGCATCAGGCCGTTTTTCCTATGAAAACTGGCTTACGGTGAGTGCACGGATTGCGGATAACCGCCGTGCCTATGCCATGATTATTGAAGAGGATAATCTGAGCTGGCGGGAAACAAGAGACAATCCTCTGGCCATCATCAAGGTGGAGGCGAAAAAATCCATTGACCATCTTTCCGGTATCCGGCTGACCGGCACATGGCAGAGCATGAAGGATGAACATCAGATCATTGATCAGTCTTTTACGCAAAAGGAAAGCACGGTTTACGGTGAACTGATTTACGACCGATCCTTTTTAGCCGGAAGCGGACTGTTCACCGGAGGCATGTCCTGGCGGGAAAAACAGATTGATGATGCGCTGATATGGAACGGTTATCTGCCGGACTATCTCAAACCTGAGAATGAATCTCTGCTGCCTCTGCCACCGGATCAGACAGATTATGACACCCGACTCTGGTCCGCATTCGGTCAATACAGCCACCGTTTCGGAAATATGGAGGCATGGCTGGGGCTTCGCTATGACAATCATGATTCCTACAAAGACAGAACCAGTCTGTCTGCCGGCGTTTCCTGGAATCCCTCAGAGGAATGGATAGTGAAACTGCTGTATGGAACCGCGTATCGCACACCCTTTGCCAAGCAGTTGCAGGAAAACCGGATTTCAGATCCGGAAAACATTCAGAGCATCAATCTTCTGGCTGGCTGGCGCCCTTCTGACAAATGGGGCGCTGAAATCTGCGGATTCTGGAGCAAGATCGCGGATCATGTGATGGAAGATCTCTATGCCGGACTTTCCGAACCCAATGAACAGGAATTCTCCGGGCTGGAAATCCGGGGAAATTATTCTCCTTTGCAAGCACTGAATTTCAGTGCAAATCTGACACTGATCCACAACAGCGGGCCGGATGAAACTTATTATTACAATGATTACACAACGGTTGAACTTGATGGAAGTCAAAAGCCCCATTATGTGAAACTCAATTATCCCTATGGAGGGGGAGCAGATACCCTGTTCAATTTTGCAGGTTTATGGAAGCCCTTTGACAGAATCTGTTTTTCCGCAAATTTGGGATATGTTTCTTCCGGAAAACTCATTTATCTGCGGGATGCGGATTTTTCCGTAAGTTCCGGAGGCTCATCCGTATGGCTGCTGGATGCGGCTGCCACTGTAAAAGATTTTCTGCTTCCGGGCATGGACTTGCAGGTGAGTGCCAGAAATCTGACTGATGAAGATTATGAAACTCCCGGAACCTACAGCACCATTGAGGGGGAGCCTCTGACCGTAGAAATCCGGCTGGGGAAAAGATGGTAAATGTCAGGGGAAACCCCCTTGTCTGTTTCAAATTGCATGTCTGAGGAATGAAAAGGACAGGCAGCGGCGGCTTTGATTCCTGCTGTATCCGAAACAGATTTTTTTTCAGGCAGACAGGTCAGCAGACCTTTCCGGCGCGGCGGGAATCAAAGTTCCGGAAAAGGGCTGGCAACTCTCTGAAAAAATATTGACACTGCCTTGCATTAACTGATACATATGCAATTTTCCAAAAAACGTCGTTGTCCTTCTGATGGGAATCCTGTCTGCGGAAACGATGTTTTTTTGTTCAGGAATTCTTTTGATTCGCAATTTCAATTAAATAAGGTAAAAAAAATGTCTGAAAAAGTCAAAAAGGTTGTTCTGGCCTATTCCGGCGGACTGGATACCTCGGTCATCCTGCGCTGGCTGATCGAAAAATATGACTGTGAGGTGATTGCCTTTTCCGCTGACATCGGCCAGGAGGAGGAACTGGACACGGTGGAGGCCAAAGCCCTGAAAACCGGCGCGTCCAAAGTTTATATTGATGATCTGAAAGAGGAATTCATCCAAGATTATGTGTTCCCCGCGTTCCGGGCCAATGTTATCTATGAAAGCCAGTATCTGCTGGGTACGTCCATTGCCCGGCCTCTGATAGCCAAACGTCAGATTGAGATTGCAAAAATGGAAGGCGCGGATGCGGTCAGTCACGGCGCTACCGGAAAGGGAAATGATCAGGTGCGTTTTGAACTGAGCTATTATGCCCTGAAACCGGATATTAAGATCATTGCACCTTGGCGGATTTGGGATCTGACCTCCCGGACTGCGCTCATGACCTTCGCGGAAAAGCACGGCATTCCTGTGTCCTCAACCCCGAAAAAGCCCTACAGCACAGACCGGAACATGCTGCACATCAGTTATGAGGGCGGGATTCTGGAAGATCCCTGGAGTTCTCCGCCTGAGGATATTTTCATTCTTACGGTTTCTCCCAAAGATGCGCCGGATGATCCGGAACACATTGAAATCCGCTTTGAACAGGGAAATCCTGTGGCCATTGACGGAAAAAGCATGTCTCCGGCAGTGCTTTTCAAAGAACTCAACCGGCTGGGCGGAAAACACGGCGTTGGCCGGGCTGATGTTGTGGAAAACCGCTTTGTGGGCATGAAATCCAGAGGCGTGTATGAAACGCCGGGCGGAACCATTCTGCGCGCTGCCCATATTGCCATGGAATCCATCACGCTGGATCGGGAAGTCATGCATCTGCGGGATTCCCTGATTCCCCGGTATTCGGAAATGATTTACAACGGATTCTGGTTCACACCGGAGCGGGAACTGATGCAGACCCTGATTGACGAAACCCAGAAAAACGTGTCCGGTGTCGTAAAACTGGAACTGTACAAAGGCAACTGCCGGGTGCTGGGACGCAAATCTGATGATTCCCTGTACAGTGAGGATTTTGCCACGTTTGAGGATGACAGTGTTTACCGGCAGGGGGACGCGGAGGGATTTATCCGGCTCAATGCGCTCCGGCTGCGCATCCGGGAGATGAACCGGCAGAAAAAAAGAGGTTAGGGGACAGGAGCCGGGGCATGCGGATGAACTGGATTCTACTCTTCCTTGCAGGCATGTTTGAGTTTGGATGGGCCATAGGGCTTAAATACTCACAGGGATTTACCCGGTTGTGGCCCAGCATAGGGACGGTCATTTCCATGCTTGTCAGCCTGTGGCTGCTGGGAATTGCCATGAAAGGGCTTCCTGTGGGAACAGCCTACAGTGTATGGGTTGGCATTGGGGCAGCAGGCACGGTGATTCTGGGCATTGTGCTGTTTGGGGAACCGGCAAATCCTGCGCGGCTGTTAAGTGTTTCGCTCATTCTTGCAGGCATAATCGGTCTGAAACTCTCAGCGCAGCAGTGAAACCCTCAGGGCTGAGGAATTGCAAACAAATAAATAAACCAGCATAAATTTTCGGGTATTCAAAAAACCGGTTTTTCCAAAAAATCCGGTTTTTTGAAATGTTATGCCCGACTTAATTTCCCCATTTTTTCAAAACAGAACAATCTGAAAGATAAGCATATGTCTGAAAAACCCTGGGATGGCAGATTTTCCCAAAGCACGGACAAACTGGTGGAGCGGTTCACTTCTTCCATAGCAGTGGATCGCCGTCTGTATGCGTATGACATTGAAGGCAGTATTGCCCACTGCACCATGCTGGCAAAGGTGGGCGTGATTTCGGATGAAGAACGGGATACTCTGATCCGGGGACTGCGCCAGATTCGGCAGGAAATTGAATCCGGACAGTTCCATTATGATGACAGTCTGGAAGACATTCACATGCACATTGAATCCCGGCTGTCTGAAATTGTGGGCAAAACCGCGCGCAAACTCCACACTGCCCGAAGCCGCAATGATCAGGTCGCGCTGGATATCCGCATGTGGCTGCGCGCGGAAACCCGCGAAGTGATAAACGCTCTCCGGCAATTGCGCAAAACACTCACGGAACTGGCGCACGCTCATCTGCATACCGTGCTTCCGGGCTATACCCATCTGCAGCGCGCCCAGCCGGTTCTGCTTTCCCATCATTTCATGGCCTATTATGAAATGTTTCAGCGGGATGCGGAAAGATTTTCTGACTGCCTCAGACGCATCAGTGTCATGCCCCTGGGCAGTGCCGCGCTGGCAGGCACAACCTATCCCATTGACCGGCATTACACAGCACAACTGCTGGATTTTCCGAAAGTATCAGCCAACAGCATGGATACGGTCGCGGATCGGGATTTTGCCATAGAATTTCTTTCTGCGGCAAGCATCTGCATGATGCACCTCAGCCGTATGTCCGAGGAGCTGATTCTCTGGTCTTCCTCGGAGTTTTCTTTTATTGAGATTTCCGATGCGTTCACCACAGGCAGCAGCATCATGCCCCAGAAGAAAAATCCGGATGTGTGCGAACTGGTGCGGGGCAAAACCGGCAGAGTTTACGGTGATCTCATCAGTCTGCTGACTTTGATGAAATCTCTGCCCATGACCTATAACCGGGACATGCAGGAGGACAAGGAACCGATTTTTGATGCGGTGGACACCCTGAAAATCTGTCTGGCAGTGTTTGACCGTATGCTTCCCCATATCCGGATCAAAAGCGATGTCATGGCAAAAGCTGCGGAAAGCGGTTTTCTCAATGCAACAGATATGGCTGATTATCTGGCAAACAAAGGCATTCCTTTCCGGGAGGCGCACAGCATTGCGGGAAAGGCAGTGGCCTATGCACTCTCCCGGCAAAAGGAACTGCATGAGCTTTCCATTCCGGAACTCAGGGATTTTTCCGATCTGTTTGCAGAAGATCTGTTTGCTTATCTTGGCACAGAGCAGATGCTCAGCCGCAGGCAGTCTTTTGGCGGAACCGCGAAAGAAAATGTGAAACAGGCCATAGCTCTGGCGCAGGAAAATCTGAAAAATGAAGAAAGCTGATTTTTTCCCTTTGACCTTTTCTCTGCTGCTTTTTTGTCTGCTTCTCATCGGCTGCGGCATCAAAGCTGACCCGGTTCCCCGTCAGCACAAACCATTGCCGGAGATAAAGGAACTGAACGCGGAGAAAAGCGGGAATATGCTCCGTCTGACATGGACAGTGAATGTTTCAGACAAAACAGCGGCTCCTGCGGAATTTGCCATTTACCGATTCAGATCTCCGCTTTCCGCCGAAAAATGCAAAGACTGTCCGGTTCCCTTTGAAAAGGCGGCAACCGTGCGTGCAGAAGACAAAAAGCCCTTTTTTTATACAGAAATGCTGGAAAAGGGATTTCTGTACATTTACAAAGTTGCGGCAGTGGCACAAAACGGCAGCATGGGCAAAGATTCTGAAACCATATCCGTTATTCACTGAAAAGAGCATGACAGAATCATTTCCGCATACAGCCTATATCGCGGTCGGTTCCAATATGGGGAACAAACTGGCTTGGTGTCAAAAGGGCATTGCCGAACTGGAAAAAAAAGGAACATCCTCCGTCACGGCATGCTCCCGCTTTTACCGCACGGAACCGGTTGATTTTACCGATCAGGACTGGTTTGTGAATGCAGTGGTCAGAGTCAGCACTGCTCTGAATCCTCATGAACTTCTGGCGCAGCTCAATGCCATTGAGTTTTCCGCAGGCAGGATACGCACCCGGCAGCGTTTCGGGCCCCGCACATTGGATATGGACATTGTTTTTTACGATGATGTCATAATGGATTCACCGAATTTGATTCTGCCCCATCCCAGAATGCACAAAAGACATTTTGTTTTGCAGCCAATCTGTGATATAGACGCATCACTTGTTCATCCCCGGCTCCGAAAAACAGTTTCTGCGCTTCTGAACGAACTGGAAAAAACTGGTCAGGAGATTGTTCCGATGGCAATTAAAGAGAATGCCGCATGAATGTCAAGGTTGAAAAGCAGATAGCAGGGATTGTAAAATACTTTGAAAAAATTGTCATATGTGTGCTTTTGGCACTGATGATGATCACCGTTGTCATTTCCACGGCTGAACTGACTGTCCTTTTGTGGAATGAACTTCGCCGGGCCCCTTTCAAGCTTCTGGATATTGAAAAGATGCTTGATGTGTTCGGTTTTTTTCTCATGACTCTCATTGGTCTGGAACTGCTGGAATCCGTCAAAAGCTATCTTGATGATGACAGTATGCATGTGGAAGTGGTATTTCTGGCCGCGATGGTGGCAGTTGCCCGGAAAATCATCATTCTGGATTACAAGGAGTTTGATGCAGACATGCTATGGGGCATGTCTGCCATTATTGTTTCCCTTTCCCTGGGTTTTTATCTGGTGCAGAACGCATTGCGGAAAAAAAGAGAGGCGGTTTTGCTGGAGAAAAAACTGGCATGTGAAGGAAAAGATATTGAATCGTGAGGAAGGCTGAAAAATCTCACAAACTGTCAGAAAGAACCAAATGCAGAAATGCGGAAAGGACAGTGAGCCGGATTGATCAAATTGCTCATCATTGCCGGAATTGCCTATTTCGGTTACAAAAAACTCAAGTCAATAGCTTTGCGGGAAGGAACAATGTCCCGGAAAGTGGAAGGAAAACCGGATTCCGGAGCTGATGATGTCATGATTCAGGATCCCTTTTGCAAAACCTGGTTTTCCCGAAAGGATGCTGTTCATCTGCACTTTGAGGGAGAGGATTATTATTTTTGCAGCACCCAGTGCCGGGACAGTTTTCTGGCTTCCCGAAAAAGCTAGTACATGACCAACTTAGTTTTTATAGGATCAAACAGTGATTAAAAAAACTGAATTTTTTGAAAAAATTCAGTTTTTGATCCTGTAAAATTCAACGTGGTCATGTACTAGAACAAAAAAGCGGAACAGACTTCCAGCTTGTTTATGAACGATGTCAAAGGCTTGAAGCCAGTGTTACTTTATTTATATCAATTCTCAGGAGGAAAAAGCAAACAATGAAGTTTTTTATTGATACAGCCAATGTGGATGAAATCAGAGAGGCGCATCGCATGGGAATGGCAGACGGTGTCACCACCAACCCTTCTCTGATTGCAAAGGAAGGCAGGGACTTTGAGGAGGTTATCAAAGAAATCTGCGAAATTGTGGATGGGCCGGTAAGCGCGGAAGTCATTGCTCTGGATACCAACGGCATGGTCATTGAAGCCCGTGAACTTGCAGCGATCCATGAAAATATTGTGGTCAAAATCCCCATGACCGTTGAAGGTCTCAAGGCCGTGCGGGTACTGAAAGAGGAAGGCATCAAAACCAATGTCACTCTGGTTTTTTCCCCTCTGCAGGCCCTGATGGCTGCCAAGGCAGGCGCAACCTATGTCAGTCCCTTTGTGGGAAGACTGGATGATCTCTCCCAGGACGGTCTGGTGCTGGTGGAGCAGATTGTTGACATTTACAGCAATTACGGTTATGAAACAGAAGTCATCGTGGCCAGTGTGCGGAATCCGCTTCATGTGCTGGAATCCGCGCTCATGGGCGCGCATATTGCCACCATTCCCTTCAATGTTCTTTCCAAACTGGCAGCGCATCCCATGACAGACAAAGGGATCAAGGCTTTTCTGGATGACTGGAACAAACGGGAAAAATAGGCTGGCAGATCAAACCGGCTGATTTCAAAATTCCCCTCCCTGCGGGAGGGGAGCATTTTTTTCTGCATCATCAGGCAGGTTGAACCTCTCCTGAAAAAACAGGCTGAAAAACAGGGGAAAAGAAATATGGATGTAAGGGAAAAAATTTCAAAACTGCTGAGCAATCCCAATTTTCTGACAAGTTTCCGCATGGCTGCCGCGCCCGGAGTTGTGCTGCTTCTGCTGTTTCCCAATCATTTCACCACAATGGTGCGTTTGGCCTTTCAGTTCAGTCTGGCTGCCATTTCAGATTATCTGGACGGTTTTTTTGCCAGAAAATGGGGACTTACATCCAATTTCGCAAGGTGATGGACCTTGGTCAGCATAAACCTGATTGCTTTCTCATCCTTTATCATGCTGGTTTCCGCTAGATACCCGCGGCATCTGCATCATCATCGGACGGGAACTGGCAGTCAGCGGGCTGCGCAGCATTGTGGCAGAAAGCGGTGAGGATGTATCCGCCTCCTGGCTGGGAAAATACAAAACCGGCTTTCAGATAGCCGCCATCATTCCCCTGCTGATTCATTTTCCCTATTTCGGACTCAATTTTCATGCCATAGGCATGTTTTTCCTCTGGGGAGCTTTGGTGTTTACCCTCTGGTCCGGCGCGGATTATTTCATCCGCTTCCGAAAACTGCTGCAAACCTGAGCCTTGCTGTCTGATTCTTACAGTAAGACAAAGCTTTTGCAGAGAATAGATAACCAATAGCCGGGCAGCCCTGCCCGGTTTGAACTCTCTGCTTCCTGTTTCCCCGCCCTTGTACAATCGCCAATGATTCCGGGTGTTGTCTGCTGACAATCCGGTTCTCCGTGGCATGATTCGAAAGAAGACAGTGGGGCATATCGGTTGACAATGTCATCCCGTCCGGGATTCTGATTTGTTTTTTTGCATATTTTTCTATAATACTGTCAATCCCTGCGGATTTTTTTCCGCTCCGGTGTCAGCCCTGATCAACGAATTTGCCCCACTTCCATTTTATTCAGGCAGGGATTGTCTGTTTACAGAAATCCCTGCCGAAAAAAATGACAGCCAATCAAATCCGTCAATGTTTTTTGCTTCTTCAATCTGTTTTGCGGAAACACTGGATTCCGACTTTCGCCGGTATGACAAGGAAGCGTAACATCAGTGATTCAATATGTCAGTCACGATCTTTTCCATGCCCAACATATCTTTATGAATTAATTATAAATGTAATACCGAATCGCCATTGATTTCCTCGGCATAAGTATAGTGTTTAAGATAATAATTTGGGGGTTCTGTGCAGGTTGGGGTGTGAGGAACGAACTCCAACAGATAGAATGTTGTCTACTTCGCTACCCCAACCTACACAAAATGTTATCTGAAAGTCTGTATGTTTTCAATGGGGAATCGGTATAAAACTGTTTTTTAAAATTACCGGAATATTGGTTCCTTGAAACAGCAAAAAATTTATAAAGCATTTATATCTGAATCGCAGAGAAATTTCCGGATGATCAGACTGTTCTGATCCATGACGGAGCTCGATGACATAATCCCAATTCACCATTGAAACCGTGCCTGTCTGATTCCGGAGTGCGCGAAATGAAGTGAAACGGAATTTCTGGCCTGATTTCCGAATCATTCAGTGTCCCTGACTGCCGGTTCGGGACTCCTTCGCCCCTGACTTAAGAGTAAGCATTGCATAAATTCAATGGCGATTTGGTATTACATGACCAACTTGGTTTTTATATGATAAAACAGCGATTAAAAAACTGAATTTTTTTTTAAAAAATTCAGTTTTTTTTGTAAAATTCATCGTGTTTATGTAGTATCGCTGGAGTTTTTACAAAATCTTCTTTCCCGTCATCCCCGGAAGAATGGAAAAAGTCCGCATTCAGCAGATTGAAACCTTTTCCCCAGGATCGTTTCAGGGATGTTCCCGGAGTGCAAAAATTGTATTTTGGCACCTTTTTGTCCGGACGTAATGGGTATTGGCAGAAAAACAGAATCTGTATGGAAATCTCTTCGCTCAATTTCTACAGTTACAGTTCACATCAGTCGGGGTTCTGACAAATTTCATTACTTTTTATTGAATTTGTTTTCTTGATTGTCTGAAATGCAAAAGGAGGAACTGAGGGAGCACGGTTGAGGAACTGGAAAGCAAAGATAGAAGAAAAACATCTGCTGATCAGCAGCATCAAAAATGAAATTGCAAAAGTCATGGTGGGGCAGTTATGGAACTATTGACGGCTTGCTTATGGGGCTTTTCACCAAAGGCCATATTCTGATTGAAGGGGTTCCGGGGCTGGCAAAAACCAGTGCGGTCAAGGCACTGGCCGACACGGTGCAGGCCGACTTCAAGCGGATTCAGTTTACGCCGGATCTGCTGCCTGCGGATTTGATTGGAACCGAAATCTATCTGCCCAAAACCGGGGATTTCACCATCAAAAAAGGCCCGATTTTTCACAATATCATTCTGGCCGATGAAATCAACCGCGCGCCGTCCAAAGTGCAGTCCGCGCTGCTGGAAGCCATGCAGGAGCGGCAGGTCACGATTGGAGAAAGCACCTTTGCTTTGGCCGATCCGTTTCTGGTTATGGCAACCCAGAACCCCATTGAGCAGGAGGGAACCTATCCGCTTCCCGAAGCACAGGTGGATCGGTTCATGCTCAAACTGGTCATCGGATACCCGGACAGGACGCAGGAAAAGGAAATCATGAAACGGGTGGGATTTGAAAAATCCGTGCAGATTCAGCAGGTCCTGGCTCCGTCCCAACTCAATGAGATTGAAGAACTGATCCGATCTGTGTATGTGGATGAAAAACTCAAAGATTATATTGTAAATCTTGTGTTTGCCACACGCAGCCCTGCGGATTACAAGATTGATATTTCCCAGTATATTCAGTTCGGAGCCTCGCCCAGAGCCACGATTTTTCTCAGTCTTGCGGCCAGGGCATATGCATTTCTGCAGGGACGGGCTTATGTCACGCCCCAGGATGTCAAAAGCATTGCGCCCAGTGTGCTGCGGCACCGCATTCTCCTGAGCTATGAGGCCGAAGCCGAGGACATCACCACCGAGCAGATTATCACACGGATTTTTGATTCGGTGGAAGTGCCGTAAGCAGTTGTCAGTTATCAATGCGAAGCAAGAGATTCCGATAATACAAAATCTCCTTTGATTTTTTTATAAATCCCCTCTTGAGAGGGAGCGGGAATATGTCTGTTTTGCCCATAAACACTACCCGTTATCCCTTATCAAGAGGGGAATGAAGAACTTAACTGCCCTGCTCTCTCCAAAGGGGAGAGAAAAAAATCTGTCAATACTGAACCTCTGCCAAAAAAAGGGGAGACTGAGCTGAAAACCCTGCGGAAAAATGCGGAGGATTCCCCCGTTTGCATAGCAAAAATCAGGGAGGACACCATGATCCAGGCTGTAAATGAACATTTCTGTCTGACGCTGAAATTCCATCCGGCGATTCATTTCACGGATGAACAGTTTTATGAATTTTGCCGGATGAACCGGGAACTGAGCATTGAACGGAATGCCGAACAGGAGGTGCTGATTATGTCGCCAACAGGCGGGGAAACCGGTTATCGCAATTCATATCTGATTACCGAATTGATGATATGGGCAAGAAGGGACAGGAGCGGGGTAGTGTTTGACTCCTCAACCGGCTTTGTTCTGCCCAACCGCGCAACCCGTTCCCCGGATGCGGCATGGATCAGACGGTCAAGACTGGCCTGTCTGACACCGGAACAGAAACGCAGATTCATTCCGCTCTGCCCGGATTTTGTCACAGAGCTTTGCTCGCCGTCAGACACGGTTTCCGTGCTTGGGGAAAAGATGAGGGAATATATGGAAAACGGGGCATTGCTGGGCTGGCTGATTGTCCCGAACGAAAAAACCGTTTTTGTGTCCCGTCCCGGACAGGAGACCGTGTGTCTGAAAAATCCCTCGGCTGTGTCGGGAGACCCGGTGCTGCCCGGATTTGTGCTGAATCTGCAGGAAATATGGGAAACCGGATTCTGAATTTTTCCCAATTCACGATGTTAGGGTATCGTCATCATACCGGTGAATGCTGATATCCACAACCAATTGATATTGCCGGATTTCAGCTTGCGCCGGAAGACGGTGCATGCTCTTCAATCATAACACACTGTAACTGCAATTGCAGGTTTTAAGATAATATTTTGGGGTTTTCTGCAGGTTGGTTGAGGAACGAAATTCAGCAGATTCAGAGTGTTGGGTTTCACTGCGCTCAACCAGGCATACCAAAAACAATTATTTTAAAAGCTATATATAAACCGGTTTCATGGAAAATTGACAACGGTTCACTGACAACTGAAAAATGCTGCCACCTGAAATCATAAAAAAAATCAAAAAGATTCACATCAAAAGCTCCCGTGTGGTCAACACCATGATGGCCGGACAGTACCGGTCTGTGTTCCGGGGGAGCGGCATTGAATTTGAGGAAGTGCGGGAATATTCCCCCGGTGATGAGGTCAAAAGCATTGACTGGAAGGTTTCCGCGCGCATGGGACGGCCTTATATCAAACGCTACCGTGAGGAAAGGGAACTGGTGGTCATTCTTCTGGTGGATATGAGTGCGTCCGGGAATTTCGGCACACAGGAAAATCTCAAACGGGAGATTGCCGCGGAAACAGCCGCAATCCTGGCCTTCAATGCCATCCGGAACAATGACAAAGTGGGTGTGATCCTGTTTACGGATACAGTGGAGAAATACATTCCTCCCCAAAAAGGTTCGGGCCATGTCTGGCGCGTGATTCGGGAAATCTTCACCTTTGCACCGGAGTGCAAAGGCACGGATATTGCCGGTGCGGTTTCTTATTTGGGCAGAGTCTGCCGGAAAAAAACCATCTCCTTTCTGATTTCCGATTTTCTGGATGCGGATTATCTCCGGCAGCTTCGCACCATTTCCCGCAGACATGAACTGATCGGTGTCCTACTCTCTGATCCCGGTGATTTTGAACTGCCCAAAGCCGGAATCTGCTGCATTCAGGATTTTGAAACCGGTCAAATCATGGAAGCGGACGCGTCTGATGAAAACACCCGGCACCAGTATCATGCCATGAAAAAAGCCCAATACCGGAACACACTGGAAATGCTGACAGCCGCGGATATTGACCGCATTGAAATCAGCACCTCAGACGAGGCTTCTGATGCGCTGACCCGGTATTTCCGTTACAGAGAAAAGAGGAAACGCTGATGCTGCGGATTTTTGTCTGTCTGCTGTTCTTTTTTCCCCTGCTGAGCTTTGCAGAGGACAAACCCGTCACGCCCCTGATTCCGCCGGATGTGATGAAAGAACTGCAGAAGCGGAACGTATCGCCTCCGGTCGGCCCTGCACAGTCCCGAGCAGCAGAAACAGCGGATGATGCTGCCCCCATGACCGATATTCATGACATCAAACCTCCGGAACCTGCGGGTTTTGATCCCATGATTCTCTGGTATGTTCTGGGAGCAGTTCTGATTCTTGTTCTTCTGCTCGGAATCATTTACTGGTTCCGTCACCGGAAAAAGCGGGTAAAGGCAATGACTGTGCCTTCTCTTCCGCCGCATGAGGCTGCCCTGCTCGCACTCAATGAACTCTCAGATGTGGAAAATATGGAAGGAAAAAATTTCTATTTCCGCATATCTGCCATTGTCCGTCATTATCTGGAGGGCAGATTTGGCATCAATGCGCCGGAAATGACCACAGAGGAACTTCTGCCCTGCATTGATCGGCTGGAAATGGACAGGGATTTGCACAGGCCCCTGAAAAATCTGTTTCAGGCAGCAGATCCGGTCAAATTCGCGGGAATGCACGCTGTTGCGAAAAGTATGCAGGAGCATCTGCTCTTTGCCATAAAACTGGTAAAGGAGACCGCACAGGAGGCCGGGGAACAGAAAATGCCCGCAGATGCGGCAAAATGATTTGACAATTTTCAAAAAATTGTCAAATCTCACGGAATCTGACGCTTGATTCGCATTGTCAAGGTACAATAAACAGCAGAGGAGGGATTTTATGCCTGACAGCAAAGGAAATCTGTATCTGTTTGAGGCGGTTGAATTGAGAAATGAATACGACCGTCATATAAAGCTCACAGAAGAACTTCTCGGCCTCGGTGCAGCAGAGAGCAAGGAGATGAGATTCTTTCGTGACCCCGCGGGCGCGGAAGAGAAAGAACCCGCGCAGGGATTTGATCCAAAGGATCTGGAGGAAAAACTGAAAAAACTGCAGACCCGGAGGATAAAGCTGAATCAGGCAATACAAATGGCAAATTTTGAAACCGAAATGGATTGCAACGGTGAAAGGATCAGTATTGCCGAAGCGCTGGAGATCAGAAAAAATCTTCTTGCGGATAACAAAGCCATCGCGCAGAGGGTTTGCGATTCCGCTTATAAACGGATTATCCATAAGGAAGAAAGGGATATTGTGCATGAACCCAAACATTCCTTTTCAAAAGTTTATGAGGATTTTCAAAACAATTTAAGACAATTGCGGCAACTGATCAATCAGGTGCATGTGGTTAATCATCAGTGTACGGTAAAATTCAGGGATGAATGAATCCGGCAGTCTGCTGAGACAGGGGGGCAAGTGCGAAACTGCCGTGAGGCAGGTTAGCCCGAAACCCAATCGCGCAAATTGGGGGTGATGATGCTGTTTATTCACCTGAAAAAAGAACAGCAATTGGCTCAGAACCAACTCTTGTTTACAAGTTACCGGTAAGTGATTCACTGCTTACAAACTTATGCGTTACCAATTACAGGATGGCCCCGCGTCTCATTTTTTACATCAGCGAAAGTTTGTCCGAACTGCTGATTTGGAAGCAAAGAAATGCAATTATTCCAGAGAACAGGCGAAGACATGCCTCTGAATTTATGCTTATGCGGCTGCTCCTTTCATTGCAGGAGCCGCCGTAAGTTATGACAAACCCGTCTCTTTATCTGCTTTTGGACAGCCGCAGGCTGTTGCTCACCACGGTGATGCTGCTTAAAGACATGGCCAAAGCAGCAAGGATGGGGTGCAGATGCCTCAGAAATTCCGGAAGGGAGGCAAAGGGATGCAGTGCCCCTGCTGCCACCGGAATCAGGATGATATTGTAAACAAAAGCCCAGAACAGATTCTGCCGGATGGTGCGCAGGGTCTGCCGACTCAGCAGAACCGCACGCACAAGACTATCCAGATTGCCCCGCGACAGAATCACATCTCCGGCCTCAATGGCCACATCCGTGCCTGTGCCAATGGCAATGCCCACATCCGCCATTGCCAGAGCGGGCGCGTGCCATTGATTCCGTCTCGACCATGCCAACGGTTTTGCCGCTGTTTTTCAGTTGTCTGATTTTTTCCCCTTTTTCCTCGCGCCGCACTTCCCCTGCGAGAATCTCATCCCCATATGCAACTGGCGCCACAGCCTGTGCTGTCCGGATATTGTCCCGGAGAGATGATCGTCTCCAGTCCCATTGCGCAAGTCCGTCAATGGCCCTGGTGCTTCTTGCTTCGATCTGATCCGCAACGGCAATCAGACCTTCCACTTTGCTCTGTGTTGCAGCCACCATGACGGTTTTTCCCTGCGCCTGGTGAGGGTTTCAATTTGGACACGGATTGGATCAATGGTAATTCCCCAGTTCTGCAAACCATTCCGGTTTTCCCACAAAAAAACGCGCCCTCAATCACAGCCTCCACCCCCAATCCTGATGCTCTGAAATCAAAGGGATCGAAAGATTCAGATTTCTTTTGACTGCCTCCACAATGGCCTCTGTGCCGATGCTCCGAGCCTTTTTCCACAGAGGCCGCAATCTGAAGCAGTTGTGCCGGTTTCTTTGTTTCCTCTCCCAAAGGCACAATATCGGTGACAAGCGGTTCTCCCATTGTAAGGGTTCCGGTTTTGTCCAGCACCAGGGTATCCAGTTGGGCTGTCATTTCCAAAGCCTGACTGTTTTTGAAAAGAACCCCCATTTCCGCACCCTTTCCGGTTCCTGCCATGATGGCTGTGGGGGTGGCCAGTCCCAGCGCACAGGGGCAGGCAATGACCAGCACCGCGACCATGCGGATCATGGCCGGAACAAATTCTCCGCCAATGCTCCACCACAGGGCAAACACAAGAAAAGCAATGCTGATGACCGAAGGCACAAAAACAGCGGCAACTTTGTCCGCCAGTGCCTGAATCGGCGCCCTGCTGCTCTGGGCATCCTGCACCAGCCGGATAATCTGCGCAAGGGCAGTTTCCTTTCCCACACGGGTGGCCTGAAATTTCAGCAGTCCCTCCTGATTGAAGGTTCCGCCTGTAACGGTATCCCCCGGCCCTTTGTCCACCGGAAGGGATTCTCCGCTGAGCATGGATTCATCCACTGCGGAACGGCCTTCCAGAACTTCGCCGTCCACCGGAATGCGCTGGCCCGGACGCACCAGAACCGTATCGCCTTTCTGCACGTGCGCGCTGGGGATTTCCTCCTCTCTGCCGTTGCGGATGACCACGGCTGTCCGGGGGCTTAAATCCATGAGTTTGCGAATGGCCGCGCCCGTGCGGCCCTTGGTGCGGGATTCCAGCATTTTCCCCAGCCGGATCAGGGTGATGATCACAGCCGAGGTTTCAAAATACACATGCTGTCCGTGTACGGGAAAGACAAGAAGCCCCAATGAATAGAAATAGGCCACCGAGGAACCCATTGCCACCAGAACATCCATGTTTGCGGTTTTGTTCCGCAGATTTTTCCAGGCACCGGTATAATAATCCCATCCGGTGTAAAACTGCACAGGGGTGGCCAGAAACAGGAAAAACCAGTTGACCCAGGCTGCGTGCGCCCATGCACCGGTCAGACTGAAATCCCTTGCCATGCTCAGGACAAAGAGCGGAAGCGCAAAAATGACACCGGTGAAAAATTTCCGTTTCTGATCTGTCAGTTCCCGTTCCCGTGCGGTCTGTTCCGCGTCTGCGGCATCTTCCCCTTCCTCGGTCAGAATGGCTTCAAACCCGATTTTCCGGATGGCCCCTGCCATCTGCTCCGGCGAAGTGAGCGAGGGCAGATATTCTACGGCCACCCGTTCCAAAGCAAAATTGACGGATGCCGAGACCACGCCCGGAACTTTCCGGTTCAGGGTTCTTTCAATGTTCATGGCGCAGTTGGCACAGCTCATGCCGGAAACCGGAAATTCGGTTTTGACCGTGTTCACACGGAATCCGGCTTTGCGGATGGCCTCCGCGATCTCAGGAAGTTTCACCGCAGAGGGATCAAACACCAGTGAGATTTCCTCTGTGGCAAAACTGACATCCGCGCGGACAATTCCGGGCAGCTTTTTCACACTTCTTTCGATATTCATGGCGCAGTTTGCGCAGCTCATGCCGGAAACCGGGAATCGAAGTGTCTGTTCAGACATAGTCTCCTCCTTTGTCTTGTGCTTTCTCCTGCGGAACCGGTGCAAACCGGTATCAAGTGCACAGTTCATCAGGTGACGGGGAAAGTTTTTGTCTGCGGGCCTGTTTTCATTTTTTCTTCAGGGAGCAGTCCAGAGCCGCTTTGATGAAAGCTGCAAACAGCGGATGGGGTTTCATGGGACGGGATTTGAATTCCGGATGAAACTGGCACCCCAGAAACCAGGGATGATCTTTCATCTCCATAATTTCAACCAACTGACCATCCGGGGATGTGCCGCTGATGACCATGCCGCATTCTTCCAGTTTTTCCCTGTACGCGTTGTTGAATTCATAGCGATGCCGGTGACGCTCGGAAATCATTTCGGACTGATAAGCCGCATGGGCCAGTGTATCCTTTGCCACCCGGCAGGGGTAGGCGCCCAGCCGCATGGTTCCGCCTTTTTCCGAATTCAGATCACGGGTCTGTATGGTCTGGGTCTGCTCGTCAAACCATTCCTTCATGAGATAAATGACCGGATGGGGTGTGTTCAGATCAAATTCCTGGCCGTGCGCATCCGGCAGCCCAGCCACATTGCGGGCAAATTCAATAACTGCAATGTGCATTCCCAGACAGATGCCGAAATAGGGAATTTTCTTTTCCCGCGCATAGCCGGCCGCGCAGATTTTTCCCTCAATGCCCCGTGATCCGAATCCGCCCGGAACCAGTATGCCGTCTGCATTTTTCAGTTTTTCTGAGCAGTTTTCCGAAGTGATGGTTTCCGAATCCACAAACGCGAGATTCACTTTGCTGCGGTGGACCGCACCCCCGTGATAAAGGGCCTCATTGAGACTTTTGTAGGACTCTGTGAGATCCACATATTTTCCCACAATCGCGATGGTGACACAATGTTCCGGGGATTTGTACTGCCGGACAAAATTCTCCCATGCCTCCAGCCGGGGGGCGCGGGTCCAGATGTGCAGTTTTTCCACAATCCGGTCATCCAGTCCCTCTTTGTGAAACCCCAGGGGAACTTCATAGATGCAGTCCACATCTTTGGCCGTGATAACCGAATTTTTGTCCACATCACAGTACAGGGCGATTTTGGATTTGATTTCATCGGAAAGGGGAATCACGGTTCGGCACAGAAGAATGTCCGGCTGAATGCCGATGCTCCGGAGCTCCTTGACACTGTGCTGGGTGGGTTTGGTTTTCACTTCCCCGGCAGTCGCGATATAGGGAACCAAAGTGAGATGGATGTACAGAACATTTTCTTTTCCTGCATCAGCCCGGAACTGGCGGATGGCCTCCAGAAAGGGAAGACTTTCAATATCGCCGATGGTTCCGCCGATTTCCACGATCACAATGTCCGCACCGTTGGACACCATCCGGATGCTGTTTTTGATCTCGTCTGTGATATGGGGAATGACCTGCACGGTTCCCCCAAGATAGTCTCCCCTGCGTTCCTTGGTGATGACCGAATGATAGATTCTGCCGCTGGTGAAATTGTTTTTCCGGCTCATGACAGCCTTGGTGAACCGCTCGTAGTGTCCCAGATCCAGATCGGTTTCCGCTCCGTCATCCGTGACAAAAACCTCTCCGTGCTGAAAAGGATTCATGGTCCCGGGATCCACATTGATATAGGGATCCAGTTTCTGTATGGTCACGCTGAGTCCCCGTGTTTCCAGAAGCGCACCGATGGAGGCCGAAGCCAGCCCTTTTCCC
>JAWKPW010000002.1:0-135793 GCA_041390465.1 Desulfobacterales bacterium | reverse complement strand
CATTAAACCGTTATAGGAACGTACTTTTGAGGCCGTCTGAATGTTCGTTTTTTCCTGAATCCAGCTAAACAATGATTCAATGGGCTGACGTGCTCTGCTTACATTTGTTGAAAACAGATGATCGAAAAGTTCAGGGAACTGCTGTCCTTTTTTCTTTTTGACCGGTGTAAAAATATCGGTTTCCTGTTCTTTAAGCAGTTGTTTCTCCAGTTCATCAATATAGGCCAAGTCAGCAAAAAGCTTACAGTTTTCAAGGCAGGGTGCAATCTGGCGGAAAGCATTCAGGTCATGGTCACCTGCCGGGGTGACACCGATGAATTCGGCAAGAGGTGAAGTCCCTGTGCGTTTGGTTCCCAAGATATGCACTTTGACACCGCAGTGCCAGAGATTTTTTGATGCGCAGTACCCTTTGTTCACAAATTCACCGGCTGTTTTGGCACGGGAACTGCGTTTTGCATTTGCCATTATCACGGGAAAGGAATCAATCAAACGTATATTCGGCAGAAGATCTGTCCCGGAAAAGTTGTCCGGGATGCGTTCCACAATTAAAGGAAATATTCCTGAAATACGGTTGAGACGCTGTATAAATGCCTCATAAGACGGAAGATCAGGATACCATTCTGCCAAATGATCTGCAGTATGGTTACAGATGCTTCTGATTTCAAAACGTCTTTGCATAATGCCGTATAAAAAAATGGTAATCACCTCTTCATCAGTGAATTCAGGATTATCGTTGTTTGTGAATCTTTGGCAATGAATCCAAAGTTCATTATGAAACTGATTGCATATAAAAACATACAGGACGATTAATCGAATCTGCCAATCCATTTTAACCTCATATTTTAGATGGTTACTTGTATCTGTTATTATAACATATTAAAATAATGAGAAAAAACAGATTGTCAATATAATCAGA
This sequence comes from Desulfobacterales bacterium, assembly GCA_041390465.1. Taxonomy (GTDB): domain Bacteria; phylum Desulfobacterota; class Desulfobacteria; order Desulfobacterales; family Desulfococcaceae; genus JAABRU01. The sequence continues at coordinate 134,877 of JAWKPW010000002.1, read as the reverse complement.
TTAAAAAATTCATAATTTTAACTCTTAATTGGCATTCATAAGGGTTTTTTATCTCATCTGTTTTTCTATCTGTTCAACCTGTCATTATGAATCTGTTATATTCACCCGAAACACGGGGGCAAGTATGGAATGCAAAGGATGGCTGCCGGAAGAGATTGCACAGGATGAGGAATTTCTGCATGAGGAACTGAAAATCCTCCGGGATTATGTGCAGCAAAAAAGGAATGAGGATATATCCGTTCAACTTTATATCTATGAAAACAGAGTGCGTTACTCCGGCAACGATACCAGTGTGTTAGCGGATTTCAGCAAAATCATTCCGGAAGGAATTTTTCAGGGCGTGCCGATCAGTTGGGAAACCATCAGAACCTATCCCTATCTACCCGGAATACCGGAAGTAGCAGGAATACGGGATAAAGTGAAGGAAAAATGTTATGTCATATTCACCGCAGCTGAATCCGATTGAACGCCTTTGGCACCGGAAAAAGAACAATTTTGTTCATAAGCGTTTTTTTAATGATATTGATGAATTGGATCATGCTCTGACAGAATGTCTGAGAAATGAACCTGTTTTGCAGAATGCAATACGTTCTGTATGCACTGTAACCTGAAATTTTTTAATTAATGGTATATAAAACAAAAACAGGATATTGTCCGACAGATATGCCTGCACATAAAAAGCAGAATTCCGGAATAATGCTTGACAGAATAAATTCCGAGTGTCTATATTGAAATCGATTACATCGGAGTTTTCCTCCCACAGTCAGCATATCGAAAAATTTCTTCCCCTATTTATGGGAAAAAATTTAAAAAATCAGCCAGCTATCCCCATCACCCTGCCCTCTCCGCCGGGGGAGAGGAGAAATTAAGGAAGTTTTTGATCTGCTGACAGTCTGAAACCGAATTTTCCGGTTTCAAACCCGGCAGTACAGGTCGTTTATGAATACAGATGTGCAGGAAATATTCAATATACAGAAACTTCAGTTGATTACGGATGCATTGTACGCTGCGGCGGGCATTCCCTCGGCCATTATCACGACAGGCGGAGAAATTTTGACCTGCTCCGGATGGCAGGATGCCTGTACCCGCTTCCACAGAAAACATCCGGAGGCGGTAAAACTCTGCCGGAAAAGCGATACCATGATCCGGGACGGGCTGCTGCACGGGAAAAAAAGAATTGTTTATCAGTGCCCCCACGGGCTGACAGATGCTGCGGTCCCCGTTATTGTGGAAGATCAGCATATTGCCAACTGTTTTACCGGACAGTTTCTGTTTCACCGGCCAAATGCGGAAGACCTGCTTTTTTTTGAAAAACGGGCGGATATCTATGGTTTTGAAAAACAGGCATATCTGGATGCTATTCTGCGGCTTCCGGTTATTCCGGAGCAGAGGATCGCTTCCATCCTGGATTTTCTTTCCGGATTCGCGGAAATGATCGCTGAATCCGGATATACCCATCTGCAGAACAGACGTTATGCAGAAAAACTGAAACAGTCCCATGACAGACTGGAAAAACTGGTTTCGGAACGCACGGAATCGCTTCAGAAAAGCAATAGCGAACTGAAAAAGGAGATTGAGCAGAGAAAAAAGGCCGAAACAGTTCTGTCAACAGAACGGATTAAAATTTTCAATCTTTTAAACAGTCTGCCCGCATTTATTTATCTGCAAAGAGCGGATTACAGCATTGCTTTTGCCAATCAGAAGTTCAAATCCCTTTTCGGTGATGATCTGAGCATTCCCTGCTATAAACGGATACAGAACAGAGATACCCCCTGTGAACCCTGTCCGACTTTTGAAGTTTTTGCAAACAGAAAACCCATTGAATGGGAATGCGGGCTCAGAAACGGCAGAACATACCGGGTGTATGATTATCCCTTTTACGATCTCAACAGTGAAATGCTGGTTCTGGAAATGGGAATTGACATTACAGATCGGATCCTTGCGGAAAAACGCTTACGGGAGAGCGAGGAACAGTACAGAAAACTGGTGGACGGTTCACCGGATATCCTCTACCGTTTTTCCAAAGAAAAAGGGGGATTCTATGTATCCGACCGGGTGGAAAGCATCCTCGGATACCCGGCCGATTATCTGATGAAAAATCCCTTTGTCTGGTATCATTCGGTTCATCCGGATGATAAAGAACTGGTGGACAGAGCCACTGCTGAATTCTGGAAAGGAAAACATTTTAAAATCGAATACCGCATTAAGGATGTCAATGGAAAATGGCACTGGTTTTATGACCGGTCCATTGGCAGACGGATGGAGGATAATGATATCGTTGCGGAAGGTCTGGCGATGGATATTACCGACCGGAAAGAGGCCGAAGAACGGTTTAAGACCTTTTTTACCATGATATCCGATATCTTCTGCATCGCGGATATTGACGGTTGTTTCCGGCTGATCAATCCGGCTGCGCAGAAAATTCTGGGATACAGTGAAGAAGAACTTCTTTCCAAACCTTATCTGGAATTTGTTCATCCGGATGACAGAAAAAAAACGGTACAGATTATTGAGGAACAGTTGAAACAGGGTGTCAGGGTTTTAAATTTTCAGAACCGCTATATCTGCAAAGACGGATCCGTCAGATGGCTGGAATGGACATCCTCCCCCATTAACGACCGGGGGATCACCTATGCTGTGGCAAGGGACTGCACCGAACGGCTGAAAATGGAACTTGCCCTCAAAGAATCCGAGCTCCGGATGCGGAATATTTTCAATGCACTGGAAGAAGCGGTACTGGTGCTTTCTCCCCAAAGAAAACTTATGAATGCAAACCGGGCCGCAGAAGAAATTTTCGGATACTGCACACAGGAACTTTTCGAAGCCGAGACAGACATTCTGCATGTTGATGAAGCGCACTATACAGAATTTGAAAAAAGAATACGGGATGCCTTTGAGCAGGGGCAGACAGCAGAATTTGAATTCACCGCCAGAAGAAAAAACGGGGAAATATTTCCCACGGAGCATACCGTATCCCTGCTCAAAGATGATTCGGACAAAACGGTCGGCATGGTGAGTGTGATCCGTGATATTTCCCAAAGAAAAAAAGCAGAAGAAATTTTGCAGAAGACCCTGGCGGATCTGGAACTGTCCAATACCGAACTGGAACAGTTTGCCTATATTGCCTCCCATGATCTGCAGGAGCCGCTGCGGGCCGTTGCCGGTTTTTTACAGCTTCTCCAAAACAGGTATCAGGACAGACTGGATGAAAAAGGACACCATTATATCGAACGCTCGGTAAAGGCTGCCCACAGAATGCAGACTCTGATTAACGACATACTGACACTGTCAAGAGTAAACACCCGCGGACAGGGGTTTGCGCTGACAGACCTGAATTTTATCCTGGAGAGAACCCTGGAAGATCTGGAACCCGTTATCCGTAATGCAAATGCGCATATTTCCTGTACCCGCTTGCCGTGCGTGGATGCGGATGCAAACCAGATACAAAGTCTTTTGCAGAATCTGCTGGGGAATGCCGTCAAATATGTGGAAGAGAAAGAACCTGTCGTTGAAATCACCTGTACGGAAGCCCAAAAGGATTACCATTTCTGTGTAAAGGATAACGGAATCGGCATAGACCCCAGATTTCATGAGCGGATATTCCAGATATTCCAGCGGCTGCATACTGAAAAAGAATATCCGGGTACAGGTCTGGGGCTTGCCCTTTGCAGGAAAATTGTCGAAAGACACGGCGGCACAATCTGGGTGGAATCCGAATCCGGAAAGGGATCCGTATTTCATTTTACATTACCCAAAAGACGGGAGTTATTATAAATATGAAAAATAATTTGAAACAGGCCCAGGTTTTGCTGGTGGAAGACAGCGAGGATGATGTGGAACTGACCCTTGCGGCTTTGGAAGACTCCAAGGTAAAGATGGATATCCATGTGGTTTCCGATGGTATCTCCGCGCTCCGTTTTCTGCGCAAGGAAGGAGAATTCCATAACAAATCCCGGCCGGATCTGATTCTTCTGGATCTGAACCTGCCCATTATGGACGGCCGCGAAGTACTGAAAGAAATCCGGGACGATCCGGATCTTACAGATATTCCTGTGGTTGTTCTTACTACGTCTCAGAACGAAGAGGATATCCTGAAGATGTATAAACTTCATGCCAACTGCTATATCTCGAAACCGGTTGATTTCCGACAGTTTACACAGGTTATCCGGCAGATTGAAGGTTTCTGGCTGCAGTTGGTGAAACTTCCGTCCAAAAGAGGAATTTAATGAAAAAAATGTTCAGTATTCTGATTGTTGAAGATAATCCGGATGATGTATTTTTGCTGCGGGAACTGCTGGAATCATCGGAAGAGGTTCATTTTAAGATACTGCATGAAGACCGCATGGATAAAGCAAAATCTGCTGCAATGCAGTATCACGTTGATGTTGCCGTCATTGACCTGTCTTTGCCGGACAGCTTCGGTATTGATACGTTCCACAGCTTTCATGATGCATTTCCGCAGATACCGGTTGTTATCATGACCGGTTCCAAAGACTATGAACTGGCACTGGAAACCGTAAGAAACGGTGCTCAGGATTATCTGTTTAAAGGTGAGCATTCCGCAACCGCAATTGTCAGAACCCTGCGCTATGCCATTGAACGTCAGCAACTGATGACTGAACTGACAAAGGCAATGGATCAAATCAAGCAGTTGAAAGGGATGCTGCCCATCTGTTCCGCATGTAAAAAAATCCGGGATGACCGGGGATATTGGAAACGGATAGAGGCTTATATTATGGAGCATTCCGATGCGACATTCACCCACAGTATCTGCCCGGAATGCGCACTGGAACTCTACCCGGAACTGTACAAAAAAAATACAATATGATTATTGATAAATAATTTCAACATATTGTTACGATTGGAAGATTATTGAAAAATTGGTTCTTCTCTCTGAATCCGCCCACCGGGAAGATCATATATTTTTATAAGCCTCGGTTAACCGCAGGCTTCTTCCACAAGATAATGGGATTTTTCATGCTGACAGTTCCGACAATATCGAACTGTTGTAATGATCAACAAAATTTCGGATGCGAATTCTGTGAAAATCTCCATCCCGGCTGAAAGAAAGCGTTTTTCCCTTTTTTTAAAGGGGGGCAGGGGGCTTTTTTTATACAACCGCCTGAAAATCCCCCTTTAAAAAAGGGGGACTTTGAAGTGTTCTCTCCTTAAGTCAACAGCATTGTCTCTGAAGGGAAGGGGATAAAGGAGGATGAGTTCCGATTCTGTCAGTACAAAAAAGCCCTCTACCCGATTTTTCCTTTCAGATTCCGCAACTGTTCATGTATCCCCTGCCGTGTCTTTTCCAGTTCCAGCAGCAGTTCCGCTTTCCGGTCTTTGTCGGTCTGCTTCTGGCTTACGGTTTCACTGATCCGGGACAAATCCGCAGCATAGGTGTCAAACCGGGCGCTCAGGGCATCATACATCTCTTTTGCCACAGCATCGGCCAGCTTGAAGAAATACTGGAATTTCAGATTTTCCCGGTAATCCTTGAAGGAAAACTGCAGAGAATGCGCGGTTTCCTTTTTCAGACGGGCAACACCGCCCCGGAGAGCCATTATCTCCCCCTCATTTTCCACCACAGTTTTTTTGAACAGTTTTTTGAAAAAGCGGACAACTCGGTAAAATCCCAGACGCATGACCGCATCCGCCCGGATACCGGCAGTGTAGTTCACAGACGCGGATGCCTGCACAAAACGGATGCCGGATTTCTGCTTTGCACTTTCCATATCCGGAACCTGCATTTCCTCTGCGGATTCCCGGATGGGAACAATGCCGAGCGCCTCCAGATTCCGGTTGTATTCGGCCAGAGCGTCCCGCACCATGACATCATAGGGTGCCGCCAGGGTGAGAAAATGCTCCTGTATCTTTGCCTCCAGCTCCCGTGCGAAACGGATGACCTCCGGATTGACATTCTCTGCGGTGAAAACATCCACTGCCCGGTGGATTTCCTGAAAAATCATGTACATGGCGTGATTGAAACCGGATTTTTTCAAATCTGTCACATAGTCCGGATACGCGACACTGTACTGATCCAGAAAACTGACCGTATCCGCGGGAATTCCGTAACGGGAATCAAAAAAACGGTCTGTATCCGTGCGGATGGTTTTCTGAATCTTCCGCACCGCACCGTCAAGTGTACTGCGTATCATGCCTTTGATTTCCGCAGTTTTGTTCTGATGTTTCTGAATGCTTTCCAGCAGTTCTCCCACGCCGGACACATCCCGCCTCAGAATGTCGCGGTTGAAGGAAATCCGGTGTTCCAGACCGGAGAGCATCACTCCGAGGCGATCCGCATGACTTTTGAGCAGCAGTGCATAGCGTTCTTTGCTGAGTTTCTGACGGATGGCTGTTTCAAAGCGTTTGCTCTCCCTGTTGGAATATTCCGCAAGTGCCAGTTCTCCCTTCCACTGGGCAATGCGCAGACGATCTTGACCCGCAGTTCTTTTTCCTTTGCTGTGAACAGATTGAAAAGAGCCGACAAAACATAGACTTCAGGTTCAGGCCGGAGCAGGGCAATATCCTCTCTTATTTTTGTTGTCACCCGTTCCAGATCTTTGAGACTGTCATGTTCCCCGAAATCAAAATTGATCAGAAACAGGGTGGTTTTCCATAATGCCCATCTTGCGGATGGCAGACAGAAAGCGGATGTCAGCCTGACGGAGCCCGGTGCGGCCGCTGATGACATAGACAATCAGATGCGTGATGAGCAGATAATCCTGAATCATGACCAGATGCAGGGATTGGGCGAATCACTTCCTGACAGTCTGCGATTTCAACATCCGGATCCATATCTCCCGCACAGATTTCCAGTTCAATATCCCGCAGCCACACGGCCAGAGCATCGTCTCCGGTGAATTTTTTGTGTTCCGGAAAAAGCTCATCCTTGTATTCAATGGTGACCGGTTCCCCGGCAACAATATCCTTTACCTTTTCATATCCTTTCAGGTAAGAATCCAGCACCACACTGTCACTGCCGCGGCTGTCATTGCTGATGAGCAGATCACTGTTCAGGGAATCCAGGGCCGCAGCCAGTTCACTGCGATCTTTTTCCCTGCGGATGTCAAAACCGTTCTGATCCGTGCGCCAGTCCGGAGAAGGGAAGAAAAGCAGGGATTTTTCCATTTCCGCATTCACTTCCTGCCAGGATTTGAACCACAGCGTGGCTTTCAGGCTGTCTCCCCTGCGAATGCGTGTGACAATGGATGTCACCACACCCGCGCCCCGTTTCAGATAATCATCTTTGAACAGGGAATTGACAAAGGTGCTTTTGCCGGATTTGATGGCTCCGACCACAGCCACCCGGAGAAGCCCCTTTGCCATATCCTGCCGGATATTCTCACACCCGGAAAGCCAGTTTTCAAAAACCGGATCACCCGCGTCTGTCAGGTCACGGGTACTGGAAACCAGATTGGCAGTGCTGTCAGCGATTTTCAGAAGTTCCTCTGTAAAAACGGTGTTGTTGTCCATAATGTGTTTGCACTTCCTCAGCATATTAAGTAAGTCAGCATAAATTTTCAGGTACAGGGTTTTCAGAACAACCGGATTTTTCGGAAAAATCCGTTTTTTTGAATCGCCACAAAAAGTTTTCAGTCAATGAAATCAAAGCGCCTGCCATATCAGGTCTGAAAAAATTCCCCATTGGATCTGAAATATGTCCTGCTGCCGGAATTTCATTCACTGCGGTCATGCAGATGCGGGCAGATTCAGACTTCCGCTTTGACTTCGCTGATTTTCATCAATGCCAGAAAATCCGTGAAATGCTCTGTGCGAAGCACCTGCTCTGCCATACCCGGATTGCGGAATATCCGTGCAATTTCAGATGTGATGACAAGCTGGGATTCCGGATTGTCGGCAGGGGTAAGAATGAGAAAAATGATATATGCGGGTTTGCCGTCCGGCGCGTCAAAGTCAATTCCTGCCTCAGAAATTCCGACCCCCACTGTCGGCGCCCGCAGTCCCTCGATGCGCGCATGGGGAAGAGCAACACCGTTGCCAATGCCGGTGCTGAGCGCATCTTCCCGTTCCCATACGGCATTTGCAATCCCCTGTATGTCCAGTTCCAGCGTTTGGCACATCTTTGCGGTCATTTCCGCAATCACTTCCCGGCGGGATCGGGCAGTGAGTTCCCGGAGGAAAAGTTTTGAAGACAGGGCATCCGGAAGATGGGATTTTCTGCTGCTTCGCAGGATAAGCCGCATTCCGGGGCCGCTTATCATGGAGGTCGTCATGGCCATGATGACCAAAGCCACAAAAAGTTCCTGACGGATGATACCAGTCTGCAGGGCCATCAGTCCCACAATGATTCCCATTGCACCGACAGAAACCATTGCAAATCCCACAGTCCAGGATTCACGGACGGACATGCCTCCCCATCTTGCACCCAGTGTACCGCCTGCAAGTTTGCACACACAGACAATTCCCGTCACTGTCAGCACAAGGGGAAGATCAAGATGGGTCAGAAAATTGACCCTGAGCCCGATACCTGCAAAGAATACAGGAGCAAAAATAAAAGAGACAAAATGGTCAATGGTGACACGTGTGCGCTCGCGCAGATGCGAAGAATCTCCAATGGCAGCACCCACGAGAAATGCCCCGAAAATGGAATGAATTCCAATCCATTCGGTAAATGCGGCTCCGAGCATGGCCAAAGTCAGCGCAAAGCTCAGTTCTCCGGCAGGCCATCGGGTGTATGCCTGCACAAAAGGCAGTACCCTGTGAATCATCTGGCGTCCCACAGTGAGCATGGCAGCGGCAAATGCCAGTGTCAGCAAAATGGTCAGCACAATTGGCGTGCCGCTTCCGGAGGCTTCGCCCATAAGTCCCAAAATCACAGCAAATACAATCCAGCCGACAATGTCATTGAAAATGGCAGCACTGATGACCACCATACCCAGATCACTGCGGTACATATCCATATCCATCAGGGTTTTGGCAATGACGGGCAAAGCGGAAATGGAAATGGCAATTGCCAGAAACAGGGAAAATATCAGGGGATCCGTATCCGGCGGCCGCCCCAGAAGCCGGGGAAACAGCCAGGCTCCGGCAAGACCCAGGAAAAAAGGAATGACAACGCTGGCTATGCCGATTTTCAGACCGATGCTTCCCTGCTTCCAGATCGTGGACAAATTCACCTCTATGCCTGCGACCATCAGAAACAGTACAATTGCCAGAGTGGATATGGCATCCAGGGCAATTGCATTGGGGCCATGGGGGGGAAAAAGAAATGCACTGAATCCAGGGGCAATTGCTCCCAGAACTGTGGGGCCAAGCAGAATGCCCGCAAGCAGTTCTCCCAGCACAGAAGGCTGGTGGAGTCGCTGTGCCAGTTCCCCCATCATTCGGGCCAGACCGAGCAGAATCCCCAGAGAAAGAAACATCACCATTATGTTCTGTGTTGTCAGATTTTCCATTTTTCCATTGTCGTGCCGCGCCTCTGTCTTTTAATGCCTCATTCCCCCATTTCAAACAGGGAAAGATAGGACACAAGTTCCATGACCCGGTTTTTGGTAATCTGCATCCGGCTTTCCGCGCGCATGGGATGATACACGGTTCCTTCAAAACCGGCATAAAGTCCCTGAATATTTTTGAATTCCAGATCACGGTATGCAATCCAGGCCCGCTGGGCCTCTGTCAGAGATTTTTGGGCTTCCGGTTTCAGACGTTCTCTCAAATCCTGATAAACCCGGTTAAGTTCCCCATCCCATTTTTCCGCTGCCACATGGATACAATTGATCATATTGGCGGTGGAAGGATCCCTGTCCATGCACGCGTACATTTCCCGATCAATGGGGTGGGACTCACCTGTATCCGCTGTTTCCGCATGGGAAGGCAGTTTCTCAGGCAGAAATTCCGGCACATCGGAAACTGCCAGTCCCAGCATCATGGCCAAATTCCGCCATTTTCCTTCCCGAAAAATATAAACATAAGCCAGATCAATGCCGGAATCGTTGACAAATATCTCATAAAGATTCTTTTCCGGATTTCTCACCTCCACCTGTTTCGCGACAAGGGGCGTCCACACGGTATCACCGCAGGGTGCGCAGAACCGGCGCAGTTCTGTTCCGGTTTCAATCATTTCTCCGGCTTTGTATGCGGCTTTTTTGTCCACCCACGCAGCCTGATCGGACAGCGCTGCACCGGCAAGCAAAAGGCAAAACATGGCAGTCCATACAACTGTCTTTGACATTGTTTCCTCCTGAATTTTAAAAAAGGCGGATTCGCAGAAACGCAGATTGCAGAAGTCTTCCCCCTGTTTCCAATTCCGGGAAGCGTATGACAGAAACTTTCTTTCCCGGCCCGGTCTGTGAAGATTTCATGATACACTTTCCTCCCATCTGCAACAGTTTTTCCTGTTTTTTTCCCTGAGAATAAAGGAATAATCCTTGAAAAACAAGTGGAAATTTTCTAAAATCACAGCCTGTCATCTTGCCGGATCTGACGCTGTGAATGTAAACCCAAAGGATGCAGACAGTGTACTGCGGATACAACAATGAAAACAATGACGGGGTTATGAATCTCCGGATTCCGGTTTTCTGCACACAGGGAACCTGGTCGGAATCATTTACCACATGAAAAATCCGGTTTTTCTGCAATGAACCGGGGAACCTGGTCGGAATCATTTACCCAAGTGATGTTTGCGCACCATCATCAATACCGATGAACGCCGGTATCCACAGCATATTGAAAAAAATTGAATTCCTGCTTTCACAGGAATGACGGGGAACCGGCAGTCTGCCGGACTTCAGCAGGGATGGCATCAGGTGATTTATGAAAATGAATGTACCGGTTCGGTCATCTGAAAGATTTGACAACTTTTGGAAAGTTGTCAAATCTGAGGGATGTTTTTTTCATAAATCCTCTAACATCACTTACCGAAACAAACAGGAAGAAGAATATGAAAACACAGTGCATGGGCAAAAAAACGGTCTGTCTTGTGATCTTTGCTGTGCTGCTGGCGGGATGCGGCACCAGGGAAAAGCAGGAAGTTCTCATCGAAGGCAAAACCATGGGAACCTTTTTTCACATCAAAGTTGTCACCTCGGAACGCACCGGAAAACTGGAGGAAAAAATCAGCCAGCGGCTCAAAGAGATCAACCGCAGCATGTCCACCTATGATCCGGACAGCGAAATCAGCCGCTTCAACCGCATCAGCGACACAGAAAGCATTTTCCCGATTTCACAGGATTTCATGAATGTGATGAAAGTGGCCGCAGAACTTTGGCGCGTGACACAGGGGGCATGGGACGGAACCGTTGATCCGCTGGTCAATCTGTGGGGATTCGGTCGCAGGGCAAAAAGACAGGGGCTGCCGGAACCTTCGGAAATTCAGGCCCTGCTTCCGCATATCGGATTTCATCTGATTGAAATTCTGCCCGCCGGTCTGCGAAAAACCGACCCGGCTGTCACCCTGGATCTGGCCTCCATTGCCAAAGGCTATGGCGTGGATGAGGTGGCAAAGGTGATTGCGGAAAGCGGAATCAAAGATTTTCTGGTGGAAATCGGCGGAGAAATCTATGCATCGGGGCTGCGGCTGGACGGCAAAAAATGGCGCATTGGCATCAACCGTCCCAAAACAGATGCAGCCTTTGACGAGGTTTACAAAGTCGCGGAACTGCACAACAAAGGTTTTGCCACCAGCGGGGATTACCGGAATTTTTTCCTGATGGACGGCAAACGCTATTCCCATGTCATAGACCCCCGCACCGGTTTTGCTGTGTCCAATCATGTGGTGAGCGCGTCCGTGACTGCGGACACCTGCACCTTTGCGGACGGGCTGGCCACTGCCCTGATGGTCATGGGCGCGGAAAAAAGCCTGGAACTGGCCAGCCGCCTGGAAAATGTGGAATGTCTTGTCATTACGGAAGAACCTGACGGGTCTCTCAAAGATCACTTTTCAAAGGGATTTGAGAGGCAATAGGGAAACGCTTACAGCAGGCCCATGTCCAAAGATTTTCCGGCACAGTCATAACTCCATTTCCCTGTTGAAAAAATTCCGGATACTGGAACACACAGGTTGACAATGTCATCCCTTCCGGGATTCCGATTTGATTTTTATTGCATTTTTTTTCTATAATAATGTCAATCCGTTCGGATTTTTTCAGCCCCGGTGCCAAGCTCAGATCAACGGATTTGATCCACTGTCAAACTCTGAAACACCGATCCTGTGATACGCAAATGATACGCAAAAAAAACCAGCCCGGACGGAAGGCTTCCTTTCTGACCGAAGAGGATCGCAGACGCCGCAAAAGGGAAATCCTTCTCATTTTCGCCATTGTTCTCACGGTTGCGATCCTGACCTATGTGGAAAACCGCATCATCACCTTTGGTGCGGAGTTTCCGGTTTCCAACGCGATTTTGATGTTCATTTTCATCAATGTCAACCTGCTGCTTCTGATCCTGCTGATTTTTCTGGTTTTCCGCAATCTGGTCAAACTGCTTTACGACCGGAAGCGCAGGGTCATGGGAACCAAACTTCGCACCAGGCTGGCGCTGGCCTTTATTGTTCTCACCCTTTTTCCCACCACGGTGCTGTTTTTCTTTTCCATCAATTTTGTCACCACCAGCATCGGTTTCTGGTTCAATGTGCCTGTGGAGCAGGCTTTGGAGAATTCCCTGAAAGTGGGACAGGAAATTTATGCAGGCATGGAAGCCCGGAACCGTTTTTTTATGGATCGGGCCTCGGTTCAGATTGTCACAAAAAATCTTCTTGCCCCGGATCAGCGGGAAAATCTTGCCCGCTATATACAGGTGATTCAGCGGGAATTCAATCTTCATGCTGTGGAGGTCTACGACGGAACCGGCAGGCGTCTGACCCGTGCCAGAGGGCCGGAACTGGAAAAAACCGATTTGCAGGCTCTGGCCGCCGACACCCTGCTCCGGTATGGAGGCAAGGAGGATCTTCGGACGGTTTCCGAAGAAAGCGCGCAGGGGGAACTCAACCGCACGGTCGGAACCATTCCCTTTGCCCATGCCTGGTCACGGGCAGAGGGCTTTGTCGTTTTTTCCACCCTGATCCCTGCGGATCTGACGGAAAATCTGGCTGCCATTTCCAGAGGATATGAGGAATATCAGCAGATCAAGCTGCTCAAACGTCCCATTCAGATTACCTATTATATTACGCTTTCCATTGTGGCCCTGCTCGTGGTGTTCTGTGCCATCTGGTTCGGTTTTTATCTGGCAAAATCCATCAGCATTCCCATCCGGGAACTGGCAGAGGGAACCCGGCGGGTGGCAGAAGGGGATCTGGGATTCAGCATTGCCCATGTGGGAGATGACGAAATCGGCAGTCTGGTGGAGTCCTTTAACCGCATGACCCGTGATCTGAGGGCCAACAGGGAGCAGTTGGAACTTTCTGCCAAAATGCTGCGCCAGCAGAACGCAGAGATTGAGGCCCGTCGACAATACATGGAAATTGTGCTGAAAAATGTGTCCACAGGTGTCATCAGTCTGGACACGCGGGGATTTGTCACCACTGTCAGCAAATCCGCGGAGCAGATGCTCCAAATCCGTTCGCGGGACATAGCCAACCGCAACTGGCAGAAACTTCTTTCCGGAGAACATCTGACTTTGGCTGAGGAAATCATGGAAAGACTTTCCCTTTCCCATGGGAGCACGGTGCAGATGAACCTGCGTGTAAACATCAGCGGACGGCCCAGGACTTTCATGGCGCATGTCAGTGCGCTGCGGGATGATGCGGGAAATCATATCGGCGTTGTGATTGTTTTTGATGATCTCACGGATCAGGAAAAGGCCCAGCGCATGGCCGCGTGGAGGGAGGTGGCCCGGCGCATTGCCCATGAGGTGAAAAATCCTCTTACGCCCATTGCCCTGTCAGCGGAGCGCCTGAAAAGAAAATATTCCGCGCAGATCAATGAGAAGGTGTTTGATGAGTGCACCCGCATGATTATTGATCATGTGGAACTCATCCGGAATCTGGTCAATGAATTTTCCCGCTTTGCCCGTTTCCCGACCGCCAATCCGGAACTCTGCCAACTGATCCCCATCATTAATGAAACCATTGCCCTTTACCGGGAAGGACATCCGGATGTGCAGTTTGAACTCAATGTGCCTCCTGATCCCATTTCCCTCAGTCTGGATCGCCAGCAGATCAAGCAGGCTTTGATCAATCTGGTGGACAATGCCATCTCTGCCATGAAGATGAAAGGGCATCTCAGCATCAGTGTGAACCATGATCCGGTGCTGAAAACCGTGCGTCTGGAAGTGGCAGATACCGGGCCCGGGATTTCCGATGAGGACAAAACCCGGCTGTTTGAGCCCTATTTTTCCACCAAAAAAACCGGCATGGGACTGGGGCTGACCATTGTCAGCACGATTATCGCGGATCATAAAGGCACAATCCGGGTGCAGGACAATGAGCCGGCAGGAAGCAGATTTGTGATTGAGCTGCCGGTATAGAAAGAAAATCCGGACGAATTGGAATTGTTGCATAACCCAAGTTGCTATCTATAAATTTACAAATGTCATATAAACAGCATGTTATACCGATTTCCCATTGAAACCATACTTTGCGGAAGGCAATGCCGGTTCACCGCTGATTTTATACGGTGCTTTCAGTTTTTATTGTGACTTTTGTGCCATCTCCGTGTCCTTTGCGGTTAAAAGAAGGCATGGTTTCAAAGGAGAATCGGTATCAGACCGAGTCTCCTATGATCTGAAACATAAGTTTTTCAGAAAAACCGGATTTTTCCGAAAAATCCGGTTTTCTGAACACACGAAAACCTCTTTTTTTCCTGCTTGCAAGTATCTTTTCAACAGGGAATCGGTATCAGACCGCGCTGCCTTCCCCCAAAAAAAACCCTGTCCGGACGGACAGGGTTTTTATATTTATATTTGCAGCAAAAATCACACATCCAGCTGTGAATCGGCGTCAGGCTTTTCCAGAATGACATTGCTGATTTCACATAGTTCCTCGCGTTTTGGAAAGGCCGCCCCATATCCACAGGTTCAACGTCCATGACTTTTTTGATAACATCCATGATAAGTCTGTTTGCCGTGAGCCATGTCCATAGTGATGTCATCCTTGCAGTCTGCACAAAGGGATTTCATGGCCGTGAGCGGCAGAGCATGGATAGAAGGTGACGTTCATCACATGGCGCAGATTGTCCGAAATACTGTTGAGATGTTGGAAATCGCCGCAGGTGCTCATCGCACCTGGCATATCCTCCGGCAAAGATGTCCATGAAGGCTTACCAGGAAATGGCTCGCGTTACGAATGTTGACCGGCGTGACAATGCCGTCCACCCACATCTGGTCATTTTCAATACCGGCTTGTTGGCCACCGTCATCAGTTCCACCAGCAGAGCGGCTCTTTCATTCTCATCACGGGGCAGACCTTTCCCGGCTCCCCTACATCACAGCGGTAAAATCCGGCACTGTCTCCGGCGTACTGGCGGGGAAACTATGGCCTCGTAACGGCAGCTGCACCATATCGGAGTTGATCATCGCTAGCATCTGCACTTGGGCAAAGTTGCACCCTCGGATAATTTCGATATTGGAGGTATCCAGCACCAGGAACATCCGGGCACTACTTCTGCACATGTTCCACCACCCAGGGCATGAGTTCATGTCCGTCTTTCTTTTGAAGGCCCCAGGTTGATGTCAATCAACCATTAATTTTTCCTTTCTTGAATCAAAGCCTTGCTGAATCGGCTTCAGATCCCGCTCCTTGAAGGCCCGGCCAATCTCTTTTCCGATAACATTCAGGCTTTCCCCGATAACCCAATCTGCCCTCATTCAGGGTCGCAAGACATCTTTCAGCTTTGCCATAAAAACATCCTCCCAGTCTGGTTTGATTGGATTGCAACAAAAAGTCCCCCCTTCTCGCCCTGAGATGCAGGGGGAATATTTTTTGAAATCCTGTAAGGAAAAAGGGAAGGGAACAGGAAAACTGTCTGCTATCAGACTTTGGATTTCAGGAACGCAGGAATGTGGCCACCGGGCCGACCGCGACTTTCCATCCGGCCAGTTCCTCTTCCACATCACCCGCGCGCGGCCACAAGATATCCCGGAATGATGAGTTTTGTGTTTGATCTTGCCTTCAATGCCGGATTTTTTCACAAACATGCCCACATCATCCCGTTGAACTTGCTACCGCCCAGGAGTTGTAAGAACGACAGACTTCCTGAATCTTTGACTGTAGCGCTCAGCTCGGAACCTTGTCGCTTTCCTGATTTCACCGATACGATGAAGTAGGTCAGTGCGAAGTTATCGTCACCAGCACAGGAGAATTTTCATCCGGGTTGCCGATGGGATAGATGCCCCCGGTAACGATCGCGGTCATCGCGGGCTCTGTATAGATGGCGGAGCCGTCCATATAGCGGGGAAAATGCTTTCACCCAGGAAATCTGGACAGCACCACCACAGCACCGTATTTGGCAACAAACATGCCCGCAATCATGGTTTTATTTCCAGATTCGGAGCCATTTCAGGAATCACATGGTGGGGAACCCCAGTTTCCGGTTTCCGTCTTTCAGAGCGGAACGCCGCATGGCCACCTGATCTTCCAGTGCCTTCTTCACTTCTCTGGCACCGGAATCCAGAAGGATCTTTTTGTGTCCCATTCCCACCAGCTTGTCGGTCAGGGTCGAGAGCCTCCGCAGAATCGGCCTTCACCACAATGGGCAGATCATTGTCTTTGGCCAGCGCACCGAAAACATCAATATTGGCGGCAGTGGCTGCACAAATCACCGGTCTTTTGAATTTGCTGGCCTCCACACCGGCTTTCATCACATCTGCATTGTCAGACATGAGAATGACGTTGAATTCCGATGTTTCTGCTATGGTTTTGGCCACTGCGGCAAACGCGTCTTTGCTGCCGTTGACATCTTTGACCGCAACCAGTTCCGGTCTCAGGTTGAGTCCGACGCGTTCATACTGCAGTGCATTCCATGCCTTGAGTTTCTTCTCCAGATCAGCGGCAGAAATGTCGGATTTGACCGTGGCTGCAAAAGCCGTGGGGTTGAAGAAGGTTTTTTCATGACGGCACAGAACGGTTTCACCGCCCACTGTGCGTTTGCGCACACCTTTTCCGATTTCCACAGGCAGAATCGGGGGAGCCGAGGCTCTCGCAAGTTTTTCTCTTGCTTCATCAGACACGTAGGGACAACTGTCCAGTTCAGCCTTGCCCGAGGCAAGGTTCATGGCAAATGCCAGACAGGTGGGAACACCGCACTCTTTGCAGTTGGTTTTCGGCAGGAGTTTGAAAATCTGAATACCGGTTAATGCCATTCTTTATCTCATATACAGAAAAAGTCAGTTCTCAGGTCTGAGCCCAGCCGACACCGAGTGGGATTTTTTGACAAGGGGAGCGGTTGACAACCGCTCCGTTTCGTTTTTCCCGACATCCGACCAGAGCGCATGCTCAGGGCCGGATGTTTCTTTTCCCCGCAGGAAGTGGCAGGATTTCCTCCGTGATACCCACTGTCTCATCCGCGATCCGGTCAATCAGATCCGGGCATGCCCATTTCTGTGCCGCTTGATCAGGCGTTCCCGCAGTTCCTCTTTCAGCATCTGGGCATCCACACCATGCGCAAAAGCAGACCGCCGTCACCCAGGATAATTTGCGCTGTGTGATGTTGAATTTGGAATGTCCCACAAAACCCGGAGAGGATGCACCGCCGCCCATGACACCGGCCAGAGTCGTGAATTTCATGCCGCACGGCGTTTCACCCGTGTATCCCGGTTTACGGTCATGACACTGTTGCATCGCGGCGATGGGCGGGGCTGATACATTCGCGCAGCCTGCAGGTGGTCGCGGTGCATGAACCATGGAATAGAAATTGTAAGTGGTGACAGTCCTGCGTGGGAAGCCTTGGACACTTAATTCATCAACCCCTTTGAACCGACCCAGTTTCAAGATCCAGACATTCTCCTCTCACTTTCCGCTTTTGTTAGCCTCAGGGATTGATCTGATACGTACTGCAGTCCATCCAGCCAGAGCAAGTGCGCCGCAAAGACCGGTGCGTCCTGCTGACGGTGACATGGTTGGGCGCAAAGGACTGGCACAGGGCAGGAGAGCAGTTTCCACATCCTCGTCCCCTTCATCAGATCCACGCGCTCATCTCTGTGTTTGTAAGTCGCTCTGGCTGCAGTGATTTTGTCCACATCTGCCTTGTCCGTGTAATCAGACCTGAATCTTGTCGAGAATCGCGGCGGTTATGATGCAGTTTGTTGTGCGGAAGACCTTGCCGATGTCTTTGAGAGTGAATCCTTCCTTACCAGCCGCCTTGCCCACACGCACCTGCGCCTGATCCTGACCTGCGTGCATGACGCTCCCAATGTAGTTCACCAGATGATGAATCTGGCGGTTCCAGAATGGGTTCAAAATCTTTCTGAATCTCTCGGCCTGCAACCTGGCAGGATAAATCGCCAGGGGAAATACATCCCCTTCTTTCCATATCCGGAATGTCTCTGCCCACCACGGTGACCTTGCCGTCATCAATAGCGTCTATATCGGCTATTTCCAGGTATTCGGTGCACTGGGTCTGGCCGGCCGCCTGCCTGCACACAGATCCTTGCCGCACGCTCGCCCTCATATGCGGGACCAAAGGAACACGGAATGTCAACCTGAGCCACATGAACCTTGAGACCGCGGGTTTCAATGGATTTTCCACGATGGCGTCATGGCTGATATTGCCGATGACATGCTCGTAGGTGCAGATACTGCGGCAGAATCTGCGGAATGTCTGTGTCAGCAATGGTGGGGAAGCCCTGTGTTGACGAACACCGCGGGTCGCCATTTCCTTATCCTGCGTTCACATCACCCAGCGCATTCACGAAAGCGAACACGCGGTCTTTGTTGTACATGAGGATTTTTTTGTAATCACCGGCAGGAACACCGCCGAAGGCCATGGCCACGCGGTTGGCAAAACCCAGAGCAAAGATGGCAGAGGAAATATCCGGGCCGAAGGGAACGATTTTGGTGTTCCATCCGATTTCCACACCGGCCTCAATCAACTGCTGGGACATGGTCGTGCCGTTCTGTCTGCGGCCAGGAAACACATGATGGAGCGTTCTCTTGGATATTCTTCAATGATTTTTTGCAATTTCCGGATTGGGAAAGACTCACGATGGCCGCAAATCCGGGAGCGGAACCATCCACGAATTCCCCACACCGCGCTTCCGGAAGATGGTGTTCGGAGTGCCCAGCCAGATTTTTCTGTTCCTCCGGATCGGTTTCTTCAGAAACATGGTAAAAATCAGGTTATTCCAGATAACGAAGCGCCTCATCAATTTCAAAGGCAAAAAGAGCCGCCATGCCCGTTCAGCAGAGAACCAAGATAGGGCACATGATAAAAGCCTCTGGATATGCGGGAAGAAGTTGACGCGCAACCTCCAGAGGTTTTTTCATCTCTTCAAGGGTTTCCACTTTAATCCCAAGCAGAGAACAGATTACCGGCAGATAATATGCCGTATTCGGGAAAAACCGACTTTGTCGTCGCGCCAAAGCTTTGCAAAGCTTTGGTCAGACGGCCTCTAACCTTGGACACGATATTGTAACCAATTCCTGGATTCCGGCGACGTAACTAATCTTGACATGTATCTTTTCCTTCTGTTGAGGATTTGTTGGCAATGGATAATTTATAATGATGGATAAAAAAAGTAGACGGTTCTATGGTCTGGTGGTTGGCCCAGTTCATATGCTCAACATCATCGTAATGTGTTTTGGTGAGCACGGGGTCAAGCCCATTATTTCCGCATCAGCCTTGGCTTTTCTGGCGCTAGATCTGCCAGCCGTTCGGCTTGCCTTGTCAGCCGCCTGACGGATTACCTGTGCCTCTTGCTTCCAGTTTTGCCATCAGCGCGCTTCTGCTTTGGCTTTTGCCTCGGCTTCAGCCTTTGCTTTGGCTTCAGCTTTCTGTTTTCTTTTTCTTGTTTCCTACGCTTAATTTCCGTGTTTCTGCATCAGCGGTTGACTTGGCTTCAGCTTCCATTTTGGCTTTGATTTCCGCTTCCGATGCGGGCTTTCATGGCAAAGATCAAACTGCCGGAGCGGCAGGAGCCGACTTGCTTTGGAGCGGCCGGAGCGTGCCAGCTGGGTTTGGCTTCTGCTTTGGGAGCGGCCGGAGTCATGGCTCCTAGAGCGGCGCAGGGTTTTGCCGCGGGTTTTGCGGCCGGAGCAGCCTTTCTTTTTCTTCTTCAATGGTCAGATCCGGTTTGGGAGCCAGAGTCAGAGAAATCAATATCGGGCGGTCGGGAGTGCTTTGGCGATGGGGCTAATTTTGTCTGCTGATCCGCCATCAGCAAGCAGATCAATAAAGGCTCTGACCATGCGCACAGCTTCGGATGACGCATGACCAGCACATCGGAGCCTGCCAGCAGATAGGCAACAGCTCCCACCGCTTCCATCAGAATGCCGCGCGTCTCGGATCGCCCAGCGTCGGGGCATTCGTCGCTTTCAGTTTTGTTTCTTTGGCCCCAGACCTCGAAACCAGATTGTTGTACAGAGGGAGGTTTGAGTTTGTCATCGCCCTTGGTTCATGGCGGCCATTCTGAGCAGTTCCATGACAGAGTAACTGTATTCCATTCCGTATCCCAGACCGCCTGTGGTGGGGATCCACAATCACGTTGTCCAGGCATGCCCAGGCTTTCCAGAAGCCGATGTTCACCGTTTGGCAAGGTTGACATCGATGTGGCGAGGATGAAATGACGGAGTGGCCGGGAAACTCATCGTGCCGCGCTGATACCTTTAGGTTCTTGTCTTCCACAGGGCCGAGAACCAGATTGGTCTCTGGACAGTCCCCGGCCACCTTTTTCAGCACTTCCTCATCTTTCTGGGGAGAGCCCGTGCCCCATACTGCAAGGGGAACATCAACAGCGGACATCACTTTTTTCACTGTGGCCACTGCTTCGGCAGGGCTGGCATTTTTGTCATTGGGATCAATGCTTATGAGTTGAAGGGTGATCATGTCAGGCTCCGTATTTTTCCACGCATTTCTTTGCCCATGCCGCTGGTCACTAATGACATCCTCAAACGGTTTTACTGCGGCTTCAGCCCAGTCATCCGGTTTAATATCCCACACTTCCATGCTGATTTTGGGGTTTGTGTGGCATTTTCCCTTCCAAACTGGTAGAAAGGATAGCAGAACTTCCCGCCGACTGTGACGGTTTTCTTTTTCCCAGCGTCACTTCCTTTCCACTGCGCCGGAATAGATTCTTTGTAAAATTTAAAAGCCAAGTTCGTACCTCCTTCCGGATGTTCTGACATGTGATTGATTCAAGCCCGACAAATGATGAACCCAAAAAAAAGGCAACAGAGTTTCATACCCTTTGCCCTCAAAAATGATTCGTCCTCCTTTCTTCAAAGGTCCCTGTTTGTATTATGCACCTGAAATATTCCATCGGATTCAGGTGATCCGCAAAAGCACTGCGTTTACATAACTTCTCATAATACAGACGGAACATTATATTTTATGTAGGATTATTTGTCAATATCTGAAAGACTTTTGACTGCATTATTCTTGTTTTTTTCTGCCGGGGAAATTTGTATTTTCTTCTCCTGATGATTATAGTCTGTATTTTATCGGCATTTCTCAATTCCCGGAGGTTCAGGTTTCGGTATTTGCTTTCCATTCCCGATACATCCGCCAGAACGGACCGGAGGGGTTTGCCGCTTCCGGTTCATTTTTTTACTGCCTGATTATTTTTCGGATCGTAATACAAGGAGTATAAAGATACCATGAAATACACAAACATGCAAGACATATTGCCCTCTGGCGGAAAACTCTCCCGCCTATCTGGGCACAGAGATCAACACGGTCAGAAAAGATCCGGATACAGCAAGTTTCGCATTGCTCTGGCTTTTCCGGATTTGTATGAAATCGGCACTTCCCATTTCGGCATACAGATTCTCTGCCATATTCTGGAGAACCGGTCCGGAAATTTCGCAGAACGGGTTTTGCGCCCGTAGCCGACATGGAGGCCCGGTCTGATCTTCGTGGGACTGGCGCTGACAAGTCTGGAATCCGGAACCCCCCATGCACGAGTTTGACATCATCGGGTCTTTGGTCTGTTTATGAACTCAATTACACCAATATTCTCACCATTCTTGGATCTTGCGGCCTTCCTTTCCGGTCATGGAGCGCAGTGAATCCCATCCCGATTATCGCGGGCGGACCCTGCACCTGCAATCCCGAACCGGTCGCGGATTTTTTTGATGCCATGGTGATCGGGGACGGAGAATCTGTCATTGCGGAAATGGCAGAAGTCTGGCTGAAATGGAAAGAATCCGGAAAAAAAAATCGGGAAGATCTGCTGAGACAATGGTCACGAATTCAGGGGGTGTATATCCCTTCCTTTTTTGTGCCCGGTTATGATGAAAACGGTTTTCAGACTCTTTCTCCCCGATTTCCGGATTATGCTTCGGCAAAGCGCGCGGCTGTGCCGGATTTGGACAAAGCCCCCTTTCCGGATGCACCTGTGGTTCCCTTTGGAAGACCGGTGCATGACCGGCTCCGTCTGGAAGTGGCCAGGGGATGCACAAGGGGATGCCGCTTCTGTCAGGCAGGAATGATCTACCGGCCTGTGCGGGAACGTTCCCCGGAAACCCTTCTTTCCCTTTCTGAATCCGCGCTGGCATCCACAGGATATGAAGACATATCCCTTCTTTCCCTGAGCACAGGCGATTATTCCTGCATTGATTTTCTCATGTCCCGGCTTATGGACAGATGCGAAGCCTCGCATACCGCGATTTCCCTTCCCTCTCTGCGGGCCGGAACCCTGAGCCCGGAACTGATGGAACAAATCCGGAAGGTGCGCAAAACCGGTTTCACCATTGCACCCGAGGCAGGCAGTCAGCGGATGCGGGATGCAATCAACAAGAACATCACGCATCAGGATATTTTTGACACAGTCAGAGACGCATTCGCAGCCGGATGGCAGGTCATCAAACTCTATTTCATGATTGGCATGCCCACAGAAACCCAGGAAGATGTTGAGGCCATTGCGGAACTGGTGCGGGATTTGCGCAAGATCAAAGGCGCAGGCCGAAAAGGGAAAATCAATGTCAGTGTGGGAACCTTTATTCCCAAGCCCCATACGCCCTTTCAGTGGTTTCCGCAGATTTCCGTTGAGGAGGCGCGGGAAAAAATTTTCCGGCTCCGGGATGAACTGATGAAAATGCCCGGAGTCGGATTCAAATGGCAGAAACCGGAGATCAGCTTTCTGGAGGGATTATGGGCCAGAGGAGACCGCAGACTGTCGGCTCTGCTGGTGAACGCCCATGAAAAAGGCTGCCGTCTGGACGGATGGAGCGATCATTTCCGCTTTGATCTGTGGCAGCAGGCCATTGCGGAATGCGGAACCGATGCGGAATTTTTCACCCGCCGCGTCCGGGATGCAGAGGAACCGCTTCCCTGGGATCATATTGATACCGGAGTGACAAAAGAATTTCTGAAAACAGAGTGGGAAAAGGCTCTGACCGGGGAAAGCACCGGAGACTGCCGCACAGGTGTGTGCAATCTCTGCGGGGTATGTGATTTTGACACGCTTGCTCCCAGAATATGCGATAAGATTCCTGCGGAAAAAATCCAAAAACCGGAAGCCGGAAGCCGGAAGCCGGAAGCCGGCTCCCTGCCCCTTACCTTTCAGCTTTTTTATGAAAAACGGGACAAGGCCCGGTTTTTCGGCCATCTGGAAATGGTTTCCCTTTTTGTGCGGGCCCTCCGCTCGGCCGGGATACCGCTTGCCTATTCCCAGGGCTTTCATCCCATGCCTTCCCTTTCTTTTGGGAATCCCCTGCCTGTGGGCATGGAAAGTCTGTCTGAATGCTTTTTCATGAAAGTCACCGGTCCTGTCCGTCCCGCAGAGGTACCGGCTCTGCTCAATGCCCGTCTTCCCGAAGGGCTCCGGGTTCTGAACTGCCGGATTGCCCCGGCCAAATCCGCGCGCGCAAAAGCGGAATCCGCAACGTACCGGCTGCGGCTGCGGGATGAAATTTTTGATGAAAAAGGTTTTGCCTGTTTTTCCCGGGCAGAGAAAATTCCTGTAAGCAGGACAAACAAAAAAGGCATGACAAAAACACTGGATTTGAAGGAGGGGCTGCTGCGGCTGGAGCGCATTTCTCCGGATGAAATCGAAATGGAACTGCGTACTGAACCGGGGAAGATGATCCGTCCCGCTGACGCGGTTTCGGCACTCTTCGGCATTTCCGAGGAATCTCTTGCGCAGGCGCGCGTGACCAAAATGTGAGCTTCAGTCTGGAAATTCAGAAGGCTGGGAAACACGCGCGAAGGGGGACTCCGGACAGGGTTTCTGTTCAGGCGGAAAACATTTTCCCTCTCTTTTGAAAGGTTCCGCTATGATTTTTTCATAAAGTCCGGGCTGGGTGTTTCCCGGAAAAATCTTTCCCTTTGCCTTGTACAACAGGGCTTCCAGGACTGTGGCCTTGGTTTCAATGGTAAGGGCTTTCAGATATCCTCCGCTCTGTTCAAACCGTCCCTCATACCAGCCCCTTTCCGGATCATGCAGACAGGCCATTATCCGCATCAACTGATCCGTACAGGGTGTTTTCCACAGCACCCGCATGCCAAAGGCAGCCTTGGTGGAAACCAGGGCTGCCTCTTTGCAATAATCCCCTTTTTCCGTAAGCACATTCCAGGAATATCCTTCGGCAAAGATGGTGCTGAATATCTGAAAGGGGTCTTCCGGCACGCGGGAATCGGTTCGGGCTGTGAAAATATGATACCAATTCGCCATTGATCTGAAACACAAGTTTTTCAGAAAAACCGGATTTTTCGAAAAATCCGGTTTTTGAACACACGAAACCTCTTTTTTTCCTGCTTGCAAGTATCTTTTCAATGGGGAATTGGTATGATACCAATTCTCTGCTGAACCATACGTTGCGGAAGGCAAAGCCGATTCTCCGCAGATTTTGACAGTGCTGTCCTTTTTTTGTGTCCCTTGTGGTAAAAAAAGCATGGTTTCAAAGGAGAATCGGTATGAATCCGGGTTCAGACACTTGACCCGCAAAGGGCAAAAGAGCAAACACTGCGGATTTTCTGAAATCCCTTTATACACTGCCGCAGGGGACAGATCAACGCATACCGTTGGCATAAGGGGATGATTTGGATGAGTTGCCGGAAAGCCGGAAGGCTGCAAAGCGGTGAAAGTCTGCTGTCAGGAATTGGAGCAGCAATTCAGCACATTATTCCCGAAACGCATCCGCGGCAATGCCGTAACGGCGCATGACCTGCTGCAGAGACTGGCGCTCCAGTCCGCAGAGCTGCGCGGCCTGGGTGACATTGCCGCCGGTCTGCTTCAGCAGATTTCCGATATAAATTTCATTGAAGTGCTTCAGGTTTTCCTCTTTTGCATCTTTGTAGGAAAGCCCCCTGAAATCCTTTTCTGGTATCACGCATTCCCCGCTCTGCGGGATTTTGTCAAATCCGATATCCCCGGGCCGGATTTCCTCTCCGCTGGAAAAAAGCATTCCCCGCACCACGGTGTTTTCCAGTTCCCGGATATTGCCTTCCCATTGGCGTTCCATAAAAATTCCCATGAGTTCCGAAGAAATTCGCATACCGGGTTTGCCAAGTTTTTCCCCGTGCCTTTGCAGCAGATGACTGACAATCAGGGGAATGTCCTCTCTCCGTTCCCGCAGGGGCGGAAGATGCACAGGAAGAACATTGAGACGGTAGAAGAAATCCTCCCGGAATTCCCCTTTGCGGATTTTTTCCCTCAAATCCTGATTGGTGGAGGCAATGATGCGCACATCCACTTTGATGATGCGGTTGTCACCCAGAGCCTTGAATTCCTTTTCCTGCAATACCCGCAGGAGTTTGGTCTGGATGGCCGGACTCACATCCCCGATTTCATCCAGAAAAATCGATCCCCTGTCAGCCTCCTGAAACAGTCCTGCTCTGTTCCGGGTGGCATGGGTGAAGGCCCCTTTTCTGTATCCGAAAAGTTCACTTTCCAGAATCTGCTCCGGCACAGTGGGGCAGTTGACAGCCACATACGGGCCTGTGCTGCGGGGACTGAGCGCGTGAACGGCACGCGCGGTCAGATCCTTGCCGGTTCCGGATTCGCCGGTAATCAGCACGGTCAGATCCGTATTCGCGACCATGCGGATGGTTTCAAACACCCTCTGCATGACTGGGCTTTTCCCCACCAGATTCTGAAAGATATGCTCCGGAGAACTTGCCTTTTTCAGGCGCATATTTTCTTTGATCAGGGTGCTGCGCTCCAACGCCTTTTCCAGCCGCAGCACCAGCGCATCATGGTCAAACGGCTTGGTGATGAAATCATAGGCCCCGTATTTCATGGCCTCCACTGCAGTTTCAATGGTTCCGTGACCGGTCATCATCAGCACAGTCAGATCAGGCCGGTCTTTTTTGATCAGCCCCAGCAGTTCCAGCCCGTCCATTTCCGGCATTTTGATGTCTGCAAGCACCAGATCAAAATTTTCTGATGCAGCACGCTGCAGGGCCTGCCGGGGAGAGGATTCGGTTTCCACCCGGCAGTGCAGATCCGGCTCCAGACTGCGTTTGAGCAGGCGGAGCATGTCCGGTTCATCATCCACAATGAGTATGGTGCATTTATTCATGGGAAACCTCACACTGTCCCATTCTTCCGGCCGTGGGAAGAACAATGGCAAATTCAGCACCTCTGCCCGGTTCGCTTTCCACCAGGATTTCTCCGCCGTGATTTTTGATGATTCCATAGCTCACGGCCAGTCCCAGCCCGGTTCCCTCGCCTGTGGGTTTGGTGGTGAAAAAGGGATCAAAAATTTTGGTCAGATTCTTTTTTTCAATGCCGTAGCCTGTATCCGCTATTTTTATCCGCACCTGATTTTTGGACGCTTCATAAGCGGTTGTGATGGCAATTTTGCCCTTTTTGCCAATCGCGTGAATGGCATTCATCATCAGATTGATGAAAACCTGCTTGATCTTTTTTTCATCCAGAATCATTTTCGGAACAGATCGGTCATAGTTTTTCACAATTTCGGTTTCATCCGGCGCAGAGCGGTGCTGGAGGAACATGAGCACGTCCTCCATGCAGTCATGAATGCAGACCGGCCCTTCCACCGGTTTGGAACTTCGCGCGAAATTGAGCAGATCCTCCACAATGGATTTGCAGGTTTTCACATGCTTTTCAATGGTTTTCAGATCTTCGTATTTTGCGGATTCCGGATTTTCCTCCCGGAGCAGCAGTTGCGTATAGCCCAGAATGATGCCCAGGGGATTGTTGATTTCATGGGCAATGCCGGAGGAAAACTGGCCGATGGAAGCCAGCTTGTCGGCCTGTGCGATCTGTTTTTCCGACCGGGCCAGAGCTTCGGTTCTCTCCTGCACCCGTTTTTCCAGGTTTTCATTCAGATGCAGCAGATTGGCGTGTGCAGACCGGAGCGCCTGACGGTCATTGAGAATATTCTGATACACCTGCCAGACACGCTCAAAAAAAAGTGTTGTGGCTGCCACCAGAATGAGCATGAAGGTGTTGATGGTTCCGCTGTAGGGACGGATGGTCTCCCAGACTTCCCTGTACTGGGAAACAATGAGTATCTGTTTGAGGATATGTCCGGCAGAGCGGGAAATGGCAAACCCGGCCAGAAAATAGCAGACCCAGAGCAGGTAGGTCCAAATCAGATTGTCCGGATCACGGCGGTTCAGGCAGCGGATATGATGCAGACACAAAAAGGAAAACAGAATCATCAGCACAGATCCGGCCATATCCACCGTCCATATGGGAAGGGCAGTGACAGTCATGGGATTTTCCCCTTGCCCTTTTCCGGCCCGGCAGATGCGGAAAGCCGTTTCAGTCCTGCATACAGAAAAACAATGGCCGGGACACAGAGCAGATGATCCAGTTTGATGAGATAATAGAAAATGCTGATCCATTCATGGGAAGCATCCAGGCAGAGATGCCAGGGATCCACGCGTGTCACTTTCACCCATTCAAACTGCTCATCCAGCATATGCGCGGCAAACGCGTCCAATGTCCAGAGAATGAAAAAAAAAGCTGCATACTGAATATAACGCCAGCCGATCTCGCGCACCAGATTCCGCATGCGCAGCCAGTAGATGAGAACTGTCATGGAGAAAACGAAAAAGAGATGGGACAACTGATGCACATACAGCCCCTCGGGAGCGCCGTGGGGCTGAGTGGCCAATGCAGGGGAATAAAGCAGAAAAAAAATTCCTGCGCCTGAAAAGAGTATAAGGAAAAATTTTTTCATGGGAAAACCGGGATATATTCTTTTTTCACTGTGTTTTTTTCCGTATTTTTTTCAGATATGCCTCAATTTCCTCGGGTCTGAGATTTTTAAGCAGATCTTCAGATCTGAGCCCTTTGAGACGATCTTCGGGTCTGAGCCCTTTGAGACGATCTTCAGGTCTGTATCTTGACATCACCTCTTCTGCGGGCAGAGTGGAAAAAACCATGTCAAACCATTTTCTTCCCATTTCGGAAATCTTTTCCGGGGTCAGTTCTGTTTTCATGTCATATCCTCCTTTTATTGCATCAAACCACAGGCACCAAAGACCGTCAACATAACCCCGAAACTGAAAATCAAATTTTTTCAGTTCGCTCTGTCTCAGGGTGTCAAAGGCCGACTGCTTCTCCTTTCTGCGGCTGGCAAAACATTTGACATACACATTGTGCGGTTCATTGGAAAGCTCATTGAGAGACAGGAGCGGAATTTTCTTCAGCAGCGGATTTGTGCTGCGGTAAACCCCGGCCGTTTCCGTTTGAGCATATCCGAATTCCGTGAGAACACGCTCCTGCGGAATTTTCGCACTGATGACAAAGGACTGCAGTTCTTTGTCTGTCAGCCGGTTTGTCCGTCTGTAAAAAGTGTCATAGCCCAGTATCTGGCGAAAGGCATTTTCATTGACAGATTCGGTGTATTTGAACTCAATGAGCATATGGGAGGCGCTGCTCTCCCGCATGCCATCCGGCAGACGGTTCCTCTGTTCCGGGTGCTGTTCATCACTTTCCTTCCGGATCAGCAGGATGTCGGCCTCCGGGGACTGACTCATCACAGGCGCATCCGCTGTGACGGAAAAGCCCACAGGAATCAGAACCTCCTCAATCAGTCTGACAAACAGACGGTGCCACTGCTTTGCAGGCCGTTCTGAAGAAGTTTCCATTGAAATTTTCCTCTGTCCCCTGTTTCAGTCCCGATAAGGGAATATAATTGCGTTTATCCGCATCTTCAAGATTTTCTCTGACCGGAGAATGCGTCTGAGGCAGATTCTCCTTTTTCTTCCCAATATCAGACCATTGAATCATATCTTCTTTTTTTCGGCAGATTGCGGAGCAGCCTGCAAAAATTGGGGGCAGATACGCGTAATTTTTGCTGAAAAGTATCCGGGCCTGGATGTAAAGCAGAATGAAAACGGCCGCATAATTCAGGGAGGCCGTGCCAAAGGGCAGGGGAAAGGAAATTCCCTGAAAACGGGTGCTCATCCACTGCAGGGCAAAGGGAATGGGCCACAGCAGAGAAGCCCCCATTGCGATCTGTGAAAAAAAATACTTTCCAAATGCCTCATTGGCGCCCTTGTTGCAGGCACGGTAACTTTCTTTGTCTTTTGCAAGAATGGCCTTTACCGAAAGATTGTGCATCCGCACGGTTTCCTTTTCCAGTTTTCCGTAATAGGCACGGTTAAGCCGCATGATTCCCTGAATTGTCAGCCTGCCCAGCAGAACGCAGTTGAGAGCCAGCGCAAAGGTTCCGATGTAAAATCCGAGCAGAGAAATCTCCGTGATACGAAAGGGGAAGATCAGGAACGGATCAAGTTGCAGCAGAAAGCTGTCCATGATTTGCATATGAATTCTCCCTGAAATATGCGGAACAGGTCCTCTCAGGAAGAGCACCTGTTCCGCAGAATACTGCCGGCCGTTTTTATGACAGTCCGATCAGTTGCAGAAGATTCTTTCCGAGGAAACCGCGTGTCACATAATCAATGCCCACGTAGAAGGCCAGAATGATAAACAGGCGTTTGAGCCATTTGTCTGAAAGATATTTGGATGTGTACGGACCGATGATGGAACCCACAACAATGCCGATCATTTCCAGACCAATGAGTGACCAGTGGACAATGGCCCCCTGAATAATGAAACTGCTGATGCTGGTGATCATGCCGATGAGAACAGCAAAGGCCGATGTCCCCGCGGACAGGTACATGGGAAGACCGGATACGCTGGTCAGAAAGGGAACCAGGAGAAAGCCGCCGCCCACACCGATAAAGGAGGCCACTGACGCGATGACAAATCCGCCTATAATGGGAAAAAGGGGATTGAAGGAGAATTCCACACCGTAAAAGGTGAAAGAAATGCGGGAAAGACTGATTTTCTGGACTTTCACGCCCAGTTCACAGGTGTCTACGCACTCTCCGCTTTTCTGGCGTTTCATGGTTTCCTCAAACGCGTCAGCCGCCTGCTTGGCTTTTTTCTTGCTGGCCTGTCCTTTGGGCGTGGTTTCATAAACCATCCAGCAGCCCAGAAGCAGCACAAAGAGACCGAAATAGCCCATGTATGCCTTGAAACTGACTTTTCCCGCAGTCAGAAAGGGAATCAGCCAACTGCCGAACATGGAACCTGCCGCCAGCGCGATGCCCAGAGGCAGTACCAGACGTCCCATTTTGTAATAGTTTATGGAAGAAATCAGCGCGCTGGTTCCCACCAGAAACTGGTTGGAAACACGAACCGAATCTGTGATCATTTTGTTGAGCGTGGGGGCAGATTCCCGGAACTGACCCGCGTATTTTCCCAGTCCGAACACGGTGATATGTCCCACACCGGCCATAACGCCGCCAAAGGCCCCGACAGTTGAGAATATCCAGCCCACCCATACAGCCCAGAGAAAAGCCACGATGGCATTCGGGGTCGGCGCGCCCGGAATGCCCAGATAACCGGGAGCGGCACCGGGATCAATCTGTCCTTTTTCCGTGCCCTGGGGCGCTTTGGCAATTGCCTCTTCCAAAGGGGTTGCAGCCCCGGCAATGCCGGTCAGCAGGGGAAAAAAAACAAAGACCGAAACAAAAACAGATAAAATGAGTACCGCTGTTTTCCGTTGCTTCTGACACATGATAAAACCTCCGCATAAAAATTAATATTGATGAGATGTGCTTTTCCGAAAGCATTTTCCGGAGAAACAAAGCAATCTGCGTGCCATCCGGAACAGGCACACAGAAATCTGAAGGCAATACCTTCCCGTATGTGGATAGTCCGCTGTAATTCAAACAGATAAAAAAAGAAAAAGAAATCCGGGGCAGATTCCGCTTTTGCCGATATCAGTGTTTTTCTGACTTTAAGTGCAATAAAAAAACTGCAACAATTTTATTGCATATCTATTTTACATTTTATTTTAATCAGTTAAATTGTTGCATAAAAAAAAGCTCGGTGCAATATTTTTTGCATCAAACAGAAAAAAGCATCCCGGTTCAAAATGGCAGATTTACTGTCTGAAAAGCTATCGTCCTGAAATTCTGCTTGAACAATAAAAAATTGGGTACAGGATTTGTTCATTTGTTATTTTCGGATGGATTTCTTTCTGGTATGAATCTTGCTTAAATAGCTGCGGGATTGACTGGGCTCATTGCAGCCGATTTCCCGAACCAGTTTATGCTGCATGGGATTCAGCCAAAGGGGTTTTTAAGGAATATACAGATATTGTCTGAATGATTCTTTGATTTTATTACTATTTTTAAAAACGGAGGACAGTTTGATGATCGACACAGGGTTGCTGCTGGATGATGCTGCGTTTGCCGGATCTTTGCTTGAAAAGGATAAACTTGATAATGCGGATATCGTGTTTGCTTTGCGGAACCTGCTGAAAATGAAATATTATCCTGTGGCAATAAAGTTTTTTTTCTCAGAAGATGAACTGAATGATTTCAAGCAGAATACGGCATACAGAATTGCTCTCAATCCTTTCACATTCTGTCAGTATGTGGCTCCGGCAAGACAGCGGGGCGAGGTGGTCCTTGGCACGGCAGACAAAACCGGCTGTTCAAATGCAAAATATGTTCTGGGATGGAAGGGACTTGATGAGAGTGAAATAAAGAGTCATCTGAAATACACAAAGAATCGGGCCCAGGCTGAAAAGTTTCTCGCGACCAAAAAAAGACTGCCTGAAGGCCTGCTGGCCTATGCTGCCGCACCTTTGCACAAAGCAACTTTCAAGCCTGATGTGATTCATGGAATGTGTGATGTTCTTCAGTCATACCATCTGGGAAATGACTGGTGCGCTGCTTTTGATACACATCCCCTTGAAACGGCAATGACCATGAATTCATCAATATGTCATGGCGTTGTTGCATGTTATATCACACAGAAGCCGAATATCACCCAGATGTGCAGCAGCAGCTATACGGCAGGCAAGACAGAACAGGGGGAAATTAACTGGATCTGGCCCGGAGCCCATCTTGAACCGACAGTGAGATGGATGCTGGAAAGAACCGTCAGAGACGGCGGAACATCATTTCCGCGCACGGGCGAAACGTATCCCGGATCCAATGTCTGCAAGCTGTGTCCGTTTCTGGTTTTCATCAAACCCAAACGGGAATCTGATGAAAAGGAACCGCAGCAGCCCTGACCCAGACGGGCAGCCAAAAAATCTTCGGCACCGGATCAAATCTGCTGATCGGCCTGCTGACTCAGGACCGGGAAAAAAATCTGAAAGGATTATTGGTCTGTCAAAAAAGTTCTTTCACATTCAGGATTTGACAACTTTCAGAACGTTGTCAAATCTGTCCTGTCCTGAGCAAAGGAACTTGTTTGACAGTCCAATTACAGATATTATACAGGAGTTGCGCAGTTGTTTTTTCAGATGGCTGATTTTTCAAAGAACCGGTTTTGTGCAGTGCAGCTTCACTTCCCCAAAAATCAGCATGTCAAAAATCAACTGCGCAACAATCTATTATCATTCAAAAAAAATTAAAAAACAGAACGCAATTCCGAAAAGGATGGCTTGTCAGCCGCTTTGACCCATTACCCCAATTTTTATACACAAAAACTTTCTTTTACCTATTGGGTGGCGGTTTTTTTGTTAAAAAGACATTCATTATTTCCCTATAACAGACATGGAGGTTGGAGAGAATGGCAAAACAGACAGTTTACAGCGTATGCGGCATGTGCACGGTTCGCTGCCCCATTGTGGCGGAAGTGGAAGACGGCAGAGTCGTATTTGTCAGGGGCAATGCCCATGCGCCGGGCATGAGCCCCGGTGTATGCGCACGCGGGGCAGCGGGAATCGCTTTGGTGGAAGACAGTGAACGTCCGCAGAGCCCTCTGATCCGCAAAGGAAACCGGGGGGAAGGAAAATGGCAGAAAGTCTCCTGGGATGAGGCTTTTGCCTATGTGGGAGAAAAACTGAAAAAGATTTTTGACGAACACGGTGCGCGCAGTCTGCTGATTACCGACAGGGGCGGCCCTTTCCGGGATATGCACAGGGCTTTTCTGCGGGGGGTTGGTTCCCCCAATTACTGCAACCATGACGGTTCCTGCGCCCGGAATGTGCAGCATGCGGCTCTGTCTGTTTTCGGTTTCGGACGGAAAGACGTAACCTATGACCTGAAAAATGCCCGTCACGTGGTGCTGCAGACCCGCAATCTGTTTGAAGCCATCAATGTGCGGGAAGTCAGTGAAATGACCGCAGCACTGGAAAACGGATGCCGGCTTTCTGTCATTGACATCCGCAGCACGGTATCGGCTGCCAAGGCGCATAATTTTTTTCAGGTCCGGCCCGGAACCGATTATGCCTTCAATCTGGCTGTCATCCACGAACTCATAGACAAAAAACTTTACGATGCGGATTATGTTTCAAAATATGTTTCAGATTTTGACAGACTGGAAGATTTTGTCCGGCTCTGCACTCCGGAATGGGCGGAAAGGGAAACCGGTGTTTCCGCCTCGCGCATCCGCAGCTTTGTCAAAGAACTGGCCGAAGCCGCGCCTGCTGTTCTCTGGCATCCCGGATGGATGACAGCCCGTTACAAAAATTCCTTTTATGTTTCCCGCACCATTTACATCATCAACAGCCTGCTGGGTTCCGTGGGAGCCAAAGGCGGTCTGCCCATCACCAACAAACCCGCAGATTATGAGCGCAAAGGTCTGAGGCAGTTTATGGATATTTATCCCAAACCCGAAGAAAAAAGAGCGGACGGTGCAGGCTGGAAATATCCCCATTTTGAATCCGGCCCGGGTGTCACGCATCTGGCGTTCAAGGCTATGGAAACACAGGAACCCTATCCTCTGAAAGCCTATATTGCCTACCGCCATGATCCCCTCATGGGCTTTGCCGATCCTGATCATCTGCAAAAGGTTTTTTCCAATCTGGATCTTCTGGTTTCCGTAACCTTTTCCTGGTCAGATACGGCCTGGTATTCGGATGTGATTCTGCCCATGTCCCCCTATCTGGAGCGGGAAAGCATTCTGGCCTCCAAAAGTGACCTGATTCCTTATCTCTTTATCCGGAAGCGGGCCGTGGAACCCCGGTATGACACCAAGGCTGACTGGCAGATTGTCTCCGGCCTTTCCAAAGTCATGGGACTCAAAGAACTTGTTTTTGATTCCGTGGAAGATATCTGGAATTACCAGTTGCAGGGAACCGGTGTCAAAATTGAGGATTTTGATGAAAAAGGTGTGGTGCTGCTGGGAGAGAAGCCCCTGTACCGGGATCAGGACAGTCTGAAATTCAAAACCGGGTCAGGAAAAATCGAAATTGTCAGTGAAAAACTGGAAAAACAGGGAGTTCCATCTCTGCTTCCCTATGAATCCCCTGCCCGTCCGCCCAAAGGAACCTACCGCCTGACCTTTGGCCGCTGCGGTCTTCACACCCAGGGGCATACCGTCAACAATCCCCTGCTTTTTGAGCAGATGCCGGAAAATGTCCTCTGGATCAACAGCGCATCCGCGGAAAAACAGGGCATCGCAGACGGAGATATGGTGGAAGTGAGCAATGCGGATGGCTACAGCGAAAGCATACGGGCCAAAGTGACGGATCAGATTCATCCCGATGCGGTATTCACCGTGCACGGATTCGGACACCGTCTGCCTGTGGAAAGCAGGGCCAAAGGCCGGGGACTGGCAGACAACCGTTTCATGCCCCGGGGCAATGAGATATGGGACAAAGCCGGAGGCGCGGTTGCCATGCAGGAACATTTCGTATCTGTAAGAAAAATATCCGAAAAACGGGTTTCTTGACAAGGGGGAAACAAAATGAGTCAGTACTATCTCTTGCAGGACAGCAAAAAATGCATCCGGTGCCATGCCTGCGAAGTGCAGTGCAAAATCAGCAAATCGCTTCCGGCCGGTCCCCGGCTCTGTCAGGTTATTGAAGTGGGGCCGAAGGTGACAGGAGAGCGATGCCGGGCAGCTTATGTGTTCATGTCCTGTTTTCACTGTGAAAAACCTTGGTGCGTGGATGCCTGTCCCACCGGAGCCATGCAGAAACGGCCTGAAGACGGCATTGTGTTTGTGGATCAGGACGAATGCGTGGGCTGCAAAGCCTGTGTGCAGGCATGTCCCTGGGGCGCGCCCCAGTGGGATCCGGATGAGGACAAAGTCATCAAATGCGATTACTGCAAAGACCGGATTGATCAGGGACTGAAACCCGCGTGTGTCACAGTATGCCCCACAGGTGCCCTGAGTTTTGGAAAAGTTGAGAATCTGCCCCGGATCCGGAGGGAAAGACATGCCCGGATCGTGTCTGCACCGGAATTTGAATAACCAAGGGAGGCTGTGATGGCAAAACAGAATTGTCCGGTCAATGACACCATTGCCTTTCTGGGCAAAGCCATTGCCTCGGGCCGGTTCAAAATTCCCAAAACCCGGCGCATTGCCTCGGAAGTCATGGAGCTTATGGAGGATCTGGCCTGGGGCAGGGGCGGTCATGATCATGTTCCTGTGCTGGAAGCCCGCGCGGAGGAACTTCTGGCCAATGCCTCGGACGCGGATGCAAGACAGTCCGCGGAAGAAGTGCGCGCTGCGCTGCACCGGCACCATGAGGTGTTTGTCAGTCATGCAGAAACCCATAACTGCGCGAGCGGGGCCTGCGTGAAACTTGCGCCCGCGCCCTGCCAGATGACCTGCCCGGCAGGCATTGATGTGCCCACCTATGTCACGCTTATCGGCATGGGAAAGGACGCAGAAGCCATTGAAGTGATTCGCAAAGACAATCCCTTTCCCTGGGTCTGCGGTCTGGTCTGCACCCGGCCCTGTGAATTCATGTGCGTAAGGGGACGCATTGACACACCGGTTTCCATCAAATTCCTCAAAGCCTTTGCGGCAGAGCGGGCCATGTCCGAAGGCAAATATGCCAATCCGCCCAAAGAACCGGACAAAGGCAAAAAAGTCTGTGTCATCGGTGCAGGCCCCGGCGGCATGAGCTGCGCGTATTATCTGGCTGTCAAAGGCTATTCTGTCCGGGTCATTGAAGCCCTTCCCTCAGCCGGAGGCATGACCCTGGTGGGCATTCCCCGGTACCGTCTGCCCAGAGAGGTCATAGACCGGGAAGTCGCGATGCTTGAAGAACTGGGCGTGGAATTTGTCTTCAGCACCCGGTTTGGCAGGGATGTCGATCTGGAGCAGTTGAAAGCCGAAGGATTTGACGCGTTCTTTTTTGCCATTGGCGCGCACCGGGCATACAAACTCAATCTGCCGGGGGAAAAAGAATACGGTGTCACGGATGCCATAGATCTGCTCAGACGCGTGGCTTTGGGGGAACGCCGCAGACCCGGGAAAAAAATCATTGTCATCGGCGGCGGCAATGTGGCCATTGATGCAGCCCGAACCTGCATCCGGCTGGGCTGTGAGGAAGTGACACTGGCCTACCGCAGAACCCGCAATGAAATGCCCGCAGATGAGGAGGAAGTGGAACAGGCAGAGGAGGAAGGCGTGCATTTCTCTTTTCTCACCGTGCCCACAGAGGTGGCGGGGCGTGAGGGAAAAATCACGGGGCTGCGCTGTCTGCGTGCGGAACTGGTGAAACAGGAAGGCAGCTCCCGCATGTCGCCGGTTCCGGTGGAAGGCAGTGATTATCTCATGGAAGCGGATGTGATTATTGCAGCCATTGGTCAGCAGGTGGATACGTCCTGTCTGTCTTCTCTGACAAATCTGAAATGGACCCGGCGCAACACCATTGATGTGAACATGGTCAGCATGGAAAGCTCAGAACCCGGCATTTTTGCGGCAGGCGATGCCGTCACAGGTCCGGCCACCGTGATTGAGGCCATTGGCGGCGGCAAGCGCGCGGCCATGGCCATTCACCGCTGGCTTTCCGGCATTCCCCAGCCCCAAATGCCGCCGGTTCCGGTGCGCAGAGGACGGATGGAGTGTCTGGAAGTGCCTGCCACCACCAAGATGATCCTGAAAAGACCGGAAATGGGATTCCTCAACATTGACCGGCGCCGAACCACCTTTCAGCAGGCAGAGCTGGGGTACACGGAAAATGAAGTGCGGGAAGAAGCCCGGCGCTGTCTGCGCTGCGACATCTGCCGCCGCTGCGGGGAATGCGTGGAAGTCTGCCGGGACAAAATGAAGATTGACGCGCTGCAGATGGGGTATCTGGATTTTGATCATCCCGTGAAAACCGATTTCCGGCGCACCGAAGACCGGTGCATCACCTGCGGAGCCTGCGCGAACAACTGTCCCAACGGAGCCATGAAAATTGAAGATCGGGACGGGGAGCGGATACTGTCTCTGTGCGGAACCATCCTCAACCGGCAGAAACTGCTGCACTGCGAAATCTGCGGCGCAATTATGGGGCCCAGAAGATATGTGGAATACATCCGCAGACGCATCAGCCCTGCGGGCGCAAAAACGGAGCAGCGGATGATCTGCGATGCCTGCCTGCGGAAAAAAACCGCAGCATACAGTGCAGAGGTGACGGCTCCGTAACAGAATTTGCTTTTACCGGAGTGCCAAACTGAAAATTTGGCAAAAAGCCACAGACTTCCAAATTTCAGTTTGGACTCCCGACAAATCCTTTTCGATTCGCGTCAATGGCACTGACACAGGCATTATACCAAATCGCCATTGAATTTATGCAGTGTTTAGCTTACCCCCAGATCTGGGGCGAAGGAGTCCCGAACTGAAAGTCCGGGACACTGAAACAGTCCGGAAATCCGGCCAAAATTCCGTTTCAATCCGTTTTGGCACTCCGGAACCGGACAGGCATATTTTCAATGGAGAATTGGTATTATACATTCAACATTGAAAATTCAGCATTCAGCACGGAGGGAAATCATGTCATTCCGCAGAGGACAGAAAGTGGAAGTGTACAAACGTTCGGAAGATGAAATGTGGAAAGATTACATGGACGAATACATCGGGCTTCACAGCATCATCACGAGATCCGGACACCTCCATCAATGATCCCAATGATCTTGTGGAGGTAAGTCTGCGAGACAAAGGTACGCACCAGTTTTGCCGAAGGACTGTCTGCGGATGCTGGAGATGAAATTCCGCAAGCAAGGCAGTGAAAATTTCACTGCCTTTTTGCTTCTCCAATCGGGAATAAAATCGTCATTGAATTTATACAATGCATGGGCGGAAAGGTCCAGACTGAAAGCCGGGAAACTGAAAGGATTCGAGAACCGAGGCCAAGAATTCCGTTTCATTTCATTTCGGCGCCGGAATCGGATAAGCATGGTTTCAATGCAGAATTGGTATGAGCAATAGAAACTCCTCTCGGGCAACAGCTTCACTGCATGCTGATAAATCTTCCGCACATTCATCAGTCCTTATTCGCATTCATGGCACACCATAAATCATGCTTTTTCTCTTGATTCAGCCAGATCAAGGTCGTGCCAAAAGCCTGTGACAGACGAAGTGCCATTTCCGGTGTAATCATTCCGTTCATTGACAATGGCTGAAACCGTTTTTCTGGAACACAGATCGATTCTGCCAGTTCAGTTATTGTCAATGACAGGGGCTTCAGATAAAGATTTCGTATAATACGTCCGGGATGTGCCGGTTTTCTTTTGCATATCCATAATTTTTTTAACCTGTTAAACATTCAATTCTGCCTTCTTTTCCTGTTTGGTAAAAGAGAAGTAATCCAGCCTTCTAATGATAGCTTCAAATAATCCACAACAGAGGGCATCGACATTTTCAAATCTGAAGGTAATGCGCCAGGCTCTGACACAACAACCGCCATATTTTGTCTTCTTTGAGAGCGGCGGGTGCAAATCCGATCCGGAAATTAATGTCTCCAATTTTGGATCTGGCCATCAATCAAATCCAAATATCAGCAATTTTATCTGCATGTTTGCTGAATACCTTTTAAAATTCTGTTATAATAATAATCTTCCAATCCTTTATGTCTGAATAAGCACAATCAAAGGATTGTCTCAATTTTCAGATAAATAACAAAAGGAAAACACATCATAAAATTTCTCCTTGCAGTTTATTTGTCAATGAACCGTAACTTGTAAGCAATTCGCTTACAGTTTTTTTACTGTAAAGCCATAACCGATTCCTGTCAAGATCAAACATCTCTGCAAAAATAAAAGGCAGTGAAGGTTTCACTGCCTTTTACTGTCATCCTTAATTTCTGGAAGGCGACAACCCCTTTGTGAAAAACTTCCATCTCCGAGACAATCCACCTGAGACGGGGTGGCTCCCGCTGTTTTCTGAAATTCCGCTATTTTTGTGTATCGGTTGGTGCCCCGATTTTGACAAATCCTGTATCTTTCACACTGCCCCGGCACGATCTCCGGGAAACATGAAAACTGCGCCATCATGCAGTTCCTCAAATTTTTTCATCCGCAGAATTTCTCTGACAATATTCGTTCATTCTTTGCCTCCTTTCTTTTTCTGAATCTGTCCGGCGTGTTTTCTGCATCATTCAGAAACCGAGCGGGGTTTTCGCCCTTTTTTCTCTTTTTTACTGCAAAGGGATCGGAAATTTCCCCGGTGAATCCTCTTTTGCAGAAAGGAAAATCGAATCTCTGCACCAAACCCGCGGATGCTGTTTTTGGAAACTGACACAAAAAATGCAGGCAGTTATGCCCCTGTCATCTTTTTGTGCGCTCCGGATAAATTCCTGTGTCATGACAATGAGACAGAAAATCTCTCACTTCTGACACTGCCCTCTGTCTGATTTGTATTCTTGTGATCAGAACAATGCAATGCTTTCAGCACAAAGCAGGAGCCGTGCCCAAGCCGGGGTGGGATTCGATCTGTGAACGGCCTTCCAAGTTTCTTCAGAAAACCGTAAGTGAATCTTTTCTGACCGGTTGCCAAACCCTTCTGGAATACGTTTGATTTTTATGTTTTCTATCATAACGACAGATTTGTCAAGTGAAAATATATGCGTATTCATTACGATACAGTCAATTTTGATAAGTAATGAAATTATAATAAATATCTCTGAGAAAAAATCTGTCCTGTCTTTCCCTGGGACATAATACCGATTCTCCATTGAAAACATGCTTTGTGCCGAGTCTGTTTTGACCGCTAAGGGAACACAGAGAGGACACAAAGGTCAGAATGCTTGCAGGACTTTGCAAATCGACAGCGGACCGGCATTGTCTTCCGCAAAACATTTTCCATAAAGCATATTTTCAATGGTGAATTCGCTGCGAGATCACTGTCGAAATCCCCTGGCAAAAATTCAGATTTGCAAATCCTGAAAACAGGGAGAAAATTTCAGTGCGCTCACAAAAAACTGTAAACCTTTTCACCGCGATCATCGTCAAAAAGGACAGGCAAAGGTCTTCATTCTTTATGGAAGACAGGCGTTATCCGGCAGAAAAAAGGAGGGAAGCCATGAAAAAACTTGTTTCCGCATTAAAGCAATGTCTCTGTTTTCTCACAACAGTTCCGCAGTGATGCTGTTTCTGTGCACAGGCGGTGCATCTGCTTTTCAGGATTACAGGGGGAAAAAAGCGGCAGAGGGGATTTTCGCGCCCAGCGGCCCCGACCGTTCCTCTTTCATCCGGGGCATGTCCGGAAAGGGCGGCAGAAATGATTTTCATCCGTTAAAAGCCGCGGATCAGTCATCCGGGGATCATCGGGAAGATAGCGAGACACAGTTTTCATCACAGTCCCGGTATGAGCCCCGGCACAGACCGGATCATCGTCCCCATTACCGGCCCCGGTTTACAGCCATCGGCCCACTGGTCCATCACCGGCCTTCTGTGCACCCTCACAGACATCCGGTTCGCTATCACCGCTCTCATCATCCAGAGTTCACATTGGGCTGGGGGCAAATTTTCTGGCCTGGTTTGGATATTATCCGGGATGGAAATGGCGTCTGTATTTGTAAGCCCCGATTGGCACAGTGCTTGTCTCGCTTCCGCTGGGCTGTTCCTGTCAGTGTGGGCGGGGATTGATATATTATTACAATGACGGCGTATATTACAAAGAGGTTTCCTTCCGGCTATGTGGTTGCCCGGGACCGCCTGCGTGAGGCTCCCTGCGGTATACCCGCACTTTTCACTTGAAGTTATCAGACTTCTGTCACCGCAGAGGTGCTCAATGTCCGATCCCGGCCCCGGATTTCATTATCCAGTCTCCTGCTGGTGTGCGGGGAGATTCCCTTACTGTGAAGGGTGAAAGTGAGGATGGCTTTATGTTGGAACGCCGGGCGGACAGTTCGGATGGGTAGTAACCCGTTTTACGGCGCGATGGAACGGATGATTTGTGATAACAGATCAAATCCGCTGATATTTTCCTGCGGAGGCAGGTGTAGGACCGCCTCCGTGTTTTTTAACATTCTCTTATCCGGTTTGCCCGGGTGCTGATTTTTCCTGTTTTCTCCGTTGCCCCTTTTCTGCCAATACTGTTATAAAAAAGATTTCCGCACAAGGAGCAGGTTTCCGTGCCTGCTTCGCGTCTGAATGACAATAGCAAAGGATCGCGCAAACATGAATGCAAAAACACTGGGAGGAACTGGCCGCATATGTGGGAGGCAGTGTACGAGGAGGATGCGGCTGTTCCCATCCATTTCTGTTTCCACTCTGGAAAGTGCCAAAGAAGGAAATCATTTCTGGCAAACCGGAAATACAAAAAACTGTGCCTGACCACAAAACCATCTGCCATTATTGCGGCAGAGGAACTGGATCTCCGCGTCTCTTCTGATTACTGAAAGATCCCTATCGCATTTGCCTGGATTATGGACTTGTTTTACGGAAACCGGATTTGCCGGAGA
Source organism: Desulfobacterales bacterium (assembly GCA_041390465.1). Lineage (GTDB taxonomy): Bacteria > Desulfobacterota > Desulfobacteria > Desulfobacterales > Desulfococcaceae > JAABRU01. The sequence goes on along the minus strand of JAWKPW010000002.1, from coordinate 92,756 downwards.
ATTTTTGCATCAGTCCCAAATCTGCCATAGCCCAAAGTGCATAGATCGGGAAAACACCTGCATCGGGGATTTGTCAGTGTGGAAGAAATGCGCGCATTGGAAGAGGAAGCCGGATATATCCGGGGGGTATCTGTGGGAAAAAATGTTCAAATCGGAAGAGAACTGCGTGCTTTTTCCCAATGTGGTGGTGTATGAAAATTGCAGAATCGGGAACCGGGTCAGAATCCATGCCAATGCCACAGTGGGGCAGGATGGCTTCGGATATGCCACGCACAAGGGGATTCATCACAAAATTGTCCATATCGGCAGAGTGATCGTGAAGATGATGCAGAACTGGGCGCAAATTTGCGCGATTGAAAGGGCGCTCTGGATGATACGGTTATCGGCAAAGAGAGCGCAAAATCGGGGATCATGTGGTCATTGGTCACGGCACCGGATTGGCTGCCTGCTGGTTCCGCAGGTGGGGATTGCCGGATCTGTGGTCATGGGGCATCACTGCGTGGCGGGCGGACAGGTGGGCATTGCGGGACATCCTGAAAATCAGCGGCGGTGTGATGATCGATTGCCCAGTCCGGGGTGGGGGACGATATCCCGGACAGAGGGTTTTCAAAGATATTCGGTTCCCGCGTTTGAGGCTCGCGAGCAAAACGGGCATATTCCCTGATCAAATCCCTGCCGGACATGTGGAAAAGCCTTCCCGGAAAATGGAGAAAAAACTGGCCAGAACAGCGGATGCGGAAGAGCATGGCACAAGCGCCTGCGACCGGCAGCGTGACTTTTTTAAAATTAACTTGATGGCTGTGCAGGCATCTGAAAATCCGGCATTTGCTGTATTCTCCGTCATTCCGGCAAAAGCCGGAATCCGTTGTTTTTCTGTGTGTTTCGGATACCGGGGCGCAGGACGCCAAGGGGGAGCAGACAGTTTTTACAGCCATCCCGGAAATTTTTTTGTTGACTTTTGGGGAAAAAACTGGTAAAGTAACCATTCTTTACGCAGGGCAATTAGCTCAACTGGGTAAAGAGCACCCGACTCTTAATCAGTAGGTTATTGGTTCGATTATTACGGCCTGCATAAAAAACAAGGTTTTCGGGTTCTTTCTGCCTGAAAACGCTTTTTTTTCTGTATCTTATCAGAGAGCATTGTGTCTCTGCACCCGGAATGCACCTGTCAGAAAAGGCCGTTCACTGTTTGCGATCTCATGTCAGCACTGTTGTCGGCAAAAGCCGTATTCAAAATGATTTGAAATGAACAGATTTCAGCTTAATCCAAAATGACAGGGAAAAAGGCTGACCTCACAGATTTTTGGAATACAGCATTTTTCACAACAACCGGATTTTTCGGAAAAATCAGGTTTTTGGAGGATGCCTGAAAACTTTCGACTGAGAGTACCTGCAACCAGAAAAACCGGAGGTCTGAAATGGAGACAGCAAAATCTTTTTGTTTCTTGCCATCACGCTGATTTTCCCCTTCGAAGTTCGCAGGCATTTGCCGCGGATAATGCCGGAGCCTGCGGTTTCCGGACGGTTTTATCCTTCTGATCCAGGAGAAACTCTCTCTCTCGCAGTCCGGCATTTTCTGGATAGTGCGCTTCCGGCAAAAGGGGAACGCCCCGTGCCGCATTGCGCCCCGCCGGTTATATCTATTCCGGTCAAATCTAGCAGACCGCGTTTGCACAAGGCTGCAGGGCATGAATGCCGATCTCATAGTCCTGCTGGGAACCAATCATTCCGCTCCCGGTTTTGCCGGAATTTCCGTTTGTCCTGAGCGGATACCGGACACCTCTGGGTGTGGCGGAAATTGATGAAAAAACCGCGTGACACTCATGTCGGAAAAGGTGATATTTCTTTCACAGAGCGCGCATGAGAAAGAGCATTCTGTGGAGGTGATGATTCCCTTTGTGCAAATCCTTTTCCGGGTGCAGAAGATTCTTCCGGTCATTGGGAACCGATGATCCGCAAACCTGTGTGCGTTTTGGCAGAAAACTGGCAGATGTGATTCGCTCCCGCCGCGCTGATTGCCCATCCAGCACGGATTTGTCCCATTATCCCGCGTATGAGGATGCGCCTGTCTGAACCGCAATACGCTGGAAGCCATGATTCCCTTGATCCGGCCCGTCTGAGTGAGGTCATCGGGCTGGAAAGAAAGGAATCAGCAATCTTTCCACTTTCCTATGCGGTCAGGCTCCCATTATGGGCTACGCCGTGACCGCGTGCAGCTTTGGAGCCAACTGCGGACGCATCATCAGTTATGCCATTCCGTTGGCGCGTCTGGGAGATCGGAATCGAATTGGTGGATGCAGGGCAGTTGTGTTTGCGGCATCGGAAAGTTTGCACAGACCGGATGCCAGGACCTTTGTGCCGGAATCCGGCGATCGGCTGATCTGCCAGATGATCTGAATGGCGCGCAAAAAAATCTCTGCTGGCCTTTGCCCAGAGAACACCATCGCTGGTATCTGGATTGAAACCGTGCCTCTGGCGCGGATTTGATGCACAATACCTAGTATAGCAGAGGTGCGTTGTCACTTTGAAAAAAAATAGGGGATCTGCAGGCTGCATCAGATATGGCCGGGAACCGCCCTCTCTGTCGGGTGGTGGAAATGGCTCTGAGCTTTTTGGCGTTTCAGGACGGGCGTTTTCGGACCCTTGCCGGCGCGAGACTTCCGCAATGCAGGAAATTAAATATCCGTGCTGACTGACACCTTTCCGGGAAGTGTCCGGGCCGGGCAGATTCTTGTGGGACGTGACGGAGTGCAGATCCGTAAAGATGGACGCTCTGCTGTCTTTCTTCCCCAGGTGGCTCCGGAGCGGGGCTGGGACCGGGAGCAGATGCTGGGACATCTCTGTCAAAAGGCCGGGCTGGCCTCGGACGCATGGAAAGAAAATGCCCGTTTTTTCACTTTTCAGGCAAATGTCTTCAGCGAGCATGAGTTCGATAAAACCGTCCGGAATCCTTTCAGGAAAAACCGGATTACCGTCAATCACGGAGCAGACAATATCATGGAAGAACAGATCCGGTTTCATTCCGGCCATACCGGCTGGAAGGCTTTTGGATCAGCGACGAGACAGACAGAGGGGGTTGTCATTACCCATCCGCATCCTCTGTACGGAGGGGACATGGACAGTATAATAGTCAAAGACCATTCTGGAGGTTGCCGGAAAAAGGATATACCACCCTGCGGTTCAATTTCAGGGGCGTGGGCCAACAGTGCGGGAGTGCATGATGAAAAAGGAGGAAGGGAAGGCAGACAGATGTCCGGGCAGCATCGTATCTGTATGCATAGGGCATAAAAGAGGTGGGGACAGCCCGGATATTCTTTCGGGACTTAAAGGTCAATGCCCATATTGACTGCAAAGCGGAAAAAGATTTGCCGCATATCTCATGGTATCGCCCGCCTGTGGATTTGGCGCGTTTTGAAGATGTGCACCCGATTCCCTGTCCTGTCTGGCCGTGTGCGGGACCGGGATGAATTTGCATCTGTAGAAAATGTCCGGAATATGCTCAGACAATTGCCCATCCGGATGCGGTTCTGGAAGTCATTCCCAGATTGCAATCATTTTTACAGTATCTCACTCAATGAACAGGATTTTCTGAAAGAAATCTGGGACCATGCAGCACACCTGTTTCAGTCCAGAAGAAGATACAGCGGAAAGCAGAGATTGGGTGAAACAGCTTTTCCGGGTCTGCAATCCAACCTGCACACTGGGATATATCCAAAGCGAGAAGATCAGAAATACTATCGGATTTTTCCTCTGTGCGTTCCGGAGCCTGATTCAGGAAATCAGACGCACCATAGCACTTTCAGATGAACCTTCTTTTCAGATTTTCACCGGTCATGCGAGTACGGCAAATCCACGGAGACTGCTGCGGCTGAAAAAAGACTGGAGGATGACGGCTTCCATGTTGATTTATGCCGCATACAACCAGCAAAGCGGAAACAGACAGCATCAACGATCTGCTGCTGCCGCTGTCCGAAAGCTGGATAAAGTCTGCTTGAACGGGAATGGTTCAGTGCCCGGTCATACAGGCGCCGAAGCCGACAGACCGGAATCCGGACCGGACAGAAGCATGGAGCGGATCAACAAAGAAATTTTTGCCATTGCAAAACAAATGCAGAGAAAAGGGAAAGCCGGGCCTTGTGCCCGATTGCGGATGGGCTGGAGCATCGTCAGAAATATGAAAGCGACATGCTGAAAACCTTCAAAGAAATCTCGACTGCCATACCATCATTGACCGCTCCCCTGAGCATGGTGTATTCTGATGAATCGGAAAATCTCAAATGACATTTTTCCAAACCCAAAGTGCTGGCAATGGTTCCGGTTCTGCTCAGAGGCAAGTTTGCGAAAAAGGTCTGCATCTGCTGAAACATACTGTGATGACACGGGTTTTTCCGAATACGAGATGGGGCGGAGCATATCAAAAATGGCTGAGACGGTATTTGAAAAAGCGCAACTGCTGAAACCCTCTGCCGCATGAGCGGAGGCAGTGTGCGCACACTCATGCGTCTGTTTTTCACTGCCTGGAAAGCGGATCCCGCCTTTTCCTCAATACGCTCGAAGTCTTTGGAAGGACGGGATGAGCTTATGAGAGAAAAAATTTTGCCGCATGAAAAGGATATGGTGCTGGAAATCATGAAGAAAATCAGTCCCTTAGCAGGCGAAGAGAATATGCGTCAATGCTGTGCCGAGGTTTTGTTTTTGAATATCAGGATAAAGAAGGGGCCGCAGTTTGCTGTGAATCCAGTTGCTGGCCTGTAATACCGATTCTCCATTGAAAACATACAGACTTTCAGATAATATTATTGTGCAGGCCGGGGTGAATGCAGTGAACCCCAACACTTTGAATTTGTTGGGGTTCGTTCCTCACCCCAACCTACGCAGAACCTGCATAAGAACCCCCAAATTATCTTAAACACTATACTTATATTGAACAAATCAATGGCGATTCGGTATAATACCGATTCTCCTTTGAAACCATGCTTTCCGCCGGATTTGTTTTGCCGCAAAGGACACAGAGAGGGCAGCCACAAAAAACCTGCGGCACTGCATAAAATCAACGAAGAATCGGTATCCACTGATTTTTAAGAAATCCCCTCTGAGAGGGACATGGGTGTGTTTCATGTACATATTTTCAACAGAGAATTGGCATGAAACATAAAATTTTGTATAAAAACCGGATTTTCGAAAAATCCGGTTTTTCCATAAGGTTTTTCAAAAGACTGGGATTCGGACAGAAAAATTGTACCGGCTGTTTTCCCGCAAATTTTTCCTCCGGCCCGCTATTGCCCTGACTGCCTGCGGATTCCCAGATTGAGCTTTTCCAAGAGAATTTCACGGCGAGCCTGATTCGATATGCTTTTCCCTGTCAGAAGGATCAACTCATTTGCAAGGTTTTATTTTTCAACCTGTGCATTCATTTCTCGCAAGGAAGCAGGAACCGTCTCCTCTGCATCAGCAGCATTGTTCTGAATCAGTTTGTCGAATTTCTCTTACCGCATGGTTCAACTGTGCAATCCTGTGAGACTGATCTTTGAAGTCTGCGCAATCCGGGAAGTCAGTTCCCCTTGTTCGTACTCTGCTGACGGTTTCACTGAAATTCTCCACGGGTTTCCAAGGCAATCCTTCCGCCGGTCTCTATCTTTGCCAATATGTGTCTTCAATCAGAGAAGATGTGTTTCAGGCTGACTTCGGATGCCCGTGTTGCCAGATTTTTCACTTCTCCCGCGACCACTGCAAACCCTCCGCCTGCCTCACCTGCCCTGGGCGCCTCGGCTTAACCGCATTCAGTGAAGATTGGTCGAAGGCAATTTCATCAATGGTTTTCACCAGCCCGGGAAGTTGCCTTTCCCGCACTGACAATGTTTTATCACCATTGAATCTTTCAGTCTGTTCATGGGAATCAATGGCTTTCCCAATATTTGTGACTTCTTTCATAAAGCTGTCTGACCGGAAAATGACGCTGTCCGCATTGTTTTGCCATGTCTGAAATTTTCTCCAAAGAGGATGGATGTTCTCTACTTGCCTCTGCCTGCGCAAGAGCCTTCCTGTGCAAGCAACTGGCTGGCGGGAGCCACCTGTCGGGAAAGAAAAGGAAATATCTGTTCCAGTTCCCCTGCTTATTCCCCTGATAACATGCGTGACTGGAAGGATTACCCATTTTCAGACTGAAAAACGTGATGAAAAACGAAACATATTGACAGCAACACACACGGCAAAACATGCCGAATGCGGGATGATCAAGCTCTTCTGCAAAAATTTCCAAGTCATATAAGCTTCCACAATTGCCCAGATTTTCCTCATCCTTTGAGGCAACGGCCTTACTTCTCACGCAGTAATTTCCTGATATGACATCCAGAGGTTCCGACAATATTCCAACTGCTGTCTCTTTTTTTGCCATAGACTGTCTTTTTCTCATTTTTTATGAGAACAGCAAATATCTGTTTTCAAGCATTGCTGAATCTATAATATTTTCAATGAGATTCTCCCTCATTTCCCATAAGGGCATCGACAGACTTGCGGGAAAGATTTTCAGCAAAAAAATCAACCTGGCGAGCACAGTTCCTTTTGCATGGCCGATTTTGTTTTGCAATAATAAAACAGGAAAATCCGCTCCAGAACCGATGTGATTGTACAAGAATCAGTATCAGACTCAGTTTCACCTGAATGCCTGCCCGCCAGCACGATTGTCAGATATTTCTGTCATATATTGCCTTTCTCCTTATTGAATTTGTCAAATAAGTGCCCAATCGAAAGTTTTCAGGTATAAACAACCGGATTTTTGCGAAAAAATCCGGTTGTTCTGAAAACTTGCAAAAAGTTATGGGCCTTACTTAAATTCTTTCACATTCAAGAAAGAACTGTACCGGAGTGCCAAATGTTCAGGGTTTCCCCGCCCTCAATGCAATACCGATTCTCCATTGGTTTGATCAATATTGTCAGTTTTTCCGCAGTTCTGTATTATTGCAAAAAAACCGCTCCGCTTAATTTTTGCACTCCTTCCGGATCTGCAGGCTGCATCAGGTCAATGGTGAATTGGTATAACCTATTCAGAAAAACCGGATTTTTCCGAAAAATCCGATTTTTTTGAATGCACGAAAAATTTCGCCCTGCCCACTGCTTCGGGCTGTGCATCAATTGTTCCAGAACTGCCGCCCGTGTTACTGCACAAGATATTTCTGCCTGATTTCCTCAAACCTTCCTTTCTCTTTTATCTGCTCATATGCCGTCCGGAGCTTCTGAAGCATGTCCTCCAGAAACAGACTGTTTTTGAGAATCCGAAATGCACCCAGTCTGACTGATGACAAAGGGATGCACCTTGAAGTTCTTATAAAGGGGATTGTTTCTGGTTGATAAAGGTGTTGTAGCCAAAACCGAGAAAACCGCTGATGCGATCAGCTCAACCAGTTTTCATTTGAATCCACCATACCCTCTGTCACTTGCGAGTTTGCTTTTCAACTCTTCATCCATTGCCCGTTTTTCCTCAAAACTCGTTCCATATACCCTTCCCCGTTCCACCCAATGGATTTTGGCTGACTTTGGATCATCGAGGTGATGGCAAAATCGGAATCCTTTCTGACAACCAGCACAATGGTCTCATCCAACTGGGGGCGAATAAAATTCATAAGGATTTCCGTTTCTTCTGTAATCGTCATGTTCAGCATCATATCAATTTTGCCTTCCTGCACTCTGTAGGTGATTGCCCGTCCAAACGGGTTTAGCCTTGTAAACCGGCTTGTAACCGGCTTCTGCAAGCAGGGCCTGTGTCAGTTCAATGGACAATCCTCCACTCTCCCTTTTTCATTCTCGCGAAAAAACGGGGGATAGGTGTTGCGCTTCAGGCACTCTGACAGTTATTTCATGGGAAAATCCGTTGCCTGCAAGCAAAAAAAACGCCATGAATGACAAACAGCACATTCTTTCTCATTTGATCCTCCTTTTTGCAATGTTATTGTTGTTCCAGATTCCAATCTCGCAACTCAGATCTGCCCTCAGGTTCTGACTTTGAAATATTCCGGCTTTATTCCCCAGAGATAAAACCGAATCCAGTCAAATCCCAGTTTCAGCAGTTCCGTGTCGCTTCTCCGGAATTTCATCAGATGATCATTTTTGATTTTGTAACGCTTGAGAAAAGAGCTTTGAAAAACAAAATCCGGAAACGATCCATATTGTAGGCGCTCATAAAAGCCATTTTTGCCTTTGCAAATTCCTACGGTACATTCGTTTCCCACAGAGAGGGCAGCCACAAAAAACCTGCGGCACTGCATAAAATCAACGAAGAATCGGTATCCACTGATTTTTTTAAAATCCCCTCCTGAGAGGGACATGGGTGTGTTTCATATGCATATTTTCAACAGAGAATTGGCATGAAACATAAAATTTTGTATAAAAACCGGATTTTTCCGAAAAATCCGGTTTTTTCCATAGGTTTTTCACAAGACTGGGGGGATTCCGGACAGAAAAATTGTACCGGCTGTTTTCCCGCAAATTTTTCCTCTGCTGCCTGTGCCCTGACTGCCTGCGGATTCCCAGACAGGCTTTTCCAAGAATTTCACGGCGAGCCTGATTCGATATGCTTTTTCCCTGTCAGAAGGATCAGCTCATTTGCAAAGGTTTTTATTTTTTCAACCTGTGCATTCATTTCTGCGGAAGCGGAAGCCGTCTCCTCTGCATCAGCCGCATTGTTCTGAATCAGTTTGTCAATTTCTCTTACCGCATGGTTCAACTGTGCAATCCTGTGAGACTGATCTTTGGAGGTCTGCGCAATCCGGGAAGTCAGTTCCCCCACCTTGTTCGTATACGCAGCGGTTTCACTGAAATTCTCACGGGTTTCCAAGGCAATCCTTCCGCCGGTCTCTATCTTTGCCAATGTGTCTTCAATCAGAGAAGATGTGTTTCGGGCAGCTTCGGATGCCCGTGTTGCCAGATTTTTCACTTCTCCCGCGACCACTGCAAACCCTCCGCCTGCCTCACCTGCCCTGGCTGCCTCAACAGCCGCATTCAGTGCCAGAAGATTGGTCTGAAAGGCAATTTCATCAATGGTTTTCACCAGCCCGGAAGTTGCCTTTCCCGCACTGACAATGTTTTCCATTGAATCTTTCAGTCTGTTCATGGAATCAATGGCTTTCCCAATAATATTTGTGACTTCTTTCATAAAGCTGTCTGACCGGGCAGCGCTGTCCGCATTCTGTTTTGCCATGTCTGAAATTTTCTCCAAAGAGGATGAGATGTTCTCACTTGCCTCTGCCTGCGCAGAATTTCCCTGTGCAAGCAACTGGCTGGCGGAAGCCACCTGTCCGGAAGAAGAAAATATCTGTTCAGTTCCCCTGCTTATTCCCCTGATAACATGCGTGACTGGAAGGATTACCCATTTTTTCAGACTGAAAAACGTGATGAAAAACAGAAACATATTGACAGCAACACACACGGCAAACATGCCGACTGCGGAACGATCAAGCTCCTTCTGCAAAAATTTCCAAGTCATATAAACTTCCACAGTGCCCAGATTTTCCTCATCCTTTGAGGCAACGGCCTTGCTTCTCACGCAGTAATTTCCTGATATGACATCAGAGGTTCCGACAATATTCCAACTGCTGTCTCTTTTTTTGCCATAGACTGTCTTTTTCTCATTTTTTATGAGAACAGCAAATATCTGTTTTTCAAGCATTGCTGAATCTATAATATTTTCAATGAGATTCTCCCTCATTTCCCATAAGGGCATCGACAGACTTGCGGAAAGATTTTCAGCAAAAAAATCAGCCTGGCAGCACAGTTCCTTTTGCATGGCCGATTTTGTTTTGCAATAATAAAACAGGGAAAATCCGCTCAGAACCGATGTGATTGCAAGGATCAGTATCAGACTCAGTTTCACCTGAATGCCTGCCCGCCAGCGATTGTCAGATATTTCTGTCATATATTGCCTTTCTCCTTATTGAATTTGTCAAATAAGTGCCCAACCGAAAGTTTTCAGGTATAAACAACCGGATTTTTCCGAAAAAATCCGGTTGTTCTGAAAACTTTGCACCCGAAAAGTTATGGAGCCTTACTTAAATTCTTTCACATTCAGAAAGAACTGTACCGGAGTGCCAAATGTTCGGAACTCCCCCGCCCTCAATGCAATACCGATTCTCCATTGGTTTGATCCAATATTGTCAGTTTTTCCGCAGTTCTGTGTGTGCAAAAAACCGCTCCGCTTAATTTTTGCACTCCTTCGGATCATCTGCGGCCTGCATCAGGTCAATGGTGAATTGGTATAACCTATTCAGAAAAACCGGATTTTTCCGAAAAATCCGGTTTTTTGAATACGCGAAAAATTTCGCCTGCCCACACTGCTTCGGGCTGTGCATCAATTGTTCAGAACTGCCGCAGCGTGTTACTGCACAAGATATTTCTGCCTGATTTCCTCAAACCTTCCTTTCTCTTTTATCTGCTCATATGCCGTCCGGAGCTTCTGAAGCATGTCCTCAGAAACAGACTGTTTTGAGAATCCGAAATGCACCCAGTCCTGACTGATGACAAAGGGATGCACCTTGAAGTTCTTATAAAGGGGATTGTTTCTGATTTGATAAAAGGTGTTGTAGCCAAAACCGAGAAAACCGCTGATGCGATCAGCTTCCAGCAGTTTTTCATTTGAATCCACCTCTGTCACTTCCGCGAGTTTGCTTTTCAGCTCTTCATCCGCTGCCCGTTTTTCCTCAAAACTCGTTCCATATACCCTTCCCCGTTCCACCCCAATGGATTTTGGCAGCTTTTTCAGATCATCCAGCGAGGTGATGGCAAAATCGGAATCCTTTCTGACAACCAGCACAATGGTCTCATCCAACTGGGGGCCGATAAAATTCATAAAGGATTTCCGTTCTTCTGTAATCGTCATGTTCAGCATCATATCAATTTTGCCTTCCTGCATGTAGGTGATTGCCCGTCCAAACGGAACAGCCTTGTAAACCGGCGTATAACCGGCTTCTGCAAGCAGGGCCTGTGTCAGTTCAATGGACAATCCTCCCCACTCTCCCTTTTCATTCTGCAGAAAAAACGGGGGATAGGTGTTGCCTTCAGGCACTCTGACAGTTATTTCATGGGAAAATCCGTTGCCTGCAAGCAAAAAAAACGCCATGATGACAAACAGCACATTCTTTCTCATTTGATCCTCCTTTTTGCAATGATGTTATTGTTGTTCCAGATTCCAATTTCGCAACTCGAATCTGCCCTCAGGTTCTGACTTTGAAATATTCCGGCTTTATTCCCCAGAGATAAAACCGAATCCAGTCAAATCCCAGTTTCAGCAGTTCCGTGTCGCTTCTCCGGAATTTCATCAGATGATCATTTTTGATTTTGTAACGCTTGAGAAAAGAGCTTTGAAAAACAAAATCCCGGAAACGATCCATATTGTAGGCGCTCATAAAAGCCATTTTTGCCTTTGGTCCCTGCGGCCCTTCGTTTCCCCAGGGACTGTTCCCAAACAGGCTGCGGATTTCTGCCCAAAGAACTGTCATGCGCTGATACATCCTTGCTTCCTGATCATCAGCCCAGGTTTCTGCTGTCCATTCCTGTTTTTCATTCTGTCCCAGACAGAAATCCGGCGGTCTGAAAAAAGACAGAAGTTGGGATTTTCCCCTGTCATCAAAGAAAATTCCGTATTCCACCGGAAAGGATCGGCACGCGTCCGGCCGATCCGGATAGACGGAACATCCGGCATCTGTGAGAAAGGGGCAGGTTTTTTCCGCATTGTCGGCCATGCGCAGCAGGACTTCCGGAAAATTTGCGCCTTCCCGCAGTACAGCGTCCGTATAATCTTCCAGAAACTGATCCGAGGAAATCCCCAGCCCCGCTTTCAGGCGCACGACATCATAGGGATAAAGAAAAAGATTGAGATTCCGGCAGCATAAATTAAAACATCCAATATCCGGATGGCAGCGGAAACAGAAGGTTTCTCCTGCCCCCAGTCTTCTGCCGGGCAGTTGGGCAATTTTGTCTGCATCAATTTCTTTCATGAAAAATCCTTTATCATTTCTGCAACTGTCATTTTTATTTTGTCTCTGATGCCAAGTTCCTGTTTCAGCTTGGATTCCAGCCCTGCCATTTTGGAATAAAAAGGTGTCCGGTCAAAACAGATATAGTCTTTGCCTGCTGTCTGCTTTGTGAATGCATCGCAGCCGGGGCCGTAAACTGTATTGCGTCCCGGTGGATGAAGTTCATGGGCAATGCCGTGAAGACGGCAGATCATGGGCCGGAATCTGTACAGAATGCAAAGTCCATCCTCATTGAGCGGACACATCACGCGTATTGCCTGATTTTCCTTTTCCGCGCAGGCCATTTCCCGGATGACGATTTCAGCCTGTTTTTTCAGTGCCTCCCGCTTTTGCACATCAAATTCTGAAAATCCCTGGAGCAAATACAGATATTCCAGCCAGGTATGATGATAAAACCGGGTCAGGCAGCAGTTGTCCTCACATCCGCTGCAATGAAAACCGTATCTGTCCGCGACATTTTCATAATTTGCGTCCATCTCAGCAAAAATGCTTTCCAATTCTTCCAAAAACCGTTCATATTTCTCAAAAGGCCAAATCATATCAGCAATCCGTTATTTCAATTATGAATTGTCAATTGTCATTACACCACTGGAATCGGAAAAAACAGTTTTGCATACAGATTCATGGCATAACGGTCTGTCATACTTGCTATAAAATCACATACCACACGTTCATAGGGCTGACCGTTATCTGTCAGATGCTCCATTTCCAGATTGATCAGTTCCTGTTCCAGTTTGGAGGAATTTTCCAGAAAAAAATGATACAGTTCCGACAGTATCTTTTTGGCTTTGATGAATTCCTTGTGAACCTTGTCAGAACGGTATACATTGTCATAGAGAAACTGCCGCAGCAGACTCATGGCCGAATACATAGAATCACTCATGTTCAGCACCAGTTCCCCGTCTGCCGCTTTGCTGGAATAGATAATGTCGCGCATCATGTTTGTGGCTCTGTCCGGATGATTTTTTCCTATAATTTCAATACATTCCTTTGGAACCTGATCTTCATGAATTACCCGGCTGCGGATGGCATCCTCCAGATCATGGTTGAGATAGGCCATAATATCGGCAAAACGCACAATCTGGCCTTCAATGGTGCAGGGCGTTTCATTGATGTTTTCCGGAACGATTTTTCCGTATCCTTTGGAATGTTTTAAAATTCCGTCCCGCACCTCATGGGTGAGGTTCAGTCCCTTTCCCCTGTTTTCCAGTATATCCACCACCCGGAGGCTCTGCTCATTATGGGCAAAGCTGTTTGAAAAAATTTCCTTCAGAGCGGTTTCCCCGCTGTGACCAAAGGGCGTATGCCCCAAATCATGGCCCAGGGCAATGGCTTCAGCCAGATCCTCGTTGAGATACATGGCCCGCGCAATGGTTCTGGCTATCTGTGCCACTTCCAGTGTATGGGTCAGACGTGTGCGGTACTGATCTCCAAGCGGGGAAAGAAAAACCTGGGTTTTGTATTTCAGCCGTCTGAAAGCATTGCAGAAAACAATGCGATCCTTGTCCAACTGGAATGCTGTGCGCACATCCCGCAGGGGTTCCGGATTTTTCCGGCCTCTGGACTTGGAACTCAGACAGCCATGAGGCGACATAAAACGTCTTTCACGCTCTTCAAAATCTTCACGTATGGACATATTTTCACACTTCTTTGCACATAGCACATGGTCAGAATTTCAATTTTCACAATTTTCCCTGCAGTTACAGATTTTCCTGCCAGATTCTGTCAATCTTTTCCATGTACTGCTCTGTTGCAGTGAGAATGCTGACCGTGTTTTTGAAATGCTCCTTTTCCGGATAGCTCAGCACACGGCCTTTGCGGGATTTGAGCCATTTGTCCAGCACCTGATAACCGCCGATGCAGAATGCCCATGCAGAAACAGGAACACCTGAAAAGTACTGATTTTTATTGATGAAAACATTTCCTGTCTTACTGTTTTCATCCTGAACAAAACGCACGTTTTCCACCGTGTCGCTGCCTGATTCCGGAAAGGAAACCGGGCTTTCGGAATATGATTTTTTCATCAGATGAAGTTCCGCAAGCTCGGTTCCGAGTGCTGCAAGTGATTTGAAAGCCTCAAAATCATCCGCAAAGGGAATGCGGGGAAAATCCATTTTCAGAAATTCCAGATACGTTTCCCTGTAAGACGGGCAGTTCATCACTGCATAAACATAGCCGAAAACATCTTCCGGAGACGGATTATGCTGATGATATTTCTTTCTGATGAAATCCTGAAATTCCCCTGTGAAATTGACTTTCTTCTTCATCCCCGTTTCTTCATCAAACATGCCGTTCTGCCCGTTTTCCGAATCTGAATTCGGAGTCTGGTAAAGGTAAAGCGGGGCGACATAACTTTGTCCCCCGATAAAATGAATGTCAGACAGTTTGTCTGTCACCATTGTGAAATCAAAATTGGCAGTGCCATAATAATTCCTTATAAAGCAGATACCTGTGTTTTTTCCCATCAGAAAATGCTGCATTGTGTCATACCGGATTCTCTCAACCAGATTCAAATTATAGATTATTTTCCGGGTGTCAAATGGCTTGTAATCATAGTCCTGAATATAATCAGAAATATTTACATTTGCCAAATTTTCTTTTGCCTTTTCCAAACTCCAGTCTCTCGTACTTTTCAGTTTCAAAAATTCCCGGACAAAATTCAAATCATTTTTGATGAATCTGCTGAATCTGTCTGTCAGTTCCTCTCTGTCAAATCCCACAAGAAAATGATCCCGGTGCGTTTTCACTCCGCTTGAATATTCTCTGAAAATTTCATAAATTCCCAGAAAAGAACCGTAATTTTTCACTGTTTTTCCGTTTTTCAATGGAACAAAGAAATTCAGGGGTTCTCTGAAACGCTCCTTTCCCCAGAGCGTTTTTCTGAACTGTTTTTCAAAACTTTCTGTTTTCAGTTCTCTCCATTTCAGTGTTCTTACGTCATGCTTTTCCAGAAATCCGAATTTATCCTCCCGTTTTCCGTACAGATCATGATAAAAAACACGGCAGGTTTTCTCCCGTTTTTCCCTTTTCACAAAAATGCTGATGCCCACGCCCTGCATGATGTCAAACACATTCTCATCAGGGCTTCCGTCTTCGCAGGTTTCCTGAATTCTTGCATTTCCGTGCAGGTTCAGAATGTAGATTTCATCAAAATCCCGCATCAGCAGCCCCCGCATTTTCCGGTGAATCAGGCCGCTGAGAAAGGAGCTGTTGGTGATGATGCCGATCACACCCTGCCTGTTTTTCTCCATTTTGTGATGCGCAAAGCGGATGAATTTCACGTAGTCATCATGCAGGGGCTGAATGTTTTTCTCCCCGGCCGGCTTGTAATCCTCCACCCACTGACTTCCGCTTTTGGAACGGCTGTAATACGGCGGATTTCCCGTGATGACCAGCACGGGTTTTTCCAGTTTTATCGCATTGGCCTCGTTTCCCTCTCTGGAAATGACCGGGAACAGGGTGTTTGTCTTATGCTGCGAATCATCAAGGGTGTCAGTGAGATAAATCTGCAGTCTTTCACTGTCCTGAATCTGATACCCGCTGTCTCTGAGCAGTTGGGAAAGTTTGAGATGCGCGACTGCATACGGCGCGGCAAGGCATTCAAATCCGTAAAAATTTTTCAGGATATGATCCGAAATCACACTCTTCAGACTGCCCGCGTCCTTCTGCCGGATTCTGTCCAGCACCAGCTCAGACACGGCCAGCAGAAAGGTTCCTGTTCCGGTGGCAAAGTCAAGAACTGTGACAGAGGAATCCGCAAATCCGGCTGATTTGGAAAATGTGTCAGCCAGAATTCTGTCAAGGGAACGGATAATAAAACCAACGACCTGCGCCGGTGTGTAATAAACCCCCTTTGCCTTTCTTTTCTGCGGATCAAATTCACCCAGAAAGGTTTCGTAAAAATACAGATAGGGATCAACTGTCTGCTCCGTGTCCTTTTTCTCAAAGGAAAGGGAGCGGGAAATTCCTTTCAGATCAATGTGGTTTATGAGACTGACAATTTCCTGAAATATCCACGAAACATGATTCGGGAGAGAATAGTCATAACTGATGAAACTGAAAAACTCTTTTATCACCCGGAAAGAGGACGGAACCGCTCTGCCCGCGTCAAGAGTTATTTTCTGACCCGACTGCAGACGGGCCAGAAAAAAGCCGTAAATCACGGTCTGCGCATACGCATCCGCAAACTCCTCATGGTTCATGTCCTTCACCAGAGTTTCCTGAAAGGTGGCGCACAGTCCCCGGATTTTCTGGGAAAAATCATCATTTCCTTTATTGTCAAGCAGTTCTGCCACGTATTCTTTGAGGATTTTTCCCCGCTCCGCAAGGCACACGGCCAGCCGCTGCGAATCACTTATCAGCGCAGGTGCGGACAGGAAAAAATTGGAGAAAAGCCGGTCAAGTGCCTGAATGCGCTCTTCTGAAAGCACGGATTTTGCTTTTTGCCAGTCTGACGAATCAAAGAGATTGCAGGTCTCCGCAGGAACCGGATCGCCGTTTCTGAACAGCAGAAATCTTCTGTAATCCGTGAGAATCAGGTTGTCGGACAGGGCCAGATATTTTTTCATCTGCCCGGATTTGATCACAGCATCCAGATTTTCACCCGGTTTCTTGCATTCCGTGTAACCGGTCACAGCCCCGCTTTTTTCCATGCGGAAATCCGGCGCACCGAATCCCTTTTTCCGTTTCGGTTCGTGGATGATGCGGATTTCCTTATCTGTTTTGATCTGACTGAGCAGATTCTCCAGATGCGTCCGGTACGTGTGTTCCGTGCCTTCCTGTCCAATCAGCTTCATCTGCTGAAAATATTCAGTGTAATGTTCTTTCATTTCTGCAATTCTTCCATTCTGCTCATATCAAATTTTTTGGAATTGGAATTCGAGGTCAGAAAAATTCCTGTCATTAACAGCGCAAACACTGCAATTTCAAAAACAATCAGATGGGATTCATGGGCTTTTTCCCATGCACTGTCAGACAGTCTGCAACTGTGATACGGAAAAACAACAAAGGCTTTGGGAAGATGAAAATCAAAATACAGAAGTTTTTCCAAATCAGGATAAAGCCCGCCGCTCATGGAAACAAAAGACAGAAACCAATGCTGTCTGCTGATCCAAAAAATGATGACAATTACAGGAACAGTTGCAGCAACCTGCCTCCACAGCCAACTGCCGGGCAGTCCCGAAAAAATGGGAATCTCAAATATCCAGTCATAATAAGGCAGTGCATCCAGCAGCAGATGGGAACATACGCCAGACAGAAAACAGGCCAATATCATTTTGAATGAGCGATCTGGCAAATGTTCACTGGAATATCGGGTGCAATGCAGAATCATATTGCCCGCGAATGCTGCGCCTGCAATGTGTACCGGCAAATCCAAAGCTGTTTTCCTTTTTTTACCTGACTGAACCCAAAGATGGCAGAATTCCCAATGCCGTATTCACAGTTTCATCCACAATTCCCTGCAGCCAGCAGGTTCCGCTTTCTGCTTCTTCTGCTGCAAGAGACTGAATGACCGGGATATAATCTTTTCCCTTTTCCCGAATTCCTTTTTCCACTGTTTTGAGAAAAGCATCCCGCATCTGAATATTTCCCTGTGTCATTTGCGCTTTTTGGAAAATTTCAGCCAATTCCGGCCAGTTTTCATGGAATTCCTTTTTCTGTGCAAGCAGGGACGCAGACGCACTTTCTCCGCTTGCAGCAAGATATGCCGCAGCAGAACCCGGCATTTTTCCAGCAAGTTCCTTCAGTCGTTTGATCCTCTCCGCAATGCCCAAACTGATTTTTTCCTGCAGACCATCCAGCAGGACCTGCGGAAATGTTTCTGAAACAAAAAGGGATCGCACCTGCGCATACCACTGACCCAGCGCGGCAAGATTGGCAATATAAATGAAATTGTTCACAAGAATCCGTTTCACATTCTGATAAACGCCTGTGGAAAAAGGCATACTGCCTCCGCGTCCTGCGCCGCAGATCAGAAGACGGTTTGGCCGGAGTTCATCTTTGCGCCAGACACAGCCTGCAGCGATGACTGTGCCGAATTCCAGTCTGCACGGGCCGACCAGACCGCCCTGTCCGCCCAGAAACACAGGTTTGTGTTTCAGCATGACCCCGCGCGGCACATCGCCCAGCAGCGAAGCCGTTGCCTTGTCCTGATTGGGCGTATAATTGAAATGAATATAGGAACTTCCCACTTCGCTGTGATCTTTTCTGCCTGTTCCGCCGGACATAAGACAGTCACAGAAATTGATCAGACTGCCCAAAGTGACAAAGGGGAAAAGAATGGTCTGCTTGAGTCCCACAGTATGCGCGATGCTTGCCCCTTCTTCAAAAATGCACCCTTCCCGCACATGCGCGCCGGAACCTGCGGATGCTTTTTTGAGAAAAACAGAGTGCCGGAAAAATCCGCCTTTGAGACTGACATCCGGGCCTATCTGACAGTTTTCCAGCGTGACCGGGGCTTCGGAACCAAGCTGCGCGCCCGCGAGAATCAGAGTGGAAGAACCGGATATTCTGCAACCCGGATAAATCCGAACGCCCTGCCCGGAAATCCTTTCTGCATCCACATCTGCATCGATAAACACAGTTTCGGGACAGGGAACGTCCACACCTTTTGCCATCAGTTTTCTGATCTGCGAATTCTGTATATTTTTCATCTGTTATGCCCTTATAAATTTTGATATTCCGAATGCCATTGCAGAAAAATGCCTTTTATGCAAAAATTTCTGTTTTCAATATCGCAATCCTATATTATAGTAAGCAATTATAGTAAATATCCCTAAGAGAAAAAAAGATCAAGTGATTAATGGCTGTCAATGTTCGTCATCTGACAAATTCTGTTTTTTTGACGGAAAGGATCCTGTATGAAAATTGGAAAAAGCTTTTTTCTGTTTATCACCTGTCTGCTGATTCTGCCAGCAGCAGCAATGGCGGGCGAGACGGATAAGGAAGACAGCCCCTTGAAAAAAGGGAGCTTTTTTCCGGAAACCGGCATAACCCTGCCCAAAGCCGATGTGCTGATTATTCAGATTTTCAGCATGTACTGCCCCCACTGTCAGAAAGAAGCGCCTGCTCTTAATGATTTTTATGAAAAAATCGAAGCGGATCCTCTGCTGCGGGATCGGATAAAGCTTATCGGCATTGGCGCGGGAAACTCGGAATATGAGGTGGATTTCTTCCGAAAAAAATATGATGTCCGCTTTCCGCTTTTTCCTGATGCGGATTTTGCCATTCACAGGAAAATCGGAGAGGTGAGAACGCCGTATTTTGTGGGAGTGACATTTGCGGAAAATGGCAAACCTCTGATCTTCCATTCCCATCTGGGCGGCATTGGAACACCGGAAGAGTTTCTGGACAGCATCATCAAAGAATCCGGCATGAAACAGGGAGGGGAAAAATGAGAAAAAAATTCGGATTATGGACAGTTATGGCAGGTTTTGCCGCACTTGTCTGCGCTGCGCAGGCGTTTGCCCTGTCTGATGTGTTCAAAGACAATGTTTACAATCCCGGTGAAATGAAAGCGGTTGACAGTGTTCTCAAAGTCAAAATCGGAGACAAGACACCGGATTTCACCCTGCCTGCAATTTCCGGACAGAAAATTTCCCTGCAGCAGTTCCGGGGCAAAAAGAATGTGGTGATTTCCTTTGTGCCTGCGGCCTGGACTCCGGTATGCTCTGATCAATGGCCCGGTTACAGCATTGCACGGGAACTGTTTGAAAGCCATGATGCTGTCCTTCTGGGCATCAGTGTGGACAATATTCCCACCCTTTACTCCTGGACGCGGCAGATGGGCGATATCTGGTTTGAGGTGCTTTCGGATTTCTGGCCCCACGGCGCGGTCGCGGACAGTTTCGGTGTGCTGCGCTCGGACGGAGTTTCGGAACGTGCCATTTTCGTCATTGACAAACAGGGAATCATACGCCTCGCCCATGTGGATGACATCAACAAAAGGCCGGAACTGGGCATGATTGTCAGAACATTGGAAGAAATAAACAAAAAATGAGGCAAACAGGCAAACATAAGCTTCCAGCTTGTGTGATTGCCGTGACAGCAGGAGTCATGCCAGTCATCGTAATCACTGAAACTGTATGAACCCCAGTTATTCTGCTGATAATATGAATTTCAGGTTTACATTTTTGACTGCAGACGAGGAGTATTCGGATGTATTTTCCATGCCCTTATCTGAAAGGAGAGGTTGAGTTGACAGAAGAACGGGAACGCCATATTGCAGAAACGCATCCCGACCTGCTGCCTGAACATATCGGATGTATTGCCGACACACTCGCTGATCCGGATCATATACGCAGAAGTTCCCGTTTTGCAAATGCAAAAATGTTCACCAGATGGTTTGAGGGACTGCGGGATGGAAAATATCTGACCGTTGCTGTGGTAAGTGACGGATTTCCCTCTGAAAGGCATTGGATTATAACCGCTTATATTGCCAGAAGACTGGCAGCATCAGGAGATACTGAATGGACAAAAAACTGACATTCCGGTATGACAGACAGGGAGATATTCTGTATATCAACACCTGCCCTCCCTATTCTGAACAGGAAAGTGAGGAAATCGGGGATGAAATTGTTGTCCGTGTCAATCCGAAAACCGGAGAGATTGAAAATATAGAGGTACTGTTTTTTTCAACAAGACTTTTCCGCACAGAAATATTTGACCTGCCCGTCACTGCACATTTTGCACACAGCAGACTGGCAGCAGGCAGAGCAGCATGACGCACAATGACAGACATATCCGGCTGTTCCAAAAAAAACTGCTGCTGTGCCTTGCTCTTCGGCGCTTTGTGTTTTTTGCGACCGTGTATCTCTTTCTCTGGGGAACCGTCACGCTGATCCTCCGGGCGGCATTGGGCCTTCCTGTGCATCTGATTCTATGGGGCGGATTGGGTCTTGTTCCCCTGTTTCTGACTGCATTTTTCATGGAAAAGCGGAAACTGCCTGATCGCCCGGCAGTTTCCGCTTTGCTGGATAAATACAATCAGATGAACGGGCTGTTCATGGCCGCAGATGAGGCGGATGCATCCCAATGGATAAATTCTGAAAAAGAAATCCGATCTCCATCATTAATCTGGCACGGCACGCGGGAATGGAGCCTGCTGGCAATGGCAGCGGTTTTTCTGGCCTGCGCCGGACTCACTCCCCGGTATATCAAACCGCTGTCATCCGGCAGTGTGCTGGATATTGGTCAAACGGCTGAAAAACTCCGTGCCGGAATTGATCTGCTGGAAGAAGAAAATATTCTGGAAAAACCGGAAGCGGAAAAGATAAAAGAGGAACTGGAAAAACTCAGCAAATCAGCAGAAGGGAATGATCCGGCCAAGACTTGGGAATCTTTGGATCATCTGGAGGAAAAAATCAGCATGGAAGGCCAAAAGGCCGCGCAGGACATGCTTGAGAATCTCCGTTCTTTTGAACGCATGGAATCGCTGGCACAGGCCCTTGCCGGAGAAAACGGGCTCAGGCCGGAGGTGCGCTCGGAAATTCTGAAAGAAATGGGCAGGGAACTGTCTGAAATGCTTTCTTCCGGAGGAAATGCGGCTGAAGATTTCTCTGAACAGATTCTCAGCCCGGATATGAGGGAAGCTCTGGGAAGCGGTGCACTGTCTGACACGGAATTGAAAAAACTGGCGGAACATATGGCCGCGATGAAAGAAAAAATGCAGGGGAAACTTGAATCTCTGGAAAAGGCCGGGCTCGCGCAGTTCAAACCCGGTGAATCTCCGGCTCAGGGCCAGTCAGAAACTTCGGAACTGGCAGATTTTCTGAAAGAAAATGGGGAAAATCTGTGTGCGAAAGACGTTCTCGGTTTTATGCCCGGCAAGGGAGGAACAGACAGGGGCAGGGCAGATGCAATTATGACATGGAAAGAAATGAGTCCTGAAGCCACAGCAGGATTCAAAGAGGAAACCATACCCCTTTCCCAAGTCAGAGCCGAGCAGAAAAATCTGCTTATGGGCATCAGTCCGGGCAACCCCGAACCCAATGCAGAGGCAGTGCCGGTTTTGCCCGGAGCGCTTTCCGACACGCCGGCCGGCTTCGGTTCTCCGGTCATCAGAAAAACCCTGCCCCGGCACAGACAAGCCGTGCGCCGGTATTTTGATCCGCAGGAAAAAGGGCCGGACCGGGAAAAATTCATCTTTGATGAGGTCTGGTCAGGCTGGGGCTGATTGGCAGTCTTTTCTGAAATCCGGTGTGTTAAAATTTTTATGAACCCCGGGATTTTTTGTGAAACCATCAATAATAAACCCAAAAAAGCAGAAGTAATAAAATGAAACAATCTCTTGATAAAACAAATGAAAAAAAATTACATGAACTCTTATCCGGTGAGTTGAATTTTCACGATGGAGAAGATGAATATGCTTTGCACAATTTTCATCCATTTCCTGCCAAGTTTCCGCCGCAACTGCCCCATAAGTTTATTATGGCCCTGACAGCGCCGGATGATTTTGTGCTTGATCCGATGATGGGTTCAGGAACCACGGTTTTGGAGGCAGGGCTGTGCGGCAGGCATGGAATCGGCTGTGATATTGATCCGCTGTCCATATTGATAAGTCAGATAAAAACTGCGGATATGAATATGGATGAAGTTGAAAAACATGGTATCCGCTTACTTGATAATACCCGTAAAATACTGAATAACAATGGCAGCAAACTGCTTGAAGGATATAAAGCGGATTTGGATGAAAAAACAGTTGGGTTTATTGATTACTGGTTTGCCTTTGAGACGCAGACAGAACTTGCCGCTCTCATATCTGAGATTAACAAAATAGAGAACATATTGATTAAAAATTTTTTCAAAGGCATTTTTTCAGGCATCATCATCACAAAATCAGGCGGTGTTTCCCTGTCATTTGATCTGGCGCATACCCGGCCTCATCGAGCGAAAATAGCCATATCAAAAAATGGCGAAATTCTTTTTGGAAAAGAACTGATCGGCAACGGTTCTCCAAGAACAAAAATGCTGACCAAAAAACTGCGTTCTGCACTGACTGTCTTTGAAAAACGGTTTCAGCAGAATGTTAAAAATCTGACAGGCAGAAAAACAGCAAAAACGGTTTCAGAAATAAAATACAGTGAAGCCCGGAAATTGGACATTCCGGATTCTTCCATAGATTTGATAGTAACATCACCGCCCTATGCCTCAAATGCCATTGACTATATGCGCGCACATAAATTTTCACTGGTCTGGTTTGGGTATAAAATTGATGAACTCAGCCGGATGAGGAAAAAATATATCGGAGGAGAATCCGCTCAGGATGCAGAATTTGAACAACTGCCCTGTTATGCTGAAAATATTGTTTCAGATATTTCCGCAAAAGACAGAAAAAAAGGGATTGCCATCCGCCGCTATTATTCAGAGATGAAGCAGGCATTGAAAGAAATGTTCCGTGTTTTAAAAATGAATTCATCTGCCATTGTTGTGGTCGGAAATTCGCTCATGAGAGATATGGACACCGAAACAGGAAAATGTATTGCAGAAATCGGAGAGCATATTGGATTTAAAGTTATAAAAATCGGAATCCGGGATCTGGACAGAAACAGAAGAATGCTGCCGGCCGGTCGGCTGATTAATCCTGAATCTCAGATTCAGCAGAGAATGCATCAGGAATATGTGATAGGTTTCCATAAACAATAGAAAATTGAGGCTGGTAAATATGCGTCTGTCTGATTTGCGAAAAGAGTATCATCAGAATATCTGCAAAAACATTATCAGAATACGGAAAGATAAAACCAAAGAATATCCCAATTTTGCAGACAGCGGTAACAGGGCAAGCATGAAAATTGCATGGAATATGATCGAACAGTTTTCCTGTGAAATCAGCCATGAACCAGTTTCCGCACAGACACTCGGAGATTTTTTTGAGTTATACACAAAAAATTATCTTGAGAAATCATTTGCCCTGCTTGCTCCCTTGCGCCCGGGAAAATGGCTTTATTCTGCAAAATCAAGCATTACAGATTTTGATCAGTATGAACATCTTGCAAATCTTGAAAAAATTGTGAGCAAAAATAAAATTCTGTCGTCTGCTTTGGGCGGTGATTATATTGTAAAACCGGACATCGTTGTCGCCAGACAGCCTGTTTCAGATGATGAGGTCAACTGTGATAAAAAACTGTTTGACAAAACAGAAAAAATTGCCATGTACACACCTCTTCTGTCGTCAAATTCTGAAAAACCGTATCCCATTCTTCATGCAAGCATTTCATGCAAATGGACAATCAGAAGTGACAGATCACAGAACACAAGAACAGAAGCCCTGAATTTGATAAGAAACCGCAAAGGAAATCTTCCCCATATTGCAGCAGTGACAGCGGAACCTTTGCCCACAAGGCTGGCAGCTCTTGCATTGGGAACAGGAGATTTGGACTGTGTATATCATTTTGCTTTGCCTGAACTGATTAAAGCAATTGACAATATTAAAAATGAAGATCAGTCAGACATGCTGCATATGATAATTGACGGTAAACGGCTGCGGGATATCAGTGATTTGCCATTTGATCTTTCAATATGACAACAGAACAGCCTCGTGCCGAATATTCTGATAGTATTAAGCTGAATATTTGATATTAAAAATAAAAAGGAGTTGACACATGGCACAGAAAAGAACCGACAGCAGCAAAGTGGATCAGTTGATTGCCGAGTCCCGGCGAAAACAGAAGCAGCAGGAAAATGCCTACCGGGAAAGGGCATTGAAGATTTATCCCCATATATGCGGACGATGCGGCCGGGAGTTCTCCGGCAAAAGACTGAAAGAACTCACGGTGCATCACAGGGATCACAACCATGACAACAATCCGCCCGATGGCAGCAACTGGGAACTGCTCTGCATTTACTGTCATGACAATGAGCATTCCCGTGATTCGGTTGCGGAATGGTATGATGATGCGGAGCCTGAAACAGGGCGGGATCTGCCTGCGGATAAACACAATCCCTTTGCCGGTCTTGCAGATATGCTCAGAGCCAAAAATCAAAGTTCAAAATAAAACAGACGGAAAGGAATTTTGCACTTGAAACACAGCAGCACCATGACCTGTGCGGCCCTCACAGCAGCCGTGATTTTCTGGGGACTTTCCTTTGTGGCCACAAAAATGGCCTTGGAAAGCATCCCCGCATTCACCCTTGTATTTGCCCGATTTTCTCTGGCTTCCTGCTTTTTCCTGTTTGTGATGCTCCGCCTGGGATTTCCGAAATTCACACGCAAAGAGCATCTGAAACTTTTTTTCATGTCCCTGTTTGAACCGGGACTGTATTTTGTGTTTGAGACCCTGGGACTGCAGCACACCACAGCGGCCAAAGCATCATTGATCATTGCGACAATTCCGCTGACTGTAACCCTTTTTGGCATTCCCCTTCTGGGAGAAAAACCCCGATCTCTGACGTTGGCCGGGATTGTGCTTTCCTTTGCCGGAATTGGAATTCTTGTGACAGGCGATCCGGAATTCCGATGGGAACTGGGCGGCAGACTGCTGGGAGATATTCTGATCTTCTGCGCTGTGCTTTCCGCCACTTTTTACATTATCGGGGCAAGAGATCTGGGCAGAAAACACTCTGCCCTTGAAATCACTTCCCTGCAGATTTTTTACGGCGCGCTGTTTTTTGCACCGGGTTTTCTGTGGGAACTGCCGGAAATCCAATGGAATGCCATCAGTTCCCGATCTCTGGCCGCGCTGGTATATCTGACCGTTTTTGCCACGATTGCAGCTTTTGTGTGTTACAATTACGGACTGAGCAAAATGCCGGCCGCACGGGCTTCCATGTTCATAAACTGCATTCCGGTGATTACCACACTGGGCGCCTGGTTCCTGCTGGGGGAAAGACTGACAATGTTTCAAATCTGCGGAGGAGCGACCGTCCTTGTGGCCGTGTTCCTGAGCAATCTGCCGGCAGCGCAGTCGCCTGTTGGAGAATTGGGGGAATCAGCGGCATAACTGTTGCAGGATTTGACAACTTTAAAAAAGTTGTCAAATCTTATCAAGATTCAAAAAAACCGGATCTTTCCGAAAAATCCGGTTTTTCCGCAGGGTGCAAAAAATCTGTGTCCTGCTTTCTTCAGGAAGAAATGAAAGAAAAACTGGAAAAATTGTATCAAAAATACAACCGCCGGGAATATGCGGATTATGATCCCCTGCGTTTTCTTTATGATTATGAAAATCTGCATGACCGGGAAATCACTGCCCTGATTGCCTCCGCGCTGGCTTACGGAAGAGTCGCGCAGATACTGAAAAGCGTTGCATCCGTGCTGCAAATCATGGGGCCTTCCCCTTTTCTGTTTCTTAAGGAGAATTCCCCTGATATTCTGAAAAAATCTTTCACAGGATTCCGGCATCGCTTTGCCACAGGCGCGCATCTTGCCGATTTGCTGATCGGTGCAAAAAACATACTGCATGAATACGGTTCCCTGCAGGAATGCTTTGTTTCCGGAATGAAAAAAAATGAAGATATTGTTTCTGCCCTGAATCTTTTCTGCCGGCGTTTAATCGGCACGGGAAATCCCGGTCATCTGGTTCCGCTTCCGGAACGGGGCAGTGCGTGCAAGCGCATGAATCTTTTCCTGCGCTGGATGGTAAGAAAAGACGGAGTTGATCCCGGAGGATGGGATGAGGTTCCCAAAGCAAAACTGATCGTGCCCCTGGATGTGCACATGCACCGAATCAGTCGCAAACTGGGACTGAGCAAACGGAAAGCGGCTGACATGCGGACTGCACAGGCGATTACCGCTGAATTTGCAAAACTGGTTCCCGATGATCCGGTGCGCTATGACTTTGCACTCACCCGCCCCGGCATTGGCGGAGAGCAGCTTCCTGATTTGCTGTAATAGAAGATAAGGAGAAAAATATGCCATCAAAACCTGAACAACCTGATCTGGACTGGAGTCAGATTCGGGAAACCGTGCTCATGCTGGATTTGGCTGTCTCCCGCATTGAAAGAACCATGAAAGACGGAGATGAATCCATCAGCGCTCTGGCCGAGCTGTTCACTTCCATGATGGGGAATGTGCAGATCATCGGAAAAGCCGCGGAAAAAATGCCGGACGGCGAAGACAAGGACGCCATACAGGAGAATTTCAGGTCCGTATCCGGAAAAATGAATGAGGCCATTGTGGCCTTTCAGTTTTACGACCTGATGGCTCAGCGGCTTTCCCACATTTCCCACAGTCTGGCCTCTCTGGCTGAGCTGATAGGAGATCCCCGCCGTCTGTACAATCCCTATGAATGGTACGGGCTCCAGCAGA
Organism: Desulfobacterales bacterium; assembly: GCA_041390465.1. Classification (GTDB taxonomy): domain Bacteria; phylum Desulfobacterota; class Desulfobacteria; order Desulfobacterales; family Desulfococcaceae; genus JAABRU01. The sequence goes on along the minus strand of JAWKPW010000002.1, from coordinate 65,492 downwards.
TGATCCGTTCCAAATACATTCTTGATGAAGACAGAGCCATGTTTGACGCGATTCTGGAAGGAGCGACTGTGGAAGAGGCGCTTCAGATTTCGTTAATAACCGGTCAGATAAAAAAATCGGAAACAGACGATGAAAATGTGGAACTTTTTTAATGTTGAATGATGAATGAATCCAAAATGAAGCATTAAGCAAGGGAGGTAACATGAAAAAACTGTCCAAACAGCGTTTTTTTTCAACTGTGACTGTCCTGTGGATTCTTTTTGTTTCTGCTGCGATGTTCTCCACCACGGCATCTGCAGCGGATACGTGGAAAATCGGCATACTGACCTGCACGCTTCCGGGCGGGCCCGGCATTCGCATGGCCGCGCAACTGGCAGCGGAGGATATCAACGCGCAGGGCGGCATTCTGGGAAAGCAGATTGAACTGGTTTACGGAGATGCCAGGGACAAACCCATGATTGGATCCTATGAATACACGCGGCTTGCGGACAAGGAAAAGGTGATTGCCGTGATTGGCACGGGTTCCAGTGAGGTGGCTCTGGAAATTATGAAACAGGTGCCCCAGTACAAAGTGCCTTTTTTTGCCATTGGCGCATCCACCCCCAAAATTGCCGAGGAAGTGCGGCTGAATTATGAAAAATACAAATATGTTTTCAAAGTGTTTCATGACTCCTATGAACTGGGAAATTTCACAACAGACTGGCTGATCCATCAAATGATCAAACCCCGTCAGATCAGAAAGGCAGCAATGGTCATTGAGAGCGCAGCATGGACCCGTCCTTTGTCTGAGGAATGGAAAAAACAGATGGAAACTGTCGGCGCTGAAATCCCGGTATTTGAATATTTTGACACACACACCAAAGATTTCCTGCCCATTGTCCAAAAAGTCAGAGAAAGCGAAGCAGAAGCGATTATCACAGCCTTTGCCCATACCGATCCTGCGGATTTCGTGAAGCTCTGGGCTGATAACAAAGGACCGCTGATGGCAGGAATAATCGGTCTTTTTCCCACATTGAAAAAAACTGCGGGCGAAAAAACCTTCAGTGTCATTTCCATGGCCTATCCCGGCATTATCGGACTGACGCCCCGGGACAAACTGTTCTGTGAAAAATATAATGGCAAATTTCAGGCTGCTCCGGAATACACTTCCCCTTACACCTATGATGCCATGCAGATACTGAAAATTGCTGTGGAAAAGGCGGGAACTGCGGAAGCGGAGATTCTGGTGAAAACTCTGGAAGAAACAGATTATCAGGGAATCATGGGCAGATGGGTGTTTGACAGAAAATCCCATCACTCAAAATTCGGCCCCGGATACCGGCAGTTCATGATGGTGCAGTGGCAGCCGCCCGGACATCTCTGTGTCATCTGGCCCGAGGAAATGAAAAACTGTGAGATGATTCTGCCGCCCTGGCAGGAAAAAAACGGAAATCCGGAACAGGGAAGGCAGAGCAGGTGAAGGGAATATCACAGTTTTTCTGGGGCCCTTTGGGTCTGTACCAAAATAACCTGTTATAAACCCTGAGGGTTTTCAAAACCCTCAGGGTTTCCGGACAGAAAAATTGTGCAGGTTATTTTTTTACAAGCCCTTTGTGCCATCTTTGTGTCCTTTGCGGTTATTGAAATCCGTCATAACAAACCTGAAAAAGCACAGTCAAAAACAAAAGCTGGTGGAGTGTGATTATGAAAAAGTTACAGCAATATTTTTATGCAGTCCGGCATCTCCTGCCGCTTATTCTGCTTTCTGCTGCAATACCTTTCACAGTGTTTGCAGCAGACACATGGAAAATCGGCATACTGACCTGCACCCTTCCGGGCGGCCCCGGCATTCGCATGGCTGCGCAACTGGCCGCGGAGGACATCAACGCGCAGGGCGGCATTCTGGGAAAGCAGATTGAACTGGTTTACGGAGATGCCAAAGACAAACCCATGATTGGATCCTATGAATACACCCGTCTCGCGAACAGGGAAAAAGTGATCGCCGTGATTGGCACCGCGTCCAGTGAAATCGTGCTGGAAGTCATGAAACAGGTGCCGCTGTGCAAAGTGCCGCTTCTGGCTGTTGGCGCGTCAACGCCGAAAGTCACAGAGGAAGTGAAACTGAACTATGAGAAATACAAACATGTTTTTAATGTATATATCAATTCTTATGAAATCCGAAACTTTACAACGGACTGGCTGATCCATCAACTGATCAGCCCCCGTCAGATCAGAAAAGCTGCCCTTGTCATTGAAAGAGCGGCATGGACCCTTCCCCTGTCCCAGGAATGGAAAACGCAGATGGAAAATGCGGGAACAGAAATCCCGGTGTTTGAATATTTTGACACACACACCAAAGATTTCCTGCCCATTATCCAGAAAGTCAGAGAAAGCGGGGCAGAAGCCGTCATCACGGCTTTTGCCCAAACAGATCCTGCGGAATTTGTAAAACTGTGGGCTGACAGCAAAGGACCGATGCAGGCAGGCGTTCTGTCCCGTTTCATGGCATTGGGAAAGGATGCAGGACAGAAATCATTTGGTATTATCTCAATGGCTTATCCAGGAATTATGGGACTGACGGACAGAGACAGGGTATTTTGCCACAAATACCAGGCAGGCTTTCAGGCTGCACCGGAATACACCTCGCCTTACACCTATGATGCCATGCATATTCTGAAAATCGCTTTGGAAAAGGCGGGAACTGCGGAAGCGGAGATTCTGGTGAAAACTTTGGAAGAAACAGATTATCAGGGAATCATGGGCAGATGGGTGTTTGACAGACAGTCCCATCATTCAAAATTCGGCCCCGGATACCGTCAGTTCATGATGGTGCAGTGGCAGCCGCCCGGAAAACTCTGCGTCATCTGGCCGGATGAAATGAAAAACTGTGACATGATTCTGCCACCCTGGCAGGGAGCGAGGGGAAGACCGGAATCCGGGATACAGAAAAAAGACTGACGCACCAGCAGATTCCGAACCAGAGAGGGCAAATTTTATGAAGGTATTCAAAAAATTATCTTGTACCGCCATGACTGCCCTGTGGTTTTTTCTGTCTTCTGATGCAGTGCATTTTCCGCATCAGCCGCAGATACATGGAAAATCGGCATACTGACCTGCATCGCTTCCGGGCTGGTCCCGGCATACGCATGGCCGCGCAACTGGCCGCGGATGACATCAACGCGCAGGGCGGCATTCTGGGAAGGCAGATTGAACTGGTTTACGGGGAAGCCAAAGACAACCCCATGATTGGATCTGATGAATACATCCGTCTGGCGAACAGGGAAAAGGTGATTGCCGTGATTGGCACTGCATCCAGTGAAATTGTGCTGGAAGTCATGAAACAGGTGCCCCTGTGCAAAGTGCCGTTTCTGGCTGTTGGCGCATCCACCCCGAAAATTGCCGAGGAGGTGAGGCAGAATTATGAAAAATACAAATATGTTTTCAAAGTGTTTCATGATTCATACGAGCTGGGAAAATTTTCAGCCGACTGGCTGATTACGCAACTGATCAAACCCCGTCAGATCACAAAGATCGCTATGGTTATTGAAAATGCGGCATGGACAGGGCCCCTGTCTGAGCAATGGAAAAAACAGATGGAGAGCGCAGGTGCTGAAATTGCTGTATTTGAATATGTTGACACACACACCCAGGATTTTCTGCCCATTGTCCATAAAATCAGAGAAAGCGGGGCAGAAGCTGTCATCACGGCCTTTGCCCATACCGATCCTGCGGATTTTGTGAAACTCTGGGCTGACAGCAAGGGACCTCTGCTTGCGGGAATAATCGCCCCGTTTCCTACTCTGGGAAAGAATGCGAAGGAAAAATCCTTCAGCGTAATCTCTATGGGTTATCCGGGAATGCTCGGACTGACAGACAGAGACAGAGTGTTTTGCCACAGATACCAGGCCGGGTTTCAGGCTGCGCTGGAATACACCTCGCCTTACACCTGTGATGCCATGCACATTCTGAAAATCGCTTTGGAAAAGGCGGGAACTGCGGAAGCGGAGATTCTGGTGAAAACTCTGGAAGAAACAGATTATCAGGGAATCATGGGCAGATGGGTGTTTGACAGACAGTCCCATCATTCCAGATTCGGCTCCGGATACCGGCAGTTCATAATGGTGCAGTGGCAGCCGCCCGGTCATCTCTGCGTCATCTGGCCTGAGGAAATGAAAAACTGTGACATGATTCTGCCTCCCTGGTACGGAAAAAGCGGAAATGCGGAATCCGGATCCCCCAAAAGCAATTGAAATCTGCCGGGGCTGTTTTGCTGACCGCCCCATTTTTGTTTACCCATAACGGTATCGGAGATATGAAAGAAGATTTTTTCAGAAAATTCAAGTTGAAGACAAGACTTTTTGCCGCACTGCTGTCACTGGGACTGATCCCTTTGGCGGTCATCAGTGCTGTTTCCTGGATCAGTTTCAGCAAAGCCATATCCGAACAGGCATTTGAAAAACTTGAAGGCATACGGGAACTGAAAAAGGCCCAGATCAGCAATTTCCTTCTGGAACGCAGAGCCAATATGGACATTCTCATGGAAACTGCGGCAACGCTGCGCCAGGAGGCATTTGAAAAACTCAAAAGCGTTCAGGAAATCAAAAAAGCCCAGATGGAGGAGTATTTTTATAAATGCCTGAATGATATATCTGTAATTTCCGGCAATGTGATGATAGGCGAAGCCCTGGAAAGCTTTGCCGCAACTCTTGCAGAGGATGGGGAAAGAGACAAGTCCATGTATGACTTTCTTGAACAGGAAAAATACGGGCGTTCCATGAAACAGTTCAAAACGGTTTACGGATACGAGGATGTGCTGCTGATTGGCAAAGAGGGGGACGTGGTATACAGTCTGCAGAGAAAATCCGAGCTGGGAAAGAATGTGCGCAGCGGGTCTTTAAAGGGAACCGCTTTGGAAAAGGTGTTTGCGGAAGCAATGCTCCACCCGGCTTTCCTGCATGACTTTGTTCCCTGGGAATCTTCAGAAAGCGGTTATGCCGCATTTGTCTCAGCCCCTGTTTATCATTACAGTGAAAAAGCCGGGGTCCTTGTCTTCAAAATCAGCATGAATGAGATTAATCTCATTGCCCGGCGCAGAGAGGGCATGGGGGAAAGCGGGGAAACCTTTGCAGTGGGGAAATGGAATGGGATCACATTCTGCAGAAATGATCAGGTGATTCGGGGCGGAAAGGCAGGAGAGGAAATTGCCGGGGATGAGGAAATCCGGGCCGCACTTTCGGGGCAGGCAGGCACTTCCGTGCGTATGGGAAAAAACGGAAAAATGGAACTGGTGTGTTACAGTCCCCTCCAGATTCCGGGTCTGAACTGGGCCCTGCTGACGGTCATGGATATGGAAGAGGTGATTGCACCGAAAATAAAGGGACAGGACGCAGATTATTTTGCCAAATATGTGCAGACCGCAGGATATGATGATCTGCTGCTGATTCATCCCGAAGGCAATGTGTTTTATGCAGTGGCCAGACAGGGCGATTACGGCGCCAATATTCTGGAAGGGGAACTGGCAGACACAGCGCTGGGGAAACTGGTCAGAAAAGTCAGAGAAACCCGTGAATTCGGTGCTGCGGACATTGCGCCTTACGGGCCTGCCGGAGGCAAACCCGTGTCCTTCATGGCCCGGCCCGTGCTCAGCGGAGAAAAAATTGAACTCATTGTTGCCCTGCGTCTGTCCATTGACATGATGAACAACGTGATGCACGAACGTTCCGGCATGGGGAAAAGCGGGGAAACCTATCTGGTGGGACACGATCAGCTTATGCGCTCAGACTCTCTGTCTGATCCGGAGCGCTATTCTGTGAGAGCCTCTTTTGCAGATCCCGGCAGAGGACGTGTGGACACGGAAGCTGTAAGATCCGCATTGGCCGGTCAGACCGGCCGGAAGCGGATTGTCAGCCATGCGGGGCGCGGGGTGCTGTCAGCCTATGCGCCTCTGCGTTTTGCAGACATCTCCTGGGCTTTGATTGCGGAAATGGATGAAAAAGAGGCCCTTCGCGAAGTCCGGGGCATGGGATGGATTTCCGGTTTTGTGGGTCTTGTCACCACAGCAGTTGTCCTGCTGTTCACTGTGCTGCTGGCCGGCTATATCATCCGTCCCCTCCGCAGGGTGATGATGGGTCTTTCCCGGAGCGCACAGCAGATGTCTTTTGCGGCAGATGAAATTTCGGCAAACAGTCAGTTGCAGGCGCAAAGCGCCTCGGATCAGACCCTTTCGGTTTCCCAGTCCTCCGCGTCTTTGGAGGAAATGGGCATCATGAGCCGGGATGCCTCGGAACTGACACGGGGAGCCGGAACCCTCATGAATGAGAACATTGAAAAATCCGGACAGTCTTTAAAACGCCTGGTGGATCTGACAGCGGAAATGGGGCAGATTGAGGCAGACAGCGGGGAAATGAGCCGGATCATCAAAACCATTGATGAAATCGCGTTCCAGACCCGGCTGCTGGCCCTGAACGCCGCGATTGAAGCCGCACGGGCCGGAGAATCAGGCGCAGGCTTTGCGGTTGTGGCAGAAGAAGTCAGAACCCTGGCCATCCGATCCACCGATGCAGCCAAAGACACCCAGCATCTTTTGGACAATACTGCCACCCGTGTCAGTCATGCTGCCCAGTCCATCCGGGAACTCAACAATGATTTTGAGCGGATTATTGAATCTGCCACCATCATGGGAGAAAAAACCCAGACCATCACAGAGGCCAGCAGAATGGTCAGCAAAGGCATTGAGCAGGTGCAGCGCACGGTGCGGGATGTGGAAATCATCAGCCAGCAGGTGGCCGCAGGCGCGGAGGAATCTGCTGCCGCATCCGAGCATCTGTCCGCGCTGGCCACAGAAATGAAGGGTTTTGTCACAGAACTGGAAAATCTGGTGGGAAAAGCCGGAGAGCGGGAGATGCAGAAAATGCTCCCGGAACCGGAACCCGCGGACGAGCGTTTCTGACAGGAATTTTATCTGCAAAACAGGTGTCAGACATGATGACTTGCACTGACAGGGAACTGGAATCTCTGCTGGATGATTTGGAATCTGATCTTGCGGAGCGCAAGGAAAGCTGGAAAGGTGATGCGCCGGATAAAGGCAGGCAGGCCGTATGCGCATTTGCCAATGATCTCCCGAATCACCGGAAACCTGGCGTACTTTTTGTGGGGGCAAAAGATGACGGCTCACCTTCAGGGCAGCCTGTCACGGATGAACTTCTTCAGACCCTGGCGGACATAAAAACAGACGGCAATATGCTGCCTCCGCCCAGCCTGACTGTTCAGAAGCGCAGACTGAAAGGGGCTGAAATGGCAGTGGTCACTGTTCTTCCATCAGATTCACCTCCGGTACGATACAAAGGCCGTGTCTGGATCCGGATTGGCCCCAGCCGGAGACCTGCCACAGCGCAGGATGAGAGAATCCTCAGCGAAAAAAGAAAATACAGGGACATACCTTTTGATATTCAGCCCATTCCCTCCGCCACACTGGAAAACCTGAATCGGCTCCAGTTTGAGCAGGAATATCTGCCATCCGCATTTGATCCGGAGATACTTGCCGCCAATGAGCGCAATTATGAACAGCGTCTGGCAGCATGCCGCATGATTGCTTCCGCAGATGATCCGCTTCCCACACTTCTCGGTATTCTGGTGCTGGGGAACCGGCCCAGAGATTTTATTCCGGGTGCATACATTCAGTTTCTCAGAATCGCGGGCAAAGAGCTTTCCGATCCCATCACTGATGCCGAAGAAATTGACGGCACAGTCGGACAGATGGTAAAAAGACTGGATGAAAAAATGCAGACGCATAACAGGGTTGGCGTGGATATTATATCCGGCAGTACCGAAAAGCGGATCGCGGATTATCCCATTGCCGCTCTCCAGCAGATCAGCAGAAACGCTGTCATGCACCGCAGCTATGAGGGCACAAACGCGCCTGTCCGGGTGTACTGGTTTGATGATCGGATTGAAATTATCAGTCCGGGCGGTCCCTTTGGAGAAGTTACCATTGAAAATTTCGGAAAACCGGGATTGACCGATTACCGCAACCGCAATCTTGCCGATGCAATGAAGGTGTACGGCTTGGTTCAGCGTTTCGGTGTGGGACTGAGTATCGCACGGAAGGAATTGGAAAAAAACGGCAATCCCCCGCCTGAATTTGAGGTTCATCCGACAGTTGTATTCTGCACAATAAGGAAAAGCGCATGAAGAGAGCGGTTATCACCTTTTTCAATAATAAGGGAGGGGTCGGAAAAACCTCTCTGGTTTATCATCTGGCATGGATGTTTGCTGAAATGGGAAAGAGAGTGGTTGCGGCTGATCTTGATCCACAGGCGAACCTGACTGCCGCGTTTCTGGATGAAGAACAGCTTGAAAATATTTGGAATGCGGAAAATGAACCCAATACCGTGTTCAGAGCGGTCAAACCCCTGACAGATGTGGGAGATATTCGCAAACCGGTATTGCAGAGAATCAGCAGGGATCTGCATCTTGTGCCGGGTGATGTTTCCCTTTCCGGATTTGAGGATGTTCTGGCAGAACAATGGCCCAACAGCATGGGGGATAACAATCTGTACCGCCCTTTCCGGATACTCACGTCCTTCTGGCATGTGATGCAGCTTGCAGCAGAAAAAGTGGAAGCAGATGTGATTCTGGTTGATACAGGACAGAATCTTGGAGCCATCAACCGATCTGTTCTTATTTCCACGGATTTTGTGATTATCCCTCTGGGAGCTGATCTTTTTTCTTTGCAGGGGCTGAAAAATCTTGGGCCCACCCTGCGATCCTGGCGCTCTCTGTGGAAAAAGCGGTTTGACAACTGGGCAGAACCCCGCTTTGATCTGCCTCAGGGACAGATGAAACCGGTCGGTTATCTCTGTCAGCAGCATGGGGTGCGCCTGAGCCGTCCTGTCAAAGCCTGTGACAAATGGGTCAACCGTATGCCTGCTGTCTATCGGGAAAGTGTGCTGAATGAACCGGCTCAGGATATGATTCCCGCAGAAGATCCCTTGTGTCTGGCGACCATTAAGCATTACCGCAGTCTTGTTCCCCTGTCTCAGGAACACCGCAAACCCATCTTCCGACTGACTTCCGCGGATGGGGCCATCGGAAGCCATGCCAACGCGGTGCAGGAGGCATATAAGGATTTCCGGAATCTGGCAAAGAAAATCGGGAACGTGACGGGGATTTCATTATAAAAAAAATCAGGAAATTGAAGACCCTTAATTCCGTACACACTGGAAATGCGGCAGATTATACGGATACGGTTTTTTTTTTCCTCATTCCGGCGGAAGCCGGAATCCAGTGTTTTCAAGCCCGCTTCAGTTCTGTTCACTGATAACATTCAGGATAATGAGGATTATATGAAAGGCCGAAAGTTTCTGCTGCAAAATCCTTGCAGGAAATTTTGAATGCTGTCCCTTTTCCGGCCGCATGCCCTCTGGGGCCTCACTGCTGTTGGGCTTCTTGCCGTCATCTGGCTTTTGCGCCGGCAACAGAGGATTTATACGGTTTCCAGCCGGATGCTGTGGGAACATCTGGCTCCGCATACGCAGACCGGGCTGCGCCTGAACCGTATCCAAACCCCGCTTCTTTTTTTTCTGGAACTGCTTATCATCCTGCTGCTGGTAACAGCAGCGGCAAAACCGGCCATTCTTTCCGCTGACCGTTTTCTGCCCCTGACCATCGTGCTGGATGACTCTGTTTCCATGCGGGCCTCAGACGGTCAGGAATCCTTTCGGGAAAAAGGGATAAAGCAGATGGAAAAGATTTTGAATTCCAGAGCGTTCCGTCCTGTGCGCTTTGTTCTGGCCGGAACCGAGCCGAAAATCCTGTCCGGAATTTCCGGCAGATCCGAAATAGCAAAAAAATGGCAGTGTTATGCTCCCTCTGCCCGGCTGGATGCCGCATTGGAAACAGCAAAGGAGATCAGCGGAAAACACGGGCTGATTCTGGTAATTTCCGATCATGGCCCTTTGGACAATCCGGATTCCCGCATCCTGTGGCACGCTGTGGGAAAGCCGCTTGCCAATGCCGGATTTGTCAACGGGGTTCGCACCTCTGCCGGAGACAAAGATCGGATTCTGCTGGAAACAGCCAATTTTTCCCATCAGCAGATAAAAACAAATCTGAAAATGGGAGAAAAGGTGCATTCCCTGACAATGGAAGCACGGGGACGGAAGCGCATGAGATTTGAAGTCCCTGAAAATGAGGGCAATCCCCTTGCTTTTCAGCTCCCGGAGGATGCTCTGGCTGAAGACAGCCGCCTCGTTCTTTTTCCGCCACCGGCAAAAAAGGCAGGGGTGGAGATACGCATTGTGAATCCCGGTCTTCATGCGCTCGCAAACAGAGCGGTTCAGGCTTCAGGGCTTGCCCATGCATCCGCGACACCGGATATTCTCTTTACAGACAGCAGGGAAACACGCGGTGCCAATGGCAGAACCTGGACAGTGCAGATGATTTCAGAAAAAAATGCCCGGGCTTACAAAGGGCCTTTTGTGGCCGATGATTCCCATCCCCTGATGAAAGGAATCCGTCTGGATGGCATTGTCTGGGCCTGCGGCAAAGAAAGTCAACTGCCGGGAAATCCCGTAATATCCATCGGAGATATCCCGGTGCTGACCGATCTCCGCAGACCTTCGGGTGTGCATGAAATCCGTATGCGCATGGACATAAAGCAATCCACCCTGCCCATTACGCCGGTGTGGCCGGAACTGATCTGGAATCTGCTTCACTGGCGGATTTCCGAACTTCCTGGGCCGGAGGAAAGCAATGTGCGTGCCGGGACTTCGCTTTTCTTTGTTCCGGAGGATACATCCGTCAGTGTGCGGCTGACATTGCCTGACCGGACAGAGCAGGATGTTCCTCTTTTGGACGGAAAAGCCTTTATGCAGCCGCAGCAGCCGGGCGTGTATACGATTAAATCCGGAAACAGGGAAAGCCGCTTTGCCGTCAATCTTTTTTCACCGGAAGAATCGGATCTTCTGGCATGTGAATCCGGACAATGGGGAAACTGGAATAAGGAAGCGGCTATGGGCAGAGATTCTCTTTCCCTGGATTGGCTTTTTCTGCTTCTGGCCCTTGCAGGGCTGGCGCTTCATCTGATAATGACCACAGAGCGTTGACAGCGGGACAGTTTTATCCGGAGGGCACAATTGATTGTGCCCATAATACCAATTCGCCATTGAAACCGTGTCTGTCTGATTCCGGAGTGCCGGAATGAGGTGAAACGGAATTTCGGCAGAATTTCCGGATCATTTCAGTGTCCCTGATCTGAGGGCATGCATTGCATAACTTCAATGGCGATTTGGCATAATACCGATTCTCCATTGAAAACATGCTTTCTGTCAGGTTTGTTTTAACCGCAAAGGGCACAAAGAGGGCACAAAGATCACAAAAAACTGACAGGACTGTATAAAATCAATGACGAATTGGTATAACACGGGCAGCAGCGGCAAAAAGCAGAGTATGGCCCATCATTGGAAAAATTCGAAGAGTTTCTTTTTTGGTGCCCGACCTGCGCAATGCACTTAAGCAAAAAGCTCTGGTTTCCCATCCCGGGCTTTCACAGCATTTGTCAGAAGATATTTTTCATCTTTAAAAGACTTTGGGCCACCCTTGCATAATCAGGCAGTTTTTTTCTGGCATCTTTCAGTTTTTTCAGTTCACTGAGCATTAGATTCCGCAAGGCATTTGTTGCTGCAATCCGATCTCCTTTTCCTCCTTTTTCTTTGTGATAGGAAAGAATCTCCTTCAGCAGATTGTCAGCAAAAAATATACGCTCACACAGCAGCCCGTCCATTGCTGTGGGCGGATCCACGGTTGCCCTTACACGAAAAATCTTCATTGATTTTGATGTGCTGTCAATATAATCTTTGAGAGCATTATCCACTTTGACTATGCTTTTGCGACTGCCAATTTTAACCGAACTGAAAGATTTCCATTCTTCAATTGTAAACGGTTCCATTCCTGTCGGTTCAATATTGCGGGTAATGCTGCTGATTGTCGGATTGAGTTCCTCTGTGGTTTTGGGACGATAAATTTTTTTTTCCTTAAGACCCAGCCAAACTTTCTTTTTTTTTATCGCATTGACATCCAGTTTGTTAACCGGCATTTTTCCTTTTGCAAGCTGTGCTGAGTCCTGATCAATCGTTGTGCTGATGGTTTTCATCTGCTGCAGATTGTTATAGGTCATACAGGTTTTTGTAAAAATCTGAAGCGGAGCCATCCGACTGATGGGAACAACGGGAAAGCCGCTTTTTCCAAGATTATCAGGCTGAAAATCTTTGTTTTTGAGACTGTCCCATCCATCACTCAAATCCACTATCATGCCGTTGTACACAACACTGGGGCCTTTGCCGACCTTATCCCATTTTTTTCCGCCGGTGGCACCAAACTCCTGACGATCTCCGAATTTGTGATATCCTCCGGTCTGATCAGGTGTAAACCCTGAGGGATCTTTTTTCACTTTGTCTCTCACGTATGCACTGCCGGCTTCAATGCCGAAGTCCAGGTTTTTCAAAACGGTTTTTGCCAATCCGCCTGAACTGGGAACCCGATGTCCGTGTGTTTTAAAATACTTGCTTCCCTCCCAGGCATCAATGCCTGCGGAACCTTCACATCCGATGAGAAGTCCGCCATAGGTATCAAAGGTCGGTCTCAGATAATAAACATAGATATGTCCATGCTCACCGTTATTCATTATTTTATTTGTGGATACCGGATGGATATTTCCCTGGCCTCCCAACGATATGTTTATTCCATAATGTTTTTCACCATGATCCTTTTTTCCTTCATTAATCCGGTGAATCCTTCCCAGGATCATGGGTTTCATCTGTGCATAGGTCAGCGGATCAATGCCATGGGTTGCTGCCAATCGCTGATTTTTCAAAATAATATTGTTCTGATCAGTTCCGCCGCCCAGCCAGTTGAAAAAATCATCATCCTCTTCCTTTGTGGCTTTTGGCAGTTGAATCACAAACCTTCCGCCATGGGAAAGAACTGAGGCTATGGGAATTCCGCTTTTAACCCATTCATTCCATTTACCCGGCTCTTCCTGGTACAGCAGACCGCCATAAAACAGAACAGTAAACACCCGCTTCAGAAAGGCTATTTCCTCTGCATCACCCTTTACAAGGGTGCCGTACCACATGGCACAGTCAAGTTCAAACTGCTCTTCAGGACTTCTGAGCCGCAGTACTTCAATGGAAGAAAGCCCCTTGGCCGACTTATTCTCATACCATTGCATTTTCAGCGGGTTTTTCTGATAATAATCTAAGACAAGCATACTGTAAAGCATATCCTTTTTATAATAGTCGTTTGTGGGTTTCTGAATATAATATTCATATTCATTTTTCGGATTGTACGTCATAATATCCTCCCAAAGTGAAAAAAGTCTGTGGAAAAAATCGGGAATTCTCCCGGTTCACAAACATTTTGTCTCTTTATTATATAATTGGTTAATATTATACAGATTCGCCGTTGATTTTATACAGTGCTGTCAGTTTTTTTGTGACCTTTGTGCCATCTTTGTGTCCTTTGCGGTTAAAATTTCAATGGGGAATCGGTATCATACCAATTCCCCATGGATCTGAAACATAAGTTTTTCAGAAAAACCGGATTTTTCCGAAAAATCCGGTTTTTTGAACACACGGAAACCTCTTTTTTTCCTGCTTGCAAGTATCTTTTCAATGGGGAATCGGTATCACTCATATGGCTGAGATAAAATGTCAACAGAACCTAATAAAAAAAATCAGACAGTTTCTCTCTTTGAGCGTCATCCCGGAGAAAGCCGGAATCCGGTAATTCCAATATATTCCGGATACCGACTTTCATTGGTATGAAGATGTGCAAAATCAGTGAAACAGAGAGACTATTTCTGTCCTGATGTATTTCCGGACAATCCAGACAGAAAATGTATCCAAGCATCGCTCAGAACATTGGGCAGACCGGAACAGGCAGAGCGGACAAAGCAGCCGCCGTCATCTCCGGCTCCGCTGCTGCTTTGGGAAGTCCCGGAAGAGGGTTTGCCAAGCCCTGAGGGATCCGTGATGATGCCGTTGACCAGCCCGTCACTGTCTCCCGCACCGCCGTCCGTAAGTGTCAGGGTTATCTGTTTCCGATCCGCACTGATGACCGTATTGGCGCTGAAATCACTCCATCCGTTGTTCTCACTGTATTTGTACCATTTGTACCCGTCTGACACGGCATTGTTCAGATACAGCGTGACCGGAACCGTATCTCCGGCTTTGGCGGTTCTGATTTCCATGTGGATCAGTCCGTAAATCATGCTTTCCGGCCGGTTCCGGCTGTCTGTGATGGACGCGGGGTCCACTGCATCCAGCCGGATCAGTTTTCCGCTGTTGCCGATGCTGATGCCCATTTGCACGGTCGTGACCGGCTTAAATGTCAGAACCCCTTCGGGCGCTCCGGTGATGACAATGCCGTTATCCAGAACCTTTACCGTGACGGTTCCTCTGTATACCTGACTGCCGCCGCTTGTCACCGTAAGCTGGAATGCCAGATCCGCTCCTCCTGCGCCCACTGCGGGGGTCACAAAGCTGGGATCCGCGATATTTGCATTGGACAGTTCCACAGCAGGCCCGGAAAGCTGCACCCATGAATAGGATGCATCTGATGGAAAATCTCCTGCTTCCGAGCCTTTCAGGGTGATGGTTCCCCCCTCAGTGACAGGAACGCTTTCCTCTCCCTGTCCCGGCCCGGGAATCACACTGTCTGCCCCCACATATACCGTTACCGTATCTTTGGCCTGCTGGCCCGCATTGTCCGTGACCGTTAGTTCAAAAGTCAGTGTTTTTCCGGCGGTTCCGCCGGAAGGGGCGGTAAAGGTTGTGCTGACATTCGCGGGTGTTGAGAGTGCCACAGCCGCAGTGGAAAGCTCTTTCCACTGCCAGGTCACGATACTGCCGTCCGGATCATAGGAACCGGAACCGTTCAGTGTAACGGTGTCGCCTTTTTTCACATTCTGATTCGCGCCGGCATTTGCCACAGGCAGATTCCCATTGTCCGCAGCGACAGATACTGTCACCGTATCCTTGGCCTGCTGGCCGGCATTGTCCGTGACCGTGAGTTCAAAAGTCAGTGTTTTCCCCGTGCTTCCGCCGGAAGGGGCGGTAAAGGTGGTGCTGACACTGTCCGGAGTTGTGAGTATCACAGCCCCATTGGAAAGTTCCTTCCATTGCCATGCCGCAACAGTGCCGTCCGGATCATAGGAAGCCGCGCCGCTGAGTGTCACGGTATCCCCTTTTTTCACATTCTGATTCGCACCGGCATTTGCCACAGGCAACTGGTTTGCAACAGATTTGCTCACCTTCACCGTTATAGTGTCCGCGTCAGAATTTCCGCTGCTGTCACTGACCGTCAGCCTGAAGACCAGCACTGTCTGCGTGCCGGATGCCACATTCGGGGCCACAAATGTTGTGGATGCCGCATTGGGGCTCGACAGCGCAACATCGGGACCGGATGTTTTTTCCCAGTTGTACAGGGGCGAAACTCCGGCAGGGATGGAAGAGGCTGAACCGTCCAGTGTCACCACCGCTCCTTCTGCCACTTCCTGATCCGCGCCGGCCTTCGCTTTGAGAGATGCGGGGCTGCTGTCTTTCACTTTGACCGCAGTGGAATCGGTCCAAGCATTGCCTGCCGTATCTCTCAGAATCAGGGTGAAGATCAGTTCAATGCCTTCTGTGCCCACTTCCGGAGCAGTAAAAGAGGGGGTCAGAGAATGGATATCGGAAAGCGTCACACTTATGCCATTGTTCTCCTGTGTCCATTCAACGGAAATTTCCGCATCATCCGGAATGACAGACTCTGCTCCGTTCAGCGTGACCGTGTTCCCTTCCGTGACCTCCTGATCCGCGCCTGCATTTGCCTGAACCGAGAGTCCGGGGCCGGGAATTTCTGATATCGTGACAGAAGCAGTGGCAATTTTCTGACTGAATGCGGCTGCTCCGCCGTTTTCACTTGTATCCGCAGTGCTTCCCGCGCTTTTTCCGTCACTGCCATCCCAGGCACGGAAAGTGATAAATGCTTTGCCGGTCTGATCCGGAAGGGGCACAAAGCGGATCAGATCGTCTGCGGAAAGAAGCATGGCACTGCCTGCGGACAGATCCGCACCGAATGCGGTCCAGTCAGCTCCGTTGTTCACAGAATATTCCCATGTGCCAATGGCATTGTCCGCGGAAACCACAGCCATGCCAGGCTCATCCTCTTCTTCATCCGCATCCGCAGCCGCATTCTCTGTTATATCTGCAACCCGGTTTTCCGGCGGGGTGTCATCATTCATGACAACTGATGCCAGAATGATTTCCGCGCTGTTGTCCAGCACCGGTGCGTCATTGACAGAATTCACCTGTATGGCAATTTCACCTGTCTTTGTCTCGGAATTGACCAGATCCCGTGCTGTAAAGCTCAGAGTTTCCTCTCCGTGCCAGTCAGAACCCGGTTCGTATGTCAGTCCGGCCAGTGCCGTATTGATCCGGGACAGGGTTCCTCTGAGCCGAAGATGGCCTTCTCCCTCACTTTCCACGGTCAGTTCCGTATCTTCCGGAACGGACATGCTGCCGTTTTCTGCCTCCATTTCCACCTCAAACTCTCCGGCAATGCCGTCCGCATCTGTCACAGATACAGCGTTTCCGGTATCCGCACGGAAAAGCAGGTCTGTATCCTCGTCTGTCACCTGAACAGTCTGGGGAATTCCGAGAGACAGAGAATCATTGACCGGAGTTACGGTGAGGGCAAGGGTTTTGCTGTCAGACAGGGAATTGCCAAGAAAGGGAAAGGGAAATACAGAACCGGTATTTTCTCCGCTGTGTCCCTTGTCATTGATGGTTACGGTAAGGGTGTCTGTGCCGTTCCAGTCTGCATCCGGTGCATAGATCAGTCCGTTCAGCCAGTTGCTGATCTGCTCAATTGTCCCGGTCAGTTTAACTGCTGAAGTCTGATTGCCGGTAATGCCGGAACCGGATGCACTTCCGGCAGTCAGTGTGCCATGAGAGACACTTACTGTTGTCTCCACTGCATTGCTTCCTGCGTCAACATCGGAAACAGAAATGGTTTTTGCAGCGGTTGATCCAAAAATGAATTCTCCATCCTCTTCCACAGTCTGTGCCTCCGGAACCGTCACCGCAGGCGCGTCATTGACAGAGGTGACGGTAAGCACAAAGGAACGCATGGAAGAATAGGAACCGTCATCGGCTGTAAGGATGATGGTGGCCTGACCATACTGGTTGGCCGCCGGTGTGATGGTCACAGAGTGATCCGTTCCGCTGCTGCTGTGGACAATATTGGCAGTGGGGATGAGAACACGGTTGTCTGAATTCGCTGTCACCGTGACGGATGTATCCTGAGAAGGCGTCTCAAAGGGAAAGGGAAAAGGGGAAGTGTTCGCGTTGATGGTGAAGGCAACCGTGACGGCTGTATCCTCCTTTGTTGTCTGACTGTCAATCTGGGATATTACCGGCGCAGCCGCATGGGCTTCGGGAATTCCGAAATGGAGCATCAGTATCAGAAAACTGAAAAACAGGCATGGCAGTTTTCCATATTTCATTTGACAAAATCTCATTTGTTTTCCTCCCTGAAAAAATGTTAAAAAATGTAAGGACTTGCGCAGTTGGTTTTCAACTGCCTGATTTTGCACAACCCGATTTGTGCAATGCAAGATTTGCATCCATAAAAATCAGGAGGTTGAAATCCAACTGCATAGGCCCCAAAATCTGTCCGCTTTTCACAAAAAAACAGATATGCAGTCTTATACCGGAAAATGCCGTATGAAATCAATCAAAAAAAAACAGGGTTACTCTCCGCACACGGCTCCGGATGTGTTTTTGTCCTGCATGTCTGAAAAAAAATCAGAATGCTGGGCCTTCACTTCAGCATATGCTCCATATTTTTTTCACGACAGAGTTGATCTTTGCAGGTTACGCTGATACAGTGACTTTGACAAAGGGAAAACAGAGAAAAATTCGAAACAGCATAATGCATAAACAGAGATTTTTCTGTTTTTTTCAGCAAGTCTTTTGTATGATGTGAAACCATAAACAGTTGTCTGCCTGAGGTGTTTTTATGAAAAGAAAATTTTTTGTATGTCTGTCGCTTCTCTCCCTGTTTCTGACCTGTTTTTCGTGCAGAACCGGTAATAATACCCGAAAACCGGAACCATCGCCTGATGCACGGCCAATGCGGTTCGCGGGGACGGAAATCGGCAGGGCGGATGCAGAGGTCAGGAACTTTCTGGCCCGGCAGTTCTTTCTGTCATGGAACGGGTTGAGAAAATGGAGACCTACCGGTTTGGCAGAATCCGGAATCTTGCGGGAACAGGACAGATCATACAGGGGTATCCGGCAGTTTCACGGGGCCAGTGATCTGAAAGGAAGAGACATGGAAGCCGTCAAAAGGATGCTGTTCTCTGCCTCCTCCTATGAATTTCAGTGGTCCAAAAGAACAAGACTTCGGCCTTCCCATGCCCTGCGCGTGATGGGGAGGGGCGAATATTTTGATATTGCCATTGATTTCAACAGCCGTCAGTGGTGTTTTTCCTTCCGGGATATGCAGAAAGAGGAGGACATCAGCAAAGAAGCGGCCGCTGCCCTGCATGAAATAATGCATCAGGCATTTGACGACAAATAAAAAAAACAAGGAGAGATCAGGATGATGAACCAGACGGTTTCAAAGGAAAAAAACAGATTTTCCCAAGTGGCATTGCATGTTTTTCTCATGTCCCTGCTGGTGCTGAGTCTCAGTTCCTGTCTTAAAAAGGAGCCCGCTCCCCAGCCCGCTTCTGTGCCGGCCGGAAGCACTTCTCCTGCTGTGACACCGGTTCCGCAGCAGCCAGCGCCTTCAGCCCCGACTTACACTCCGCCGCAGTCAGACAGCTCCACTGTTCCTGCTCTGCGCCTGATCATTGTGGCAGATACCAATGACAGCAAGATTGGCCGCTCTGTTGCGGTTGATTCCCAAAACATGCAGAGCCTGATGGAAGACATTGTCCGTCAGAGCAATGGGGAACTGGTGCTGAAAAAAATTGTGCTGACCGGAGACTCGGCCACCCGGCACAACATGCTGCGGGCCATTGAATATCCCGCAGTGAAAAGCAGTGATGTCATTGTGTTTTTATACGCGGGACACGGGCACCGGTATCAGTCCACAGCAGGCCGCTGGCCTCTGCTGGATACAGTTGACGGAACAGCAGATTTTGCCGATGTGATTGCAAAAATCAAGGCAAAGAATCCCCGGCAGTTTATTGCGCTGGCCGACTGCTGCAATGAAGTGGTGGCGCGGGCAGAGGCACGGGTTCTTCACCGGCGTCAGTTGAGTTACAATGCTGTCCGGCAGATGTTTCTGACCTCACAGACTTGCATCGCGGCCAGCGGCTCCGCTCCCGGTCAGTTTTCCTATGGGGATGACAGCAGCGGGGGACTTTTCACAGCGGCCTTTGTTTCCAATCTGAATGCGGCACTGAGTTCTTCCCAGCCGGACTGGAATCAGGTGTTTGAAAAAACCCTTGCAACTGTCCGGCAGCAGTCCGGCGGTGAGCAGATACCCCAGTATGAAAAATTGAGATAAACAAGTCAGCATAAATTTTCAGGCGCAGCCTTTTCAGAAAAACCGGATTTTTCGGAAAAATCCGGTTTTTTTTCAATATCCAAAACTTTCAGCTGCGTACGCAAAGGGGCATGAATTATGTCGGTTCTCACAGAGTTTGCCATGTTTCCCACAGACAAGGGGGAAAGCGTGAGCAGATATGTCAGCAAAATCATAGAAATGATCCGGGATTCCGGTGTTTCCTTCAGCCTGACCCCCATGGGAACAGTGATGGAAACCGATACTCTGGATCAGGCTTTGGACATTATCCGCAAATCCCATGACATACTGGCAAAGGATGCAAACCGGATTTACAGCACGGTCAAATTTGACATCCGCAGGGGAAAAGAAAACCGTATGCAGGGAAAAATCCGATCAGTGGAAGAAAAAATCGGAAAGGTCAGTCTGTAGGTTATGAAACCCCGTTTTTTTGCAATATTCGCGGTTTTGCTCCTGGCACTGCTTGCCCTCAACCGGTGCGTGGCCGAACCCCTGACATGGGCCCAGGACAGCGGAGAAATTTTATATGCACTTGCCCTGACAGGCTTTGTCACCTATCTGATCGCAGGATCATGGGATCGGTTGGGAAATGCGGAAATCCGCAGAATCATCCGCCATGGTTCCATCTGGATAGCCATATTTGCAGTCTTCACGGTGGGATACAGTTACCGTTTTGAACTGGCCGGACTCAGGGATCGGGTTCTGGGAACTCTGATTCCCGGCAGAACCGTGCAAAGTGAACCCGGCAAAATGGTTTTCCAGATTTCACCGGACGGCCATTTTTATATTCGTGCGGATGTGGACGGCGTTTCTGTCCGTTTTCTGGCAGATACCGGAGCCACAGATATTGTGCTGAGTCCCAAAACTGCGCGGCGGCTGGGATTTGATCCGGAGAATTTGCGCTTTGATCGCATGTATCAGACGGCAAACGGCCCGGGGCGCGGGGCATCTGTCATCCTGAAGCGGATGGAAATCGGTTTGCTGCGGATGGAAAATGTTGCGGCATCCGTAAATGAGGCGGAGATGAGGGAATCACTTTTGGGAATGCGTTTTTTCAACCGTCTGAAGGGCTATACAGTCAAAGACGGTCTTCTGACTCTGTTCTGGTAAACAGGGGGGATAAGTTTACTCAATGCGGACCGCTGTCCCGTATGCATAAAGTTCCGCCGCTCCCTGTGTGACCGAGGAAGTGGAAAAACGGACATTGACCACTGCATTTGCCCCAAGCTGACGGGCCTGCTCCCTCATCCGGTCCACAGCCTGTGCACGGGATTCCTGCAGCAACTGCGTGTATCCCTTCAGTTCTCCGCCTATCAGATTCTTCAGACTGGCCATAATGTCCTTCCCCACATGCTTGGCCCGTATGGTATTGCCGGAAACCAGCCCGAAATGTTCAACAATCTCTCTTCCGGGAACCGATTCAATATTGGTCAGCAGAACTTCCCCTGTCTTGGGCAGACGCTGAATGGGCCGGGTCCTGACCGGCTGAATCTGGGGGGCGGCTTCAATGATCTCCGTAATGGGCTTTCCGCACATAATGCATTTCGCCGAGGTTTTCTGGCGGTAATTGCAGTGGGGGCAGAGAATCATTTCCGGTTTGTCTTCGTCCGCTGTCTCTTTGGGTGGTTCCGGTTTTGCAGCTTTTTCAGGAACCTGTTTCTGTTTTATGGCTTTATCCGCGACAGCGGATTTTTGGACGGGAGCCTGTTTTTTCTCCTTCTGCGGCAAAGGTGCAGGGGGAGCTCCTGTTTCCTCAATCCGGCACAATGCCCCGGCTTTGTTCACGGCCTGTTTGTATTTCATGGCCGTTTCCCGATCCATGCCTTTTTTGATGACTGCGGGCTCACCGGAAAAAAGGCGTTTCACCCCGCTCTGATCTGTTTTGAGCAGATTCATCAGATTTTTTGCAACCGTTGAACGGTTTTGACCCTCAGCCACCTTTCCCTCAAAGATGAGATCATATTTTTTTTCCGCCATATCACATTCTCCATTTTCTGAAATCAAGTGAAAGGATCTCCCCGCACATTCGCATAACGTTCAATAATGTGATTTGAAGACAAAGTCAAGTATCCTGCGGCATATTTTTTGCCTTTGATGAACACAGCTTTCCCTCTCTTTCGGTGTCCGTTCAGTCAGTTTCATATCATGACGGCCGGCTTTGTCCGCAGTTGCGGAGATCGGAATGCCCTGTCCCTGTGCATATTCCTCCTTTGAACATGCTTTTTTTGTATATAATATATTAATTTTATAAAAAAACAGAAGGTTATAAGGATTTCGGACAGATGCTTGATATCAGCCCTTTCAAGGTGTGAAAAATAAGCCTTTAAAATCAGATTGCTGCATACAGCCTTTTCTGATGCTGTCTGCCGGCGGCTGTCACGGCCTTGCTGCAAAAAACGCCGGACATTGCGGAGTTGCGCTGACCGCCCTGTTGCTCACCTTGAAAGGGCTGGTGCTTATATCAAAGGGAATGGAACAGGGAAACCTTCTGCAAATGAAGATGGAGGTAATGGAAAAAGAGCATGAGGACATTCCCTGTCTGGCGTTTGGCCGTTTTTCAGAGCATGTCTTTTTTCAGGGAAAAATCGAACAAAAAAGGGACTGCGGAAAATTCCGCAATCCCTTATATTCAGTGGCGCGCCCGGCACGATTCGAACGTGCGGCCTACGGATTAGAAGTCCGTTGCTCTATCCAACTGAGCTACGGGCGCATAAAAAAACGGAAAGACCATATCATATGCCTGAGCATTTGTCCAGACTTTCATAAAAAAATATTTCACTTTGCTGTCTGTGGGGGCTATGCGGCCTGCCGTGTGCAGAAAAATATGACACAGGAAAAAATTATCAGGGGATTTGATTGAGCCTTTGCCAAAATTATTTTTCAAAACAGGCATGGAACAGGAAAAACAGAACATAGAAAATATTTTTTGCACCGCACAACCCCTTGACAACTTTCATATTCTCAGTGAATTGGAAAGGAATGAATGTTTATATGATGAATTTCTTGAATTTCTGGTCTGTTCTGTGTTATAATGACAAATACGGATTTTGGCACAGACTCCGGATAATGGCAAATGCCTTCGGACAGAGTTGGAGAGCATATAATTCACCTCTGATTTCCCAATGAATCAGCCCTCCGGACAAAATCAGGAGGGGCAGCAGAATTTCCCGGAAGCCTGTGCAGAAAAAGGCTGGGAAGCAAAGGACAGATGAAAAAAAATTATGACACAGAAAAAGAAAAAAAAACTGATTATTGAACCGGAAGATCCGGAACCTTCTGAAACTGCTGTGGACAAATCCCTTGTCAGATTTGATCCCCTGCAGAGGTATCTGGCCGAGGTCAGTCAGTACAATCTGCTCACGCGGGAAAAGGAAAGGGAGCTGGCTGTCAAGGTTTTTGAATACGAGGACCCGGATGCTGCATACACTCTGGTGACCTCCAATCTGCGTCTGGTGGTAAAAATCGCTTTGGAATTCCAGCGGATATGGATGCAGAATCTGCTGGATCTGATTCAGGAGGGAAATATCGGACTGATGCAGGCCGTCCGCAAATTCGATCCCTACAAGAATGTGAAATTTTCCTATTATGCCTCTTTCTGGATTAAGGCATATATCCTGAAATTCATCATGGACAACTGGAGACTGGTGAAAATCGGGACCACCCAGGGACAGCGCAAACTTTTTTTCAAGCTGAAAAAAGAAAAACAGAAGCTTATTGATCAGGGATTTGATCCCAAACCCAAACTTCTTTCGGAAAAACTGGGGGTGTCTGAGCGTGAAATCATTGACATGGATCAGCGTCTGGATGGATGGGATATTTCCCTGGATGCTCCCCTGAAAGAGGATTCAGACACAGAGCGTATCGAATTTCTGAGCACAGGTGCTGAATCAGCGGAAGACAAGGTTGCACGCAAGGAAATGGATATGCTGCTCCACAGCAAGATTGCTGAATTCAGAGACAGACTCAGTGACAGGGAACTGGAAATATTTGATCTCCGGATTTTCTCGGACAATCCTGTCACCCTTCAGGAAATCGGGGACCGCTACAGCATATCCAGAGAAAGAGTGCGGCAGGTGGAAAAGAATGTCATCAAAAAGATGCGGGAGTTTTTTAAACGGGAAATCGTTGATTTCGATACATTTGCAGGCGATATTTATGCATAATACATTGATTCGGAACCTGTTTTTTTTCTTTGGGGTTTTGCTTCCGGCTGTTATGGGCGCTGCGCTTCTGATCATCGCATGCGCCTCTGATCCTTCTGTGCGGGATACCGTGCCGGAGCTTCCTGCCGTGACAGAACATGAAAACGGAGATCGCTATTATTACTATATAGAGTCCCAGCTCAGCCGCCGCTCCGGAGAGATGGAGCGCGCCGTGTTTTTTTTGGAAAAAGTCATAGAAAGCGATCCGCTTGTTCCAGAGCTTAAAAAAGAACTGGCAGAACTGTGGATACAGCAGCGCAAAAGTGATAACGCATTGAAAATAATTGAAGAAATGCTTAAAGCAGATCCGGATGATGTGGAAAGTCTGACTTTGTATGCACGCCTGAAGCAGAGTCTGCAGCAGCCGGAAGATGCCAAAAGAGCCTATGAAAAAGTGCTGGATATTGATCCGCATCAGCAGGAGGTTTATCTGCGTCTGGGCGCGATTTACATGGAAGAAGGAGACGCTGACAGCGCGTTTGAGGTATACCTCCAACTGGTGCGGAACTTCCCTGCCGCATATGCCGGATATTTCTTCCTTGGAAAGATCCATCTGGATCGGGGGGAACTGAAAAAAGCGGAAAAAGCCTTTCAGAAAACACTGGAACTGGAACCCGGGCTGGAGGAGCCCCGTTTTGAGCTGCTCAATATTTATGAAACCCGCGGAGAGGATGAAAAGACAATCCGTCTTTACCGGGAGATTCTGGCCCAGTCCCCGGATAATGTGCGGGCCTCCATGGGGCTGGCATCTTACTATTACAATTCCGGAAGACTGAAAAGCGCGGAAAAGATTCTCAAGGATCTGGGGGAACAGAACCGGGAGAATCCGGAGATAGAGCGGACCCTGGTCCGGCTGTACATTGAAACGAAAAAATATGCGGCAGCCATCATTATTACAGAGGGAATGCTGAAAGGGGATCCGGCCAATTCTGATCTTCACTATATTGCCGGGGTGGCGTTTGACGGGATCGGAGATGAGAAAATGACCCTGAAACATCTCCTGCAGGTAAAGCAGGATTCCCGCTTTTATCAGAATGCGGCTGTTCACATTGCCTTTATTTATCAGGAACGCGGAGATGTGGAAAAGGCCATTGCATTTTTAAGGGAAGTGATCCGGAATGTGCCGGACAATCCGGAATTCATGATGTATCTGGGATCTTTTTATGAAGAGGCCGGAAATTATGAACAGGCTGAGGATATTCTGAAAAAAGGCATTGAACTGGAACCCGGGAACACCCGGGTATGGTTTCGTCTCGGGGTGATTTATGACAAATGGAACCGGAAAGCAGATTCCATTGAAATCATGAAAAAGGTGATCTCCATGGAGCCGGAAAATGCCAATGCACTGAATTATCTGGGTTACACCTATGCAGAAATGGGAGTCAAACTTGATGAGGCCGAGCAGTTGATCCGGGAGGCATTGAAACACAAACCGGATGACGGATATATCATTGACAGCCTGGGATGGGTTTTCTTCCGGAAAGGGGACTATGAGGAGGCATTGATCCATCTGAAAAAAGCCGTGGAACTGGTGCCGGATGATCCGGTGATACTGGAACATATGGGGGATGTTCACCTGAAACTGGGGGATAAGGAAAAGGCTTTGGAATTTTACAGGAAATCCCTGATGAAACGGGAAGATGATGATAAGGGAAAAATTGAGATGGAACAGAAAATTCAGGAACTGGGCGGAAAAAAGAAATGACCGGCAAACTGGGGATCGCGATGGATGACTGGCAAAGAAACCTGACAGGGGCTTTCCGTGTTCTGCGGATGGGAGTCGCGGTATTTCTGTTTGTGTCATGTTCCGGACTGGGCGGGAAAATGCTTCCGCCCCCCGTGGTTTCACCTGAAGCCCAGCATCGGCTCTCCCTGCTGGAAAATCACAACCGGGGACTTGGCACATTCAAGGGCATGGGAAGCTTCCGGCTGGAAAACCAGGAGGGGCTCCGCCACGCGCGTGTGGCATGGATCGGATCTGATTTCCGGAAACTGCGCATACAGGTGATGGACATATCCGGTCTTCCCATCATAAGCATTGCGGCAGACGGAGATTCTTTCTGCGCGCTGTCCCACAGGGAAAACCGTTTTTACAAAACCCGTTCATCTGATCCCAGTCTGGAAAAAGCCATAGGGATTCCCATGAAAACCCGTGAGGCCATTCAGATTCTTACGGGCCGCGTTCCCATTCGGGGGCATGATTCCGCAGTGATTGTCCGGGATGAAAAAGGGGATATTCTGGTACTGACCAGCCGATGGGGAAGAGTGCTGGAAAAAATTTATTTTGACAAAGACGGAAAAACCGTTCTGCGCATGGAACTGTATGATTCCATGGGAAATTCTGTTTATCAGGCCCAATTCGGGGAGATACGGAATGTGGAAAATTACCGGCTTCCCTTTGATGTGAAGGTATTGAATGAGGAGGTGCACTTTCATTTGCGGACAGAAAGATTCTGGGCTGATATGCCGGTTTCTCCCTCAATTTTTGTGATCGAGGATCCGGAAAAGCGGAAATGATGACAGATGCGGATTTCTCAGCATGCGTCTTTTATCCGTCTTTCACGAAAAAATGCCTGCATCATTTCCCTGCATTCCGCCTCGCACACACCGCGGATGATTTCCGGATGATGATTGAGCCGGGCATCGGCTGAAAAATCATACAAAGAACCTGCTGCTCCCCATTTTGGGTCCCGCGCGCCGTAAATTACCCGGCTGACCCGTGCATGGACAATCGCGCCCATGCACATGATGCAGGGTTCAATGGTGACACAGAGCACCGTGCCCGGCAGCCGGTAATTCCCGATAATCCTGCCCGCTTTCCGCAGAGCCAGAATTTCCGCATGGGCACAGGGATCATGATGTCCAATGACAGAATTGCATGCTGCGGAAAGAAGTTCTCCGCTTTCACTTATCAAAACCGCACCCACCGGAACTTCACCGCATTTTGCAGCATTTTTGGCCTGTTCCATTGCCAGTTGCATCATGTGCTCATAACTCATCATAACTTTCAACTGTCAGTCTGCCCTGCATTTTTTGGACGGAGCATATCCTTCCCAAAAGGCATCCCAGCGGGAATTGAAATTTTTCCTGTTTTTTCCGGATACTTTTTGTGCCAGATCACAGCGGATTTCATGAAAACGCAGGGATCGGGTGTTTCCCACCAGTTTTTCCCTTTTCCCGCTCCTCAGACTGCGCCACATGCCCTTTCCCTCTTTCATGGCCTTTTGCTGAGCCCGCAGCAGTCTGTCAAAATGCCTGTTGTTCTTGAAATCATAGAGGCAATGGGCATATCCTTCCCGGATTGGCTGTTCATTGACCAGCGTTCCATCCTCCAGCCAAAGCCAGGCCAGAGTTCTGCCATACTGATCTTCCCCTGTCCGGCCATATTCCAGAAAGATTTTTTTCCCCTTTACCAGTTTCCGGTTGAATTTTTCAGCCTCCCGGCTGAAAGGCTCGCCTTTCCGATCCGGTTTCGGGGTCTCCGGTGCATTGATTCCGATATACCGCACATGCCGTCCGTCCTGGAGAATCACGGTGTCACCGTCAAGCACCTTTGCGACAGAAACAGGCTTTCCGGCTTTTGCAGAGGAAAAATCCGCTCCGGCCTGTGGCAGAGACAGAAGCGGAGAAAAAAGCGGGAGCAAAAAAAGCACAAGATATTTCATGTTCTGGCTCCGGTGCCGGGGGAACCGGCCTGTGGTCTCCGGTGCTGATTTCCTGCCCGGACTCCGGCCGCCGGCAGGCTGCCCCCGTCCCATGTTACTGCACATTGCCGGTTATGGCATTGTTGAGAACGCTGATATAAAAACGGGCATGACTGATGGGCGCGGCCATATTGGCACGGTGATTGGCCAGCAGACTGTCCGGTTTGCTTTCCAGCACAATCCAGGGATCCATATGGGAGGCATGTTCCAGAGAAACAATGGCATGGTGCATCAGATCCGTTCCCTGCGCGGAGGCAATGAGATCATGAAACTCAACTGCCGCTGCCTCCAGTATGGTTCCCATGGCCGTGGCCACACCCTTGGTATAATAAAACAGATCATCTGACCGGAAAAAACTCATTTCTCCCAGTTCCTTGACCATGTTTTCATCACAACTGCCCAAAATGCTTTCATAGGCTCTGAACAGGGGAACCACATTGTCCACCCGGCGGTAAAAACGGGCTTCCTTTCTTCTGAGCATGTTCATGTAGTTTTTCATTTCATCCAGCCCTTCCTGATACTTGGACTCTGCTGAGGGAAACCAGTACTGACTGGGTTTCACCATAAACCAGTTCATGGCCAGTTCCAGAGCCGGAACATAGGCATCCGTGCTGCCGGTGCGGGAGATGTTTTCCGCAAGCGCCACAGCAGTCCGGCGGGTCACTTCCAGAACACCGAGCTGAAAATTGTTCACATTGTCCGTATATTCTATGATGTCATTGGGACGCCATCCCCAGAACCGCTCATTGATTTCATAATTCATGGGTTTCATGCAGGCTTCCATAAAGGTGAGGCCGACCTCTCCGGTCGGAACAAATGCGGATACAGGCACAGTTGCGTGACCTGCCGCAGCATCCTTTTTCGGTTTGCCGTGTGTATCCGTGACAGTGACCGGAGTTTTGACCGGCGCATGTGCGGTCGGTGCTTTGGCTGTTCCATGCCCTGCATCCGTACCATATGCAGAAGGCCGGGAAGCTGCGGGCTGGGCATGGGTGTCTTTTGCCGAATCTGTTTTGTGTGCAGTCTGATCTGTTTTTCCGCTTTCCGCCTGTTCTGATTTTTTTGCTGTATCCGGCCCCCCCATAAATCCGATAAGCGTCCACACAATGCCCAGAAGCAGAATTGCGGCAGACATGCCGATTATCATTCGTTTGGATACGGGAAAGGCTTTTTTTTCTGCCTGCCCGTTTTCGGCTTTCATTTCTTCCCCGTCGGAAGCGTTCTTTTTTTTCAGAAATTTCATCATGATCTCCTTTTGAGATATGTCATTCCTGCACAAACCGGAATCCCGTTACAAAAATCCGGATACCGGCTTTCGCAGGCATGACGGAAAAAATTGCGCATCACATCAGAAATGCATATGAAGCAGGACAGCCTCTGCCAATCTTCCCTTGTCTGTTTGCATCATCCCCCTCTGAGTTTCCGGATATCTCCGATGCGGATGGTGATATTCCGGGAATCGAAATATTCAATCAGGGGAATCAGGTACTTGCGGGAAACCCCTGCGATATCTTTGAATTCAGGGGTGGAAATTTCCCCTTTTTCCCGGAGCCAGGCCACCAGACGGGTTTTGAGTTCCTCCACGCTCTCGGCAAAAAAATAAAGATCCTCCTTTGCCTTGACGAGCAGCCCCTCGCCAACCAGCACCATCAGCACATCTTTGGCCTGGGATTCCTCCATTTCCAGACTGGTGCACAGTTCTTTGAAATAAGGCGGTGTCAGACCGGAACCTGCGTAGGCATCCAGCAGTTTTTTCCGGATGGCGCTCTGATCCTGTCCCAGAGAAACTTGGTGGGATTTCAGGCGGACAATATCTCCTTCGGCAGCAATTTCCTCTTCTTTGAGCATCTGGGCAACAGCCAGATGAAAAAGTTTGACACCTGCAAAAGACGGAAGTCTGGATTTGAGTTCCTCTTTGGACATTCCGTTTTTCAGGGGATTTTCCCTGTGGTATTTTTCCAGATGTTCTGTAATCTCCTGCCGGAATGCCGCAAAACTGTCTTTGTGAATGAAGATGCGGTTTTCCCTGTCTGTCTGGATAAGAATCTTCTGGGACAGCAGAGACTGCACAGCCTTCTCCAACTGCTTCTCCGGCATATTGCTCATGATGCGCAGCGCAGACAGGGATACACCGCTGTATCCGGCTTCCCCGGCATGACAGGCCGCAATCTGTTCCGGAGGCAAGTCCGCCAATGCCCTGAGTTTGGCAGTGACATCCGGTTTCAGCCGTTTATGCTTCCGGGGAACCGGGTTGAGCACAGTTCCTCCGCCGATGGTGCGCACCGGAGAAATGCTTCGGATCACAAAACGGTCATCCTTTACCAAAGCAACCGGTGTATCCAGCCGCAACTGGGCAGCGGCTGATTCACCCGGAGCCAGTTCATCATTTTCCAGCAGAATGAGATTGCCCAAAATTTCGGCAGTGCCGGCATGGAACCGCACGGCAGTGCGGTTTTTCACCGGTTTTTTGTTGCCAGCCAGATAGTGCAGGAAAACATCCAGCATATAACTGGGCATGAGCGCATCCGGAGCAGACAGCACATCCCCCCGGTTCACGGTGCTTTTTTCCAGTCCCTGAAAATTGACAGCCGTGCGCATGCCGGCAAACGCGGTTTCCACACTCTGCCCATGAACCTGAAGACCCCTGACCTTTGAAGTGATTCCGGAGGGATAGAGCATGACCGAATCTCCCACACTGACCTGTCCGGAAATCAGGGTTCCGGTAATGACCGTGCCAAATCCCTTCATGCTGAACACCCGGTCGGCCGGAAGACGGAACAGTCCCGCGGAAGAACGGGGCGGGATCTCTGCACTCAGGCTGTCCAGTGTCCGGATGAATTCAGGGATGCCTTTTCCTGTAAGACCGGATACCGGAACAATGGGTTTGTCCTCCAGAAACGTCCCCCGGACAAACTCCCGTATATCCTCTGTCACCAGTTCCAGCCATTCCTCATCCACCATGTCTGTCTTGGTCAGAACCACCAGCCCGTGCCGGACGCCCAGCAGGGTGCAGATTTCCATATGCTCACGGGTCTGGGGCATGACGCCCTCATCTGCCGCGATCACCATTGCCACCAGATCAATGCCTGTGGCTCCGGCCACCATGTTTTTGACAAATTTCTCATGGCCCGGAACATCCACAATGCCGATATGCCTTCCGCTGGGCAGATCCAGAAACGCAAAGCCCAGTTCTATGGTAATGCCCCGAAGCTGCTCCTCTTTGAGCCGGTCCGTATTGATGCCGGTCAGGGCTTTGATCAGTGTGGTCTTGCCATGATCAATGTGTCCTGCTGTTCCCAGGATAATCTGTTCTGAGGATATGTTCGGAATAATGGACACTCCTTTACTCTTTTTTGAATTTCCGGTTTCTCCAGTATTCCAGAAGGTAGGCCAAAGCCACCAGGATGATGGCAAAGGCAACCACATAGGGAATCTGAAATTCAGGGCGGAAGATCCGTGTCAGCACCACGGCAAAGACCGCACCCAGAATGGCCCGCATGACGAAAATATTGAATTTTACCATGATAATAACCTGTTTTGCATTGTCTCCCTTTTCTGTGATTTTTTTGTAATATAGCAGAAGGGGATAAGGGTCAACAAGAACTTTGCCTTCAGGAAGGATGTTTTACTATAAAAAAAAATTTTTGCAAAGAGGATAAAAAAAGTCTTGAAAAAAAAAAGAGGCTGTGCTAATAGATATAAATTCATATGGTGGGTGTAGCTCAGTTGGCAGAGCACCAGGTTGTGGCCCTGGGAGTCGTGGGTTCAAGTCCCATCACTCACCCCATTTTTCCTTTCAGTCTCAAGCGCCCGTAGCTCAGTTGGACAGAGCGTCGGACTTCGAATCCGCAGGCCGGGGGTTCGAATCCCTCCGGGCGCGCCAGAAAACTAGCATTGCTTATCCAATTTTTTCTCCCCGTTTTTTGTCCGGTATTGATAAATTTAGGAGTTACGCAGCAGTTGGATTTAATACCGAATCGCCATTGACTTTATGCGGTTCAGTCATTTTTTTCCCAATGCCGCTGAACTGACACCCCTCCCTTGGGGCATGGCTGTTAAGTTCTGTGACAACTGACTGAAATCATTATCCCTCTTTATATTTTAAAGACGGTGAAGGTTCCAATCTGCCCGGAACCTTATCAATTAAATGTTTCTTTGAAGGGGTGGGACAAAACAGCTTTTTCAGATCATCACTCAGGATATTGATTTTATTATGAGGGTTGTCTGAATTAAGAAGTTCTTTGACAAAGATCGGTATACTCTCAGCTTTGATACTCTCCGTCAGACTCCCCACGGCAGATACGGGAAGTTTGTTTTCAGACCGGGTCAGTTGTCCGGGGTGAAAGAAAAGGCGGAGATCGCACAGCAGGCTCAGGATCAGACTTTTTTCCGAACCTTCCTCACCTGTCTGTCCGGTCAGTTTCCCCCATCCTTCATGCGATTTCCAATCCTGAATGAAAACCTCTGCAAACCGCCTGAGTGTATATGCCTCCGCGATATCCTGTGTCCGCCATGACATATCCGAAGCGGCAATATAACGGCAGTCATCCTCACCATCACATTTCAGAGCAATGACAAACCGTTTTTTCCCGTGTGAGCAGACACGGAGACGGGCACTGCCCATGACAGCACTGATTTCATCACCGCCGCGGATTCCTGTTTTCTGATTTGCCCCGGGATGTTTTGTGAAATATTCAGAAACAGATATTTTTTTATTTCTGAACACGGCATTCTGATCCCGTTTTAACTGACTGACAACCTGAGCACCTCCGAAGTAAGAAGAAGCCGTATCCATAAATTTCCCGGTGCGGTGCAGAGCATCGGCCGGGATACACCGGATTCGGACATCGGGGAAATCATATCTGAACTGCTTCAGAATTTTCAAAGATATTTCCTGCTTTGTCGGACAGTTTACGTTTTTCGGAGGCTTCCGGGGATGCTGTTTTTGGGGAACACCGTCTTTTTTCAGTTCTTTTTTCCGTTTATTCCATTTTGTCAGCTCCGGATCGGGCATATAAAATGAAAATCCGACGGGAATCGCAATTTTCGGAGTCGCGAGGATAAGAAATACAATGCACTGCCCCATGACAAACCCTCCGCTGACCCTGTCTTTCAGTTTATGAACACGGGAAATTTTTTTTGTCTTTTTTGAACGTTTTCTGCCGGTATCATCAATACCGGGACTTCCTTCTGTGATTCCGAACCGGTTCAGGATAAATCTGACACCGGCAGCAGGCAGAAACTCCCACGGAATCTTTGAATTGCGGAACATCCATGATAAGGCCGCAGCACTGTGCTGCCCGACTCCGGCACGTTCAAATTTTGTCCACCATACAGAATTGGTTATAAACACAGCCATAATACAGAAAGAAATCCGGGAGCTTCGGATTAATGAGAGACTGCATCCGGGTCTGCATATCCCGATTGTTTCATTAATCCCCTCAATAAATTCCGTTATAAACGGCAAGGGGTTGGGTATCAGCATATTCACCTTCCGGAGTTGTTTTCGGAAAGCGGATATAATAACAGATTTCCTGTTTTTTCAAACTGATTATCCTGTCAATGATAAAAAACTTGAACATCGAGTAACGTCAAGCGTCAAGCTAAGCGGCGCAAAGGGTGGAGCGACGATAGGAGCGGAACCCTTTGCGTCCGCTTGACCTACTATAAGGTTAAACCCGGTAAGTAGCGTAAAACTCCGATTTATGATACCATACCCCATCCGCCAAAAATTTTCCGCCGCAAAGGAGGTCTGCCATGAAAAAATCTGAAAATACAGTCGGTAACAGCCGTTTTGACATCACAGACAACATTCTTATCCTGGCCTGCGATGTGAGCAAAGACAGAATCAGCCTTTACACCGAAACTCCGGGCGGCGGTATTGACCGGGTTTTTGACAATAAGACCGGCGCCGTTGAGAAAGAACTGCGTCAGTTCAATCTTTTCATATCCGGCGGCAGATACCGGGCAGCGGCCGTGGCGGCCGAACCGACCGGGGTTTGCCATGATTCCCTGTTCCGGACGGCCCGCAGGCTCGGCATGTACACGGCTTGCGTCAGTGCTGAGGCTGTCGCCAAAATGCGGGTGATTGAGACCAATGACACCGGCAAAACCGACATCAAAGATCCCCGTGTTATTTTCACCCCGGCCCGGATCGGGAAAACCCTGCATCACCGCATCTTTGAAGAACCGTGGTCTCTGCTCAGGGAGTGGAACACAATTTATGACATGGCCGATCAGGACGTTGTGCAGGCCAGATGTGTCATACACTCTCTGATTAAACGTCTGTTTCCGGATTTCGGGATGAAAAAGGATTTCATCTGTGGGAAATCCGGAAAAATTCTCCTGTCCGAATACGGTTTCGATCCCCTGCGGATCACGGCCTCAGGGGAATATTCCTTTCACAGTACAGTGAAATTCCTTTCCCCCCGCATCCGGGAAAAGACTGTCAGCAAAATTTATGAACACGCCCGGATGTCTGTAAAACGGGGGCTGAGTGCACGTCAGTCCGCTCTGATTTCTGTGAACCTGCTTCAAAGGTTTGAAGACCTTGAATGTCACCTCTTACGCAAGTCCGAAGCCCGTAAGTCCATGGAAGTCCTTTATAATGAAATCCGGGTCATTGATCCCGGTCTGCCGATGGCGGACAGACGGTTCATCACAACTTTTCACCTGAGTCGGATCATAGGGGAAACCGGTCCGTTAAGTGATTTCAGAAACCATAATAAACTGATGCGGTTTTCCGGTCTGAATCTCTGCGAACGGCAGAGCGGTCTGTACCGGGGAAAAACACATATCAGCAAAAGAGGAAGACCTCTGCTCAGGAAAATTCTGAAACTGACAGTCCTGCCCCCGGTGAAAAAAGACGGCATCTGCGGTGAATATTACCGGAAGAAAAGAGACAATGACAAGATGCCGGGAACCGAAGCCCTTGCAGTTGCTGCCGGGCACTTCCTGAAAATGCTTTACGCTGTGTATAAATCCGGTTCCGGTTTTGACGAAACACGGATATTTGTCTGCGAAAGTCAGTTTAAGGAGGCCGCCTGATATAAAACCGTATTTATTCCTGCCGTACTGAGATGACCGCCCGGCGCTTTTGTCACTGCAGCAGCAGATGACCCGCCTGACCGTAATAATGTCACTCAGTACGGTTTTTTCGGAACATGACCGATTAAGTGGGACAGCTCCTGCACTGAGAGCCGAAAAGACAGCACAGTCAGTTCCGAAACAAACATATGTTCTTTGAAATATTAAATATTTTTAAAACATACTGCAGCGTCCGACAGGAGATTTGCGCCCTGACTTCCCGTTATGCAAATTTTTCCCCTGCTGAATACCAGTGCATTAATTAAAAAACATATGCAATTAAAACAATGATTTGCAAATTTTACCAGGTTAATTGTCAATATATAGGGTTGACAATTAACCTAAAGATAGCGCCGGGTTATGCGTTTGAATCTGTTAGCTATTTAAAAATCAGACAATCTTATAGATGGTGCCGTAATAATGTCGTGTGTCATACCTTCATAATAAAACAATTCCGTGAGAACGGCCGGGTGGTAAAAATTGAATTCAGAACGGTTTTCGGAACTGACGAGAGTGTCAGAGAGGCTTTGGCGGAATCGGCAGTGAGCAGTCAGGTCAATACAGCTTTCATTGAACGGAACAACGGGACAGACAGAAACCGGAACGCCCGGAAAGTTCGGAAGACCTGCTGCTTCTCAAAAGACCGGGATATTCATGAGGCCGTCACATATTTTACCATGTACAGTTGCAATTTCTGTTGGTCGGTAAGAACTCTTCGCCGGAAGGATGAATACGGAATATGGGTGAGCAGAACCCCGGCGATGGCAGCCGGACTGACTGATCATGTGTGGTCACTCCGGGAATGGATCACCTATCCTGCTGTTCAACGGGAGTAGGACACAAGGTTGATATAAAATTGAGGAGGATTGTCAGGGTTTTACACAAATTTGAAAACCTGTTTTTTTAGCAATTTCATAATACTATCTATGCTTTGTTTCACCTCTCATTTTTTCATAATATTTACATCGAACACATGAAGTCGGCCATGCAAAAGTCATAGACAAAATTGTTATAAATAAAAATACTATGCAGGTAATATACAATTGATGTAACGTAGTAAGCAGATTTGGATTGTGTTAACATCTTCAAAACGTCTCAATTCAGGAATGTAAATTCCTTTAAATTTCAATAATTCATCAAATATGTTTTGCTATCATTCTATTATATTTAGATATAATTCTCAAGTCAAGAGAATCATTCTCGTCCAACTGTGAGTAATTCCGTTTAAGGCATTTTCAACAATATTTTTCTGCTTATTTTTCAACTTTTCTATTTGTTTTCTTCTGAGTCTTTTTCATAAAGTACAATTTATACGTTACATCCAATTCAGCATCTATTTTATAACATTTTATCCTAATATCAATTGTTTTATTTTATCTTTCAAATAATTAATTCTCATTTCCTGCCGTGATGGATATACAGTAATTCAAATAGCAGTTTTTTTCGCAATTGGTATAACCAGTTGTTATATAAATCCGGATAACATCCGATACTTCATATTGTCTGGATCGGCAAAAATTCATTTTGAAAATTTTGTCATGCCATAAACTGCAGATCAACAAAACACGGTTATTTCAAATCAGGATTTTAGGTTCTGTCATTACTTTATAATACATGCTGTTTTTATTTATACGGAATTCTCTGAGCCGGACAGACGGAGTTTCACCGGTTCTGTCCGAAACGGCAGCATACAGCATTACGGCAAGGCTGCCGGTTCAGATTGCCGATCTGAACAGCCGCCTGAATCTGAAATGTCAGCAGAACCTGTGTGGAACGTTTACAACCAACCGGATTTCTAAGTAAAACCCGGCTGGTATTTAAAACCGGCAGCTTATTTCTGCACAGCCGCCTTTTTCTTTTTGATTTCCGCCTCCACTTTCTGGAACAGTTCATTGGGATTTCTGATTTTCATCTGCTTTCCATTGAGATACAGGGTGGGAGTCCCGCGCACACCGAGCCGGTTGCCATCCTCCATATCCCGTGCAATCATTGCATCAATTTCCGGCAGTTGCCTGTCGGCCTTGAACTTTTCCATATCCAGCCCAAGCTCGGCCGCAATGGCCTCTGTTTTGGCATCATTGAGTTCTCTGTAATTCTCAAACAGTTTTTCATGGAACTGGGCATATTTTCCCTGCCTGTCTGCTGCAAGCGCTGCCTGTGCAGCTTTTCGGGCATAGGGATGGCTGGAAAGGGGAAAATTTTTGATTACCACCTTCACATCATCCGGATATCGGTTCATCACCTCCCGGAACAAAGGCTCCAGTCTTGAACAGTAGGGACACTGGTAATCATCAAACACGGCAAGGGTGACAGCCGCGTTTTCCTTTCCCCTGAAGGGGGAGCCGTCTGTCGGAATCTCAAAAACCTGTTCTGCCTCAATGATGCGGAAAGCCTTTGACTGACTGTTTGTCAGCACAAGCGCGTTCATGGGGCCGGAACAGGCAATCCGGTCAAATCCTTTGTCAACCGGAAAACGCTCTGTAATCTGCTGTTTTTCATTTTCATAGATCAGAATTTCACCCGGTGCCAGAATATAAATCATGGCCCCGTCTTCTGAAACCGCAATGTCCAAGGGCTGCGCGTCGAGATTCATTTCCTTGGTCACGCTCAGCTCCATTTTTCCGTAAACGGTACCGCAGACCGCAGCGGATGCAAGAATGCAAAAAACAATGACACGAATCCATGTTTTCATCATTTTTGTCCTTAAAATAAAAAGGGTTGATATGTTTATGGGAATATATTCAGACTGCCTCATCGGCAGAGAGTTTTTCCAGAAAATACACCAGACAGAAACCGAAAACCGCAAGCAGAACTGCGTACAGCAGCCAAGGTTCTCTTCCGGTCATATCCGAATAGGATGTGGGGAGAATATTTTGCACAATAAGGGGTTTTATCTTTCCCGAAGGGCTTGTGTAACTTTCCAGCACCACCTTCCAGGGCCAGACTTTGTTGAGGGAACCGATCATCAGTCCGGTCAGCCCAGCCACTGTGATATTATGGTATCTCTGCAAAGTCCAGTGGAGCAGGTGGGAAAAGGAAAGCAGACCAATCGCGCAGCCGGAACCGAACACCAGAATTACTGCCATGTTGAATTCTTTCAGAGCAGTGAAGATGTATTCGTATTTGGACAGCAGCACCAGAATGAAACTGCCGGAAATGCCGGGCAGGATCATCGCGCAGATGGCAATCATGCCGGAGAAGAAAACAAAGACAGGGGTTTCCGGCGTGTGTGCAGGTACGGCCACCGTGATATAATAGCCCACAGCAATGCCAACTGCCAGACTGATGACAATTCCCGCATTCCATTGGGGAATTTTTTTGCCAATGACCACAGCGGAGGCAATGACCAGCCCGAAGAAAAAAGCCCAGATCATTTCCGGCCAATATTCCAGCCAGTGGAGAATGAGCCGGGAAAAGATAATCAGAGAGGTTCCGATGCCGGAAAGCAGCACAACCAGAAATGTGCCGTGAATATGTTCCCATGCGCCTTTGATATCTCCACTGAAAAGCAGCCGCAGGGCTGTGGCATCAAAAGAGCGGAGCGCTGTCACCAGTTCCTCATAAATGCCGGAGATAAAAGCAATGGTTCCGCCTGAAACACCTGGAACCGCATCTGCTGCGCCCATGGCAATTCCTTTGAGATACAGCAGAATGGAATCCTTGAATTTTCGCATGAATTCTGTCTTTCAGTCCTCTTCCTTCTTCCATCCGTGTGTGCCGATGAGTTTCACAAAACGGCACCCTCCCAGACTGACCTGCCGAATGCCGTTCTGATCTTTGTATATTTTCACCAAATCCTGTGTAAAGCGGTTTCCCACCGGAATGACCATGCGCCCCCCCACCGCAAGCTGGCGGATCAGAGGCGCGGGAATTACGGGGGAGCCGGCAGTCACGATAATGGCGTCAAACGGGCTTTCCTCTTCCCATCCCATGGTGCCGTCCGAATAGCGGGTCACGATATTGTGATAATGCAGACGGTCAAACAGCTTGCGTGTGCGGATATACAGGGCATGGATTCTTTCCACCGTATAAACCCGGAACACAATTTCCGCGAGCACTGCGGCCTGGTATCCGGAACCTGTGCCGATTTCCAGCACCCGGTCTTCTTCGGACAGAGCCAGAGCCTGCGTCATTTCCGCAACAATATAGGGCTGGGAAATGGTCTGCTGCTCTCCGATGGGCAGGGGGAAATCCCCGTAAGCCTGATCCTCCAAAGCTTCCCCAACAAACAGATGCCGGGGAACTTCGCGCATGGCTGCCAGCACTTTGGGATCTGTCACGCCCCGTGCCTCGATCTGGCGGCGCACCATGTCTTCCCGCTGCCGGGCATATCTTGTGTCTTTTTCATCCATAATGTTTGATTTTTATCCAATCCTGAAGACTTCGTCAAGAACTTCGTAAGCGGATGACCGGGCCTGTCATAAGGCAGAAAAATATTTTTTCATAAAAACCGGTTTCTTATGACTGAATTTCCGCTCTCAGATTTCCGCCTGATCCGTTCAGAAAAAAATTCGCCACTCTGTTTTCAGGTTGTAAAAAATCCGCAGAAAGGGTATTGAGAGAGGAATGTGTCCGGAATCAGGAGGGCACCGTTCCTGTTGCTCAGCCCCAAATTTCAATTTTAAAGGAGAGATACCCATGACAGCAGAAAGAGAACTCATTGACAGTGAAAACATGCAGACTGATGGCATTCCCATGCCCATTGTCACCGTAAACCGCTGGATGCTGCTTTTCGGCATTCTGCTGGGACTGTTTACCCTGCAGCCCTGGATAACAACCCTGCTTTTTTTCATCCTGCTGGCTGCCGTGCTTGGGGGGCCGAAATTCAGTCTTCCGGTCCTCATAGGACAGAAATTCTTTGCCGATCAGATTCCCGCAGCGGAAAAAGAGGATTTCCGCCTGGCCAGATTCAACAATACCATTGCCCTTTCCCTGCTGGGACTGGCCCAGATCTGTTTTCTTTTCAGCCTTCCGTTTCTGGGATGGATGTTTTCCCTGATGGTGGCTCTGGCGGCAGGCATTGCCATCGGCGGATTCTGCGTGGGCTGTTTTCTGTATTTCCAGTTCAAAATGCTGCGCTACCGGCTGCTGGGGAAATAATACCAAATCGTCATTGACTTTACGCAGTGCTTACCTTTAAATTAAGGGCGGAGGAGTCCCGGACTGAAAGTCAGGAAAACTGAAATGATTCGGAAATTGGGCCAAAATTCCGTTTCACTTCATTTCGGCACTCCGGAAGCGGACAGGCATGGTTTCAATGGAGAATTGGTATAAAAAGGAATAATTTTCCCACAGACAGCACAGAGGAAAACAAATGCATCGGAGAAGCGCAGAAGAGATCCGGATGATACAGAAAACACAACTCTGTCCTCTGTGGGAAACAAAATGCACGGATAACAGGCGGCTATGATGAAAGACAAACTTGTGGAACTGAAATGGCGTGCGGTGGGGATTCTGGGCAAGGCCATCATTGATTTGATATTTTCCACTTCCAAAATTGAGTCAGCAGGTTATGAACGCGTTGCCCCGCTTATGCGTTCCAGGAATGTAATTGCACCCATATGGCATTCCCGCATTCTGATTTTCACTTATCTGTACAGAAGCTGGAAGGTGGCCACTATGGTAAGTCAGTCAGATGACGGGGAGATTATTGCACGGATTCTGAAAAAGCAGGGATTTGAACCGGTCAGAGGCTCCACAACACGGGGCGGGGCCAAAGCCCTTGCCGCTCTGGTACGTCTGGTAAAAGAAGGATACACAGCGGTTCTCATACCGGATGGGCCTCAGGGACCGAGATACAAAATCCAGCATGGTGTGATCTCTCTTGCAAAAAAAACCGGGGTTCCCATCATTCCTGTCACCTGCAGTGCAAGAAAGGCATTTTTTTTCCCCAGTTGGGATCGCTTTATGCTTCCCCGGCCTTTCAACCGCTGTCTTGTGATTTACGGCCAGCCCCTTTTTGTTCCTGAAAATGCTGATCGGCAAACAGAGGAAATGCTGCGAATCCGGCTGGAAAAAGAACTCTGCCGCATTACTGCCGAGGCAGACCGGCATTTCGGGCATGAGCCCGCCTGACAGAACAGATTATAATCCGCTGAAATCACTGCTGACAGCTTCAAATCCTGAAATGATGTCCAACAGTTCTGCGGTAATGGCGGTCTGGCGCAGTTCCCTGAAACCGGCCCGGAGCCCCTCCAGCAGTTCCAGAATGTTTTTTTCAGCCGCCTGCATGGCCATCAGTCTGGCCGCGTTTTCACCGGCCATGGACTGGGCAAAGGAGCGGAACAGGAAAACGAACAGATGCTGCCGAAACAGATGTTTGAACATGTCATCAGGAGGCAGACCGATCAGGGGCAGACACCGGGTGGGCCACTTTTTTTTTGCATGGCCCAGCGCCCAGGCTGTGTCCAGCGGAAGCAGCCGGGTGCAGATCTGCCGGTATATTCCTCTTTCGGATGTGGAATTGTGACAGACATAGAAGCGCTCGATTCCCTGTTTTGAGCGATACTGCTCAATCCTTTGGATCACCTCCTGCACCCGGGTGCGGATGGAGGAAAGGGAACCGGGGATGGCAAAATGGGCTTCCTCGGCATACCCGGCATCCTTCAATGCCCCCTTCAGTTTGTCTCCAAAGGTCCAGAAAACGATTTCCGGAACATCCTTTGTGAACATGGGAACCTGATTCAGCGCATGATTCAGGATGGCTTCGTTGAACTGTCCGCACATTCCCTGATCCGAGGCAATGACCATGCACACAGCGCCCGTCATCGGGCTTTCAGGAACTGTGCCCCTGCCTGATCGCAGAAGTGCCTGCCACCCGGCATCAATGACCCCGCGATACGCTTCCAGCGATTCAACCGCGCGTTCATACTGCCGAATGCTGACGGCTGCCAGGCTTTTCATGGTTTTCACCACGCCCAGCAGTTCCTGCGCGGTCTGTATCTTCCTGCTCAGGGACTCCAGTGTCTGCATGATCTCCTTGTGCCGCTGCAATGACGGCCTTTAATTGGGAAACCAGTTTTTCCCATACGGCATCATCCGCGTCCATGCCGCGCAGAATCTGATCCATGACCTGAGGTTCTGATCGGATTTCTTCCACAATGGCCTGCTGCATTCCTTCCATTTCCTCTATGGGCAGATGATCCGCAAGCCCCAGGGTTACAGCCAGCAGAACAGCGATCTGTTCGCCATCGGTCAGGGGGCTGAACTGATTCTGTTTGAGTGATTCCCGCACTCTTCTGCCATGTTCCAGAGTCTTCCGGGTCTGTTCATCCAGCCGGGTTCCGAACCGGGCAAAAGATTCCAGTTCCTGAAACTGGGTGTAGGAAAGCCGGAGATCGCCCGCGACTTTCCGGTATGCGGCAATCTGCGCCTTTCCCCCCACCCGTGACACGGATCTGCCCACATCCACCGCGGGAAGAAAACTTTTGTGAAACAGCCCCGGTGAAAGGCAGATCTGACCGTCAGTAATCGAGATCAGGTTTGTGGGAATATAGGCCGACAGGTTCTCTGCCTCGGTCTCGATAATGGGAAGCGCGGTAAGGGAACCTCCGCCCAGTTCAGGCTTCAGATGCGTCGCTCTTTCCAGAAGCCGGGAATGCACATAGAAAATGTCGCCCGGAAATGCCTCACGGCCCGGAGGGCGGCGGAAAAGCAAAGAAATCTGGCGGTATGCCAGCGCGTGCCGGGTCAGATCATCATAAACAAGCAGCACATCCCTGCCCTGGTGCATGAAATATTCGGCCAGACTTGTGGCGGAATAGGGCGCGATATACTGAAGTCCCGGCGGATCATCACCTTCTGCCACCATCACGAGACTGTATGCCATGGCCCCGTGGCGATTAAGTTCATCCACCACCCTGGCAACACTGGAACCTCTCTGGCCGACAGCGCAGTAAATGCAGAGAACATCCCTGCCTTTCTGGTTGACAATGGTATCCACTGCCAGGGCTGTCTTTCCTGTCTGGCGGTCTCCGAGGATCAGTTCTCTCTGCCCGCAGCCAATGGGAATCAGCGCATCCACCACTTTCAGGCCGGTCTGAAGGGGTTTTTCCACCGGAGCCCGGTCAAGGATTCCGGGCGACTCTCTGAATACAGGGACGCGGGAAAAGGCCCTGACAGGGCTTTTGCCGTCCAGCGGGTTTCCCAGGGGGTCAATCACCCTGCCGATAAATTCGCGGCCCACCGGAATGTCCAGCACGCATCCGCTGCGCGTGACCTCATCACCGGCACGCAGCGCATGGCTGTGCCCAAGGAGAACAATTCCCACTCTGTCCGGAAGCAAATCCAGGGCCAGACCCGTGACATGCGGCCCCAGATAAACCATCTCCTCAGCCCTGACGCCCGAAAGTCCTTCTGCCCACGCGATCCCCTGTCCCAGCATTCTGATGCGGCCAATCTCCGGGAGCCGCACTGGGTCTCAATTCCTCAACGGATTTTTCCACAGCATGGCTGTGTCGTTGAGCACT
The DNA here is from genome assembly GCA_041390465.1 of Desulfobacterales bacterium. Classification (GTDB taxonomy): domain Bacteria; phylum Desulfobacterota; class Desulfobacteria; order Desulfobacterales; family Desulfococcaceae; genus JAABRU01. Next base: position 22,475 of record JAWKPW010000002.1, on the reverse strand, counting down.
TCTTTCCAGATCATTCTCTGTCATTGCTTCCTCCCGGATGCAGACAGCAGCGCAAAACGCTCTGTTCAAGTTCGCTTAGGCAGTGGGACAGGTTCCATTCCACCTTTCTGTCTCCTGTTACCAGTCTCAGTCCAATGCCCAGATTCGGTTTTTCTTCAAAAGAAACGGTCTGCACAGCCGGAAATATCTCCAGAATTTTTCCTGCGAAGCGCATCCGTCCGGGGAGGGTGACAGCGCAATCCCCAATTCCACTTTCACATCCCCGGAAATGTCCTCATCGGGGAATTGGACTTTTTTCTGTGCCAGTCTGGCTGCCAGAACCGATGCCATGCGGTTCTCGACGCTCTCATCCGCAAGATCCCGCAGCACCCTGTCACTGATTTGCATCACCTGAGCGGCAACCTGCATCCTGAGATTGTGCAGGAACATCTCCCTGTCCTGACTGATCCGGGCTTCCCAGGAGCGGCGCACCGAATCGGCCTCGTGTTTCACCTCTTCCAGAGCCTTTTCCCGCCATTCAAACACCTCTTCCTTTGCTCTGGCCAGCAAATCTTCTTTCGATGCCAGAAGTGACTGTCTTTCCCTGGTGAGTGCCTCGGATTGTTCCAGCGCCTCTTTCTGTGCAGTTTCTGCCTGATTCATGGCCTCTGCAATCCGTTTTTTCCGATCCTCCATGGCCCCAAGAACGGGGACATAGAGAAAGCGTTTCAGCAGTAACACCAGAATAACGAAATTGACAATCTGCGCCAGTATCGTAAACCAGTCAAAGAGCAATGTCAGCCCTCAATCTTTGAAAGAAAATAGTTCCAGAACGGATTGGCGAAAATCAGGATCATGGCAACCACAAAACAGTAAATTGCTGTGGACTCAACCATTGCCATGCCAACAAAAAGTGTCCGGGTGATCGCGCTGGTCTCATCCGGCTGCTGGGCAATGGAACTGAGCGCCTGAACCAGTGCCCGTGCTTCACCGATGGCCGGGCAAATCCCCCCGATCATGATACACAGCCCGGCTGTAACAATTGACGATACTGCAACCCATCCCAGAGTGTCCATAAATCTTCTCCTTTCAGAAGGTTTTCCGCTTCTGCTCAACTTCCATTCCGGCCCTGATGTAAATGGCTGCCAGAACAGTAAAAATATATGCCTGAATCATGCCGGTCAGCAGCCCCAGCAACTGCAGGAGCACCGGAAAAATCAGGGGGATGACGATCAGTAAAACAGCGCTGATCATCGAACCGCTCATCACATTGCCGAACAGACGGACGGCAAGAGCCATTGTTCTGCTCAGTTCTCCCATGATGTTGAAGGGAAGCATGATCGGTGTCGGACGCATGTAATTCAGAAAATAGGGAAAAAATCCCACACGGGCAATGCCGTAAAGGGGTGTGGCCAGCAATACGCACACGGCCAGAGCTATGGTGGTGGACAGGGAACCTGTCGGTGACTGAAATCCGGGTACTGCTCCCAGAAGATTGGATACGGCAATAAAGAGAAACAGGGTTGTCAAAAAGGAATACAGACCCCGGATTTCATATCCCAGTATCTCTCGCAACTGCCGGTGAATGCCTTCAACAATGGATTCAAGAAAATTCTGCCAGGGAGGAATACAGACCTCTGTGCTGAGATTTCTTGTCACCAGCCAGGAACACAGCGTCATAATCCCCATCACCAGCCAGGTGAAAACAATGGTTGCATTCAGTGTGACAGGACCGTATGACCAGCAGATGAGATTGTCCGGGCTGATTTCCATCTTTTTTATTCTCTGACTTTGTTCATTTTTTTGCATTCACGGTCTGACAGACCGAATTTCCGGGTCAGCACGAATCGCATCAGGAAGAAGGCTCCCAGGGTAAAAAAAAAGAAACAGCATCCTTTCGCATGACCAGCCAGAATCCGATCATGGCAGCAGACAGCCGCGCCAGCCAACTGACGCTCAACCAGAATTTGGGTCTTGAAGAGGAGGGAATCCGGCACAGGGTCCACCACAGTCCGTAAAAATAGAAACCGCCGATGGCGATGCCGACTGCCGCGGCAAAAGCCCAGTGCAGAAAATCATTCCACGTCATTTTCCCTCTCCTGACTGATCATGCTCTGGTGCCGGGAAACCCAGAACCACGCGTTGACGCATCCCGCAGCAATGCCGATTATCATGAGCATAAGGGTCCATGAGGGGGGGCCGGGCCATTTCAGATCGATCCAGATGCCTGCGAAAATTCCCATTACCGCAGGAATGGCGACGGACCAGCCCACCACCCCGAACAGCCCAAGTCCGAACCAGGCTTGGTCAGACGTTTTCCGCCGGGCGCGGATTTTCCGCTTTTCCCGCAATCCCACTTCGTCAGCAAAACGCTTTGTTTTACCCGGATCTTCAGGCATTTTTGCAGAACTCCATAAACCGTTTCACAAAATCCGCTTCCAATCTGGCAACAGCCGTACGCGTCCTTCGCTCTCTTTCGTCAATGTCGCTGATCATTTTTTCAACAGCTTTTTTCAGTGCCCCAAGTTCTCCTTTGACGGCCATTTGTGTGGCAATGGCAACCTGATCGCCCTGTTTGGTCAGGATGCCGCCGTTGATGGCAACAAACTTTTCCCTGCCGTCCGGTGTTTTGTAAGAAAGTATTCCCGGAACCAGAGCCGTTGCGATGTCTATATGACGGGGCAGCATGCAGAAACTGCCCGAAGGACTCTCGGCCGTCACCCTGGCGATCTCCTCATTCAGAAAAATCTCAGATGTCTGATAGATGGTCAGTTTCATGTGCACTGTTTCCCGCGGACCTTCAGCCGGAACTGTTCTGATACTGATTCGCCATTGGTTTGATCCAATATTGCGGTTCCGTATGTGCAAAAAAACCTCTCGGCTTAATTTTTGCACTCCTCCGGGTCATCCCCTGACAGTATCAAATCAATCGAGAATTGGTATAAGTCCCCGCGCTTATTCACCCCTTATTTGGCATTTCCGATTTTTGCCTCATCTATGGAGCCGATCATATACAGAGACTGTTCAGGATACTGGGAAAACTCCTCATTCAGAATGCGTTCACACCCGGCCACCGTATCTTCGATATTGACCATGCGTCCGCTGTGGCCGGTGAACTGCCGGGTGGTGAAAAAAGGCTGTGTCAAAAACCGCTCCAGTCGCCTTGCGCCGGATACGATCCGGCGATCTTCCCTGGACAGTTCCTCAATGCCCAGCATGGCAATGATGTCCTTGAGTTCCTCATAGGTGGCAAGGGTTTTTCTGACCTCCCCGGCCACATCATAATGCTTTTTTCCCACAATTCTCGGCTGCAGCATGGCAGATCGGGACTGAAGCGGATCCATGGCCGGATAAAATCCTTCACTGGCACGTTTTCTGGAAAGAACAACGGAGGCAGACAGATGGGAAAATGTGTGGACAGCAGAAGGGTCGGTCAGGTCATCGGCAGGAACATAAACTGCCTGAATGGAGGTGATGGCCGCAGTCCGTGTGCTGGCGATGCGCTCTTCCAGTTCCGCCAGTTCGGTCGCCAGTGTCGGCTGATAGCCCATTCGGGCCGGAAGACGCCCCATAAGCCCGGACAGTTCAGAACCGGCCTGCACAAATCTGAAGATATTGTCTATGAGGAGCAGGACATCCTGATTCAGATCATCCCGAAAATATTCGGCCATGGTCAGGGCAGAATGGCCCACCCTGAATCTTGCGCCGGGCGGTTCATTCATCTGCCCGAAAACCATGACCGTGTTCGCAAGCACCCCGGCCTCACGCATTTCCCGGTAAAGCTCCTCTCCCTCCCGGCACCGCTCGCCGATTCCGCAAAAGATGCTCATGCCCCTGTGCTTTCCCGCCATGTTGTGAATGAGTTCCGTGATCACCACTGTTTTTCCAACCCCTGCGCCTCCGAACAGTCCGGCCTTTCCCCCGCGCTCCAAAGGGGCCAGCAGGTCAATGGCTTTGATCCCGGTCTGAAAGATCGCTTCGCTTGCAATGCGCCTGACCAGGTCAATGGGACGATGGTGAATGGAGCGGTGTTCCACATCTTTGGGAAATTCCATGCCATCAATGGGCGCACCAAAAACATTGAACATGCGGCTGAGAAGGGACTTGCCCACCGGGACTTTCAGGGGTTCCCCGTCGCTCCACACTTTGTCACCGCGCGACAGTCCGGCTGTGCCGGTAAGGGAGATGCCCCTGAGTGCATGTTCATCCAGATGAATTGCGGCTTCAATGATGACGTGATCATTTTCGCAGGCCTGAAACAGGGTGTTGAGCGGCGGAACCGATTCGGAAAAAGAGATGTCAACCACACTGCCGCGAACCGCGGAAATCTCTCCAACGTATTTCCTCAAAGAATCATTTTGCATCAAAATCCCCTTCCTCTTTCATTCGGAGGTCCCGGCACTTTCTGCAAGTCAGGGGCAGTTGTCCCAATTCACAATTTGTTCATACCTGCCTGCGAATGGATTGTCAAGTCTGTCGGGAATGGGAATCGGTGCTGGAAGTTCGGAATTCTGTCATGGCCTGTTTTCCCCCGCATTTTCATGCCCCTCTTTGTAATGCCGTACCAGATCCTCCACAGTCTGGCCGTTTGGGAATGTGGCCAGCGGGTTGATGTCCAGCAGTTCCTCCCAAACCTGAACCGCTCCGGCTTCATCTTTGAGATCGTGCAGCAAAACAATGCCTTTGTTCATTCTTGAATTCTGATGCTTCGAATCAAGAGACATGGCTTTGCTGAACATTTCCACAGCGTTTTCAGGCTGTTTGTTCCCGCGATACATGATTCCCAGATCCGTCAGCACATCCGGGCTGTCCGGAGAGATGGACAGGGATTTTTCATATGCGTAAATGGCCTTCTGATGCTGACTGCTGTCAAAATACGCGTTGCCCAGCCGTGTCCAGGCATCCGCATTCTGCGGGTTTCTGACGGTTTCCTCTTCCAAAGCCAGAAACATCCGATCCGGCATTTCATTTGAAGCAGCGGATTTTTCTGCGGTGCGGGGAACCGTTTTCATCACACCAAAGACAGTTCCTCCGATAAAACCGATCACCAGCATGGCAATCGCAATCAGTATGGATGTATGCAGATGAATGACAGAAGATTTGTCCTCATGCCCCTGGATTTGCGCCGTTTTTTCTTTCCTGTCCATAAAAATACTGTTTTTCTCCTTTTTTAAGTTGGTTATAACTGTTATAAAATCTGAATTTCTTTGCGGAAAGGGGGAATCCAAAACAGAACCTGACAGTTCTGCCCCCTGAGACGGGGAAATGCCAGGCAGATTTCGGGCTCCATGCCCATTTTTCTCCGAGGATTGGAACAGCTTGAATCTGTTTATTTTTCTGTTTCATTTCCGGAAAGGATCAACACAGCATCCGGCATTCCCGGGTGCATGTTCTTTTGCATCAGAAATCCGCACAGGAATGTCATGCGGAAAATCTGGCAGATTCTCAAACATCCCGGGCCTGCTGAAGTCTTTTCGTTCAGACTCCTCAAAATGTCAAATTTTTTTTGACAGAACAATACGCAGCGGGCAGGAATTTTCAGGTATCAAAAGAAATGCTGTTTCAGGGGCAGGGGGCACAACGCTGTTTCAGAACCTGAATATCAAAAAAAATGATGGATACCGTTTTTTTGCCGTCTTTGTGTCATCTGTGATCCCAAATAGCCATTGAATCTGTGCAATGCCTGCCCCAGGTCAGGGACACTGAAATGACCCGAAAATCGGTCAGGAATTCCGTTTCACCTCATTTCGGCACTCCGGAATCAGACAGGCACGGTTTCAATGGTGAATTGGTATGAGCCCTTTGTGCCCGGCCCTGCAAAAAAAATGTGAAACCGGAGAGTCAGAACGGATAACGCGGCAGTTCTGAAATCCGGTTTTTCCGCAAAACGCAAGTTTTCATTTGCTTATTTGCAACTGTCTGATTTTTATTTGTCAATCCACAATCCAAAAGATGACGGGTATATGGAGTAGCGGAACGGCGTTCTGTTCCGCTGAACCTCTCATATTAAAAGCCCGGACATCCGGAAGTATCTGAGACCAGAGCCTGCCATGTGCATTCCGTGTCAGCAGATATGAGATAATCGCCGTCCGGCAGATGGTAATACAGTTTTTCCTCTGTTTCTCCGGTTCCGGTGAGCAGGGATTCACAGACAGTCAGACCCGGCCAGGCAAGAAGTTCAAAGCTGTATTCACAGTTTTCTCCTGACACCCGGATTCTTATTTCCGTGGTGCCGTAAACATGGAAAGGTTCATCTCGGTTCTCTTCCGAAATCCGGTGACAGAATGCCGGAACAGGCTCGGGAGCAACAATGACAGGTGTGCCGCTGTCCTCTCCGTCATCCATTCCACCGGAATCTCCGCATCCGCTCAGCCCGGTTGCCAAAATCAGCAGGAATGCAGCAACGATCCACAGTTGAGAAAAATTTTTCATTTTTGAATCCGCTTTCCGCAAAAAAGGTTTCATCTGAAGGCATTTTTTCAATTCAGAATATAATCCGAGGGATCCACCGGCATGCTGTTGAGATGGACTTCATAATGAAGATGCGGGCCTGTGCTTCGTCCGGTATTGCCCATGACAGCAATTTTCTCCCCTCTTTTCACGGTATCTCCCACATTTTTCACAAAGTCATCCAGATGGGCATAGCGGGTGACAAGACCGAATCCGTGACTGATGACCATCATTTTCCCAAAAGAACCTTTGGTGTCTGCAAAGGTCACCCTGCCGTCAGCCGGTGCAATCACCGGGGTTCCGGACGGAGCTGCAATGTCAAGCCCGCTGTGAAATTCGGCCATTCCGGTAAAAGGAGATTCCCTTTCCCCGAATACGGAAGTAAGAACGCCTTCTGCCGGCTGTATGGCAGGGGTGCATTTCAGCAGATTTTTCTGGGCATCCAGTTCTTTCATGAGGGACTCGAAATTTTTTTCCTGCACAGCGCCTGCCTGCTCCAACTGTCCGGTCTGTTCGTGCATCTCGCGGATCAGCGCATTGTGCTTTTTTCTCAGATCAAATTTCGGATCCAAATCTTCCGGGGCGGAACCTCCAATGCCAAAAAGACCGCGACGTGCCTCCGGATGATCCAGATTGGCGATGACCCGGATTTGTCTTTCAAATTCGCTGAGGGCAATCAGTTGGGATTTGAGGGAATTGATTTCCCCTGCAAACTCCTGAATCTGTTTCCTCTGGGCTGCAATGATTTCCTGCTGTCCGGAAAGTTCCCGGCTCAGTTCTGTGTTATTGAATTTTGTCATCCGAAGCCGGCAATAATCATATGTCCCGATGCCCACCGCCGAAAAACTCAGGACAGTCATAAAAAAAATGAATAAAATAAAAGTCTTTGAGAGTGAAAACTGTCTGAATCGGGCTCCGCCTGAACTCATCATGAAAAAAGTGATTCTGTCATTCATTCAGATTGCCTCCCTGTATTTTTTTCATCCATGTGTATTGGTGTGTATTGGTATATTGAAAACAAAAAACAGCACAGATTTCCCGTGTGTGGCATACAGTTTGTGAAAAAAACGGAAACAGGCTCCGCTTTGTTTCCGACAGGGCCGTTTTTCAGAAATCCCTGTGTGCCTGAACAGATTATCTGATTTTTTCCGGAAATCATACATAATACATATTTATCTGTTTGTAAAGTTTAAATATTATAACAGCACTGCCTGTGCGCAACTGTCTTTTCCATACGTTTCGCTGTTGAAAAAACAGGATATTTTTCTGTCCTGAATGTTCAAGGGGACGCTTTTTTTCAGGCGCAGGCATCTTCTTCTGTGGAATCTGAAAAACAACTGGGCATCAAACCGTTGAGAAACTTTTTGTCTTCGCGGCAGAACCGCAGAAATTTTCGCAGAAAATTTTTTCAGATTTCATATTTGAATAGCAGAAAGTTCTGATGACGTCAAGTTCCGGAATTTTGAGGAAAGTCTGACAGACGGAACTGACAGGGGAAGCAACAGACTGCTGATTTTGCGCAATATGTGCCATTCCCTTCCCCATTCCGAAAAAATTTTCAGCAAAGCAATTGAAATTCTGAAAAAATCCCAGCAATTTTTTCCCCTTGACTTTCACAGGGGAGCTTTGTACAAAATACAGAATCTGATCGTGAAAATCTGTGGTTCGGCATTGCCGCAGTATATTATATCTTCTGGCAGCAAAACAGTCTGAACAAAGAAGCGGAGGAGGGACAGAGAACAAAGACTGAGAGCCGGAACAGGGGAAATTTTTGGAACACAGCTCCTCCTGCACGGATGAGCATATCAGATGCAACTGAAAGACTGTAATACCAAATCGCCATTGAATTTGTGCAGTGCCTGCCCCCGGATCAGAGGAGGGGAGTCCCGGACTGAAAGTCTGGGACACGGAAATGATCCGGAAACCGGGCCGGAATTCCGTCTCACTTCATTCCGGCACTCCGGAATCAGACAGGCACGGTTTCAATGGAGAATGGGTATAAAACTGAAACTGTTCCGGACAGGGCGCACTGCACGGAAAGATACCGGTGAAAACCGCTGCTGTGTTTGCACGGCTCTGGATGGAACATAACAGGAAAGGAACATCTGCCTTGTCACGTGTCATGGCCTGTCACGAATGCGATCTGCTGCAGCGTCTGCCCGCAGTGTCCGGAAATGTGACACTGAAATGCAGCCGCTGCGGCGCGGTTTTGTACCGGAAACGGGAAAACAGTCTGGAGAGAACTCTGGCACTGACGTTGGCCGGACTGATGCTGTTTCTGCTGGCCAATGCCTTTCCCTTTCTGTCCTTCAAAATGGAATCCCAGGTCAGGGAAACCAATCTGATTACCGGGATTGCGGAATTGTATGCCCAGGGGCTGGAAGGTCTTGCTCTGCTGGTTTTTTTCACCACAGTTGCAGTCCCCTTTCTGCAGATGGCCGGGATGCTTTATGTGCTTGTGCCCCTGAAATTCGGCAGAAAAGCGCGGAAAATGATGACCGTGTTCCGTCTGGTGCAGGGAATGCAGCCCTGGGGCATGATGGAAGTGTTCATGCTCGGCATTCTGGTTTCTGTGGTCAAGCTTGCGAAAATGGCGCAGATTGTGCCGGGCATTGCCATTTTTGCCTTTCTGACGCTGATTTTTGTTCAGGCTGCGGCCTCCTCATCTCTGGATCCGCATATTGTATGGGAAAAATGGGAAAAACGCTTATGAATGCAGGAAGTCTGACAGCAAAAGATGCAAATCTGATCAGTTGCACCGTCTGCCATCTGCTCTGCCGTATGCCGGACAGAAAAAAAAATGCGGCTCTGACATGCCCCAGGTGCGGTGCGGTTCTCCATTCCCGCAAACCGGCCAGTCTTTCCCGCACTTGGGCTTTGCTGGCAGCGGCCTGCATTTTTTATATCCCCGCGAATGTCCTGCCCATCACCACTGTCACAACTTTGGGGCAGCCTCAGTCTGACACCATCATAAGCAGTGTCATCTATTTCATCCGCACCGGCATGTGGCCCATTGCTGCTGTGATCTTTACGGCCAGCATACTCGTGCCTCTGCTGAAACTGCTGATTCTGATATATCTGCTGACAAGTGTGCATGGGGGATGGATCAAAAGACGTGAAGACCGGACCCGTCTGTACCGCATCACCGAGGCTGTGGGGAGATGGTCCATGGTGGATATTTATGTGGTGACAATTCTGGTGGCTCTGGTCAATCTGGGTTCTCTGGCCTCTGTTCAGGCTGAAGCAGGAGCTGTGTTTTTCGGGGCTGTGGTGGTTATCACCATGTTTGCGGCCATGAGTTTTGATCCCAGGCTGATCTGGGATGAAAAAAATCTGACTGCAAAGCCCCTGCCAAAGGCAGGAAATGCGAATTAAGATTTGACAATTTTTAAAAAAATTGTCAAATCTTATCGGAATCTGACTCTTGATTCAGCATTGGAAATGCTTCCCAAGTTTTCTGGCCGCAAGATGCAGGAATCTGAATGAAAAAACATTTCTTTCAAAAGTCGGCGGGGTTGCATCTCAGCTCCGTTTTTTTCCCATTACCAGTTGCTGTCTGTGCTGACCTTTTTATAAGATGAGACCAGAGCTTCCACAGCTTTCTCCAGCATGGGCCGGATGATCTCCATATCTGATTTCAGGAGAGACTGAATTCCTCCCCGCTGAAAAAGATACAACTCTTTGAATGTGGTGCGGATTTTATTGTCTTTGACCTCCACGACAACCGTAAAGCGGCAGTCAAAGAACTCTGAACCCCATTTGGACTGCCGCTCATAGGGAATATAGGTCTGCCCCACAATCATTCCCTCATAGCGGTCAGAATAGCGGATTACATCCAAATCGTCAGAAAAACTGCCTCCCACCCACAGTTTTGCACCCTCATACAGTTGGGCTTTGGAGAATCCGGGAATTTCAGACACCTGCCGGATAAAAAGGTCTTCCGGCCCCGCGGGTTCGGGCGGGGGCGTATTTGCGCATCCCCAGACTGTCAGCCACAAAAGCACCATGCCACAAATTTTTTTCATTTTTCTCCTCTTTCCTGCATTTCTGAGCGGACTTGCGCAGCATTTTGTTTGTCAGGATACCAGCATTTTCCGTAAAATGCAAGTTCTGCTTCCCCACTCTCCGGGTTTGTGTCATTCCTGAATTGAAAACACAAAAAAAATGTGCTATGCTTCAACTCAAGACTTAAAATTCATTTGAAAATGGCTGTCAAGCAACTGAATCCTGCTCTTCCCTTCTGCAAATCAGAAATCCAAAGGGCAGAATATCAGGAATTGATACGCATATTGATTTAACTTCACTGCTTACCGGGTTCTGCCCTGTGTATTGCAGACACCCACAGGAGGATCAGATTATGGTGACACCGCAGTCACTGGATGCACGGGAAGACAAGCTCGCTGTTGTCGGACTGGGATATGTGGGGCTTCCCCTGGCTGTCCATCTTTCAGCCCATTTTGACGTGGTCGGTTATGATCTGAAAACAGAAAGAGTGCGGGAACTGGAAGCCGGGTATGACCGGACACTGGAAGTGACAGAGGAGGAACTGAGGGCAGCTCCGGTTTTTTTTACAGACAGACCGGAAGAACTTGCCAAATGCGGCATGATTATTGTGGCGGTTCCCACTCCCATTGACAGCCATCGCATTCCGGATCTCAGCCCTCTGGAAGGCTCATCGGAAACTGTGGGAAAACATATGAAACCCGGAACCTGTGTTGTTTTTGAATCCACTGTGTATCCGGGCGCAACCGAAGAAGTCTGCATTCCCATCATGGAGAAAATGTCGGGTTTGACATTCGGAAAGGACTTCATGGCCGGTTATTCTCCGGAGCGCATCAATCCGGGAGACAAAATTCACACTCTGGACAGGATTGTGAAAATCGTATCCGGTTCCTGCCCGGCAGCGCTGGATCTGCTGACCCATGTTTATGGCAAAGTCGTGAAGGCAGGTCTGCATCGGGCTTCCTCCATCAAAGTGGCAGAGGCGGCAAAGGTGATTGAGAATACCCAGCGGGATCTGAATATTGCTCTGATGAATGAGCTGGCCATGATCTTTGACAAAATCGGCATTGACACCACAGAAGTGCTGGAGGCGGCCGGAACCAAATGGAATTTCATGCCGTTCCGGCCCGGGCTGGTGGGAGGTCACTGCATTGGCGTTGATCCTTATTATCTGACCTTCAAGGCCGAGTCTCTGGGGTATCATCCGGACATGATTCTGGCCGGACGGCGCATCAATGACGGCATGGGCAAGTATGTGGCTGAACGCACAGTGAAAATGCTCATCCGTCTGGGCAAACAGGTGCGCGGAGCAAAGATTGCGGTGCTGGGTCTGACCTTCAAGGAAGACGTGCCTGACCTGAGAAACACCAAAGTGACGGACATCATATCAGAACTCCGGGATTACGGCGTGGAACCCCTGGTTCACGATCCCATGGCAGACCGGGAGGAAGCCTGGCGCTATTACGGCATTGAACTGCAGGAAATGGAAAGCATCAGCGGGGCTGACGGTGTGATTCTGGCAGTGATGCACAGAAAATACAAGGAAATGGGGCTGCTGAACATTTCCCGGCTCTGTTCCCCCGGCTCCTCCATGGTGATTGACATCAAAAGCGCGTTCAGTCCGGCAGAGGCGGAAAAACTGAATATTCAGTACTGGCGTCTGTAAGTCGATTTCCGGAAAAAACATCCCCCAGATTTGACAGCTTTCCGAAAGTTGTCAAATCTTTCATGTGAGTGAACAGGGACATTCATTTTCAGAAATCACCTGACCGGGGCAATGCCATTACATGCCGGACTTTCCAGACATGGTGTCTTTTGCGTCAGAATTATGGAGGTTGTTGAAGTCACTGCCGGAAAATCCGCTCTTTGCCGGACGCGTGCGGATATGAAAACACGGCAGTTTTGTTCAGAGTTTTTATTGACATATGGCTTTGCTTTGGGTATAAAACCGTGCTGACTCCTCAGTTTTTCATCAACCCTTACAGAAAGAGTGGATTTTCACATGGAAAGATTTTGCCGGCCTGATCCGCCTGCACAGACAGCATTTCCCATAGCAAAAGCAGGCTATCCCTTTATCTTTGCCGCAGCTTTCGTGACAGCAGTTTTTGCCCTCCTGGGACTGACTGTGCCCGCCCTCTCATGTCTTGTGATAACAGGTTGCATCTGCGGATTTTTCAGGGATCCGGATCGGCTTATCCCCAATAAGGAAGGCGCTGTTGTTTCTCCTGCGGACGGGAAAGTGGTTTTTGCAGACAGTGTTGAGACAACGCCCTGGATGGAAGGTCCCTGCCTGAAAATCAGTGTTTTCATGTCGGTCTTCAATGTGCATGTGAACCGGGTTCCGTATTCCGGTACAGTAAAGGAGCTGCGCTATCATCCGGGAAAATTCTTTTCCGCAAATCTGGACAAGGCATCTGCGGAAAATGAGCATAATGCTGTGGTGCTTCTTACCGAAAACGGAAAGGAAATCTGTTTTGTGCAGATCGCGGGACTGATTGCCCGGAGGATTATCTGCGGCATTCAGGAAGGGGACAGTGTGGTCAGAGGGCAGAAATTCGGTCTCATCTGTTTCGGATCACGGCTGGATATTTATCTTCCTGCGGATGTGACTCTGCATGTGCGCGTTGGCGACAAAGTCAGCGCAGGAAGTTCCATACTGGCTTTTTTCAATGTGCAGAATTCCTGACATCACAAAAAACAGTTAGGAATGAAAAGCCCTGCAGGGTGTGCAAAATTGCTGTCAGAAATCCGATCTGTCCCGCAGATGAAGCGATTTTGCACACCCTGCTGCTCGAACAGCTTTTTTTGCCAAATTCAGTTACAAAATCTGGCAGAGATCTGTCAAGTTTGGTTTTGGGATTTCACCTTCACGGAACAACCGGATTTTTTGGAAAAATCCGGTTTTTTGCAACTCACAGATTCAGGGCTGACAAAGCCGCAGCAACATGTGATTATGCGGGTTTTGCTTTCTGCAAAATCTGTGTTATTGGGCAGCACCGGGCTTCCGTCCGGCACGCTGTCTTCAAAGCAGTCCGGGGTTTGTCCGTTTTGATTCTGAAATGTCAGCATGGCCGTTCCCAGTGGATGGAACGATGAGGAAGCCGCATCTTCATCACAAATCTCCTCCGTGATTTTTCTGTTTTCTGCGCTTGACATAAGACGCACTTATAAAATATACTCCAAAAAGGGGAAAATTTATGAGGACAGATTTTCCCTGATAAGCGGCGTTTTGGGGTGTTATCAGGACGAAATGACCTGATAATAACTGTTTATATTTTTATAATAAAAATAGAGAGGATGGGTGAAATGGAAAGAATTAAATTTTGGACTGCATTTTTGTTTATTGCTGTAACTGTCAACTTTGCTGTTATTACAGTTAAAAATGCCCAAGCAGAAGAATATAGCGGCGTTGAATTTCCAAGTGGTGCTATTTCTTTTGCTGATGCTGCAATCAACTACACGCCCACTTCCAATGTAAAACATCCTCATAATGATCCAACGAAAGCTCTTAGTGTACCTGATTATCATGATGAAGAAGGCTACGTTGCCTTGGGTGATGAAGGAATACTAATATTGCAGTTTACAGACAATTCCCTTACTACCTCAGGAAACAATTTGAATGACTTATGGATTTTTGAGATAGGCGCTATGATTGAGCCTACTTCTGTTGCTATAAGTACAAACGGTTCCGACTGGATCAATGTAGGACAGACTAGTGGTGCTACATCCGGCATTGATATTGATGCATTTGTTGACTCAGGTGTGATAATAGGAGAGAAATACAGTTTTGTCAAACTGACCGATTTATTGCCTCATCAGAGCGGCTCACCTTTTGAGGGTGCAGATATTGATGCGGTAGGAGCAATAAGTTCAGATGAAGCAGTACCGCTTATCGCAAATGCAGGATCAGATCAGATCGTTTATAATGAAATTACATTGGACGGCAGTGCTTCATATCCGCTAGAACAAATAATGTCATATCAATGGCAAATCCAACACCGGGAAGATACAGAGTACAATATGACTGCTGAAGGGATCAATCCGACATTATCAAATTTGAAAAAAGGATTTTATGATGTAACTTTGATAATATCAAACAATGAGCTGGAGACATCAAGCGATAAAATGTTTTTTTCAGCTACCGGCAAACCAATCTGTGAGATTAACGGCGATGGAAAGACAGGTTTGGAGGAAGCTATTCATGCGTTACAAATAACATCTGGTATGAAATAAAAAACATAACCCGGCGCTCAAGCGGACTCAAAGGGTTCCGCTTGCTTCCCTCTCTACACCCTTTAAACCGTTTAGTTCTACGTTAGGCCCAGCAGGGTGTGCAAAATCGCTGTCAGAAATCCGATCCGTCCCGCAGATGAAGCGATTTTGCACACCCTGCTACTGCTTTGTCAAGTTTGGTTTTGAAATTTCACCTTCACAGAAAAACCGGATTTTTGCAAAAAATCCGGTTTTTGCAACGCACAGATTCAGGGCTGACAAGGCAGCAGGAAAATTTGACAGATGCGGGTTTTACTTTCCGCAAAATCTGTGTTATTGTGCTGATGCTGAAAAACACGAAAATCTTTTTTCGTGTTTTTTATCTTTTGGGAAGAACGCGGCCCCGCAGCCGCTGTCTTATTATATAACCTGTTGAAAAAGGTATAATCATGGGGAGAGCACTATGTCTGAAAAAAAAATGAATGTGGCCGTGGCCGGTGCGACAGGCGCGGTCGGCAACCAGATGATCGCGTGTCTGGAAGAGCGGAATTTCCCTTTGAAGTCCGTAAAATTTCTGGCATCCGCACGATCCGCGGGCCGTCAGCTTCGCTTCAGGGGGGATATGATTGAAGTGGAGGAACTTACAGAAAATTCCTTCAAGGGCGTGGATATTGCCATTTTCTCCGCGGGTGGCGGAACCAGTGAAAAATTTGCCCCCATTGCTGCCAAAGACGGATGTGTGGTGGTGGACAATTCCAGCCAGTGGCGCATGGACCCGGATGTGCCGCTGGTGGTTCCCGAAGTCAATCCCCATGCCATTGCCGGTTACCGCAAAAAGGGAATTATTGCCAATCCCAACTGCTCCACCATTCAGATGGTGGTGGCTCTGAGTCCCATCCACAAAAAATGCGGTATCCGGCGTGTGGTGGTTTCCACCTATCAGGCTGTGTCCGGAACCGGGAAAAAGGCCATTCATGAACTCTTTGATCAGACCCGTGCCATGATCAATTTTCTCAACTGGGAAAAAAAGGTGTATCCGCACAGGATCGCGTTCAACTGTCTGCCGCATATAGACAAATTCATGGAAAACGGTTATACCAAAGAAGAGATGAAAATGGTCAATGAAACCCGCAAAATTCTGGAGGACAGCAGCATTGGCGTCACGGCCACCGCGGTGCGTGTCCCGGTGTTTTTCGGGCATTCCGAATCCGTGAATGTGGAAACCGTGCAGCATATTTCCGCTGAGGAAGTCCGTGAACTTCTCCGGAACGCACCGGGCGTGAAAGTGGTGGATGATCCCGCAAACAATGTCTATCCGCTTCCCATTGACGCGGCAGGTCAGGATTTGACTTTGGTTGGCCGCATCCGGCAGGATGTTTCTGTGAAAAACGGCATTGACATGTGGATTGCCGCCGACAATATCCGCAAGGGCGCAGCCACCAATGCGGTGCAGATAGCGGAAATTCTGGCAAAAGAATATCTGTAATGCGAACGAAGAGTCAGCTTCATACAAGATTTGGCAACTTTCAGAAAGTTGTCAAATCTGCACCGGTTTTATGACAGACTGTTTTTGCTCAGTATGACATTTTTGACTCTTAATTCGCATCTGTAAAAATTTTTTTATAAAAAACAGAAAATCCGGAGTGCGGAAACTGCTTTTTGCACTCCGTCTGCGTTCTCATAATCTGATGCACTTCACGGTGAGGACAGATCATCATTTTTTTGTTTTTCAAAATTCAGCATATTTTCAGAAATGACTGTCAGACTGACAGTCATTTCCGCATGAACAGGAGTTAAGCGTTGGAACGAGTACCCATAACCCGGGCCGGATATGAAGGCCTGAAAAAAGAACTGGAACTGTTAAAGAGTGTGGAACGGCCTCAGAATATCAGGGCCATCGAAGAAGCCCGTGCGCACGGCGATCTGTCCGAGAATGCGGAATTTGAGGCGGCAAAAGACCGGCAGGCTTTTCTGGAGGGACGCATCAGCGAACTGGAATACAAACTGAGCAATGCGGATATCATTGATCCGGACAAACTGAGCAAGGATCGGGCTGTATTTGGATGCACGGTGCTGCTGCAAAACATTGACACCGGTGAACAGGTGAAATACCAGCTTGTGGGGCCGGATGAATCCAATATAGAAAACGGCCGCATTTCTGTTTCCTCCCCCCTGGGAAAGGCCATTGTCAGCAAAATGCCGGGAGCGGAGATTGCTCTGAATGCACCGGGCGGGAAACGTACCTATGAACTGGTGGAAATTCTTTGAGAGCAGGGATTGGCAGAGACAGCAGACCGGCAATGCCTAACTGGTAACTGACAACTGATAACTGGAAAAAAACTATGGCGCGAATTACATTGGAAGACTGTCTGAACCGGGTTCCGAACCGCTTTGTGCTGGTGCAGATGGTGGCAAAACGGGTTCGGCAGCTCCGGGAGGGGTCAGAGTATCTGGTCAGCTCTCCCAAGAACGAGGACATTGTGATTTCTCTCCGGGAAATTGCAGCAGGCAAGGTTTATCTTGACAAAACGCAGGAGATGGATGCCTGAGCAATTGGCAGATATTTCTGAAAGCAAAATTGCCGGACAGGAATACAGTAACGGAGAAAAGTTGGACAGGAAGCCTGCAGAGGGTTTCGGGAGGCTGTACAAAACTCTGAACAGGGCCATTGGACAGGCTCTGCATCGGTATGAAATGACAGCGGACGGAGACCGCATCGCGGTGGGACTTTCCGGAGGAAAGGACAGCATGACCCTGATGTGGTTTCTGAATGAACGTCTGGCACGCATTCCCATCCGGTATGAACTTTTCCCCATCTATATCGATCCGGGATTTGAAAAGGGTTTCGCCTCTCAACTGGCACAGCACTGCGAAGAAATGGGATACAGACTGCGGACAGAAATCTCGGATTATGGCATTGTGAGCCACAGTTCCCATAACCGGGAAAATCCCTGTTTTCTCTGTTCCCGGCTTCGCAGGAAACGGCTTTTTGAAATTGCGGATGAACTGGGATGCCGGAAACTGGCGCTGGGACATAATCAGGACGATATTATCGAAACGCTGTTTCTGAACATGTGCTATGCAGGGGAAATCAGCACCATGCTTCCGGCACAGCCCTTTTTCAGGGGAAAATTCACAGTGATCCGTCCGCTGGCCTTTGCTGATGAAGATCTCATCCGGCGTTTTGCAGCGGCCCGAAATTTTCCGGAATTTGAAAATCCATGCCCCAGTGCCGGAACTTCAAAACGGAATGAAATCAAAGAACTTTTGCAGCAGCTCTACCGGACGAACCGCAAAATCAGGGGGAATATCTTCCGATCCCTCAGTCATGTCAGGCCGGATTATCTGCTGAAATGACACCCGTGTGTGAAAGCATTATCCTTTGCCATGATAGATATTCAGAATCAGCGGGATCCCCGCAATATTCCCATTGACAAGGTGGGAATAAAGAACCTCCGATATCCTGTCACTGTGCTGGACCGCAAAAACGGATTTCAGCATACGGTGGCCTCCATCAACATGTATGTTGATCTGCCCGGCAAATACAAAGGCACGCATATGAGCCGTTTTGTGGAAATGCTGCATCTGTTCCGTCCGGAAATCTCTTTGGAAAAATTTGCCCAGATCCTTGATGAGATGAAAGCCCACCTGGAAGCAGCTTCCGCTCATGTGGAAATCACCTTTCCCTATTTTATTGAAAAAAAAGCCCCGGTCAGCGACTCGCCGGGTCTGATGGACTATACCTGCAGTCTTGTCGGCTCCAGTGATCCCGAAGGGAACACGGATCTGGTCCTGCGGGTTATTGTTCCGGTTTCATCTGTATGTCCCTGTTCCAAGGAGATCAGTGAAATGGGCGCGCACAACCAGAGGGGCGAGGTGAATCTCAGCACCCGTTTCAAGAAATTCATCTGGATTGAGGACATGATTGAACTGGTGGAATCCTGCGCTTCCTGTGATGTGTTTTCCGTGCTGAAACGGGTGGATGAAAAATGTGTCACGGAAAAAGGCTACAAAAATCCAAAGTTTGTGGAAGACATTGTCCGCGACATTGCGGAACGCCTGAACAAAGATGACAATATCACCTGGTTTTCCGTCAGTGCCGAAAATTTTGAATCCATTCACAATCACAGCGCCTATGCCATGATTACCAGCGGCGACAGGAAGCGGCTGCACCGTCCGCAGCGGAAAATCTGATCCGCCTTGGGTCAGAAGCAGATGCAGGAGTTGCACAGTTGATTTTTCAACTATCTGATTTTTAAAGAGCCGGTTTGTGCAGCGCAACATTTTTTTTATAAAAATCAAGAGGTTAAGATTCAACTGCGTAACTCCTGAGGGGGAAATTTTTCAGAGGAAAGAATCCAATCTGCTGATTTGATCGCTTAAATTATGCAGTTTTGCCTGACAGTTGATTGATTTCCATAAAAATCAGAATGTCAGAGTTCACCTGTGCAGGTTCTTGACAGGCACAGGGACTCCCGCTGTTTTTTCCTGTCAAAAGTTCCCCCTGCTGCTTTGTCAGGTTTCTTCTGACGGATTTTAACCGCAGGGGGACACAAAGATCACAAAAAACGGCATCCGTCAGTTTTATTGTGACAACATACTGCTGTTTTCTCAATCTGGGCGCAATGTGCAAATTGCAGTATGGCCGGCAGTGCCGGAATTCTGCCTCACTTTCCCTTCGGAACGTCCTCCCCGCTTCCGATCTGCTGTTTCAGACTGTCTGTCAGCACTTTCCCCAAAACCGCCACGGATTCCATATCCAGCCAGATGCCGATACTTTTGCGGAAAAGCATGGAGCAGTGTGCAGGAAACTCTTCATCCCCGTCATGAAAAATCAGAAGAACCGGTATCCGGGGCAAAGCCTGAAACTGCATGGCAAGATCACAGGAAATGTTTTCCTCATGCGGAATTCCGCCAAGTGCGGCACAGGCTTTCTCCAGATCATCTTTCCTGCCGGAAAAATCCCGGGCAAGAGAAAGTTCCACATCTTTTGCAAAAAAGACGGTCAGAGGCCCTGCATCCGGAAACTCCCTGTACGCGGTCCAGTCCCCCTGTTCCGGAATTTCATCCGGACACAGAAGAATATGCTTGAACAGGATAATGCATTGGGAATAGCCTGCCCGTTTTCCGGCAGGCTTGAAGATCCCCTCAGATGAGATACGGTATTCATCACCGAAAAAAGGTATGCGCAGGCCATTTCCGTCTGCTTCTGCCCCAAGAATTCCGGCTTTTTGGCCCAGATGGATTTCTGCAATCCGATCCAGGTAAAAACGGCAGTTTTTCTCAAACACCTCATTGGGTTGTGTCATGGTCATGTTCTCCCGGCTGTGTGAAAGTCTGTTCAATGAATCAAGAGAGTCGGCGCATCTGCATCAGATGTATAAAACTGTTTTCCTGTTTTTTGCAAGTCTTCTGTTGAAAAATAAATCATATTGTGAAATATCAGGAATTCATCGAACCGTATCAGGCAGTTTTGCAAAAAAACTGATCTCACTCTGCCACTGAGCTGAGTGGGCAGACAGATCAAAACAATGGCTTCCGGCTTTGCCGGAAGAAAGAAAAAAGCGGAAGTTCGGGAAGTTCCGGGCTTTGCTGTTTCTCAAAGGAGATAAGAAATATGAACGACAGTGAATTTGATTCAATTGATTTTACAGTGAAAACAGACAGTCTTTACCGTGAGGAAGAATATTCGGATATGAATATGGCCACCATCAAACGGCTGGTTCCGGTCAAACCGGACGGAAAAGAGGACAAAACCCGGGACGTGCTTTTTCTGGGATACACCCAGATGATGACGCCTGCGGGTGCTTTTCCCATCCAATGCCCCCTGGAAGCCAGAAACCTCAAAGATGCCATTGCGGAATATCCCAAAGCCATGCGGGAGGCGCTGCATCTGGTTTTTGAGGAACTGAAAAAACAGGAGGCCGAGGCATCCCGGATTATTGTGCCTGAAGCTCAGTCCGGAGGAAAAATTCTTTTCTGAAGTGATTCCAAGTGGCTGGCAGCATCATTCCCGCGAAGGCCGGAATCCGGTGTTTTCCGTTTTTCCGAACACCGGCTTTTGCCGGTGTGACAGCTTTGTGCAATTGGCTTTTCTGAAAAAAGGAGAGAAAAAGTGAAAAATTCTTTCGCACCCGGTGCATACAGGAAAGAGGCCATGCTCGATCATATTTACCGGGTGTATGAAAAACTGGCGGTTCCGGACAATATTGCATGCAAACGCGGGTGCAGTCCGTGCTGCACCTGCAATGTCACTCTGACCGGACTGGAAGCTGTCAGAATAGCAGGATATATTTTGACAGAGGGAAAAACAGAACTGATTGACGCAGTAAAAGCAGCATCCGGAAGAAAGCGTTTTCAGCCTGGGTTTACCACCAATCAGATGGCTGATTTCTTTATGCGGGGTGAAGATATTCCGGAAGAGGAAATTGATCCGGCATGGGGTGTCTGTCCCCTGCTGGAAAATGATGAATGCATGGTTTACCCTGTCCGGCCTTTTGGATGCCGATGCATGATTTCTGCCGTGAACTGCCGGGAAACCGGGTATGCGGACATGACGGAATTCACCGCAGCAGTCAATATGGTGTTTCTGCAATATATTGAACATGTGGACGCGGGCGGATATTTCGGAAATCTGACCGATATGCTGCTGTATCTGCTGGAAAACGGAAATCTGGAAAACTGCTGTGAGGGCATACAGGGAAACAGACCGGAAAATCTGATTGTCAGTCAGCCCCTGCACTTTCTGATGGTTCCGCCGGAATTTCGGGAGAAAATCCGGCCCATTCTGCAGGCACTGGAGCATCCCCTTTGAACAGGATGATACAGAATCTGCAGGAAAGACAGGATATTTTTTATCTGTGAATCCTGCATAAAGAAGTTACGCAGTTGAACTTTGACCGGGATTCCACCTTACGCCGGAATGACAGATTTTGCAAGTTCCCGTCATTGTGCAAAAATCAGAAAATGAATATTGTCTGTTTCATACGGAGTCCGGAAAAATACATCAACTGTGTAACTCCTGACTGATTTGGGATAGGGGATTGACCGGGATTATGAATCATTTTTATAAAAAAGCTGAAAGGAGAAACACAATGAAAGCCATATCAGCACCGGAAGCAACAGCCGAGGTGTTTTTTACTGCGTTTAATGCGCTTTCCAAAAAAGAAAAACAGGCGTTTATCACCAAACTTCTGCAGCATAAAGATTTTTATGAAGATTTGGCTGATGCGGCAATTATGGATAAGCGGCGTAATGAACCATCCCGTTCTTTGGAGACTTATCTTGCGGAAAGAGCAGATCATCAATGAGTTATTCGATTCTTCTGAAACATTCTGCCGAGAAAGAGTTGGCGCATCTTGATTCCAAAACGCATGATAAAATTATAACACAGTTAGTTGCATTAAAAGAAAATCCTTTGCCAAAGGGCGTCAAAAAACTCCGGGGACGTGATGGATACAGAATGCGGGTCGGAGATTATCGGATTCTGTAGGAAATGGATGAAGCAGAAAAAGAAATTGAGATATTTTCAGTTGCCCATCGCAAAGAAGCTTATCGGTGACTTCAGGATAATCATAGGTTGCTTTTGCTTAAAACCGGTATGTCGGAAAAATCAGATTCGTTTTTTCATGCGGTGAGATTTAATATGGAGCAAACAGAAAAGACAGATTCGGAACCGGGCAGGCGGAAACCTGCCATTTTAAACAAGGAGGAGAACATGGGAAAGGGAAGAACAGCCATTTTCATGGGCATACTTCTGCTGCTGTATGCCCTTTGTCCTGCACAGCTTCCGGCTGCACAGGATGCTGCTGTGACTGCCGGCGCAGCGGGAA
>JAWKPW010000001.1:0-188768 GCA_041390465.1 Desulfobacterales bacterium | reverse complement strand
GATAATATTGGTATTGCTGAGGGCCACACTGCGCTCGATGAGATTTTCCAGTTCCCGGATATTGCCCGGAAAATCATATTTTTTCAAAAGATCAATGGCATAAGAGGATATTTTGGTGATTTCCTTTCCGGCCTCCCTGGAATATTTGGTCAGAAAATGCTGGGCAAGGGCATGAAGGTCATCTTTTCTTTCCCGCAGGGGCGGAACCTTGATTTCCACAACATTCAGGCGGTAAAAAAGGTCTTCCCGGAAATTTCCTGCTATAACCTCCTCTTCCAGATTTTTGTTGGTGGCTGAAACAATCCGGATATCCACAGACAAATCCTCACTGCCCCCGACCGGACGGATCATTTTTTCCTGCACCGCCCGAAGCAGCTTCACCTGCATGGGCAGACTGACTTCACCGATTTCATCCAGAAAAAGGGTTCCTTTGTCCGCAATTTCAAACAGTCCTTTTTTGTCTGTGCTGGCTCCGGTAAAAGCCCCTTTTTTATGACCGAAAAACTCGCTTTCCATCAGGCTTTCCGGAATTCCGCCGCAGTTGACAGCCACAAAGGCTTTGCTGCTGCGCTCACTTTGCTCATGAATGGCTTTGGCAATCAGTTCCTTGCCGGTTCCGCTTTCCCCGCTGATCAGCACATTGATTCTGCTTTTTGCCACCTGACGGATCATTTCATAGATATGCAGCATTTTGGGATCATTTCCGATAATCTTGTCAAAATGCAGATTTTTTTTCACATCATCGCCCAGCCGCTTTTTTTCCCTCTCCAAAGTTCTGAGTTCCAGCGCCTTGGCAATGGTCTGTTTGAGTTCATTGTTGTCAAAGGGTTTGGGCAGATAGTCATATGCACCCTCATTCATGGCCTCCACTGCGGTTTCCGCACTGGCAAAGGCTGAAATCATGATGACCACTGTGTCAGGATTCTGTTTTTTTGCCGCACGCAGCACCTCCAGACCGGAAATGTCTCCCAGCCGGATATCACAAAGCAGCAGATCATAATGATCTTTTTCAATCATTGAGATCGCAGCCTGCCCGTCTTCCGCGCAGGCAACCTGATACCCAGAGCGGGAAAGCATGAAATTCAGAAACTCCCGCATGCTCAGTTCATCATCCACAACCAGAATTCTGGGAATATTGTCTTCCATATTTTATCTTCCTGAAATAATATATTAAAAAGTATTCTGCTGCCCCTGATTCCTGTTCTGCTGTCTGCTTTTTGTATCTTTCATAACCTGCTGCAGATTTTTTCTGAGTTCAAACCGAAGTTCACTGAAAACGGAATCTGCATATCAGCAACTTCCAAATCCCCCTTAAGAAGAGGGCAGATTATTTGGAAAATCCTTATCTGTCCAAATTTTCAAAAAAATCATAAACCGGATTTTCGGGCGGATATAAACAATGATCATACCAAACTCTTTGATAAAAGGCATTTTTTCAGCGGTTTTTCCCAGTTTTACTATGAATTTCATCATGGAAACAGGTGTATACGGATGAAGCCAGTCAAATGGCAGAATTTGAATATCTGAAAATCCGTTTTTTTTTCAGAAGGCTGTCAAAGACCAGCCCGGAAAAACGCTGTTTCATCGGTGAATCGCCCATGATTTTTTTTTTTATAAAAGGATGTTTTCTGCATCATAATCTGGGGATTGAGCATATTGGGTTCCGTGAAACACATGACTCCGCCTGGTCCGAACCAGGCTGTGAATTTTGGCAAAGAAACAAGTCAATGGCAGATGGTGCAGAATGGAAGACCCGATGACGACATCAAAGGCTGTACATCGCACTCCTCAAACAACGCAGTGATAAAGCGGACGGTTTCGGATAATGGTTCGCGTTTTCTGGCAATTTCCAGCAGATCATCCGAAATATCCATAGCCAGAATATGCGCCCCGCTTTGTGCAAACATCTCTGTAAAAAATCCTGTTCCGCACCCGATTTCCAAAGCCTTCCTTCCCGGTTTCAGTCCTGCCCCTCTGATAATCATTTCAGATCTGCGCTTTGCCCGAATTTTTCCGGCAGGCGTATCCCATCCCCAGATTTTTTCCGGATCATTTTCAGCAAGAAAGGCACCATGATCGTTCTTTTTCACTTTCTGATTTCATTTTCTTCACACTGTTTCAACAAAATTATTTCTGGAAACATTGCCTAGATGATTATAGGGGGCCATTATATTCTCCATACCACAGGCCATGTTAAACAGTTTTCCCGGTATAAGACTCTTCAATGATACTCCGCCGGAAAGAATGCAATTTACCGGTGTATGCAATTCTATCAGATGTATGCTTATGGCCAGAGAACATTTTCCGGAATCGGTTCTGATCTCTTTCAAAAACAATATAGGGCAGGGCCGGATTTGCAGAGGAAAGGGGACCTGCCCTTCCGGGAGCGACCATTTTCTGCATGTCAATCCAAAAGGTTCATGATGAAGATATTTGTATATCCTCTCCGAAACCGGAGTAAGCCAAGGTTCGATCATAATCGGTACCCCACCGTGTTTCAGGCAGCGGAAAACTTCGGAGAGAAAAAAAATCCACATTGGGAATATGATGAAAAACATCAATCAGGATGACTGCACGAAACACTTTGTTTTTAAAAGGGAGCAAAATCAGACATCATAAACAATATCCACATTGGGGAACCCTGAGAACCTCAGAAGTGATCAGATCTGGAACAAAATCTTTGAGAAAACCGCTTCCGGATCCCAATTTCCAGAATCATTCCTGTTGTATCCTGAGCAAAAGAGACCGTATTATTTTATACCATCGGATATAAAGTTTTCTCAGGAAAATTTTCTCACGGATAATCTGCACACGGATCGCAGCCGCTTCCGGTGAATCCATATCCATGTCTCTGCAAGGGGATGCGTGAGAAATGATTTGATTTTTTCAGCATATTCAGTTCACAATCGTATATTGCGGGCAGGATTGTCTCATTTCGGCGCAATCCGGGTTCTGTTGTCACCCTCAAACGGGTACCACAGCAGATCCCCGGTCACAAACACATCCGCCCGATCCGCAAACTCCTATTCATTTGATTTTAAAAACAACAATATTTTTATCCTCAAACACCGGCTCTCCGAAATTCTGGCGATAAATATGACTCAGACGGATTACAGATTTATAAACATTATTCTGAAAAAGAACAGGAATGTTAAGAGAAAATTCTTCTGTTTCAGGCGCATGGATCATTTCATATAACAGGTTTTTATGCAGGATTGCATAGGCTGCCCCACTCTTCGCAATGCCTTCCAACTCCTCCCATATTTATCATGTTTGTAAATTTTAACTTCCTAGATCTGAATGCAGCTCAAAGAAATATCGGATAAAAATTTCCATAAATACATCCTGCTGACGGATATAATATTTCAATGTTTGCAATATATCGGCTTATCACCTTTTCTTATGGAACTGCTGGTAAAAATAAAAAAATTAAAATGATTTCCGATATACATGGGATATTCAATGATTTTTTCCGCATCTTTCTGAAGAGCGAGCCCGGAAATAAAAGGGAAGGGATATCCTTTTTTTTTTATATAATATTCTGAAGTTATCTGATTTTCATAGGAACGTTCCTGATCTTTTGGTTTGTACGATTCCTGAAACGCTGTATGATTGGTAAAATTGTTGGCAGAACCATATAGTTCCGGCAAAGGTCACTGTTAAAAACAGTCCGATAAAAAAAACTCCTGCAAGACCTGCGGACAGAATGTTTCCATATTTTATTTTATCAAAAAGAGACAAAAAACGGTCAATCCCGATTGCAAGCCCAGCATATAACTGATGGGGAAAATACAGATGCTGAATCTTGCAATTTCAAGAGGAATATGGATTCCTGAATGCTTGACACTTTTTGCAACCAGAAAATAAAAAGAGAACAACGAAAAAAAAACATTCCGCTGAGCATTATGCTCTGTTTCCAAAAGAAAAGTAAATCCCCATATTGCTATACTCCTCAAATGACAATAAAAAAGGATTTGCTGTACCGCAAGATCAGAGGAATAACGCCTGCAAACGAATGAAAAGATGCACGATCCTCTGTTGGAACCAGCGGAAAGCTGCTTTAGACAAAGCAGGCAGAAACAGAAACACCTGTCAGAATAATAAGACTGAGAAGAACTACCTGCAAGATGTCAGTTTCCGGAAAACATATTTTTCATTTTTTTGGGCTTCAGGACTGATCTGGTATAAAAAAACAAATCCCGAAAGAGTACCAGCCAGTGCAAAAAGATGAAAATAAACAGACAATGCACCTGACAAAACACCAGATACCTTATCCGGTCTGTCCGCTGATCAACCTGAATAAAAAAGGGGATATAAGAGAAAAAAAGACCAGAAAACTGACAGCACCATAAGCCCTTGACACTTTCCCTGCTGTAAAAAATCAAGAAGGGAGAAAGAAATTGCCAAATAAAAAGAAGAAGATTATGGCGGACAAATTGTTCCTGTTATTTTTTTTCACAAGAAAGGGAAAAACCATCAGGCTCAAAATTCCGAAAAAAACGAAACCATCCTTAACAGAAATTCTGGTATGGCCCACTGTATGAAGCAGCATATGACGGTAAATATTCATCGGGAATGCTGTTGGCACTGGTCCCCATATGCGTTAAAAGATAATACAAAGATTTATCAGGAACATAGTCTATGGAATGCCATTCATCATCCAGCAGTATCTGATCCGTAAGGATATAAAGACGCAGAGATGATGCCCGTCAGGCAATGACAGAAAAAAGAAAATGTGAAAATTGAAACAGACCACTCTGTCTTTCATGTAACACCTTTAAAAATTCTCTGATAGTCCATTGCCCCATTAATGCCCCGTATTTCAGATAAGTACCCAACCGAAAGTTTTCAGGTATAAAAAACCGGATTTTCCGAAAAAAATCCAGTTTTCTGAAAACTTTTTATACTTGAAAATTTATGGAACCTTACTTAAAATATTTCAAAACCTCACTCTGGAGATCTGCGGTCTTTCCGCTTAAAATCTGTCTTGCTTGTCTGTCCGATATTGCTGCATTTTTACTACATACGGCAATTCACACAGCCGGTCACAGAAGATGATTCTGTCCATATCCGTATCCATAAGACTTTTTCTTGGGGATATAGCCGCTTAAATCGCGGATCTTTTCCGCCAGTTCACAGACAATGGGATTTGTGGTGAGCAGAAATCAACTTTAAAAACAGTTTTAATCATATCGCAGGGATCGCTTATCTTACCCTCATTAAGCATTTTTTATCAACCTGTATTTATAGGGGGATATATTTATCAGTAAGCGGGGATCAAGCAGATCAACAAATTTCATATCGGGCCGCTCATACAAAATAAATTCTCCCAGTATCCATTCTGTATGAAATATTTTCTTCCTGCGGATTCAGGCGAGACAGTCTGAATTGCCATGCGGATATGGTTTGTCAGCTCCATAAAATGCTCATTGCGTTCGGCAGTGGAAAACTGATAAAAAAGACGAGAGAATAAAGCAGCAACAGAAAACTGCCCATAATAATTTTGCGAGAAAAACTGTCTTTATTTCTGAAATACGAAGATATCATAAGAACGGATGGAAAGGGACAAGATATTAGAAACCCTTATACTCACGGCTGTCAGCACAAAAAAAATAAAAGATACAAAAAACGAAGAAACAAGAACATATAATTTGAATTTTGTGTTTCTTTTTGCATAACAAAGATTCCCCGCTTCCAATGATAAATGCAATATGGGGGAAAAAATACTGTATGGTCTCCTTCATGGCCTTTTGACAAGTTCGCTCCCCTCTGCCAAGTTCTGTTCAGAAAAAAGCAGGGGCAAAATTCATATGTTCCCATCATAATCAGATTTGCCGGAAAATAGGATTAAACAAAATCAGCTTAGCCAAACCATCAGTACAAATAAATTAGGTTCTGTTGACATTTCATCTCAACCATATGAGTGCACCGGCAAAGTGAAAGAACAGCAGATACCGTCCGGCTGATTTTGTCAAAACAGGAGAAAATATGTCTGAAATGTTTGATTTTATTTATAAAACATTCCACCAGATGACGCTCCTTGTACAGATGCCGGTCATAATCCTGCGGGTTTTTCCGGCTGGGACAGGGCAGATAACCGGCGCTGTCCGCGCTGCTGAAGATGCTGCCGGAACTTGATCCTGTCATATCCTTTGTCCTGAGGAACTGCGGTGGACGGGAAATCATCCGTCAGCGCCTCAACCTGCGCAATATCATGATTCTCCCGGAGTCGGATGGAATTTCAGGATTTCCGGGGGTATCGGCGGCGATATGTGTTGGTGCTGTCGCAACTGCGCCAGCGCCTGTTTTCCTGCCCGCCGTGCTTTTCAGTGCACCGGCGGCGCGCAGATGTGCCCGGATTGCCGTGCTGCCGGGGATCAGGAGTTCCAAATCGGATCTGGGCACAGAAGGCGAAAGTCTTCCCCATCGTCTTTGCCGCTCCGCCGTGCCAAAGCGCCTGCAACAGTATTCCGCAGTCCGTATTCCTCCGGGAAGAAACCGCCGCCATGCACCGCTTCCCATTATCAAAGGACAGCTTCAACAAACAGGCGGACTGCGTGTTCATTTCCCGAACGGACACACGGCTCATTCTTCAGAAAAGCCGATATCTTCACCATTGACCGTCTCTCAAAAATGTTTTCATGGATTCTGAAATATATGATAAAACGAAATGTCCAGCAGAACGTCATTTTGCAACAATTTAAGCGAATTGACAGTCATAATACTCCTCCACCCCGTATTTTTCATAATCCACCCGTTTTTTCGCCATCTCCTTTTTCGTGTTGCCCGGAACAGGACTTCAGACACCACCTGATGCACAATACTGTCCTCCTCCCACTGACGGTAGGAACCGCTATAGCCTTGGGACGTCCAGAGGCGGGCGCTATGCGGGTTTTGTTGTCACCCTCGACCGGATACCACAGCAGATCCCCGGCGACAAACACATCAACCCGATCCGCAAACAGCACCTCCCGCCCCTCCTTTATTTTCACTATCCAGTCAAACTGTTTTGTATTGTCCGCCATGGGTTTTCCGTCACTGTCCGGATATACAATTTTTTTTCCTGTTTCGGACAGAAACCGGGGACCGGAATCCGTCTCTTCTGAGTGCATGCAAGGCATGTGGCATACCGCACCTCACTTTTGTGATGATATGATTTCCCAAACATTTTCGGATATAAAATTTTCACAAAATCCGTGTTTTATGAGAGCCCCTTTTTTTATAAACGAAAATTTTCATTTATCCACTCATACAGATTTCCCTCTGCTTTTGCAATACCGGAAATTCCCGTGAAATTTGACCGGATACATACAATATTTTCAATCAAAACATATTTTTTCAAATCTGATATCTGTGCAGGTCAGATATGTTCCGATTTTCTGAAAAGCAAATCCAAAACCCGTATTGCGTTGCATAATGGTATTTTCATCTGCTGATTTTTGACGATGCAGATATTGAGCAGCAAACTGTGGCAGATAACTCAACTGCATATTTTTTTCATATGAATTTTATCCTCTTTGCAGCAAACAGCACCATTTTCAGCAGCAGCCAGCCGTGTTTCCACCGCTCAATATTCGTGTCTCCGTAAGTTCTGGCCCGGTAACGGATGGGGATTTCCACAATTTTGAAATTGAGTTTTGCCGCGCCGAACAGAAGATCAAAATCGCCAAAAGGATCGAATTCGCCGAAATAAGAACGATTTTTTGCGATCATTTCATAGTCTTTTTTCCGCAGAACCTTTGTGCCGCACAGGGTGTCCTTTATGGGCTGTCCCAAAAGCCAGGAAAAGGCCAGACTGAAAAACTTGTTGCCCATCATGTTCAGAAAGCGCATGGACTGTTTTTCCAGAGGATACACCAGCCGCACACCGTTGATGAATTCCCCTTTTCCCGAAACAACGGCATGATAAAAACGGGGCAGATCCTCTGGAGGAACCGTCATGTCCGCATCCAGAATCATCAGAATGTCCCCCTGCGCGTTCTCAAATCCCAGACGCACGGCATCCCCTTTTCCCTTCCCGGACTGACGAAACAGACAGCAGTTTTTTTCCGGATACTGCGGAATCAGTTTTTCAATGGTTTCAAAGGTGTTGTCCTGTGAATGGCCTTCCACAAAGATAATTTCGGTTTTTTCCCCCATCTCAGGAATTCTTCTGATAATATCTTCAATATTTCCGGCTTCGTTGCGCGCAGGCACGATGACGGAAACAGAAGCGGGAACATTTTTTGCCGCCTGCCGCACAGGTCTTGCCACCATAAAACTGGTCAGGGCAAACCAGTGCATGGGCCAAAATTTTGCCAGACAGCGGTTGAACAGTTCTGACAGAAGAGGGACTTTCAGGGGAAAGAGAATCGCGGGGCTGTATTTTATCACCTCAAAATCTGCCAGATGCAGAAGATTTCGCATGTCATCCGGAGAAAACCAGTTCTGTTCCAGCGTCATGGCGCCCAGTTTCAGGATTTTGGCACCTGACAGGGGAATCCGCCACATATTGTTGTAAAAATTCAGAATTAAGCGGGTTCCCCTGTGGCACAGGAGATGGAGATTTTCCAGCAGAATCTGCACATCCCGGAGATCATTGACCAGATCAGACAGAATGATCACATCAAATTTTTCTTTGAGCGGAATTTCATGTGCATCTGCCTGAATAAAAAGCAGTTCCGGATGTTTTTTTGCGGCTGTGCGGATCATGTTTTTGGAAAAATCAAGCCCCACACCCGCAGAAGGTTTCAGAGCGGCCAGCAGATCCCCATGACCGCTGCCCAGTTCCAGAATCTTCAGTCCCGGAGGAATCAGAAATTGGTAATAACGGGCAAGCAGTTGATGATAGAAA
Source organism: Desulfobacterales bacterium (assembly GCA_041390465.1). GTDB lineage: Bacteria > Desulfobacterota > Desulfobacteria > Desulfobacterales > Desulfococcaceae > JAABRU01. The sequence continues at coordinate 179,935 of JAWKPW010000001.1, read as the reverse complement.
ATGCCGATGCGTCTGGGATTTTCCTTAAAATCTGATGCCTGATCCCAGTGTGCCATGCGTTTTTTCTGATAGATTTTTTCCGCAGTATCCATTATGTTCCCTGTTTATCAAAGTTGCATGAAATCTGAAAAAGAATTCAGTTAAAGAATTTTCCTGCCCCGCTGTTTTTCTGCTGCAAAGACAGAAAGATACAAAGGTTCATAAAGGTTCAATGCCAAATTGTTTTTCAGATTTCATATTATTGAGTATAATATATTTAAATATTTCAAAATTCCTTTGGCCGGAAGTCCTTCCGGTTCATCAGGGCGGCCCCGCCGTCCGGAGTCTGGGTGAGCACATACAGGCCGGCATCCTCGGCATAGCGCCCCACCTCGTCTCTGACCACAAGCGCGCCGATGCCCCCGGATATGCGGCATCTGCCGTATTCCGGAAATGCGGTTCTGAATTTCGGAAGCTTGCTGCGGACAAAACTGTCCACCATACGGGAGGACAGTTTGTTTTTCACCTCAATGACCAGCACCTCGTCCGGTCTGGCGGCCACAATGTCATATTCCGCCACCCCCTTTTTTTTCAGGTTCCGGAACACCTCCGCAAAACGCTTTCCCTTTGGGGTGAACAGATATTTCACATTCCGGTAAAAAAGATCCTCGGCCACCTCTCCCTGCACAATTCCCAGATCCCCGAGCTGCCTGCCGATGTCATCAAGTTTTTTTATGGTGCGATCCAGCAGCCTTTCCGTTCTGCTCAACTGCGCATCAGTTCTGTTCAACTGCGCATCGGTTCTGTTCAACTGCGCATCGGTTTTTTTCTGTGCTTCCCGGAGTTCCGCAATCTGCGCATCGGTTTTTTTCTGTGCTTCCCGGAGTTCCGCAATCTGCGCATCGGTTTTTTTCTGTGCCTCCCGAAGTTCCGCAATCTGCGCATCGGTTCTTTCCTGGCTTTCCCGGATTTGCCTGCCGGTCTCCTCCTGAGATTTCAGAAGTCCCTCTATTGCACGGATCAGAAATTCCGGATCCTGCATGATGCGATCCACCCGTGACATTTCCTGTTTCTGCATCCCGTCTCCTTTCCTTCCTTCAGGGCTTCAGACAATTTCGGATTTTGTGCCTCTGTCTGTGAATTTTCTTTTCCTCAGGGTATGCGGGACATAGGGCATTTGCACTTCGCATTTCTGGATGAGATGATTTTCTGCCTGTGGAAAAAATACACCATTTCTGCTGGTTCCGCAATACAGGGATTATGCTCTCTGTCTGCGCTCTGGGTGAGCACATACAGGCCGGCATCCTCGGCATAGCGCCCCACCTCGTCTCTGACCACAAGCGCGCCGATGCCCCCGGATATGCGGCATCTGCCGTATTCCGGAAATGCGGTTCTGAATTTCGGAAGCTTGCTGCGGACAAAACTGTCCACCATACGGGAGGACAGTTTGTTTTTCTCAAACCAGCACTTCGTCCGGTCTGGCGGCTATCTCATATTCCGCCACCCACTTTTTTCAGGTTCGAGACACCTCCGCAAAACGCTTTCCCTTCGAGGTGAACAGATATTTCACATTCCGGTAAAAGATCCTCGACCACCTCCCTGCACAATTCCCAGATCCCGAGCTGCCCGATGTCATCAAGTTTTTTATGGTGCGATCAGCAGCGCTTTCCGTTCTGTTCAACTGCACATCGGTTTTTTCTGTGCTTCCCGGAGTTCCGCAATCTGCGCATCGGTTTCTGTGCCTCCCGAAGTTCCGCAATCTGCGCATCAGTTCTTTCTGGCTTTCCCGGATTTGCCTGCCGGTCTCCTCCTGAGATTTCAGAAGTCCCTCTATTGCACGGATCCAAATTCCGGATCCTGCATGATGCGATCCACCGTGACAGCTTCCTGTTTCCTTATCCGTCTCCTTTCCTTCCTTCAGGGCTTCCAGACAATTTCGGATTTTGTGCCTCTGTCTGTGAATTTTCTTTTCCCCAGGGTGCGGGGCATAGGGCATTGCACTTCGCATTTCTGGATCGGATGATTTTCTGCCTGTGGAAAAATACACCATTTCTGCTGGTTCCGCAATACAGGGATTATACTCTGTCTGCGCTCTTTTCGGGATGTATTCCTTTGGAATATTCTGATACCAATTCTCCATTGAAACCATACTTTGCGGGAAGGCGTGCCGATTCGCACCTGATTTTATACTGTGTTTTCAGTTTATTGTGACCTTTGCGCCATCTTTGTGTCCTTTGCGGTCAAAAAGAACGCATGGTTTCAAAGAAGAATCGGTATGAGAATAAATAATTTTTTCAAGCATGGCTGCAAACTTTGGAAGCTGTTTCAAAAATATCGGAGAGTTCTGATTCCGGAATTTTTTTCGATTCCGTTCACAGCTTCGGGAATAACAGGGAATGCGAAAATTCAGGTCGGAGACCGGTTTTTCTGCAGAACTGCAAAAGACCGCCCGCTTCTGGGTTTAACTTTTGCACTCCGGAAAAACCGGAATATCGGATTTTTAAAACAGTTTCCTATTTCTGATTTGTCAGCCTCTTTTTCTCCCCGGCTCTGGCCAGACGGATGATGCCCGGAATGTCTGCAATCAGAGCCACAGTGCCGTCTCCCAGAATGGTGGCTCCGGAGATTCCTTCCGCGTCCCGGCAGTTGCGATCCAGGGATTTGATCACCGTCTGGATATTGCCCATGATTTCATCCACCACAATGCCGATGCGCAGATCATCTGCCTGCACCACGGCAATATGCTCGGTTTCCGGTTTTCTGCTTTGAATTTCATAAATATCACTCAGGCGGACAAAGGGAATAAGCTCCCCGCGCAGAATCATCATATCTCTGCCCCGGCTTTTGCGCAGCACTTCCTTTGTCAGTTCCGAGCATTCCAGCACCTGGGACAGAGGAAGGACAAAGGAGCGTCCGCCGGCATCCACCAGGAGACCGTCAATAATGGCAAGGGTCAGGGGCAGACTCAGGGTAAAACGGGTGAATTTCCCTTTTTCACTGGCAACCCGGACCGTTCCCCCCAAAGACTCTATTTCCCGTTTGACCACGTCCAGCCCCACCCCCCGTCCGGAGACACTGGTTACAGATTCCGCTGTGGAAAAACCCGGGGCAAATACCATATTGAAAATCTCGTCCTCGGAAAGACTTTCATTTTCTCTGATCAGCCCTTTTTCAAGCGCCTTTGTCCGGATGGCTTCCGCATCCATTCCCATGCCGTCATCCTCAATGGCAATGATGACATTTGGACCATAATGCGCTGCCCTGATCCGGATGGTGCCCCTCCTTTTTTTCCCAAAACGCTCCCTTTCCTCAGGTTTGCGGATGCCGTGTCCGATACTGTTGCGGATCAGGTGCACCAGCGGATCCCCCAGCCGTTCCATCACGGTTTTGTCCAGTTCCGTATCTGCCCCTGCTGTCACCAGATCAATTTCCTTGCCCAGTTCCGCAGACAGGTCCCGCACCAGACGCCGGAATCTGCCGAAAATTGTGCCAATGGGGAGCATCCGCATAGTCAGCGCGCAGTCCCGCAGATCACGGGTCAGTCTTTCCAGGATTTCAATGGTGTTTGTCAACTGCCCCCGAATCTCTTCAAGCAGTTCCGCGGGATCACCGCTTCCGCTTTCCCCAAAATCCTCTGACAGGGCAGTGATCCGGGAAAGACCGGCCTGGGTGATGACCAGCTCGCCCACCAGATTGATCAGATGATCCAGCCGGACGGAAGGCACCCGGATACTGCTTTCCGAGGCGGATTTTGCCTTGTGCTTTTCATATATCTTCTGCTCATTCAAAGCTGACAGCACCTTGTCGTGGGAAACAATGCCGGCCTCTATCAGCAGTTCTCCTATCTGCCGCTGATGCGGGGCCAGAACCCGGCTGATTTCTTCCGGTGTGACATCCCCCCGCTCCACAAGAATGTCACCCAGACGGGGGATCGGGCCGGCAGAACCCTTTCGGGATTCTTCGCTGATCTCCTTTATGCTGATCCGGCTTTCGTCCTCCACAAAGACAAACACATCCTGCAGAGCGTTGCGCTCATGTCTGGAAACCAGCAGAATGTCCCAGTAAAAATAACAGTGTTCCGGAATCAGTTTGTCCAAAGGGGGAATTGCGTCTGTGTGCACTGTGACGGTGCAATCCCCCAGCCCCCGCAGTTCATCAAGCAGCAGAGCCGGTTCTGTGCCTGTGGTGACAATGCCGGGATGGGGCTGAAAACGGATACGCCAGCTTTTTTCTTCCCTGTCCTTTGTTTTTTCCGGAATCTCCTCTTTTTCAATGCTCTGTTCTTCCGAAGATTTTTCCGGCAGAAGCTGGTGAAGTTCCCGAATCAGTTTCGCACTGATCTCTTTGTCAGGGGCCTGAAGACCGTCTGCCGCATCCAGCATGGCTTTTATATGATCCCGAGAGGCCAGAATCAGGCTGATGAATCTGCTGCTTACGGGGATCTCCCGGTTCCGGACGTAATCCAGCACGGTTTCCACATGATGGGCAAATCCCGCAACCTCATCAAAGCCGAACATGGCTCCGGACCCTTTGATGGTGTGAATGGAACGGAAAAGGCGGTTGACACTCTCCTGATCCTGGGGGTTCTGCTCCAAATCCAGAACCGTAAGTTCCATATCAGCCAGCAGTTCTTCTGCTTCCTGCCTGTATATTTCAATGGGGGTGCCTGTTTCACTCATATTGCCTGCTTCCCATGTCTGAAAGCCGCCCGCTGTTCATCTGTCTTTTCCCAAAATTTGCATTGCCTTATCTGCTGTTATACCGTCAGAAAATATTTTCGGCAATCTTTTTCTTGCAGAAGCCGTGCATTTGATTTAAAAAAACGATACCGGATCAAGCTGGCTGGCAATGTCATCTCTTCCGGGATTCCGGTTCGTTTTCTGCTTATTTTTCTGTAATAATGTCAATCTGTTCTGATTTTTTTTCAACCATATGCCAGACGCCGATCAACTGCTTTGAGCCGGTATCAAAAAATCATTCCGAAATTTCAGGTGCTTTGGAATCCGCGGATGAAATGGGCAGGTTCGGCAGCGAACCAAATCCGTTGACAAGTTCCCTCCCATGCCCATCCCTCCGGAGAAGGGGATTTGAAATCAATCGGTTTGCTCACTGTCATAACTTCATATTCGGAAACGGCTGATGCCTTGTCAGGTTTGTTCTGACAGATTTTTAACCGCAACGGACACAAAAAAACTCAAACGATTTGAAAAGCTTTCAAAAAGTTGTCAAATCTGATCGGAATCTGACTCTTCATTCGCATCAGTAACACGGTTTATGCCCCTGCCAGATGCCCCTCTTCCTCCATCCACCGCTTGCGATCCTGTGCGCGTTTTCTGGCCAGCAGCATGTCCATGACCTCATTTGCGCCCTGCTCATCATCCAGAGTCAACTGCACCAGACGCCGGGAATCCGGAAGCATGACGGTTTCCCGAAGCTGGGACGGATTCATCTCGCCCAGTCCCTTGAAGCGCTGCACTTCAGCTTTTCCTTTTTTGGGAGAACCGTTGATGCGTTTTAAGATCGCATCTTTTTCATGATCATCCAGCGCGTACCAGACCTTCTGTCCCTGATCAATCCGGTACAGGGGCGGCATGGCCGCAAAAACCCTGCCTTTTTTCACCAGATACTTGAAATGTTTGAGAAACAGCGCACACAGCAGGGTTGCGATGTGCAGACCGTCCGCATCCGCATCAGCCAGAATGATGATTTTGTGATAGCGAAGCCCGGAAATATCCGCAGATCCGGGATCCACGCCAATGGCAACCGCAATGTCATGAATTTCTTTGGATTTGAGAATCAGTTCCGTGTCAGCCTCCCAGGTGTTGAGAATTTTTCCCCGCAGGGGCAGAATGGCCTGGGTCTGCTTGTCCCTTGCCTGTTTTGCGGAACCGCCTGCGGAATCCCCCTCCACCATGAAAAGCTCGGTTTCCGCGGGATTCTGGGAAACACAGTCAGCCAGTTTCCCGGGCAGAGTGGGACCGGTTCCGTTTTTTCTGCGCACCACTTTCTGCGCGGCACGAAGCCGTTTCCGTGCAATCTCAAGGGTCATTTCCGCAAGTTTTTCCCCGGTTTCCGTGTGCCGGTTCAGCCACAGGGCAAATGCGTCCCGCACAGCAGAAGAGACAAAAGCCGCAGCTTCCCGTGAGGAAAGACGCTCTTTGGTCTGTCCGGAAAACTGGGGCTCATTCATTTTCACAGACAGAATATAGGAACATCTGCTCCACAAATCTTCGGGCGAAGGCCTGATCCCCCTGGGAATCAGGTTCCGGAATTCGCAGAATTCCCGCAAAGCCGCAAACAGACCGGAGCGGAAACCGTTTGCATGGGTTCCGCCCTGGGGCGTGGGGATCAGGTTCACATAACTCTCTGCCGTGATTTGTCCCTGATCAGGCTGCCAGATCACTGCCCATTCCGCAATCTCCTCTTTTCCCTCAAAACTGCCCACAAACGGTTCATCCGGAATCCGCTCCCCTTCGGGCAGATTTTCCATCAGATAATCTTTCAGTCCCTGCGAAAAACACCAGGACTGATGCTCGCCTGTGAGCCGGTTCTCAAACGTGACTGCAAGACCGGGGCAGAGCACGGCTTTGGCCCTGAGCGCGTGTGTCAGACGCGGAACCGAAAAGCTGACCGTGTCAAAATATTTTTCTTCGGGCCAGAAACGCACGGTGGAGCCGGTGTTGCGCTGCCCTACGGTTCCGACTGCTTTGAGTTCCGAAGTTTTCCGGCCATGCGCAAAGGAGATGGCGTATTTTTTTCCGCCGCGCCGGATTTCCACGTCCAGTTTTCTGGAAAGGGCATTGACCACAGATACACCCACGCCGTGCAGTCCTCCGGAGAAGCGGTAGTTTTTGTTCCCGAATTTCGCACCCGCGTGGAGTTTGGTCATAATCACCTCCACCCCGCTCATTTTCTCCTCCGGATGCATGTCTGTGGGCATTCCCCGTCCGTCATCACTGACTTCCAGAGAGCCGTCTTCGTGGAGAATCACCCTGATTTTTTTTGCAAATCCCGCTATGGCCTCATCCACGGCATTGTCTGTGACCTCCTGGGCCAGATGATTGGGACGGGTCGTATCGGTATACATGCCGGGCCTGCGCCGAACCGGGTCCAGTCCCCTGAGCACCTCCAGAGAGGACGCATCATAATTTCCGTTTGACATTTCATTGAAAAGATTTTCGTTTTTAATGGCACACCTTCCTTGTCTTACACATTTTCCAGACTTGTCCACAGCCGGATCACCCGGCCCACGCACAGCTCCCGCCAGTCCAGATCCGTGAGTTCCGGCGGATAGTTCGGCGCCTGACTGATGAGGACAAATCCCTTTTTCCACTGCTGCACCCGTTTGACGGCCGCGATATTTTCCCCTTTGGACGGATAATTCACGGCATAGATTCTGTTGGGCACAAAGTCCTGATCATCCAGATCAATAATCACAGCAGAACCGGGCGGAATCAGGGGCGCCATGCTTTCGCCGCCCACACGGAGACTGACCAGCCGGTGATGCCTGCGTCCGCTCAGTTCCCGCTCATCCATGAGCAGGGAAGATTCCGGGTTCTCATAGGGATCAAAGACCATGCCCTTTTCCCCTGCCGCCAGTTTTCCGGATTCATACAGGGGAACAGATCGGTACTGTATCTGCTCATTTTCCGCAAGTTTTTTTTCTCTTTCCGAATGAACTGCCACCACCGGGGGACGCAGAGGTTCTCCGCCCTGCTCCAGTTTTCTGCCCAAACCCAGAAAATCCAGCAGATCATAACCGAAAACTTTGGCAATCCGGGCCTGGGTCGCTGGGCTGTAAGACTTGTTTTTATTGATTTCGCAGATCGTGCTTTCACTCACACCCGCAGCCAGTGCCACTTCCTTCCGGGTTTTGAATCCGGACCGGGCGAAACAGTAACGGAATGCGGCTCTGAAATGAAGAGTTGTGTCCGGTATTTCCATTTTTTTCCTCCTTCAGGGTTTCGGTGTTCGGTGTTCAGTTTTCAGTTTTCGGTATCCAGTTTTACCTGACACCTCAAACTTGACACCCTGACACCCGACATCTTCACAAAAAATGCAATAAATTCAGCATTTCTTTTTCCATACAACAAAAGTCTGTGCTTTGCAAGCAAAAATTCGCTTTAAAAGAATTTTGTTGACTTTTTTGCTTTAATATTTTATTATGGCGAATATTCAGACAGACTCCCCTTTTTCTGTTCCTGACCCCATACATCTTTTCTTTTCAGGAGGTTCTATGGTCGGCATTGTGATTGTCACTCACGGAAAACTGGGCAGGGCCCTTTCAGAGACAGCAGAGTTTATTCTCAATTCCCCTTTGGATGCCGTGACTGCGGTTTCTGCGGAGCCTGAGGATTCGCCGGAAAGTCTCCGGAAAAAAATTGCGGAAGGGATCAGACGGGTGGATCGGAAAAAAGGGGTTCTGATTCTTACAGACATGTTCGGGGGCGCTCCTTCGGATATGAGTTACGCTTTTCTGGAAAAGGGAAAAACCGATGTGATCTCCTCGGTGAATCTGCCCATTCTGCTCAGGGCCGTGAATCTGCGCAGGCACACAGGTCTTTCCGGTCTGGGCAGGTGCCTGACCTCCTATGGAAAGCAGAATATCTCTTTGGCGAGTGACATTCTGTCCGGAAAACCGCGCTCCCTGTCATCGGCCTGCCCTTTTTACAAAGGGAAAAAACTTTTGCAGGCCGAATGAGTTGACAGGAGGCTCCTGCAGGGGCAGGAAGACAGTTTGCAATACGTGCAGGTCGGATTCGCGCAAGTGTAATCCGACTTGCTTCGAACTGTACAAAATTCAACTTGGTCATGCACCGGCGGGGGGAGAGGTATAAAAAAAATTGTGAAAGGTATAAAAAAAATTAAGAGTTGAAATTTGGAAGAATATAAACCCCTCATTCCTTTGGGAAATGAGGGGATATTTTTTTTGGGGGATATTTAAGGTGTTCGCAAACCTGCCACATCCTGCAGAATATAGATGGGGTTTTCCAGCCCGATGGTTCCGTTTCCGTCCACGTCATTGTTCAGGTTGATGGCTCCGGACGGATTGATTCCGGCAGTAATCTGCAGGGAAATGATGGCATCAGTCAGGTTCACGCCGTCTTCGTTGTATATGTCACCGGGAACGGGAGCAGAGGGGCCGGTATCAATTTGGATATCATCTACAATAAAATATATTTCATGATTCAATTTTGTTTCAGTGGAACTCAATTGAAAAAGCAGATCAAATGTTCCATTCATTGAAGAAATATCCAAAGTTTTCTCTTGCCATCCAGAATCGTAAGTCATACCTGTAACAGTGCTTTGTTCAAAAGTGTCTATAACCTGCTCTCCCAGTTTTACCTGAAAAGTTGACTTGGCCACTCCAGAAGTAAAAGAAGGCTGTTTTATTCTGTAATAATAAATTAAAGAAGTTGCATCTTGAGGTATTGTTACAGACTGTTTCAGCCAAGCATCTTTTTCAATACATCCGCCGATAGGTACCCTTGCGTAAAAAACGACAGCACGATTTCCTCTGTGTGATGGAAACACACTGGAATTGTCCTGAATGCTCACCCCGTCAAGCTCTGCATCTTTACAAAGCCATCCCATAGACCATACAATTTCATCTGTACTTTCAAAATCACCGTTTACTATAACCTGGGCAAATGCCGGTACTGCTGCCAGCAGCATAAAACATACACAAAGCATTAAACGGAAAAACTGTTTTTTCATAAATCACCTCTCGATTGTTGGTTGATATATATGTTTATGCAAAAGATATACCAGATTGGAGAGCGAAATTATCAGAGACGAGACAACTTCTGTTTATATCATTTTTTTATGCAGATCAATACATATAAATAAAAATATCTTCAAAAAAAATGAATTATGTGGTATTTTTTAACAGGGGCTTAATACCATTGAAAAAAATCGAACGAGTTGAAATTATAATGTCATTTTTTTGGTTTCTGTGCGTTCCATCATATTCTTTCTGAAAATATCAATTCTTCGAATTTGTTTTCCGTCCTGATGAGGGAAAAATTAACTTTTTCATATCCACTCTTAAAAAATTTTACAGCTATATGGGCTGGCGCCTGGGAGCATACAGCCCAAGCCTGAACCTGCTCTTATGTTTTCTGCATTGGAAAAAAATGCCCGTTACGAACGGGTGACTGTACAGGATTATCTTTTTGTATTAACAAAAAATTTCAAAAAGCTATGTTGAAAAAAATAAATATTTTGTCTGCAGACAGAAATATGGCATGAATTTTGAATATAGAAATGGGCAAGCAAGGGAGGACAAAATTATGAAAAAAAATCCGGGATTCACACTGGTGGAAGTTTTGGTTGTTGTCTCCATTATTACTGTTCTTATGACAATCTCCATACCGAACTTTATCGCATGGAGGGACAACACCCGGCTGAAAAGAGCGGCTGGGGACATGTACAATGCCATGCAAAGGGCAAAGATGGGGGCCATCAAGGAAAACAGAAACTGGTCCGTCAGTTTTGATACAGGAAACGGGAGATACAGCCTCATTGACTGGGTAAACGGCACATTCGGCGATGCAGATGATATCACCGTGGAGACCTTTGATTTATCCGCATATGGCAGCGGTGTGGGATACGGACATGGCGCAGCCACCAAAGCTGTCGGAAGTTCATTTGGAACCAACAATGTCACCTTCAGCGGAAACAAAGTGTCCTTTGACGGCAGAGGAATGCGTTCAGGCGGGTCACTTGGTTATGTTTATCTGTCCAATGATCAGCAAACCGCTTATGCAATCGGTTTGCGTTCAAATGCAGGCTCTGTCGTCATGAAAAAATGGGGCGGCACAGATTGGTATTAAGAAAATGGACGGAAATTTGTTCATTTATAATGACTTCTGAAGTTTCCAAATTTCCGGGATTCTGATCCCGGAAATTTTATGCACATTTACTTATGCCGGGTATTTAAAAAGAGAGGTCTCATATGAAAGAAAAAATCATTGGCAAACAGGGATTCACATTGCTTGAGCTTATGATCGCTTTACTGATCTCAACTGTGGTGATGATCGCCATTTATCTTACCTTTGCTTCGCAGGAGAAATCTCAGATCACCCAGAAGCAGATTACGGAAATGCAGCAGAACATCCGGGCAGCCATGCACATTATGTCAAGTGAAATCCGGCTGGCAGGGCATGACAAAAGCCTGGAGCGGGATGCGGATGCAGGGCTGATAGAAGCAGGCCCGGGGAGAATCCGGTTCGATATGGATATTTGCCTTACGGACGGAACTCTGTATGGCGATAACGGAACTCCTGATGATCCGGATGATGATCCGGTTCCGGATGAAAAAACGGACGGCCCGAATGAAGACGTGACCTATGCTTTTGATGATGCAGATGATGCAGATGGAGACGGAATGATTGACAACGCTTCCGCAGATTTTGAGAAACTGGTTTTGAAACGGGAAACCTGTCCCACTGATCTCAGTTGCAGCGGTCTCCTGCCTTTTGCCGAGTTTATTCAGGGAATACGGTTTACCTATTTCAATGCAAGCGGAAATGTGATTGCAGGCACAGGGACAGGCGGTTTTCTGAGTGAAAATCAAAGAGATCAGGTCAGAAGCATCCGGATTGCCATTCTGGGCAGAACCAAAAGAGATATCCGGGAAATTCAGGACACAGAAACCTATGACATGAACGGAGACGCACCTAATGGAACCGGTGATGTTGTCGGCCCCTTTAATGACACCTTCCGGCGCCGTCTGCTGATAACCACCATCAAATGCAGAAACCTTGGGGTTTCACTTGAATAACTACGTTTGTTTTAAACCCTAAGGGTTTTGAAAACCCTTAGGGTTTGAGCAGATTCAAAACATTGTTAAGGAGAAATGCCATGCTGCACACAAAACTTTACAGAATGCATAAGAATGAGGATGGATTTACCCTGCTGGAAATCATGATTTCCACAGTGATTCTCTCTGTCGGACTTCTTGCCATCGGCATTATGCAGATATCCTCCATTGACGGAGATGCAAAAGCCAGAGAAATCACGGAAGCCGGTACGCTGGCAATGGATCAGTTGGAAACTCTGCTGGCAAAGGATTACACTTCTATCAGCACAGGCGCCGATCAGCAGGTGTATAATGACGGGAAATACACTGTGACCGTAACTGTAACAGAAAATACGGAAGATACAGAAAATGTCGCAGGACTTGGAGTGGATGTGAAAATGGTTGTGATGACTGTTGCATGGCAGTCAAAGTATGAGGATGGGGTCAAGAACAAAACATTTTCCATGCGTCATGTCATTCCCATGATTGACAAATAAGGAGGCAGAAATGAAAATATTTCCAAAACCGTTGAAAAATCAGAAGGGTTCCACATTGTTCATCGCGATCATCGCTCTGATTTCGCTGACCCTGCTGGGGATTATGGCCATAAGCAATACCATGTCGGAACTCAGGGTTTCCGGCAATGACCGCCTGAGCAAGCTGGCTTTTTTCACCACAGAGGCTGCCAGAGGATATGTGGTGGGTCATGCCGAGCTTTATAATTTCAACAACACAAGCAAAGTAATGAAATTTCCTGATGATTCGGAAGGTACGGATACGAACAATACGAAAACCATAGGTTCGGATGAGTTTTTCTGTCTGGATGGGAATCCGCCCTGCAATCAGGCATTCAGGGGCACTGTGGAGTATCTTTCCGCAGAAGACACAAAAAAATATCCGCCGCGCGGATCGGGTTTTTCCGTAGGAGCCTATTCCGCAAATGTGTATCAGATGAAATGCGAGGGATATTTCAAGATGACAGATTTGGACAATCTGGAATCAAAAACACAGATAGAACAGGGATTTTACAGAATCGGACTTTAAAGTTACAGGAGGCAATCATGAAAAATATGAAAAGAAAGAAATACCTTTCGCTGATGGTTCTGGTGTTTTTCTGCTTATCGACCTTTGTGCAGGGCTTTGCGCTGGCAGATGACACCTGTGTTTTCGGAAACACGGAATCTGATGAGGTCAAACCCAATATTGTTCTCCTGCTGGAAAACGGTATTGAAATGCGGCATGTAACCTGGCACAGCAATTTTGACAACACCAAAGATTATCTTTCAGGTGTAATCGTGTCCGATGTCAGCCCGGCAAACGGGCCTCTGGCAGGGGCAACTGAAGTTACCGTCACGGGAAAGAATTTTGCTGACGGTGCAATTGTGAAGTTCGGCGATAATGCCGCAACAAATGTTGTTGTGGTTTCCGACACGGAAATCGTATGCCGGACTCCCGCAGGAAGCGGAACCGTTGCTGTGACGGTCACTGTGGGGGATAAATCCGCAAGCAAAGCGGATGCTTTCGTTTACGGCACTATGCCTGTCACTGTCACCACTGTTGATCCGGCATCCGGCACCACTGCCGGTGGAACTTCGGTGACAATCACCGGAACCAATTTTGCCTATGGGGCAACAGTGAAATTCGGTTCTGCCAGTGCCACAAATGTCACTGTGGTTTCTGATACGCAGATTACCTGCACCAGTCCTGCCGGGGCAGCAGGGGCGGTGGATGTGACTGTTACCAATTCAGACAGCACCAGCGGACAGAAAACAGGGGGATTCACTTATGTTACGCCCACCAACCCGCCGAATGTCTCATCCATAAGCCCAACTGCGGCTTGGTACGACCAGGACGATTACCGGTGAGTATTTTGCAGATGGTGCAATCGTGAAATTTGGCAGCGTAACTGCTATAATCTCTTCTGCTTCCAGTACATCTATATTGTATGCACAGTTCCGGAAGGAAGCGGAACTGCCACTGTTGTCACCAATCCGGATGCACAGTCTGGACACCGTCAGTTTCCATTTATACGGCAACAGCAGCAAACACATATACGATTAAAGATTGGCAAAAATGCTGCTGACGGCTTCAGCGCGGGAAACCATCACCGGCCCTGATGGCAAAACAGCCACATTAAAGACCATTACAACTGGGCAAACAACCGCAACGCTTGTGATCGAATCTTCCGTCTCTTTATCATGGGCCAAAAATCAACATATAATCCGAACCTAGTGGAAACACTGCCAAAATCAGCAGTATTACCAGCGGCGGGGAGGGGTAAACTCTTTTGGCGGTTCCGGAGGAGGCAGTGATTCCCTCTGACGGCATTTCTCTATACGGAAGAAAGCGTCTGGACATTGGGAAAGCAGGAACATCCGGCGGGCTTTATGCTGCGCCTGATGGTGTCGGTATGGTCGCCAGCCTTACAGACGGTGTTGACGGTTTTTTCAATGAACTGGGGTACGCCATTGACCAGCAGGGTGGTTATTATTACATTGTGAAGGTTCTGGATGATCTTTCTTCCATAGACAGTTATAATAACGGTTGCTGGAAAGAAACAGGCACGAAAGGAGCCGGAACGTTTACCTTTAACGGCAAAACCATCACATTGCCCATGGAAGCCAGTTCCACCAAAGATATGCCTACGGCATTATTGACGGGGCAGGTACTTACCTGTATGCGGCCAATTATCTCAACTGGTTGTTTTTCAGCGGGGAATATACCGAAACGGATCGGACTTACCCAGCAAAAAAGCCGTTTTTACGGCCAAATATGCGGTATTGCTGGCGGCAAAGTGCTTGAAAACAAGGCTTATCTGGCCATGTACAATTTTACCGACAATAGTAATGGAGCTGTTAATAAGGTTCCTATTCAAGACACTTATTGGGTTACTTTATCGGCACCAGTTCTGAAGACATGCTTGACTCCACATAGTCAACCGTGTAAACAATTTGGGCACAACTACCTATTCTCCCTGGCGGAAGGTTTGGCAAGTATTGGCGGATACTATAATTCCAATTCATCTGGTTTGGGTAATAGGGAAGATGGAGAATGCGCCGATAATTTTGCCATTGTGATTTCCTCCCATTTTCTTCGAAGACTTGGCTATCGGTTCATCCGAACCGGGTTCTTTTTCCGATATGACGGGGACGGAACCGACAGTGTGGATTATAGCAGCGAAGCCAATTGGGGGGACGCTTGCCCTGGACACCGGGTACGCTCAGCATTCCCATGAGATATAACGGTTCCACCCATCTGGATGATCTCCACCTATTTATATGAACATGATATTGTGGGTTATGTGGAAGGGTTTCAGAATGTCATGACCTATACGGTCGGACGCTATGGGAAATGAGGCCAGCAATGCCTATCTCATCAATACACTTTCGCCAATAACGGAAACGGTTATAAAAACCTGACGGACACTTCCCCCATGCCGAATACGGGAACTACTTCATGCCACAGCCAATTACCCGGAAGAATTTGCAAGTAAAAGCTGCTGGAAATTATTTCCAAAATCCTTGCCCGTACCAACACATTCACATGCGCTGGTTGTGCCTGTAACCCGTACCACCAGCGGCAACACCATTTATGGCCTTTTTCAAACCCAAAGCCAGCAATTTCTGGGAAGGAAACCTGACCAAGTTCGGACTTTCCACCAATTTGCAGATTCAGGACAAAGACGGAAATGCAGCCACCGAAGCCAACGGCGCGCTGAAAGATCTGGCAGCACCTTACTGGCAGATTCTTGACTGGGCAAATTCCGGGAAATCCAATTTTATGGACAACGGATTGCAGACGTCCAGTACAAGCGATGATCGGACGATTTACACCCATATCGGAACATCCAAAACACTGACTGCATTCAGTGCCGCCAGCACAGATAGGAAAACTATGTGGGAACCAAGACAGTGGGCAGTATCACTTATTCAGCCGAGCAGATTATCAATTATGTGCGGGGTGCAGATGTGCAGAACAGCAGCGGAAACAACCGGACAGTCATTACCGGTGACATTCTTCACAGTGAACCTGCGGTTGTCCGTTATACGGATGCAGATGGCAATATTGAGAAAATTCGGGTGCTTTATGCCTCCAATGACGGAATGCTGCACGCTGTCAATGATGATAACGGAAAAGAGGCATGGGCCTTTATTCCCAATGATCAGCTTTCCCGTCTGGGACTGATGCTCGGTGATCGTGACACCAGTTCTATGGATGGAACCCCGGAAGGTTTGGATTTCTGAAAATACAAAATATAACGGTTACTTGGATTCCGGTGAACAGGCCATTCTGGTCTGCGGGGAAAGAAAAGGCGGCACCCGCTTTTTTGCACTGGATATCACCAGTCCGGACTCTCCCACACTTCTGTGGTGGATTGATCAGAACACCGCAGGTTTCTCCGAACTGGGAGAAAGCTGGTCAGAACCCTCTTTTGGAAAGGTCAAAACCAGTGCCAGTGATACAGATGGAACGGATGTTGTGTTTCTGGGTGGCGGCTATTCTGCGGACAATACCAAAGGCCGGGCACTTTTTGTTGTGAATTTGAAAACCGGTGCATTGGTCAAAGCCTTTACCAGCAGCAGCATGACATTCAGTTTCCCCAGCGCTGCTTTTCCTGTGGATATTCAAAACAACGGTTTTACAGACAAGGTGTATATCGGAGATATTGGCGGCCAGATGTGGCGTTTTGCCAGCGTTGATTCTGCCCAGGGAATAAAGTATGCAGATGAAAACATAAACACTTGGACTGCGCATGTACTGTTCAGCGCTCCGCAGGATACCACAAAAGCCACTGCGGCAGACAGAAAATTCTTTTATCCGCCCACTGTGACCCTCGAGAAAAATTTTGATCTGGTGTTCATGACAACGGGTGACAGGGAAAATCCCTGTGATTCGGAAACATCGGACAAAATTTATGCGGTCAAGGATGATCATGATGATACCACGGTGTATGAAAGCAATCTGACAAATGTGACTTCCAGCACCAATGCCACCATAGATTACGGAACTTCTGACGGATGGTATATCAACCTGTCAACCGGTGAAAAACCGCTTTCCAACGGGACAGTTTTTTACGGTGTGTATTACGTCACCACCTTCACGCCGATTACGGATGATCCCTGTGCTATCGGTGGTATCGGCAAACTTTGGGGTGTAGGATACAAAAATGGCAATGTCATATCAGAACTGAATTTTTCCGGTGATTCCGGACGGAGCACAAGTCTGGGCGGTGGTATTCCCTCAAAACCTGTACTGGTTCTTACGGAAGAGGGGGCAAAGCTTCTGATCTCTGTGGGAAGCACCGAGGAAACAGAGGGAAGTACGTCAACCGGCGCGGGAGTTGTGGCCGCTGATCCGCTTATCAGCAAAAACTTCTTTGAACTCTGGTGGCGGCAACTGACCAACTGATCTGAAATTTGCAGACTTCCCTTTCTTTCCTGCCGGAGAGGGGCAGTTTTTTAAAACCCCGGATTTTCGGACAGGAAAATTGTACAGGTTATTTTTTACAAACCCTGAGGGTTTCAAAACTCTCAGGGTTTTTTCGTAATTAATGTTGAAATATTTTTCAGATTTTATATAATGTATTTTGAATTGCACAGGGTGGATGCAACGGCAGCAGAACCACCGAAATTGAGTAACAGTTTTTTTGAGAGGTGAATTATGCGTTTGACATTTCTTGTCCTGCTGTTTTCCGTATTTCTTATCTCCCCGGTCTGTGCCGAATTCTACAAATACACAGATGAAAAAGGCGTTGTCCGCTATACGGACAATCTCGCGGATGTTCCGGCAGATCAGCGGGAGAAAATTCCGGGTTACAAGGCATCTGAGGATTTTCCTGCTTCGGAAAGCAAGGCAGAGACGCAAGCGCCCCCTGAAAGCGGGCAGGAGCAGTCTCTGTCTCTGAGTGTGGAAAGCCTGAGAAAAGCAAAAGAGGAACTGGACAAAGAACGGGC
Source organism: Desulfobacterales bacterium (assembly GCA_041390465.1). Lineage (GTDB taxonomy): Bacteria > Desulfobacterota > Desulfobacteria > Desulfobacterales > Desulfococcaceae > JAABRU01. The sequence goes on along the minus strand of JAWKPW010000001.1, from coordinate 162,199 downwards.
TGAACTGGCAGAGGAAAGAAAAAGCCTGACGGAACAGCAGGCAAATGAGGAAAACAGCCCGGAAGAGCAGATTGAGATCAATGAGAAAATTGACCTGCTGAATCAGAAGATTGCAGACTTTGAGAAAAAGCAGGCCGAATACCGGAAACAGGTTGAACTCTTCAACAGGCAGATTGATGAATTCAATTTCAGAAAAACCTCCAAGCCCTGACATGCCGCAGTCTGATTCTGACAAAGCCGTATGACGGATCTGCCGGATTGCCTGCGGGTTGAACCGCATCATCTTCCTGCAATCCGGAACTTTTTCCGGATGCAGCCCCAAACCGCGTCCATGCAATTTTCCTGATCTTCCTTTCCAATATATTGCAAAAACAAATTTTTCTGCACTCCGGAATTTCCAGACTCCGAAAATCAGACAAATCAGCTTAATAACCCATCTTTCGATAGTTTTATCTTAACCATTTGATTCAATTTGATGAAAAATTTTCGAAATTTGTAATACCGAAAAAATTTTATCTCATCATATCAGAGGATGAAACTGAGCTGGCGAAAAGTGGGCAATATGCCGGTTCTCCCTTGAAACCATGCGTTCCGCCGGATTTGTTTTACCACAAAGGACACAAAGATGGCACAAAGATCACAAAAAACCTGCGGCACTGCATAAAATCAACGGCGAATCGGCATAAGTGCCTGTCCAAAAATTTTTTGACAGATCATTGGGGAAAAACACAAAGAAAACTTTGTGTCCTTTGTGCTTTCTTTGTGTTCCTTGTGGTTAAAAAATATAGGACCGGGTACTTATTATAATCATGCGTTATACCGATTCGCCTTTGAAACTGTGCTTTCGGTTTGTTTCAACCGCAGAGAACACAGAGAGGGCACAAAGGTCACAAAAATTTTCAGCCTCAAAATCTCTTGTGCAGACTTGATTTAAGTCAATGCCTATTTTTGCACATTGCTGTTTAATGCAAAACAAAAAGAGGAGTTGAAGATTTGACAGGTTTTTGAAAGTTGTCAAATCTTGTATCTTATACCGAATCTCCTTTGAATTTTAACCACAAAGGACACGAAGATGGCACAAAGGTCACAATAAACTGAAAGCACCGTATAAAATCGGCGATGAATCGGCAAAATTTAAAAAAATAATAATATTTGCAGGTTAAGTCATTTTTTTCTTGACAAATAGTGAACAATGTGCGGTCGAAATTTGCGGTATTGTTAATAATATCAAGGAGTTAAAAATGCCACAATTCTTCTGACCCATTTGCCTCAAAAAAGTTTATCATTTGATTTATTTTTCAGTCCTGCAATAAAAGCAATGTACAGAGGGAAGCACCACTTATTTCAGGCTAATAGAGATTTCCAAATGACTTTTGAAGACGAGTTTAAAGTGCCATTGTATATTTTCATCTTCAGGAACATACCTCAGCACAACATTTACTTCAAGTGCTGGAAGAAGATGATTTTGCAAGAGAGCATATTGCTCCAAAAGATGGAATTAAAAAGAGTACGCTTGAAGCAATAAATCATAGGGGATTCTGGAGTACTATGTATTTTCCCGTCTGCAAATTCAAAAGCTTTCCGGTATATTGCCCCAAAATTATTCTGAATTGGGAGAGCTATTGCAATTGACGGTTCGCTTATTGATGTCCTTCTGATGACTTGGCTGATTGGCGCGGTAGAATGTGAGCTAAAAGGCCAACAAAGTTCACATGGCTTTGATATAACCGCTCAATTCCCGTGAAACTGTTTTTAACCGAAGGCAGTTACAGGTGAACGCCCTTTGCTGGTCAAATCCTTTGGGAGAAACCGGTGTAATGGACAGAGGTTATCATGTCACAAAAGTTCTGATCAATGGCAGAAGAGGATGTAATTTTTCGCCTGTCGAATCAAAGTTTGCTGAAGAAACAATCATAAAAGTGGCGAAGTCGACCCGAAAGTTTTGTTTTCTGATGCCATTGTACCCTGGGGACACCGAAGGTTAACTGTACACAAAAGGAACTCTGATTGACAGGTTACGAAATTGAAGGTGTCAAATATTGGATAGCAAGTAACCGTCTTGACCTTACAGCAGAACAGATTGCATTGGTATATAAGCTCCGCGGGGAGGAAAAGTTTTTTGCCCTGGGGTGGAAACGCCATCTTAAAGTTTATCACTTGATTGCAAGTAGGTGAGCATGGTTTACGGTCTGGATACTGGCAGGTTTAATTACTTATTCCGCTATAAATATACTGCTGCAAGCAGCAGCATAATGAACCGGTCAGCATTAAAAGGGTCAGAGTTTCGAATACAAATTCAAAAATGAATTACGAAGAGGTGAAAGCAAGTTTGAAGAACAATTTTTCAAAGAACAAAGAAAGTCTTATTGGTTATATGCAAAAACCTAACCGGAAATTACTGGATTAAACCGGAGAGATCGGAAAGTGGGCAATATGCCGATTCTCCCTTGAAACCATGCGTTCCGCCGGGATTTGTTTTACCGCAAAGGACACAAAGATGGCACAAAGGTCACAAAAAACCTGCGGCACTGTATAAAATCAACGGCGAATCGGTATAAGTGCCTGTCCAAAAATTTTTTGACAGATCATTGGGGAAAAACACAGACAAAAACTTTGTGTCCTTTGTGCTTTCTTTGTGTTCTTTGTGGTTAAAAAATATAGGACAGGGTACTTATAATCATGCGTTATGAGGATTAAACTGAGATATCGAAAAGTGGGCAATATGCCGATTCTCCCTTGAAACCATGCGTTCCGCCGGATTTATTTAACCACAAAGGACACAAAGATGGCACAAAGATCACAAAAAACCTGCGGCACTGCATAAAATCAACGGCGAATCGGCATAAGTGCCTGTCCAAAAATTTTTTGACAGATCATTGGGGAAAAACACAGACAAAACTTTGTGTCCTTTGTGCTTTCTTTGTGTTCTTTGTGGTTAAAAAATATATGACCAGGTACTTATAATCATGCGTTATGAGGATGAAACTGAGCTGGCGAAAAGTGGGCAATATGCCGATTCTCCCTTGAAACCATGCGTTCCGCCGATTTATTTAACCACAAAGGACACAAAGATGGCACAAAGATCACAAAACCTATGGCACTGTATAAAATAAACGGCGAATCGGTATAAGTGCCTGTCCAAAAATTTTTTGGACAGATCATCAGAAAAAACACAGACAAAACTTTGTGTTCTTTGTGTTCCTTGTGGTTAAAAAATATATGACCAGGTACTTATAATCATGCGTTATGAGGATTAAACCGAGATGTCGAAAAGGGCAATATGCCGATTCTCCCTTTGAAACCATGCGTTCCGCCGGATTGTATTTAACCAAAGGACACAAAGATGGCACAAAGATCACAAAAACCCGCAGCACTGCATAAAATCAAAGGCGAATCGGTATAAGTGGTCTGTCAAAAAGTTCTTTCATTAATTCAGATTTGACAACCAAAAGTTGTCAAACTAACGGCTCCTGAGCAAAGAAACTTATTTGACAGTCCAATAAGTGCCTGTCCAAAAATTTTTTGACAGATCATTCAGGAAAACACAGACAAAACTTTGTGTCCTTTGTGCTTTCTTTGTGTTCCTTGTGGTTAAAAAATATATGACTGGGTACTTATTATAATCATGCGTTGGTACCGATCTGCCTTTGAAACTGTGCTTTCGGTTTGTTTCAACCGCAGAGAACACAGAGAGGGCACAAAGGTCACAAAAATTTTCAGCCTCAAAATCTCTTGTGCAGACTTGATTTAAGTCAATGCCTATTTTTGCACATTGCTGTTTAATGCAAACAAAAGAGGAGTTGAAGATTTGACAGGTTTTTGAAAGTTGTCAAATCTTGTATCTTATACTGAATCTCCTTGAATTTTAACCACAAAGGACACGAAGATGGCACAAAGGTCACAATAAACTGAAAGCACCGTATAAAATCGGCGATGAATCGGCATTGCCTTCCGAAAAGTCTGGTTTCAATGAAGAATCGGTATTAATTCGCATTAACAGAACAGGGATAAGCAAAACAGGAGGGAAATCATGAAGGTGATGAGAAAAATAATAGAAATTGATGAAGAACTGTGTGACGGCTGCGGTCAGTGCGTTACCGGATGTGCGGAAGGCGCTTTGGAGATTGCTGACGGAAAAGCCAAAGTGGTGGCAGAAAGATTCTGTGACGGGCTCGGAGCCTGCATAGGGGAATGTCCCACAGGCGCGCTGAAAATTGTGGAAAGGGAAGCTGAGGAATTTGACGAGATCGCTGTGGAAAAATATCTGGAGGAAAGGGAAAAAAAGCAGGCGGCAGAGAAAATGGGCTGCGGATGCCCTTCCTCCCAGATACAGGTCTTTGCACCTCTGGATGCGGTTCCGGAGACAGGCAAAGGTGATGTTCCCTCTTTTCTGTCCCACTGGCCGGTAAAAATCCGTCTGATTCCGCCGGATGCCCCCTTTCTGAAACATGCGGACATTCTGGTGCTGGCAGACTGCTGTGCGGCCGCGTATGCCGCACTGCACCGGGATCTGATCAAAGGAAAAGTCGTGATGATGGGATGTCCCAAATTTGACGATGTGCAGATGTATGTCCAAAGATTTGCCGAGATCTTCACGCTGGCTGACATCCGCAGCATTGCCAGTGTTTATATGGAAGTGCCCTGCTGCAGTGCCATGCCCTCAATTATCCGCAGGGGAATGGAGAAAGCGGGAAAGAAAATTCCTCACAGAGAGATAGTCATCAGCAAAAAGGGAAAAATCATGTAAGTTCAGTCGGAAGATGACCTGCTGCGTTTGGCTGACAAAATCGGAGTGTTTACCACAAGAGCGGACAGTTCATCTGATCTCCGGATATCAAGCTTGAATGCGTCCTGATCGATTTCAAAATAACGGGAGATCACCTCCACAATGTCTTTGTGCAGATTTTTGATAATATCATCAGACACTTCAAGCTTGTCGTAAATCAGGGCAAATTTGAGCCGCTTTTTGGCAACTTCTTTGCTGTCTTTGTTTCTGCCGGAAAATTTTCGGAACAGTCCGTTGAACATAAGCGGCCTCCTTATCCCCCAAGACCGAGTTTGCTGCGGATTTTTTTGAAAAAACTCTTCTGGGACTGGGGAACCTGTATGGGAACATCCGTGTTTCCGTTTATACGCATGGCAATGCGCCGAAAAGCCTCTCCTGCTTTGGAATCCTTCTGCAAAACCAATGGGTTGCCTGTATTGGTGGAGATGACCACATTGTCGTCCATCTCCACCAGCCCAATGAGTTCAATGGACAGCACATCCACCATGTCTGTGTGACTGAGCATATCCCCTCTTTCCACCATCAGGGGAATGATTCGGTTGACAATCAGCTTGGGCGGAATGGATTTTGCCAGAAGCAGACCGATGACGCGATCCGCATCCCGGACAGCCGAAACTTCGGGCGTGCAGATGACCAAAGCCTCATCTGCCGCGGCCACAGAGTTTTCAAAACCTTTTTCAATGCCCGCGGGGCAGTCTATGAGGATATACTCGAAATGCCGGCGCAGCATTTTCCCGAAGCTTACCATTTCTTCCGGGGAAAGCACATCCTTGTTGTCGCTCTGGGATGCAGGAATCAGAAAAAGGTTTTCCATCCGCCGATCCTTGATGGCCGCCTGTTTGAGTTTGCACTTTCCCTTTACGGCATCCACCACGTTGAAGACAATGCGGTTTTCCAGGCCCATGACCACATCCAGGTTTCTGAGCCCGATATCCATATCCACCACCACCACTTTTTTCCCCTCCAGTGCCAGGGCAGCGCCCAGAGAAGCGGTGGCTGTGGTTTTGCCCACACCGCCCTTGCCCGAAGTGACGACTATGATTTTCCCTTCCAAAGCGAACCTCTTTTTTTCTTGATCTTATGGTCTGTCCCATTGAACACGGGTGAAACCCGCAGACTTGTCATGGCTTCTGTGAACCCGAACCTCTGACACTGAATTATCATCTGACCACCGGCCAGGGCAGGCGGCCAAAGGGATTGGCTTCCAGATATTTTTCCACCACAATGCGCCCTTTTTCCACATGTGCGAATTCAATCATTTTGCCGGGTGAGGAAGGGGGCCCTGCTGCAACATAACTGCCAATCTGCACCTGGGTGGGCCGGAAATCCAGGGCCAGCACAATTGCTTCCTCATTGTCCGGCTGCCCGGCAATGGCTGTGCCCAGAAGACTTCCCAGAATCAGGATATCCCCTCCGGCCAGCACCTCGGCACCGGGATTGACATCTCCGAGTATGACCAGATGGTTGACAGCATTCACCTTCTGTCCGGAACGGATCCGGCCGCTGAGCAGGAGCACTTCTGTCTGTTGATGATGCCAGGAATAATCCATATCCCGTTTCCGAGTTCCTTCTTCTCCGTTCCCTGACTGAGAAACTTTGTCCGGCGGCTGTGAAACCTCTGCCACCCCCCAGCTTTCTGTCAGATATGCTGACAGTTCCGCAATCAAATCATCGCTGTCCCGGTTTTTTCCGGCATCAAGGATCACACGGGGATTGACAGCGGGCTGATGCAGTGCCCGGAACAGTCTGTCCAGTTCCCTGCGCAGACGTTCCCGCGGTTCGTCCGGATCCACCGTTACCCACAGACTGCTGCCCACGCCTTTGATCCGTACCGCTGCCTTTTCCGATCTGCCGGATTCTTCCGGGTCTGTTTTTTCCATAACTGTCCCTGAACCGGATGGAGACAACAGGGCATGAAAACCGGAGTGCGGACAGAAAATTCCTCTTTGCCGCTGCTTCCCCTTCCGCCTGTTCTGCCGTGTGAACAGTGATGACAATCTGTTACGGGTTGAAAAAAATCCTTTTCCGCCCCTGAGGGTTCCGGAACCTCTCAGGGGGATTCGTCCGGATTTGTCCCAGTACATAAACAACTTAGTTTTTATAGGATGAAACAGTGATTAAAAAACTGAATTTTTTTAAAAAATTCAGTTTTTGATCCTATAAAATTCAACGTGGTCATGTACCAGTGCATAACCACATTAGCTTTAAGAGAATCGCTGTCTGATTAACAAACTGAATTTTTTGAAAAATTCAGTTTGTAATCCCATAAAATTCAACGTGGTCATGTACCAGGTGCGTTCTGAAAAGGAATCTGCCTGTTCCGTCACCTGAAAGATTTGACAACTTTTGAAAAGTTGTCAAATCTCAGGGATGTTCTTTTCCGTAACTCGCCTTAAAGGGGCGGGCTTCCTACTTCAGAATCGTGATGGAAATCGCCCGGCGGTTCTGAGCCCTGCCGGCAGCGGTTTTGTTTGTGGCCTCGGGCCGGGATTCCCCAAAGCCCTGTATTGAGATGCGGGCCGGGTCAATGCCGAAATGCTCTGTCAGATAGCGTTTCACGCTTTGGGCTCTTTTTTCAGACAGACGGAGATTGTAACGTTCCGAACCGACACTGTCCGTATGTCCCTCGATTACCGCACGGGTATCCGGATACTGCTGCATGAAAGCGGCAAACTCCTCCAGTCTGGCGCGGTATTCGGATTTGATGATCGTGCGATCAAAATCAAACCATACCGTGACACTCATCATTTCCGGAGCCGGAGCAGGGACAGGTGCGGGAGCAGGTTCGTCACTCTTTTCCATGACCTGGCCTGTGCCCTCTGTTTTTTCCATTTTCACATAGGGTTCTGCCTTGGTGCAGCCTGCACTGTCCACCTCAGCACCCGCGGGCGTATCCGGGCAGCGATCCACATCGTCACAGACCCCGTCATTGTCGGTATCAGCGCAGGGCTCCTCTGCCTTCCGTGCCCCGCCCATCTGAAAAACCAGACCCGCAGTAAGGGCGTATTCGCTGCTGGAATCCTCAAATCCATAATAATAACGGGCATCTGCCCGAAGTCCGATATTGTCCGTCAGAAAAAATTTTGCGCCGAGGCCTGCATTGGCCTGCACGGTGTCATCAATTTCCAGCGGATCAAGATTGTCATCATCATAGAGCATATAAGCCACGCCTGCGGCCAGATAGGGCACAAATCTGCTCTCCGGCATGATGTGGTAGAGAAGATCCGCACGGGGCTGATACGCGTACACCTCAAAATCCCTGTCCTCACAGCAGCACAGATCCGCTTCCTCATAAATGAAGGTGAAGCCCAGTTCCGCTGCCAGATTGGGGGTAAAACTGTAACTCAGCCCCAGACCGCCGGAGATACCCTTATCCAGCACATCCAGTTCGTCATCAAAGAAATATCCGCCTCCCATGAGACTCAGGGAAGCAGAACCCTGCCGGACTTCCGACAATGCGGTTCCGGCAAAAAGTCCTGAAAACAGAAGTACAGCGCAGCAAAGCGACACACAAAACATCATTTTCTTCTTTTTCATCTTTCCCTCCTTGAATTGGTTATAAGAGATTATCATCCCGGATTTCCGGAAAAAAATATCCTGAAAATCCGCAAATGCCCTTTTGCGGTGCATCCTGTCCGGCATTATAAAATCATTATAGCAGAATCCGGGCAAACAGGAAACATTATCTGAAAAAAAATCATGTTATTCATACCGATTTTGCAACAAAAATCAATACATTTATTCCAAAAACCGGGAATTTTTTTCTGCTTTTTGGATTTAATATTTTGTATTTTATAGAAAAAAAGATATTTGGGCACAGTTGCCGGGTCTGAAGGTTCTGCTTTCAGATTTTCATTTTCCCCTGTCCCTTTGTTTTCTTTTTTTCTGATTTCTGTGCAAAAAATCCATTGTAAGGGAGATGGATTCATTCTATATATAGGTTTCAAGATAATTGTTTTGGGTGGGTTGGGGTGAACGAAGTGAACCCCAGCATCCTGAATCTGCTGGGATTCGTTCCTCACCCCAACCTGCTCGGAACCCCAAATTTATTATCTTAAATACTATATAAAGACAGTGAGCGATCCCGATTCTGTTTTTATGAGAGACTGTTTCAGCCGATTTCCGGAAAAGAACATCCCCCGGATTTGACAACTTTTCAAAAGTTGTCAAATCGTTCAGGTGACTGAGCAGGGACATTCATTTTCAGAAATCACCTTAAAAATATCGGCTGGTTCTGATGCCGGGATTTTTTTCAATTCAGTTCACAGTTTCAGGAATAATTGAGGAGTGCGAAAATTGGGGCCGGAGGCCGGTTTTTCGCAAAACGGCAGAAGATCGCCCGCTTCGGGGCTTAACTTTTGCACTCCGGGAAAACCGCAGGTGTCGGATTTTTAAAACAGCTTCTGAAAGGAAGGAGACAATGAGCATCCGGAAAAAGATATTTTTCCCTGTACTGGCAGCAGTGGTTCTGCTGAGCGCAGTGTGCACCCTGATCATTTTCCGCCAGTTTGCCGAACTGCGGCAGGATTATATCCGTCAGATGGCTGAAAACCGGAGAGATGAGATTCAGGGCCGCATTGCGGACGCTGCTGAACAGTCTTTGGAAAAAACTTCTCTTTTCACAAAAATGACCGGGGTCATTGCCGCGTTTGAGACAGCGCACAAAGGGAACATGGAAAATGAAAACGATCCGGACGCACAGCTTGCCAGGGAAATGCTGCGCCGGGATCTGAAGGATATTCTGGATGGGTATTCGGCACTGACCGGAGAGAGACTCAAACTTCACTTTCACCTGCCCAACGGCCGGAGCCTGGTGCGCCTGTGGCTGGAAAAACAGATTCAGGTGAACGGGCAGTGGAAAGACCTTTCTGATGACATATCCGGATTCCGGAACACTGTTACGGATGTGAACCGGACCGGAAAAACTGTCAAAGGCATTGAGCCGGGACGGGGAGGTTTTGCCATTCGGGGGGTCATGCCTGTAAAAAATTTTCAGAGAAAGCATCTTGGATCAGCCGAGATTCTGCTGGATTTTGATCCCCTGCTGAAAACCATCTTCTCTGATGACCGGCATCAGGAATTTCAGCTTTTTATGAATGCCGAACTTCTGCCCATCACCCATCTGCTTCATGATTCACAGAAACATCCGGTCATCGGAAACCGCTATGTGCGGGTATCCGGTGGGGAAAGCGCGCAATGGGAGGATCCGGCTGAGATTCTGCCTCTGCTGGATGGGGGACGGAAGGAACTGTTCCTGACCTGTGCCGGAAAGCAGACCTGGGCTGCGTTTCCTCTCACGGACTACAAAAACAGGCAGATCGGGGTTCTTGCCTTTGACATTGACATTTCCCGTCAGAATGAAATCCTCTCTTCTGTCACGCTGAGCATTTCCCTTCTGCTGGTCGGAATTATCGCCGCGGGCGGGGGAATAACTTTTGTGATTCTCTTTTTTGTCATCCACAGACCCGTGAATCAGATTACCCGTTTTGTCAAAGAAATCACCCGCGGGGATCTGACTCTGCGCCTGTCTCTGCCCCAGAAGGATGAGATGGGGGAACTGGCAGGCGTGCTGGACAAAATGTGTTTTCACATGGATCGGATGCTCGGAGAGATTTCCCGCATGGCCGCGGAACTCGGGGATTCCATTGAGCGGATTTCCGCGGCCCTGCGTGAACAGTCAGCAACTGTCACCCAGCAGTCTGCCTCTGTGAGTGAAATTTCTGCCACCATGGAGGAATTTTCCGCAACCTCAGCCCAGATAGCGCAGAATTCGGAAACAGTGGTGGACATCGCGGGTTCCACCCTCAACAGTACACAGGAAGAGGTTCAGTCTCTGGAGATTCTCAGGGAAAAAATGAACAAAATCAGTGAGGAAAACCGGCACAATGTGGAAGAAATCAACGCGCTGCGCAACAAAACCGATGAGATCACCAAAATCATGGGATTTATTGACAACATAGCGGATCAGACCCGGCTTATCGCGTTCAATGCCAGCATAGAGGCTGCTGCTGCCGGGGAAAAAGGCAGGCGTTTCGGTGTGGTCGCGTCCGAAATCCGGAGACTGGCTGATTCCGTTACCGAATCCACAGGGGAAATCGAGGGAAAAATGAATGAGATACGCGAAGCCGTGCACCATATGGTGGTGGCCTCGGAAGCCGGAACCAGAGGGATTCGGGAGGGGCTGAATCTCTTTACACACACGGTGGATCGCCTCAATGAGATCCTCAGCGGAGCCAAATCCACCACAGATGCGGCCCGGCAGATTTCCCTGTCCACCCATCAGCAGAAATCCGCGACCGAGCAGATTGTGATTGCCCTCAGGGAAATATCCCAGGGTGCCGGCCAGAATTCAGAGGCCATCTCGCATATTTCCGAGATCAGTGACAGACTGAAATTTTTGTCAGAGGGTTTGCAGAAAATGATGAAAAAGTTTATACTGGACAATCCTGAGGAAATCAGCGGAGGCAAAACCGGGCAGAGGGAAACAGCGGATCGCAGAGAAAGAGCACAGATATGAATCCGGTCAGGGTTTTGGTTGTGGATGACAGCAGTTTTGCCAGAGAACTTATCACGGCAATTCTTTCCGAAGACAGGGACATTGCGGTTGCCGGTCATGCGGTGAACGGAGCGGATGCCCTGAAAAAGGTGGAGGAACTGCGGCCCGATATTGTCACCATGGATATTGACATGCCGGTCATGGACGGACTTGAGGCCATCAGCCGCATCATGTCCTCCCATGCCCTTCCCATTCTGGTGGTCACCTCCAGAGCTGACGCAAATACGGCCTATCATGCCATTTCCAAAGGGGCGCTGGAAGTCATTCCGAAACCGGATGTCAATGCGGCATCTGCTGCGGAATTCAGCCGGAAAGTCAGACTGCTGGCAAGGGTAAGAGTAATTTCCCACATCCGGAGGGACAGTTCGTCCCGCATGGAAATGCTGCCCCGGACAGGAGGAAACCGTCCGGGAAAACTGGTGGCCATCGCATCTTCCACCGGAGGGCCAAAGGCTTTGAGCCACCTGCTTTCCGCTCTGCCGGAATATTTCCCCTGCCCGATTATGGTTGCCCAGCATATTGCTCCCGATTTTGTTTCCGGACTGGTCAACTGGCTTGACAAAATTGTCCCTCTGAAGGTGAAAAGCGGGGTCAGGGGGGAAATGCTTATGCCCGGCACGGTCTATATTTCCCCTTCGGAAAAACATATGCGCGCGGAACAGGGAAAACGCATCGGATTTACCCCGGCCCAGGCCGGAGATATCTATTTCCCTTCCTGCAACATCCTGCTGACTTCCGCTGCAGAGGTTTACGGAGCCGGGAGTATCGGCGTGATTCTGACCGGCATGGGGGATGACGGCATTTCCGGACTGCAGGCTGTCAAAAATGCAGGCGGATTTACCATTGCTCAGGATGAACAGACCTCTGTGATTTTCGGAATGCCCAGAGTGGCCATTGAAAAGGGATGTGTGGACAAAGTGCTGCCCATCCACAAAATCGCAGAGGAACTTATGCTTCGTGTGGCTGAAAAATGATGGACACCGCTCTTTTCAGACAACTGATTAAGGAAAAATCCGGGATCTGTTTTGACAAATCCGGTTCAGATATGCTTTCCGGTGAAATACAGAACCTGATGTCCGGCAGGGGACTGAAATCCCCTCTGGATTATTACGATCTGCTGCTCCGGGATGCGGATGAGTTTTTCCGTTTTCTGAACCTGCTCACGGTCAATGAGACCTATTTCTTCCGGGAGCCGGTCCATCTCCGTCTTTTTTCGGAAAAGCTGATACCGCAACTGCTTGGAAAAATAGGAAAAAAAGAAAAAATCCGCATTCTGAGCGCAGGCTGCTCCACAGGAGAGGAACCTTATTCCCTGGCCATTCTTCTGCATCAGAAATACGGGGCCGACATTTCAAAATTCTTTTCCATCAGAGGAGCAGATATTGACACGCAGGCCATCCGAAACGCACGGGAGGGAATTTATACGGCACGGGCCTTCCGAAACACTGAGCCCGGGATGAAAAGTGCATATTTCAGGGAAGTGGGAAACAGGCGCTTTCAGATCTGTGAAAGCATCCGTTCCCGCGTCAGTTTCCATATTCTCAATCTTCTGAGTGTTCCCTATCCTGAACCGCTGCGGGCAAACGACATTGTTTTTTACCGGAATGTCTCCATTTATTTTGACAGCACCGCGCGCAGAAAAATATTTTGGAATCTGGCAGAGATTCTGAATCCGGGCGGATACCTGATTGTCAGTTCAACCGAAACCCTTTCCCATGATTACAAAATACTGAACCTTATTGAACGGGATGGGGTTTTTCTGTTTTGCAAATCCGCAGACAGGGAGGAAGACATTCTCCCTTCTTCCGGACCTGCCGTGTCCTGCGCAGAAAAAAAGGATTCAGGCAGAATTGCAGATTCGCTGAAACCGTCTGCCTCCCGGGTCCGGCCGACCGTTTCCGGGAATCAGACTTCTGATCACCGCATTCCTGCCTCTGGAATTCAGCTCCCGGATATGCCCGGAACACAGACAGCGGAGCTGAAAAAGCAGGAGAAGGGGGAACCTGAGCACCTGTACCGCAAGGCTCTTTTTCTTGCCCAAAGCAAGACATATGCCGGGGCTCTGGAACTGCTGGACAAACTGCTTCGCGACTGTCCCTCTTTTGTCCGGGCAAAGACCCTGCGGGCCGAAATTCTGTTCAACACACAGCAGCCGGACGCTGCGGAACAAATCTGCAACGAACTGCTGCAGACCACACCCCTGTGTCTGGAGGCCTGCATTCTGCTGGGGCTGATTGCCAAATCACGGGAACAGCCGGAAGAAGCCCTGAAACGCTTCCGGCAGGCCATTTATATCCGTTCCTCCGCCTGGCTGCCCCATTTCCACGCAGCCGAAATCTGCCAAAGCAGGGGGGAGAAGGAAAAAGCCATGCGGGAATATGCCATTGTCATCCGGCTGATCAGCACCGGAGGCTTTGGGGATCACGGTCTGTCCCTTTTCCCTTTTTCCTTTTCACAGGCCAATATTTTGCATCTCTGCCGCCACAATGCGGAAAAGCTTGGAAACAGCAGACACCGGGCAAAGGAGAAAAGCGGTGGCATTTGACAAAGCCAAATTTCTGACCCGTTTCATTGATGAGGCAAAAGAGCATGTCAGCCGGCTCAATGAGGGGCTGCAGATTCTGGAAAAAAATCCGGATGATGCCGAGACCCTCAATGGGGTTTTCCGCTCCGCGCATACCATCAAGGGTTCCTCCCGGATGATGAAGCTGATTCCGGTCAGTCTGCTGGCGCACAAACTGGAAGATACGCTGGATGCCTTCCGCCAGAAAAAAATTCCGCCCTCCAAAGCGCTTTCGGATCTGCTGTTTCAGGGAATTGATGCCATTGACTGTATGCTGGATCGGATTGCCGCGGGTGAAGAGATAAACGAAGCTCCTGAAACCCTGTGTCTGGCTTTGGAAAGGGCGGCAGCAGGGGAAATCCGGGAGCAGGGAACAGGGGATGACCTGACACCGGACACGCAGGAACGGGAGAGGGGGAATACTTCCGGCACAGTGCTCCTGAAACCGGACACAGGAGCGCATGCGGCAGCAGATTCTGCCGCAGGGAATGGCAGCACTCCGGAGGATGCGGAAATCTTTTCCGGACAGTCCCATCCTCATGCAGATGTTTCTCCGGAGGATGCCTCGGATCCAAAGGCTGAAAAAAAAACATCTGAAACAGGGCTGGGAAGTCCGCTGCAAGGCATACGGCCTGAACGCGCAAAATCTGAAACCATAAGACCTGAAACCATAAGAATAGACGCGGACAAACTCGATGAGCTCATCAAACTTATGGGAGAAATCGTGTCCGGTCACAGCCGGACCAAACGCAGAGGTCTGGATATTCGGGAGATGGGGAAACTGTCCAAAAAACATCTGGAGTTCATCACTTCCCTGCCTGCGGACCGCCCTCTCAGTCCCAAACAGCGAGCACAACTGCTTTCAAATGCCGAAAACCTCTGCACGGGGCTCAAAAAACTTTCTGCTCTTTTCAAAGAGGATATCAACATGCAGGGAATTCTGACCGGCAATCTGCAGGACAGATCCCTGAACATGCGGATGGTGCCGCTTTCCACGATTTTCACTTCCTTCAGCCGCACCGTGCGCCAGCTTTCCCGCAGTTTCGCCAAAAAGATTGACTTTGCCGCGCAGGGAGGGGAAACAGAACTGGACAAAAAGATCATTGAAAAAATTGGCGATCCCCTGCTTCATATGATCCGCAACAGCATTGATCACGGCATTGAACCCCCCGGAGAGCGGAAAGAAGCCGGGAAATCCGAAACCGGTCATATCCGTCTGACAGCCGGATATGAGGGGGAAAATGTGGTGATTCGGCTCAGTGATGACGGGGCTGGCATTCCCACAGACAGGATCAGAGAAAAAGCTCTGAAAAAAAAAATGTTCACAGCCGCTGAAATGGAAAACATCCCGGAATCTGAACTCATCAACCTCATCTTTGTGCCCGGATTCAGTTCCTCTGAAATTGTCACGGATATTTCCGGCAGAGGGGTGGGCATGGATGTGGTCAAAAAAAATATCATCGAGGATCTCAAGGGCTCCATCCAAATCGAAACCGCACAGGGAAAGGGAACAGTCTTTCATATCCGCCTGCCCCTGACCATGGCAGTGATCCATGTGCTTCTGATCCGGGTGGAGGGAATGGTGTTTGCTGTTCCGGCCAATTATATTGATGAAATCATCCGCATGCATGGGGAAAAAGTGATTCAGGTCATGAAACGAAAGGCTGTCCGGCTTCGGGAGCAGATCATTCCCATTGTCCCCCTCAGAGACATTCTTTCCCTTCCGGGGAAAAAAACGATTCAGCAGGATACGGAATATCTGATTCTGATTGCCTCTGTGGGCAGTGAAAAACTGGGCGTAATCATTGATGCTCTGCTGGATGAGGAGGATATGGTCATCAAACCCCTGCCTGCCCATATGCGCAATATTCCCTTTGTCTCCGGCTGCATCATATCCGGAGGCAATGAAATCTTCAGTGTGCTGCACATGCCCCGGATCATTGAAAGTGCAAAAGAGATCAGGGTGCAGGCGCGAATGGAAAAGAAAAGCGCAGAAAAACAGTGGCATATTCTGATAGTGGATGATTCCCTCAGCACGCGCGAGATTGAAAAGAGCATTCTCGAATCCTACGGATACACCGTCAGTCTGGCCGGTGACGGCATGGAAGGATATGAAAAAGCCAGAAAAACCCCTTATGATCTGATCATCACGGATGTGGAAATGCCCCGGCTCGACGGTTTTTCCCTTACGCAGAAACTGCGGGCAGAAGAGGAATACAGGGATGTCCCCATCATCCTTGTCACATCCCTGGACAAAGAGGAAGACAAAAAAAGGGGCATACTCGCGGGTGCGGATGCCTATATTGTCAAAGGCGATTTTGAGCAGTCCGCACTGCTGGACACGGTGCGCAATCTTCTGGGATAGAAGGTGTCAGGGGTGAAGTGTGAAGTGTCAGGTGTCAGGTGTGAAGTGTCAGGTGTACAGCGAACACCTGACACCTGACAGCGAACATCTGACACTGAACACCGAACACCTGACACCTGACACCTGACACCGAACACCGAACACCTGACACTGAACACTGAACACCGAACACCTGACAATTGATAACTGATTTCCCATGACAGAGAAGAAACTGAAAATACTGGTTGTGGATGATGAGATTTTTGTCCGGGATATGCTGGAAGCCATTCTCCGTTCGGAGGAAATGTCTGTGGAAGTGGAAACCGCAGACAACGGAGGCGAGGCTCTGGAAAGATACCGACAGCATCCGGACACGGATCTCATCATTTCAGATATGAACATGCCCGTGATGGACGGTCTGGAACTGATACGGAATCTGCGCAATATCAGCAGGGATGTGCCCATCATCATTCTTACAGGGAACAGCGAGATCAAAACAGCCATAAAAGCCCTGAACTCCGGAGCCAGCGACTATCTGCTCAAGGATGAGAATATTGAGGATACCATTCCTGTTTCTGTGAAAAGGGTGATGGAAAAATATCATCTGGAACGGCAGAACCGGGAACTTCTCAAGGAACTGGCCCGGAAAAACCGGGAACTCGAAAGGCTGTCCCTTCTGGATCCGCTGACAGACATTCCCAACCGCCGCTGGTTTGACAAGGTGATGGAACAGGAATGGAGCCGGGCCATACGGGAAAAACATCCTCTTTCCCTGATTATGGCTGATATTGACTGGTTCAAGTCCTATAATGACACATACGGACATCAGGAGGGAGACAACTGTCTTAGGGAAGTGGCCCGCGTGCTGAACCGTTCCCTGCAGAGGCCCGGAGATTTCGCTGCCCGCTATGGCGGAGAGGAATTTGCTGTGATTCTGCCGGACACAGATGAGAAAGGCGCCCGCAAGGTGGCAGAAACCATGCTGAAACGGATAGCGGAGCACAGCATTCCGCACGCGGCTTCGGAAATTGCCGGACATGTCACACTGAGCATGGGGTTTTCCACAGCCAGACCCGAAAGGAAATCCGCGCTGTCCCAACTGATTGAGAATGCGGATCAGGCACTTTACCGGGCAAAAACTGAAGGCAGAAACCGGGCGGAGCAGTTTCTCCAGCCGGACAGGGGAGAATAACAGCAATGCGTCCGGGAAAGGCCCAGCTTCTGGTGGTGGATGATGATCCCTTTGTGCGAATGATGCTCGGAGAAATTCTGTCAGACGTGGGATATACGGTCCGATGTGCAGTCAACGGTGCAGATGCTTTGGAAAAATATGCGCAGCATCCGGATACGGAACTGATTCTTTCCGATATGAACATGGCCGGAATGAACGGACTGGAATTCATCCGGAAACTGCGTGAAAAGGATCCGGATGTTCCGCTGATCATTCTTACCGTCAACACGGAAATTTCCATTGCGCTGGAGGCCATCCGCAGCGGGGCAAATGACTATCTGCTGAAAGATGAAAATATTCAGGATGTGATTTTGATTTCCATAGAAAAAAATCTTGAAAAGAACCGTCTGGAAATGCAGAATCGAAGACTGATAAGGGAGCTTGCCCGCAAAAACAGAGAACTGGAGAAACTTTCCCTGCTCGATGGCCTGACAGACATTCCCAACCGCCGCTGGTTTGACAGGATTTTCACCCAGGAATGGCTGCGGGCTGCACGGAAGGCAGGCCCCATCACCCTGATTATGATCGATATTGACTATTTCAAAAATTATAATGACACATACGGACATCAGGCCGGTGATGAATGCCTGCGGAAAGTGGCAAAATCACTGGAACGGGCACTGAAACGCTCCGGGGACTTTCTGGCCCGTTACGGAGGTGAGGAGTTTGCCGCGATTCTGCCGAATACAGAAGCCAGAAATGCTCTGCCGGTCGCGGAAAAAATGCACAGGAATATCTCGGACCTGAATATCCCCCACAGCACTTCGGACGCGGCTGAGCGGATCAGTGTGAGCATGGGCATCGGTTCCGCAATGCCCGCAGAAAGACGATCTGACGCTTCCCTTCTCATCTCTCTGGCAGATGAGGCACTGTACCGGGCAAAGGAAAAGGGCCGCAACCGCACCGAAATCATGCAGATGGCCCCAAACCGTCCGGAAGACAGGGACTGAACCTTGAAAACTGAGGCAGGCATGCAGGAATACATAAAAATACTGGTGGTGGATGATGATCCCTTTGTCAGGGCCATGCTGCAGGACATTCTGGAATCCGCGGGGCACAGTGTGGAGACAGCCGAAGACGGCACAGAGGCACTCCGGATATGGAAACAGGCTCCGGAAAGCATGGATCTGATTCTGTCGGACATGAACATGGAACAGATGAACGGGCTGGAACTGATTCGGAGTCTGCGAAAACAGCACGCAGATGTTCCCATCATCATTTTGACGGTCAATGATGAAATCTCCATTGCCATGGAGGCCATCCGCAGCGGGGCCACCGATTATCTGCTCAAGGATGAGAATATACAGGATACCATTCTCATTTCCGTGGAGCGGGTGATGGAAAAGGATCGGCTGAAAAAGCAGAATCTGCAGTTGATGAAAGATCTGGAGCAGAAAAACACCCAACTGGAACAGTCCAACCGGGAACTGCTGGATCTCAACCTGCAGAAAAACAAATTTCTGGGAATTGCTGCCCATGATTTGCGCGGCCCCATCGGCGGCATCATGGGACTCAGTGAGGTGCTTCTGGAAGAGACCATGGGAGAGCTGACAGCAGATCAGGCAGAATTTGTCAGCATGATTCACTCTGTGTCCAAAGGGATGCTGGAACTGCTTGATGATCTGCTGGATGTTTCGGTGATTGAAAGCGGAAAACTGGAAATCCAGCCCCGCAAAAATGATCTGAAAAAACTGCTGGAAAACCGGATTGCCATCATTCATTTTGCCGCAGACAAAAAACAGATCCGGATCCATGCGGACATTCCCCGGATACAGGAATTCCCCTTTGATGCCAAACGCATTGCCCAGGTTTTTGACAATTACATGAGCAATGCCATCAAATTTTCCCCTCTGCATTCCAATATCTATGTCACAATGACAGAGGAGGGGAGCATGATTCGGGTCAGTGTCCGGGATGAGGGCCCGGGAATCTCAGCGCAGGACAGGGACAAACTCTTTGGGGAATTTCAGCGCCTGAGCGCAAGACCCACAGGCGGGGAAAGCAGCACCGGACTGGGGCTGGCCATTGTGAAAAAAATCATTGACGCGCACGGCGGGAAAATTGCTGTAAACAGCAGACAGGGAGAAGGTTCCACCTTCAGTTTCCTCATTCCCAGGGGCAGAACATAAAAACGGGGATTGGGGGATAGGAATTGGGGCTGGGTTCCCACGAAACCTTATAATTGACGCTGTCCCTCAATCCCTCAATCCCTAATCCCTATCCCTGACAACTGACAACTGTTCACTGACAACTGACAACTGATAACTGAATGACTGACAACCGTTTTACTGCTTCACTGAAAAAAAATTATGAGCGTTTTGTGAAGATCCGGGGAAATCCCAGAGAAATTGCTTTGGGTTTTGCCCTGGGGCTTTTCATAGGCATGAGTCCCACAATGGGAATTCAGATGTTCATTGCTGTGTTTTTTGCCGCTGTTTTGAAATGGAGCAAAATTGCAGCCGCAGCAGGTGTATGGATCAGCAATCCCTTTACCGCTCCTTTTCTTTACTGGTTCACCTATTATATCGGAGCAAAGCTGCTTTCCTACAAAATGCGTCATCCCCTGCCCCGTGAACTGAATCTGGATGCGCTGATCTGTCTGCTGAAACAGGCTCCGGAAATTTTATGGATAATGACGGTGGGCGGCATAGTTGTGGGCATTCCCATTGCTGCGGCCGGGTATTATTTTTCCTTATCCGCCATACTCAAATACAGGGAGCGCATTCAGCAGACCATTGCCAAAGAAAAGGAAGTGCTGAGCCGGACAAAAGAGAATATCAAAAAGAAAATTGCGCAGCGGAAAAAGAAAAAACGCAGATAACGAATGTCCCAATTCTGCAGGCGGCTGGAAAGTTGTCAAATCCGGGGGATGTTTTTTTTCGGAAATCACCTTAAATCTGTCAATGAATCTGCTGATGCTGTTTCTCCTGATCAATGGACATTTTTGACACAAGTCTGAACTGCTGATGAATTTCAATCATATCGAGCATGATCTCTTTCTTCTGATGCTGAATCTGACCCAGCTTCGGGACCCGGAGCGGGTTCGCCGGGTTTTTGTTGAAGCCGTCAATTCCCTGTGGAACGGCATCACCCTGCGCTTTCTGTCTGAAGAGGAAAAGCCGGACGGAGAGATTGTGGATGTGACAAGTCTGCGCCATTCCTTTGGCCGCGTCTGCATCCGGGGCAGTATGGAGCATCTGTGTGCGGAAAACCGATCTCTGCTGCGAAATGCCATCCGGATGCTTGCCGTGATTCTGGAAAACCGTATGCAGGCTGCTCTGCTTTCAGATGAGAAGCTGATGCTGGAATCCCTTGTCCGGGAGCGCACAGCGCAACTGGTGCATGCCAATGCAGATCTCAGGCGGGAAATTGCCGAGCGGATTCATGCAGAAAAATATCTTGACAATATACTCAATTCATCGCCTTCCGCAATTATCGGGCTGGACGCGGAGGGCAGAATCCGGACATTCAATCCTGCTGCCGAAACACTGTCCGGCATTCCCGCGAATCAGGCCCGCAGCCGCTTTTTTTCAGAAATACTGCCGGAATATGCCGCATATGTGACAGATATCCGGGAGTTTGTGAAAAAGGGAAAAAGCTTTTCCCGCGCGCGCATTCCCAAACCCGGCAAAGGGATTGCCGTGTACCGGGATTTCCATATGTATCCGCTTGGTTCTGAAACCTATGAAGGAGCGGTCATCCGCATTGATGATGTGACGGAAAGAGTGCAGTTTGAGGAAATGATGGTGCAAACGGAAAAAATGATATCAGTGGGCGGACTGGCCGCAGGCATGGCCCATGAAATCAACAATCCTCTGGGCGGAATTCTGCAAAGTGTTCAGAACATCTTCCGCAGGATTGCACCGGAGCTTCCTGCCAATCAGGAGACAGCGGAAAAATACGGAACGGATCTGAAAACCATCCGTTCCTATCTCAAAGACAGGCGGATTATACAGTTTTTGCAGGCAATCCGGGAATCCGGGGAACGGGCTGCGGGCATTGTCACGAATATGCTCAATTTCAGCAGGCGCAGTGAATCCAGCATGGCTCCCGCGAATCCCGCGGAACTGGTGGACAGGGCTGTGGAACTGGCAGGCCATGATTATGATCTCAGGAAAAGATATGATTTCCGGCAGATTGAAATTATCCGGGATTATGAATCCAATCTGCCCCGGCTTCCCTGCACGGAAACGGAAATTGAGCAGGTGATTCTGAACCTGCTCCGGAATGCGGCTCAGGCAATGGCACAAAAGAAATATTACGGGGAAAAACCCTGCATCCGTCTGATGCTTCGACAGGAAGGAAATATGCTCCTGCTGGTGGTGGAGGATAACGGACCGGGCATGGAGGAGCACATCCGGAAACGGATTTTTGAGCCGTTTTTCACGACCAAGGAAGTGGGAACCGGGACAGGGCTGGGGCTTTCCGTGTCTTATTTTATCATTGCCAGCAATCACCGGGGAACCATGCACGCGGAATCGGTTCCGGGACAGGGAACCCGTTTTGTCATACGCCTGCCGCTTGTCAGAGAATGAACAATATTTGAAATGCGAATCCAGGATTTGCGCAGGATTTGACAACTTTCAGCAACTTGTCAAATCCTGCCAGTGTCTGACTCTTGGGTGATTTCCGGAAAAGGACATCCCGACAAAGCAGCACAAGCCGGAAACTTATACCGCTTTGAAAGGATTCCGGATCTGCGGTATGCTCTTTTCCGGAAACAGCCTTAATTCCCATTTTAAACCACAGATTTATACCGATTCTCCTTTGAAACCATATGCTGCGGAAGGCAATGCCGATTCACCGCCGGTTTTATGCTGTGCTGTCAGTTTGCTGTGACCTTTGCGGTAAAAAAAACGCATGGTTTCAAAGAAGAATCAGTATTATTCAGAACTGACATTGCTGTCAGCAGCGTTGGCGGGCAGCACCTTCTGCAGGATCACCTTTGTCACCAGATAGGTGGGTCTGACCCCCTCCGCCCCCATTTCCCCTGCCGCAAGGGTCTGACCGCTGACAATGGGATTGTCAGAGGCATAATAGGCATAGCGCACTTTCACGTCTTTGGGAATATGCCCTTTGATAATGGCCGCACTGATGGCCCTCTGATAATGTCCCCCTTCCATTTCCAATCCCACAGTATTCCAGCTTTTCTGGAATCTTACCAGCATGTCACTGTTCTGCAGAGAGGTTCCCAGCACAGTGATAATCGGGCCTGTGAAAATGTCAATGCCCTCCATCCTGCCGAAATCCTTTTCATCCAGATCGTTTTCAAACAGGTAATTGTCAGAAGTGCCTTCAATGACATGCGCGGTGGCCAGCATGATATCCCCTTTTTTCCCGGGCAGAATACCGGCTTTTCCCATGACGGAAATGGAGCGGATATTCATGAGGGACTCCGGCGGACCTTCTGCATAGGGATTGAGCAGATTGTCCATCACCTCAAAAGCCTGGGTTCCGAATGCGTAATCCATGACCAGAAGCACAGGCCTTTCCGCTTCCTCAGCAGGGAGGCGGACAGCCAGTTCCGGATGGAAATTCAAGCCTTCCAGCAGGGCAGTGTCAATGATTTGACAGTCAATATGGGTTCCGGATCGATCCGGCAGCTCATACATGCCGTGTTCCCGTGCAAAATGGAATACCACATCCCTGCGTTCCCGGATCAGATGAATCAGATCAAACAGATCCGTGACAGATTCTCCCCGCCGATCCGCCTTGACTGCCGCATATCCGTAAAGCAGATTGACCACACTGTGCAGATTTGCGCTGACAATGTGCAGGGGACGTTTGTCCAGATGCAGGGACTGCAGTTTCTCTTTGATGTCATTGGCCCATTTGCTTCCGTATTTCTGATGTCCGATAATATTCATCAGCGAAGGAGTGAGATAAATGACAATGGAATTGAGATGGGATTCCCTCTCCTCATCAATGCGCTTTCCCATATAGTAGATCAGGGAAAACAGACCATTGTTGCTGTTGTTCAGGGTTCTGCTTTTTTCAAAATAGGTGTAGGTTTCCCGTGTCTGCTGATAGGGTCTGCCCAGAATCAGGCTCAGATTCCATACAGCCTGCCCCAGTTCCTGCCCGGTGAGAGAATCTTTTTTCTGCACGGTTTTTTCCAGATCCCTCCATTCCGCTGTGATATTTCCGGACTCATCGTGCATCCGGCTTTGGATTTTTCCGGCCTCAATATTCAGAAAGGTCAGATGGGTCAGAATATCATAGATTTCTGTCAGGCCCCGCGTAATGGTGAAACACATCTCTTTGGGACTGATGCGGTAACAGGTTCTTCTTCTTTTGAAGGGTTCAATTCTTTCAAACACATTGTCACAGAATTCTTCTTCCTCTGTCAGAACAATGCGTGTGCATTCCTCAATTCCCCTGGGCAGTCTGTCAATGACATATTCCAGTCCCTTGAGTTCCACCACACGGGGATCACTCATGCTGCCGTAGATTTCCGGACTCAGACTGATCATGTGTTCAGCCAGGGACTGCCCCAGTTTTCCCGATGGCCGGTAATAGCCTCTCAATGCCAGCGCATTGGCAATGGTGCGGAAGGACTGCACAGCCAGTCTGGCTTTTTGCGCACGGGTCAGATCCTGCATATTTTTTTCCTTTCCAGAGCTCTGTCAGAGGAACAGGCTCGGTCTGAAAATACTGCCCAGAACACTCGGCAGGCAGTGCTTATGAATAATTCATGGCCTCCACCGGTTTCAGCTTCCGCACCTTCAGCGCGGGCCACAGGGCTGCCCAGAAAGTGATGAAGAAAACCAGCATGGGGCCAATGGAGGCCGAAAGCAGGGTCAGTTTGGGATACATTATGCCCGGAATGCCGTACTGGGCCAGAAGTTCCGAAGCTTCACCAAAATCAATGCCCCGGGACTGATACCAAAGGGTGATCATGACGCCCAGAATCATGCCTGAGACAATGCCGATCAGGGTCATGCACAGAGATTCCGTGAGCAGCAGGCGGGTCAGCCGCCCGCGAGTTGTTCCCAAAGCCATGAGCACACCAAACTCGCGGGTTCTCTCAAAAATGGCCATGAGAAAGGTGTTCAGGATGCTGAATGCCACCACAATAATCAGAAAAATATAAAAAATAATGCCGAAACTCAGATCCAGTTTGATGCTCTGCACCAGACCGGGCATGAGTTCTTTCCAGTCCAGGACAGCGAGACTGTGATCCGCATCCGCTGTTTGCAGGGCTTTTCTTATGCTTTCCTTCACGGCGGGAACATCCTCCTGAAAACGGGTCAGCCCCACCACCCGGTGAACCGATGAGCCCATTTCATAGACTTCCTGAAAATAGGACAGGGGAATATAAAGGGCGTTGCGGTCAAATTCATCCTGTCCGGATTTGAAAATTCCCTTTACCGCAAGCACCGTGGCAGCCACAGAACCTTCCCTGCCCTGTCCCAGCACTGTCAACGGATCGCCGAGCCCAACTCTCAGATTTTTTGCCAGAATTTCCCCGATCAAAGCCTGATTCTCATCGCCGGGAGACAGAAATTCCCCCTGCCGGATCAGCTTTCCAATGGTGGAAACCCCTGTTTCCCTGCGCGGATCAATGCCTGTGACCATCACGCCGTAAGTCCGCTCCTCTGAAGAGGCCAGAGAAAAACTTTCAGCCCGGAACGTACAGGCCGTAACCGCCCCGATACTGTCCAGTATCCGGCCAATGGCTTCGGGATCAGGCACAGTATAATGAATTTCCTGCTTTTCCCTGTATTTTTTTGCCTGCACCTGAAAAAAACCGGTATGGACTTTCACGGCGGAACTGATCATGGTCTCGTATGTCCCGAACTGAAAGGAGAGCATGAAAACCAGCAGAGCCACCGCAAAGGCAATGGCTGAAATGGTGAGAAGCGATCTTCTCCGGTTTCGCCAGATATTGCGCCAGGCCATCGCAAAGTCCATCCGGCTGAACAGCGCGGAGCAGTCTGATACAGCAACTTGTCTGTTCATCAACAATTCCAATATGAGCGTTGAAAAAATTCTTCCGAAAGATTGCAAAGTATAATATATTTTCAGAAATTTTACAACAGATCATACAACAGATCAAAGGCTCAAAAAAATAATCGCTGAAAGTCACAATGGCGTGCCCAAATTAATACCAATTCTCCATTGAAATCATATTTTGCGGAAGGCGGTGCCGGTTCTCCGCTGATTTTATGCCGCCATGCAAATCTGCTGTGACCTCTGTGCCGTCTTCGTGTCCCTTGCGGTCAAAAAAAGCATGATTTCAACAGCGAATCGGCCTTTTTTTCTGCACGCTGTTTCCTCCCTTACGGCAGGCCGGGGATCTGAAGAGATCCCGGCAATCTGTTTATTGTTTCAAAACTGCCACCTGATTTTAAAGATATTGAGATATATTGGAATATTGAGATATAAAGATGTCTTTAAAGATATCTTGACAGACTGAGATTTATTCGGTAATAGTGGCCGCAAAAAATTCAGGTGTCAACCGAACTCAATAGGGAATCCCGTGAAAATCGGGAACGGGCCCGCCGCTGTAACCGGGGACAAAGACCGCAATCCGCCACTGTCTGAACCACTGTTTGAAAAAGACGGGAAGGCGCGGTCTGAGAATGAGCCGGAAGTCAGAAGACCTGCCTGAATTTCATTATCACAGACTTCGGAAATCTGTTCATTGCAGACTTGGGGGAGACTTGCACCGGCTGCTTTGTGACAGGCTTTCAGAACATCTGTTTTCAAAGAGGAACTCCGCGGACAAGAGTTTCTTCTCTCATCTGCGGATAAAAAAGGGATATCCCCGGATCGATATATTTCGGTCCGGGGATTTTTTTTTGTATTTTTTCAATAATAAAAGGAGAAAGAGAACAATGGTGGGCAACTGGCTGCAAAAAAAGAAAAATTTTATTTTGACACTTTGGATTGGCGCAATGCTTTTCGGAATCTCCGGAGCGGGTGCATTGGCGGAAGAACAGACAACGGAACTGGAAACCATGACGGTAACAGCCGAACGATTTCCGGTGAAAGAAAAAGAAAGTCACCGTTTTGTGAGGGTGATTTCATCGGAAGAACTGAAAGAAAGCGGGGCAAACAACCTGTCGGACGCGCTGAAACGGGCGGGCGGTTTTGACTACAAAGCCTTCGGATCCCAAGGCATTTCCCACGGCGGCATGAACAGCACCCTGACCATCCGGGGCATAAAAGACGGGGAACTGATTCTCATCAACGGATCGCCCATACAGGGCGCGGCCGGACATGCCTATGACCTCAACACCATCCCGCTGGATCAGATTGAGCGGATTGAAATCCTCAAAGGAGCTGCCTCCACCCTGTACGGGGCCGATGCCATGAGCGGGGTTATCAATATTATTACCAAAAAAACCGGATCGGAAACTTCTTTCAGCGGCTCAGTGGAATTCGGCAACGAATCCTACCATAATCACAGCATTGCGGCCACCTTCCCCGGTGTGAATCTCGGTTTCAATTACCAGCATCTGGGGGAGCAGGAAGAAATTTCCCGCAGTTTTTCAAATAAATACCGATATGATACGGATGAAACCGACAAATATTCCTGGAATATCAACGCGGAATTGCTGGACAATCTCTGGCTGGATTATCTGGGTTCCTATTATAAAACCGGTTTTGAAAAGCGTTATGACAATCCTGCAAAAGCATATGAGGGAACCGATCAGGATCATTATAAGAATTTTGCCAATCTCCGTTTTGAAACACAGAGTTTCCGGGCCAAGGCATTCGGAACCTATGATGAAATGCAGCGGGATGAGTATACCGACCCGGATGAACCGGATGATGAAAACAAAAATTACAATTTCGGTCTGGAAGGGGATTACCGCTTTGACCTGTCCGGCTGGGAATTCAATACCGGGGCAGACTGGGTGTATCGCGGAGCCGACTACAACAACCAGTACGGCAGCCAGCACCGCAATGACTATTCCCTGTTTTTCCAGGTGAAAAAAACATTCCTGGAATCTCTGACAGCCACGGTGGGCGCAAGGGAGCAGTTTATTGACGGTGCATCGGGAGCCAAAGATTATGACAAATTTCTGCCCAGCTTCGGCCTGACCTATAAGATGACGGATTCGTTGAACCTGTTTGCCAATGCAGGCAAGGCGTTCCGCGCGCCCACTTTCAACAACCAGTATTATGACAGTTCCTTTTTGGTGGGCAATCCGGATCTGGGGCCGGAAGAAGGCTGGACATATGAGACCGGCATCAAATATGACCTCAGTTTCCTCCGCCTACGCGTCTCGGCCTTCTATATGGCCTATGAGGACAAGATTGAACTGGATCGATCCCAGGGTTATCCCCTGACCTATTTCAATGCCGGGGATTATGAAAGCCGGGGCATTGAATGGGAATTGGGCATTAATCCCTTTATCCGTATGAGCGGATGGGCGCAGGACATTTCCCTCTACACGACAGGTTACTGGGCTGATCCCACAGCGGAAGATACGGATGGGGAAGATTATCAGACCGGTCCCAAATTTCAGTCTGCGGTCGGCGTTAATTATCTGAGCGATCCCCTGACACTGGATCTGAACTGCCAGATTCTGACCTCCAGGGAAAGAGAACTGGACAACTACACGGTTCTCAACTTTTATTCCAAATACAAACTTTGGAAAGGCTGGCTCACCTTTGCCGTGGATAACCTCTTTGATGAAGAAGTGCAGGTTTCCGGGGATATGTCCGAAGATGCCAGCAATCAATATTTGTATTATGAAGTGGGACGGCTGATAAAGGTGGGATATGAAATCCGCTTCTGAAAATAACAGACAAAACAGACTGCTTTTTCCCTGCCTGCTGCTGTGTCTTTGCTTTGGAGGAAATGTTCCGGCCCTGGCCGGAAGCATCGGCCTGTTTGTGGGGGATTCCGATGCTTATACCTGTATCCATACTTTGAATCTGCCGAATCTGCCGGATGCCGAAATCCGGGTGTTTACGGACAAAGATATGGACAGGGAGGATTTTCCTCTTTTTGTCAGCCGGATGGATGCTGCTGTGGTGGATATTATGCAGCATCAGCCCTCACAATGGCTGCTGGAAAACCGGGGCAGAATGAAAGCGGATGTCCGGCTCTATGCTGTACGAGGTTCCAGTCATACCCAGGATTTTCTGGATGCGGGTTTCCTCATGGACCGGACGATCCGGGCCTATTATGATTACACTTCAGCGGAAAACCTGGCCCATATGCTTCGCTTTATCGCCTATCGGGATCTGGGTCTGGATATTTTTTACGCTCCTCCCATTGTGCCACCGGAAAATGCCCTGTATCATCCAGATGCGCCGGGACTTTTTTCCACCCTTTCCGAATATGAAAAATGGTACAAATCTTCCGGTCATTATCAGGAAGGAAAACGCTGGGACCTGATGGTGATTTTCCCCACCTCGGCCATTGACGGAAAAAAAGAAGCTGTGGATGCCCTGATTCGTGAATATGAAAAAAAGGGTATCAATACCGTCGCATGGATGCGGGACATGAAGGAGTGGAACCGTACCCTGGATCAACTGATTTCCTCTCCGCCTCTGGCGGGAAATCTTGGTTCCATCACCGGTTTTGCCTTCAAGTTCAGTTCCATGTTTACCGTGGATCTGCTGCCGGTGCTGCAAAAGGCCGATGTGCCGGTCTTCAATGCACAGAATCTTTTTTTTGCATCCGGGAAGGAATGGCTGGAAAATCCACAGGGGATTTCCCCGGTGGGACTGGCCCTGCAGTTTGCCAATCCGGAGATCAGCGGACTGGTGGAGCCGACTGTCATCGGTGTGAAGGAAAAAGTTCCGGATTTGGCCAAAAATACAGGGGAGGAAATCACGGCCTTCCGCTTTATACCGGTACAGGCCCATACGGAAATGCTGGCCCGCCGTGCGGCCCGCTGGCACGCGCTGAAAGACAAAGCCAACAAAGACAAGACTGTTTTTCTCATGTATTACAATCACGGGGCCGGAAAGCAGAACATCGGGGCCAGTTACCTGAATGTTTTCCGCAGTATCACTCAGATGATTGCACGGCTCAAAGCCGAAGGCTACCGGATTGAAGGAGAATTCAGCGAGGAAACTGTCAAAGACCTGCTGCTCAAAAGCGGCCGCAATATCGGTTCCTGGGCTCCGGATGAACTGGATGCACTGCTGAAAGCAGGCAATGCGGCCTTTGTGGATATGGATGAGTACAAAAAATGGCTGGCAGAAAGGCCGGAAGATTTCAGGAAAAGGTGGCAAAAGGACTGGGGGAAAGGCCGAAGACACAAAAATCATGGTCAAGAACGGGAAATTTGTCATCCCCTGCATCCGCCTGGGAAATCTGATTCTCGCACCCCAGCCGGTGCGGGGTTTTGACGATGATCCGGATAAACTCTACCACAGCACGGTCTTATATCCCCATCACCAGTACAATGCTTTTTACTACTGGCTGCAGGAAAAAATAAAACCCGATGCCATGATCAGCCTGGGAACCCACGGAACCCATGAATGGCTGCCGGGCAAACAGGCCGGGCTGACCTGGAAATGCCCCCCGGAAGTCCTCATCGGCGACATTCCCAATCTCTATCCCTATATCGTGGATGATGTGGGAGAAGGCATTCAGGCCAAACGCCGGGGCCGGGGGGTCATCATTGACCATGCTGTGCCGCCTTTCAAGCGGGGCGGTGTGTATGAGGAATATACATTACTGGCTACGCTGATCAGTGAATATGAGAGCGCATCTTCCGAACAGATTCAGACGGCCCGCCTGGAGCGCATCCGGGAGATGAGTCTCCGCCTGGGGCTGGACAAGGATTTGGAACTGGAAAGCGTGGATGAGGATTCGTTGGAAAAGATCGAACATTATCTGCTGGAACTCAAAACAGAAATGATTCCCTACGGTCTGCATACCTTCGGCCTTTCGCCTTCGGACGAAGCTTTGACAGAAACCGCACAGGCTATGGCGGAAAAAGGAGAGCAGACCGCAGAATTTTATGCGGAACAGATCCGGGCCTGCGGGCCGTCTGAAATGGACAGCCTGATCCGGGGACTTTCCGGCGGATTTATTCCCCCTGCCTCCGGCAATGATCCCATCCGCAATCCCGAAAGCCTGCCCACCGGCAAGAATTTTTACGCATTTGATCCGGAAAAAGTGCCGTCCAAAGAAGCTTGGGAAAACGGTAAAAAGGCAGCGATGGAACTGCTGGAATCCTATCGGAAAAAACATGACAATGCCTGGCCCGAACAGGTGGGGCTGGTGCTCTGGTCTGTGGAAACCATCCGGGATGAAGGCATCAATGTGGCAACGGCCCTGTATCTCATGGGAATGACTCCCGTATGGGATCACCGGGACAAGGTGAAGGAGGTTATCCCGATTCCGGCCGGGGAACTGAACCGTCCCCGCATTGACGTGCTGCTGCAGATGTCCGGCCTGTTCCGCGACACCTTTCCGCCCGTGGCCCTGATGCTGGATGAAGCCGTAAAAAAAGCGGCCGCATTGACCGATCTGGATAATTTCATCCGCAAACATTCGCAGCAGGTGGCCCAATCCCTCATAAATGCAGGCCATTCCCCGGAAGAAGCGGAAAAACTCTCCCTGGTGCGTCTCTACAGCGCTCCCCCCGGTGCATACGGCACCAAAGTGGATGACATGAGCGGCAACAGCGGCCTGTGGGAAGAAGATGATATTGTGGCAGAGCAGGGATTTATCAAAATGCAGTCTTTCGGATATTCTGCGGATCTGTGGGGAAAGCCCATGGAAAATACCTACCGGGATCATCTCAAATCCGTGGATGCCACAGTCCACACCATATCTTCCAATCTCTATGGCACAATGGACAATGATGATATGTTCCAGTACCTCGGCGGTCTGAGCATGGCCGTGCGCAAAGAATCCGGCAAAGATCCGGAAGTTTTTGTCTCCATGCAGCGAACCTTGGGTCAGGGCCATGTGGAAGTGCTTTCCGCAACATTGGGACGGGAAATGCGCAGCCGCTACCTGAATCCCAAATGGATCGAAGGCATGAAAAAGGAAAACTATGCAGGCGCGAGGGAAATGGCCGAGTTCCTGGAAAACATGTGGGGCTGGCAGGTCACAACGCCCAATGCAGTGGACAAAAGCCTTTGGGATCAGACCTACGAGGTCTATGTGGAAGACAAATACGGTCAGGAAATAAAGGAATTTTTCCAAAAAGAAAATCCCTGGGCCTACCAGTCCATGACAGCCAGGATGCTGGAGGCCGTGCGCAAGGATTACTGGAAAGCCGAGGAAAAGGTGCAGAAAAAACTGGCCGCGGAATACGCCATGAACGTGATTGAAAAAGGCGTGGCCTGCTGCGACCACACCTGCAACAATCCCCTGCTGAATCAGATGGTGGTGAATATCATTTCCCTGCCGGGCGTGCTGTCACCGGAAATGGTTGAAAAATTCAGAATGGCCATTGAGCAGATGGCGAAAAAGCCGCTGGAGCAGCAGGTGGCGGAACGGAAAAATCTGCTGGAGAAGCTCCGAAGGGATCTGAAACAAAGCGCGGCAGACGCACCGTCCGATACCGCCGCACAGGAAAAATCCGGGGCAAAAGAAGCCGCACCGAAGCAATCTGCAAAGCAGACAGGCGAAAGCGTGAAAGGCTATAAAATGGAAGACATGAATAAAAAAGACGAATCCACTGAAATGACCTCATCCGGCATTCAGTGGGCGGCTTCTTTGTTCATTCTTCTGATAATTGCTCTGTTTGTCTGGGGGGCCGGACGGAAAAAATAATACGATTCCCAGTCCGTTGATCCCGGCTGTGTCAAACTGCCCTTTCAGGGAAATTCTGAATTCCGGGCAGCATTCCGATGAAGTTCCCTCATACCGATTCGCCATTGATTTGCTCCAATACAGGCATGTTTTCAATGGGAAATCGGTATGACCGGGTACTTATAATCATGCGTTATGAGGATTAAACTGAGCTGTCGAAAAGTGGGCAATATGCCGATTCTCCCTTGAAACCATGCTTTCCTCCGGATTTGTTTTACCACAAAGGACAAAAAGATGGGGCACAAAGGTCACAAAAACCTGCAGCACTGTATAAAATCAACGGCGAATCGGTATAATACCGAATCGCCATTGATTTGTTCAATATAAGTAGGTTGGGGTGAGGAACGAACCCCAACAAATTCAAAGTGTTGGGGTTCACTGCATTCACCCCGGCCTGCACAATGATATTATCTGAAAATCTGTATGTTTTCAATGGGGAATCGGTATCTGTTATGCAGATCATGCGGATATTCCCAATCTGCTGAATCAGCATGAACGGCAAGATAAAAAAATACACATCATTTTCTTGTTCATTGACATAAAAGAATTTTCTGTTTACAGTTTATTTGAAAACCGATGAAAAAAAGTATTGCAGAAATCCAGAGGAGGACAACATGGAATCCATCCTTGAACAGCTTATCTCTTCCCCCAAACTGGAACTGTATTCCCGGCAGATTCAATCCGTTCTTTATGAAGAGCGGAAAAAGCGGGAGCGGTTCTACGAAGAAATCACAGAACAGCAGAAAGCGGAATTCATCAACGGAGAAATCATCATGCACTCACCGGTCAGAATTGAACACACTGTCACAGGAAAACTGTTGCTGGCACTTTTGGATATCCATGTCCGGATTCACAAACTCGGATTTGTGGGATATGAAAAGACCTTGGTTACCCTGACCCGCAATGATTATGAACCGGATATCTGCTTCTGGAACCGGGAAAAATCCGCAACATTCAAACCGGGACAGATGAAGTTCCCGGCTCCGGATTTTATTGCGGAAATCATTTCACC
Source organism: Desulfobacterales bacterium (assembly GCA_041390465.1). GTDB lineage: Bacteria > Desulfobacterota > Desulfobacteria > Desulfobacterales > Desulfococcaceae > JAABRU01. Next base: position 128,961 of record JAWKPW010000001.1, on the reverse strand, counting down.
AAGTACCGAAAAAAACGACCGGAGTATCAAATGGATGGATTATGCCGCGCACGGGGTTCAGGAATATTGGATTATAGACCCGGTAATCTGCACAGTGGAACAATATATTCTGGACAAAGACAGCTACACCCTCCGTGTCAAAATGGATTCCGGTATCGTAAAATCACAGGCGGTTCAGGGCTTTGATATTCCGGTACGGGCATTGTTTGATGAAGAGGAAAACCTTGCTGCACTGAAATCTCTTTTACCATAATCCTGCTTTCCCTGTCTTGCGGTCGGGATTCTGAAAAAAGTTACGGAAACCTGTTCATTTTTATACCGATTCTCCTTTGAACCCATGCTTTCTTTTAACCAAAAAGGACACAAAGGTCACAATAAACTGAAAGCACCGCATAAAATCGGCGGTGAATCGGCACTGCCTTCCGCAACATATGGTTTCAATGGTGATTCGGCATTGCATCCCTGCCGCCTGATTTTGAAGATGCTGAGAAACAAAGATTGCTTGACAGACTGAGATTTATTCGCTAATACTGCCTGAAAAAAATTGATTCAGGTGCCCAAAAGGCTGAAAAGGGAATCCCGTGAAAACCGGGAACGGGCCCGCCGCTGTAATCGGGGACGGATACTGCAATATGCCACTGTCTGAAAAGGGATGGGAAGGCGCAGTTATCCGGAGGATCCGAAAGTCAGAAGACCTGCCTGAATGACATAATAATACAGGCTTTCAAATAAAACTTTTGGGAAGGCAGCAGGGAGAAGATATATCTCTGAGCGATAACGCACGCAAACGTTTTATCTGGAAGACTGTAAATGGCCAAACCCCGCGGACAAGGGTTTGGGCATGAAGATATATATCTGCGGATAAAAAGGGACATCCCCGGATCGAAATATTTCGGTCCGGGGATTTTTGTTTTTGCAGGAAAAAAATTGATGAATCTGCAAAAAGCAAAAAGCCTGTCACGCCGGCTTTCTACGGAGTGACGCAGAATGTAAAATTCGGACTTTCTGCCGATTCATCAAAATTAAGAAAGGAAACATGCATGGAATGTAAAAGTCTGATTCTGGGAATTGTGTTCTGTATCGGCATCTTTGCTGTCAAAAGCGGGGTGGGGCTTCATTATTATCTGAGCCGGACGGCTTCGGCCCGCGCAAAAACCGGGGCATGGACGGTATTCAGCCTCACCTATTTTTCACTTTTCTGCGCGTCCGGCTTTGTTCTGGAAAAACTGGATCTCATGCAGCATATGGCAGCACTGCAGGCATGGATACAGTCAGGCATGATTATTCACCTGGTGATGGCCGGGCTGCTGCTTCTTTGGGGGCTGCGTCTGCTGCGGGAGCATGGGCGGAAACATGAAACGATGCACGGCAAAAGCCGGGGATGGCTTCTGCTGGCCATTCCCTGCCCGGTCTGTGCCACAGTCATATTTCTCTCCCTCAGCTTCCTGACGGCCTGTTATCCGGACGGTCTGTCAACGGCTGCCCTGTGTCTGTTCTTTGTGTATCTCTCCGTCACGTTGGCAACTGTGCGGGTAATGGCCGCGGGAAGCAAAGGACAGAATGCTTCTCCGGAGGTGATACTGGGCGGGGCCATGATGCTCATTGCCGTCTATTTTCTGCTTTCGGTCACGGTCATGCCCCAGTTTGCGGATGCGGACAAAATCTACCGAATGTCTCTGGCTTCTTCCGAAAATTCTCCGCAGGCTTTCGATGATCTGATTTTCTTTGCTCTGTTCATTGCACTGACATTTGCAGGCGGTTTTGCTTTCACATTATTAAACATCTGGAGGGACGCATGACAGACATCGGAGCATTGCTGAAAACCTTCATTTATCTGGTATCCGCGTCTCTGCTTTACCCGGTGCTGTTTCTGCTGGCCGTGCTGATCCTGTTTGTCATTGCCTATGGAGGCACTTTTTTTGCCGAGTGGCTGGAACGGATTCGTCTCCGCAAATGTCCGCCGCAGCTTCTGCCGGACATTCTGAAAAACAGTCTGAGAAATGAGAAAACAGATGATATGCTTTCCCACCGGGTGAAACGCTACCGCAGCACGCTTCTGGAAATCCTTCAGCAGAAAAGCAATGCGGACGCGGCCATTGAGAATCTGCTCCAGACAAGTACGCTGGAGATGTGGAAATCCATGGACCGGCTCCGCATTCTGGTGCGGGTGGCCCCGTCCCTGGGACTGATCGGCACATTGATTCCCATGGGAACCGGTCTGGCAGCCCTGGGTCAGGGGGATATGACCCGGCTTTCCGCGGATCTGGTCATTGCCTTCACCACCACTGTAACCGGTCTGGCCATCGGCACAACAGCCTTTTTCTTTTACACCATCCGCAGGCGGTGGATTGAGGAGGATATCAAAAACATGGAACTGGCAACCGAAATGCTTGCTGCCCACAGGGAGAGCCAAAAAGACCAAAAAGAAAGGATGTCCCATGCGGTATATGACAACGCGCCGAATTAGAAAATCCAAAAAAGGATTCGGAGAGCAGGCATTTGGTGATGATGATCCCATGAACGGCGTTGCCAATCTCTTTGATATCGGGCTGGTCTTCATTGTGGGGCTGATTATGGCCCTGTTCAGCGTGTATCATATGGAAGATCTTTTCAGCGAAACATCCTCTTTTACCATGATCAGGCAGAACGCGCAGAATCAGGAGATGGAAATCATCAGCAAACAGGGAAAAAAGATCAGGGCCATGAAAGTGAGCAAAGATACCGTGCAGGGCCGGGGCCGGCGTCTCGGCACCGCCTACAAACTGGAAGATGGGAGTATGGTGTATGTACCGGAATAGCAGACAGAAACAGGCGATCCTTTTATTGACACTCATCCTTTTCCCGGTTCTGAGTGCATTGGCACAGGAGCATGGCGGGCATGGTCACGGTGCACCGGTCATTATGGAAAACATGACTGTAACCGCTGAGAAAATTGAGGAATATGCAAAAAATCACCCCCAGCAGGTGACAGTGGTGGACAGGAAGGAGATTCAGGAGCGGAATTTTTTAAGCGTGGAAGAAACCTTAAACAGTATGCCGGGCGTGGAAGTGCGTCCGTCCGCAGGGATCGGTACGCGTATCTCCATCCGGGGATCGGGAAAATCCGGCGGTGTGCTGGTGCTGCTCAACGGACGGCCTCTCAATTCCAGTCAGTACGGAGGAGCGGATCTGTCCACCATCCCCATTGACATTGTAAAATCTGTCACCGTGTTCAAACCGCCGGTTCCGGTCTGGCTCGGCCCCGGAGCCGCAGACGGGGCCATCAGCATTGTCACCCATGATTTTCAGCCCGACACAGAGGAAAAAGCAAAAAAGGGAAAAACAGGCATCAAAGTCAGTGCCGGGTCTTTCGGTCTGGCCGAAGGCAGCCTGAACCATACGCAGCCTTTGGAAAGCGGCAGTGTCATGCTGACGGCAGCCGGAACCCGCAGTGATGGCAGGCGCAGCAACAGTGACCGTGACAATGGCATTTTCAGCCTCCACTGGGATCATAAAACAGAGACAGCGCTTCAGTATGATGTCAACGGACGTTATTATATTTCAGAATACGGTTCCGCCGGTCCCACAGACAATCCCACACCGGATGCCCGTCAGCGTTATGCAAAAGCTTCCGCGGATTTTCAGTTGCGGGGATTTGCCGGGGAAAGCGGTGATTATTCCCTGAAAGCCTATGCGGATCAGGTGGATCTGACAGATGAATCCCAGTCCGGATTCACTTCGGATCTGACAGACACAAAATTCGGAATCAAGGCGGACAGCACCTGGTCCGAAGAGAGCGGCATCTGGGCGCTTCGCGCGGGCGGCATTCTGGAACGGGATGATGCGGACCACACCGTTACGGGCGATCATCACCGGGTCAGCGGCGGTCTTCATGCCCAGGTTGACCGCCATTTCGGGACCGTTACAGCGACCTTGGGACTGCGGGGAGATCACAGCAGTGATTTTGATTTCAATCCCGGATGTTCCGGGGGCCTGAGTTATGCTCTGACAGAACATCTGCTGATCAAAGGCAACGCCGGATATACGGTCAATGTGCCGACATTCGGCCAGCTTTACCAGCCCGCGCACGGCTCTTACGATCAGGTGCGGGGCAACCCGGATCTGGATGAGGAGAAAATATGGTCTTATGACCTGGGCGCTGAATACCGTTTCCGCAAAGACCGGATGCTTCAGGCCACTTTGTTCCGGACTGACACCGACGATCCCATTGTGTATCTGCGAAGGGACGACCTGATTTACCAGCCGGTGAATGCGGACAAAGCCTGGCGGCACGGGATTGAACTGAGTCTGAAATATGCCTGGGATGCAGGGCTGTCTGCCGATTTCAGTTATATTCTTCAGGATTCTGAAAACCGGGAAACCGGAAAAGAACTTTCTTATACGCCCCGGCACAAATTCAGCACGACACTGAAATATGTGCTGCCCCGGTTTGACACCCGCCTGGAAACGTGTCTGCGCTATGAAGCAGAACGTTACAGCGAGGCCGAAGCGCAGGAATCCCAGAAACTGGATGATTATATCACCGCGGATCTGAAAGCTGTGCAGCCCTTTACTGTCAAAGAAATCCCTTTGGAATTCTTTATAAATATTTGCAATCTCTTTGATGCGGATTTTGAATTTCATCACGGATATCCGGATGACGGTATCCGTTTTGTCACCGGTCTGAATATGACATTTTAGTACATAACCACATTAGTTTCAAGAGAATCGCTGTCTGATTAACAAACTGAATTTTCTGAAAAAATTTAGTTTGCAATCCTGTAAGATTCAACGTGGTCATGTATTAGGTTCTGTTGACATTTTTGTAACACATTGAATTTTCTGAATCACGTCCTGCGGTATGAACCCGGCGGAATTAACGGATTCTGTCCGGAATGAGGCAAAGCGCTGTGTCCGGTTCAGTCCGGAACCCATGAAACAGGCTTCCTGATCTGAAATGTCAACAGAACCTAGAAACATTGCAATAATCTGATGTTTCAGATTTTTTCGGAGTGCAAAATTAAGCCCCGAAGCGGGAGATCTTTTGCAGGTTTGCAAAAAACCGGCCTCCTGCCTTAATTTTTACACTCTTCAGATTCTATATTTTCATGCAGTACATAACCAACTTAGTTTTTATAGTATGAAACAGTGATTAAAAAACTGAATTTTTTGAAAAAATTCAGTTTTTGATTCTGTAAAATTCAACGTGGTCATGTAGTAGTTAAAAATTTTAGGAGGTTATTATGATGAGACAGCGTGATCAGAGATTTGAAGTTTCCAGCATGGGAAAGCTTTACCGGAAAAGCCTGGCGATGTTTGCCCATCATCTGGAAGATGCACAGGGCAATGAAATCCAATTGGATGATCTGGAAATTCATCAGCCTTTTTTCGTCATTTTCCCCAGCGGAACCGGTTTTACGCGCACATCCGCGGTGAGAATTGTGTAAAATGAAAGTATCTTCCTGATTATTATTCCAAGAAGTTATACATACAAAGTGAAAATTATGCATTTTTACTGGCGTGTCCAGCAGGACTTGAACTGTCTGGGAGAAATCATCTGTTTCCATGATCCGGCTCTGATACGTTCCATGCGGAAGTGGGTGAAAAAAAACATGAACGGTCTGCTTGCCGCAGAAGGATTTTTTGCAAACGATCATCTTTCTGTCAGCTTAAACTGAAATCAGACGGTTGATGAATATTGCATTTTACAGTATGTGCCTGTGATTATGGTATGAATATGATGTCTAAAAGGAGGAGGCAAGTAGATGAATGTCCCCATTGTACCGGCCGCATTCGGCACCACCACACGGGCACTGGAAACCTACCGTTTTATTGACCGGGTGATCCGGGAACAGTTTCCGGATCATGAAATCCGCTGGGCATATTCTTCCCGCATGGTGCGGGACTGGATCAAGGTCCGGCGGGATATTGATCTCCGGCATCCCCATGAAATCCTCAATGATCTCATACAGGAAGGCCGCGAATGGGCAGTGGTGCAGTCCCTTCACATGATGTGCGGGCATGAATTTTCGCGCCTGATCGAAGAAGTGCGGGGCTGCAATATCCGCACTTCTGTCGGTCTGCCGCTGCTGGCTGCTCCGAAAGATTATGAACGGATTGCAAGGATTCTCTGCAACGGCCGACACAGATCAGAGGATGAGGCATTGGTTCTCATCGGCCACGGAACCGACCATCCTTCCTGGTCCAGTTACATGGCCATGAACCAGATTCTGGGCGATGCAGTCGGCCCCGGTGTCTATGTGGGAATGGTGGAAGGCAGTTACCTGTCTCCCAAGACGATTATTCAAAAAGTGAAAGCCGGGGGATTTGCAAAGATCCGGCTCGCTCCCATGATGCTGGTAGCCGGAGTGCATTTTGAAGAAGACATCGCAGGCAGGGAAGATTCCTGGCTGTCTTTTTTTGAAAAAGAAGGTTTTGAGGTCAGTGTGGACAGGGAAAGTCTGGGCATGAAAAAGGCTGTGGCAGAGATGTTCTGTGAGCATATCCGGGAGGCACTGGATGTGATTCCGGACAAATGATCTCCGGGCTGCCGCGTGCTGCCATACTGAAACAATGTTTCATACCGATTCGCCGTTAATTTTATACTGTCCTGTCAGTTTCCTGTGATCTTTGTGCCATCTCCGGTACCTGAGCAATTCAGTTTTTGCAGGATGAAACAGGGAATGAAAAAACCGGATTTTTCAGAAAAATCCGGTTTTTTGGATAGCATGTTTTCAATGGGGAATCGGTATGATGCCGATTCTCTGTTGAACTGATGCAGTATTGACAGTTTTTCCATTGCTTTGCCTGTCAGAACAACCGGATTTTTCTGAAAAATCCGGTTTTTTGGATAAACGGAAATTTCTGTCCGCCTTATTTGCAGGTATCTTTTCAATGGCGATTTGGTATTATACCAATTCTCCATTGAAACCATGCTTTTTTTAACCACAAAGGTCACAAAGACGGCACAAAGGTCACAAAAAAACTGTATCCGTCAGTTGACGGGGGATCAAATCCGCTGATTTGGGGCTGATACACGGACGGAAAAAATATGAACAATTTGATATTATTATAAAAAATATGAAGAACAAATCCTGCTGGAATTGACACAATCGGCAGAAACGGACAGGAGAAAGGAGGATCAATGTTTTCTGAAAAATATGAAAATAATCCGGGTATGGAAATCTGCAATGAATCCTGTCCGTGCAGCATAGACATTTTATGCTCCCGTCTGACACCGCAGAAAAATTTTCGGGCAAAAATAAAAAACTACAGCACAGGGGGAATTTATTATGAGTCTGATGAGTATGTGGAAAAGGGAACCATGATTTTTTACAAAATTGAGGATGTGATGAAATGGATTGCCGCTCCGGAGAATGGAAGGGGAATGCGCACCGTATCCCTTGCCGAAGTGGAATGCTGCAGGGAAATTGAAAAAAAAGATTTGTACCGCTACGGCACAAATGTCAGATACTATAAATTTCTCAAAAACAGCAGGCTGTAAAAGATTCCGAAAATGGGAAATAATACCGATTCGCCGTTGATTTTATACTGTCCTGTCAGTTTCCTGTGATCTTTGTGCCATCTCCGGTACCTGGCCAATTCAGTTTTTACAGGATGAAACAGGGAATGGAAAAACCGGATTTTTCTGAAAAATCCGGTTTTTTGGATAAACGGAAATTTCTGTCCGCCTTATTTGCAGGCATCTTTTCAATGTCGATTTGATATTATACTGAAAACAGATGGAAATTTGCTCATGCCTCAACAGCAAGGAGTGAGACGGAAAGTTCTTTTTCAAGTTTTTGGATTTTTGCCAGAACGTCATCACCCACAGCAGCGGGTCTGATATCCCCGCAGGAAAAAGAAAGCAGCGTTTTTCCGATTTCTTTTTCCAGTTTCTGAATGGACTTCAACGCACTGTCACTTAAATTTGAAAAACTGCAAACCATGATAACCTCCTTTTTGTTCAGGGTTTTAATGGGAAATGCGCTGCATTATGCAGGCCCGGATCAATGTACCGGAATCAGCAGAAACAGTCTGCCAGAAACCGGATTTGCCGTTTCCCCTTTGCCTTTGTGCTGAAATATATCACGATGCCGGTGAAAAACAAGGGGAGAAGAACAGGAGATTGCTGGTAGGCAAAACCTACTGTTATGTCAGGGAAAGAAGCCAGGTCTGGAGATTTGTTTTTTTGCGGGTCAGCCCCAGCTTCCTGCGGATATTCTTTCTGTGGAACGCCACTGCATCATTTGAACATCCCAGAATATCTGCAATTTCCTTTGTGTTCCGTCCCTCTTTTATGAGCGAGGCGATGCGGATTTCCTGGGGAGTCAACTGAAGCTGAAGAGAGGCGAAGCGTTTGAAAAAAGGGGAAGTCACGTCCTCCAGACAGGAACGGATGATCTCTGTCCATGCAGACTGGCGCGCATCCAGGCGGCTGCCGGCCAGTTTATCCAGATAGGGAAAAACCTGCTCCCGGATATTTGACACAACACGTTCTTCCAGTTCTGCTTTGTCTTTTTCTCTTTGATTCAGAAGCACTTTCAGCGCTGTATTGACATCTTTCAGATTTGCGGTCTGCATTTCCAGTTCCCGCTCCCTGTTTTTCAGTCTTTCTTCCGCCAGTTTCAGGGGCGTGATATTTTCATGGCTGACCACAATCAGCATCCCATCGTCCAGAACCAGTCTTGTGGCCCGCATGTAAAACCAGCGTTTTTCATCCGGTGAGTGGCAGGGATATTCAATGACAAATTCATCAATCTTTTCTTCAATCAGATCCCGGATGCCCCGGTAAACTGTACCGGCTTCTTCTGAGGATTCTCCAAAGGAGGAATTGCACACTTCCAGATAATTGACATGGATGGTGTCCGGCCGCATACGGATGTCATTGGCATGGGCAAAGCGTTTCCAGGCTGCATTGGTTTCCAGAATCAGCCCGTTTTTATCCAAAATGGCAACATGGGCAGACAGGGAATCCAGAATGGAGCGTGCAAGAACCTCAGAAAACGAACTATTTTTTGCAAGTTTCTTATATTTTGCCATTTGCTTTTTTCAACCGGATTCCGGTCAGGGGATTCTGCCCGCCCTGCCGCATGGTTCAGATCAGAGATGCCGCATGCAACAAATTCAGAAGGTTGCGGAAATGTCAGCAGAACCTAATTCTCCACCCGGAACTGGGCCATCAGTTTTTGCAGCTCTCCGGCCATGTTCGTCATTTCATTTGCGGATGTGCTGACCTGCCGGGCAAGGGAATCCGTGTCATTTGCCGCATTGCTGACACTGCGGATGCTCAGGGCCACGCTGTTTGCGCCTTTTGCGGCTTCTCCGGCATTCATGGCCATGTCATTGGAACCTTTGGCCACTTCCGCTATGGACTCTGCGATATTGTTCACGCCTGCGCTGGCCTGGGACACATTCGCGGAAATATCCTCTGAGGCCCGTGCCAACTGCTCCACTGATGCGGTGATGGTCAGAACCGCATCATTGACATTGCCAATGACAGCAGAAATATTCCCCATTATTTCCACGGCTCCTTCTGTGTTTTTCTGCACCCCTCCGATCTGTCTGGCGATATTCTCCGCCGCTTTTGCGCTCTGACCGGCCAGTTCCTTGATTTCATTGGCCACCACAGCAAATCCCCTGCCTGCATCCCCGGCAGAAGCCGCCTCAATTGTGGCGTTGAGTGCCAGCAGATTGGTCTGCTCGGCAATTCTGCGGATCACTTCGGTTATCTGTCCGATTTCTCCTGCGGCCTCTCCCAGTGTGCTCATGGCAGATGTGGCAGATGCAGCCATTTCTTTGGCTTTTTCCGATACCTTTGCGCCCTTTCCCGCGCTTGCGGCAATATCCCGGATGGAAACCGACACCTCTTCAATGGCTGATGCCACAGAATCCATATTGTGCGACATCTGCTCGGATGTGGCAGAAACATTTTGGGCATTCGCACTCATTTCCTCGGTCGCAGATGCCATATTGCTGATATTCACGGACATCTCCTCTGTACTGGCTGACACATCCGCAGACCGGTTTGTCATTTCTTCCGCACTTTGGGTCAGTTTTTGGGAAACTTCCGAAAGTTTTGCAGAGGCAAAGCCCAGTTTTTCCATGTTTTCCGATACCTGCCGGATGATACCCTGCAGTTTTTCCACAAATCTGTTGAAACGTCCGGCCAGTTCCCCGATTTCATCCTGTGTTTCGATTTCCAGCCGGGCAGTCAGATCCCCCTGGCCTTCCGAGATGTCTCTGAGCCGATCCACCACCCGCTGAATGGGGCCGGTGATTCTGCCGCTGATAAGAAAGGAAAGCAGGACACCGAATATCAGTGCGGCACCGGCCATGCCTCCAATGAGGACGAGACGCCATTGATTGTCTTTCATCAGTTGGGGGCCCAGACGATCCTGATCCTCTGTGTAGGAAAGTTTCACCGTTTCTATGGCCTGCCGAATCTCCTGCCCGGTCCGCTCCAGATTTTCACGGATGAAACGGTTCCGCTCAGATATAATGTCGGCGAGTTTGCCGAGTGTGTCCCCATAAATTTCCCCTGATTCCCTCACCAGAGTCAGAGTTTTCCGCTGTTCCGGATTCTCCAGCATGTTTTCCAGCAGATTCAGCCTTTCCTGCATACTGTCAAACTCGGTCTTTGCACGATCCGAATGAATTTTTTCATTGGTGTCAAGAAATTTGGCTGTATACAGGCGTCCCAGGAGCAGGTTTCTCAGGGCCATGCCGCTATGAAATACGGCTTCCCCCCTGTTTTCCTTTTCAGCAGATTCCATGACAAGAGCCAGATTTTTTTCCATAAGGGGCCCGTTCACATCCAGAATGTCTTTGACATACTGATTGCGTTTTTCCATAAAATCCGAGATGTTTCTGAATGCTGCATCATATTCCCGGTGCAGATTTTCAATTTTGTCAATCTGTGAAGCCCGTTGTGCATTTTGGATGTCCTTATGGGCCTGGGCCAGAAATTCCTCCATTTTTCTGAAATCAGTCTCATAAACTGCAAACTGATCCTTTTGGCCGAAAAGGATATAATCCTTGATATCCGCATCCACTTTGAGCAGATGAACCTGCAGATATCCGGCCAGATTGGAATTGCGGGCCATGCGCCGGTATGTTTCAAAGCCCTGTGAACTTTTCATCAGTCCAAGGTAAGCAATGGCACTGACACAGCCGATTAATACGAGCATAATGATAAAACCCAAAGCAATTTTTCTTCTGATGGTTCTGAACATGGCTGGATATCCTTTCTGTTATTGTTGAATTCCGGACAGATGCAGGGTTGATAATCTGATAAGCAGAACAATCGGATTTCTGCACTGCATTCTCTGACTCCTCTTATTGCATCTGCACCTTTATATTTCACCCTTATACTTTTTTCTGCCAAATATGGCAAGAAGCAGAAATGCAGAGCACTCGGAAAATCATCCTGATGCTGTTTCGGCATTTTGAAGTAACATGAACTCTGAAAAATAAGCAGGGCAGCATAACTTTCAGGTATAAAGTTTTCAGAATTGTTCAGAAAAATCAGGCTCTTCTGAATGCACGAGAACTTTTGCCTGCCTGCTTATGATTCGGTGCGCATTTGACTTTGCGCTTTATTATTTTTTATATTTGATATATATTCCTGAATCATGCGGTTAAAAACAGGATTATAAAAAAAAGGAGATGGCAAAATGGCAGAAGATGCAACTGTTGCAGAAAAAAAAGAAGCTTTCCCCCACAAATGGCGTTTTGTGCGCGTTGGCGGTTTTGATCATGTTCTCATTGAGACCGGCGAGGATGTGAAATCCATCAGGCAGCTTGATCAGAAACTCTGGGCAGCCCTGGCCTGCCCCACACAGGGGCTTGAATTTGATCCTGTCACCCTCACGTATATGGACAAAGACGGAGACGGCCGCATCCGCGCACCCGAAGTAATCGAAGCCCTGAACTGGACCGTTTCCCTGATCAGAAATCCTGATGATCTCACCCGGAGCAACGGTTCCCTGCCTTTGGCCGCAATCAGCGAAAACACGGACGAGGGCAGAAACATTCTGGCCTTTGCAAAGGAAATTCTGGCAAATGCGGGAAAAGCGGATGCAGAAAGCATTTCCCCGGCTGACACTGTAGACAAAGCCGGCATCTTTGCCAACACAAAATTCAACGGAGACGGGATTGTTCCTGCCATAGCCGCTGAGGATGAGGCAGTCAGAAAGGTCATTGAGGAGATCATGGACTGCATGGGATCCGAGCAGGACAGAAGCGGTCTGCCCGGAATCACAAAAGAAAAGGCCGATCTGTTTTTCACCGAGGCGCGGGGCTATTCTGAATGGTGGCGTGAAAGTGAGGGGGAAAACGCGGCAATTCTTCCCCTGGGAGCGGAAACACCTGCTGCGGCTCCGCATTTTGAGGCCATTGCGGCAAAGGCCGATGACTATTTCACCCGCTGCGGTCTGGCTGCATTTGATGCCAATGCCGCTGCCTCCCTGAATCCCGCGCAAATCCAGTATGAAGAATTTTCCCGCAAACCCCTGTCCGCAGCAACAGAGGAAATGGCCGCATTTCCGCTGGCAAAAATCGAACCCGGAGCCGGCCTGCCGCTCAGCGGTTCTGTGAATCCGGCATGGACAGCAGTTTTGGCAGATTTCCGGGACAAGGTGGTGCGTCCCCTGTTCGGAATGGACAAAGACAGTCTCTCGGCAGAGGAATGGAAGCAAATCAAAGACAAATTTGCCGTGTATGAGGCATGGAAAAGCGCGAAAAAGGAAAGTCCTGTGGAAAAACTGGGACTGCAGCGGATCCGGGAGATTCTCAGCAGCCAAAGTGAGGAAATTATCGGACAGCTTATTGAAAAAGACAAAGCCCTTGAATTTTCTGCCAATTCCCTTGCGGCTTTGGACAAACTCATCCATTATTACCGGGACATCCACATCCTGCTGAACAATTTTGTCTCCTTTCACGATTTTTACACACCGGAAAAAAAGGCCGTGTTTCAGGCCGGAACCCTGTATCTGGACGGACGGAGCTGCGAGCTGTGCATCCGGGTCAAGGATCCGGCCGCGCACAGCACCCTGGCACAGATGGGCAGGACCTATCTGGCATACTGTGAATGCACACGCAAAGACAGCCCGGAAAAAATGTATATAGCCGCCGCGTTTACAGAAGGTGATGCTGACAATCTGATGGTGGGCAGAAACGGCATTTTCTATGACCGGAAAAATCTGGACTGGGACGCCACCATTGTCAAGATTGTGGAGCATCCCATCAGCATCCGTCAGGCTTTCTGGTCACCCTACAAACGCATTGCCCGGATGATCAGAGAGCAGATTGAAAAATTTGCCGCAGAACGGGACAAATCTGTGGATACAGGCGCTGCCACTGCGGTGACAGAGGTGGGCAAAAAGCCCGAACCAGGCAAACCCGCCCTGCCTCCGGCCTTTGATGTGGGAAAATTTGCGGGAATTTTTGCCGCCATCGGTCTTGCTCTGGGGGCTCTGGGAACCGCACTTGCCTCGGTTGTCACCGGATTCATGGGACTGAAACTGTGGCAGATGCCTTTTGCCATTGCGGGGCTGCTGCTGATTGTTTCCGGCCCGTCCATGTTTATTGCGGCACTGAAACTCCGGCAGCGCAATCTTTCCCCCATTCTGGATGCCTGCGGCTGGGCGGTCAACACCCGTGCGAGAATCAATATCCCCTTTGGCACTTCCCTTACGAAAAGTGCAGAACTTCCGGACGGGGCATCCCGTGAACTCAAAGATCCTTTTGCGGAAAAAGCCAGCCCCTGGAGAGTGTATGTGCTGTTTCTGATACTGGTTCTGCTGTTCCTGATACTGTGGCAGAACGGGCTGATACTGAAATAACTGATGCTGGGTGATTTCTGAAAATGAATGTCCCTGTTCCGTCACCTGAATGATTTGACAACTTTTGGAAAGTTGTCAAATCCGGGGGATGTTCTTTTCCGGAAATCACCTGAATTTTTTTGCTCTTTTATTTTATGAACTCTCCGTAAACTTGCTCATATCTTTCCTCAAGAGAGTCAAAATGACCATATCCATCAGTGGCATTTTCCACTATGCGGTATGCTCTTTTTTCATAATTTTTTTCCAAGCCGTGTTTTTTTACCAGTGCCAGCACCTTTTCAAACATGTTTTCCGGACTTGTGTAATAATCTTCCGTATCCGGACCGAATTCAGAGCAGAAAGCGGATATGCTTTCCACATAGGCAAACATGATTTCAGCAGTCAGATCAGGCTTTTTTATGAGTTTCTTGAAATCATTCACAGCTTTTCTGGCCACTGACAGCCTTGCCTTTGGAAATCCCCTGGTCTTTCCGTCAATGAATTCCTTTTCAATGATGTCTTTGTATTTTTTTACAATTTCATCTGTATCATCTGTCTGTGCCTGATAATACTCTCTGACCTGGGGAATCTGTTTGCAGAGCATGGAAATTTCGGCAATGAGTTCCTCTTTTGTCTTCCTGCCCAGTTCCTTTTTCAACTGTGACACTGTGAATTTCATAAGATATCTCCATTCTGAAAGATTGAATTTGCAAATTATACCGATTCTCCATTGAAATTATATTTTCCGGAAAGTAATCCCCACGAAAGGCAATGCCGGTTTTTCGCCGGTTTTGCACAGTGCTGTCAGTCTGTTGTGATCTTTGTGCCGTCTTTGTGTCCTTTGTGGTTAAAAAAAGCATGGTTTCAACGGAGAATTGGTATTAAGCATCAGATTCCCATAAGATTTGAAGATTTGACAACTTTTTGAAAGTTCTCAAATCCTGCCTGGTTATGCCCTGTCAAACCAACTTCGCCTGCTGTTCTCCGCTTTTTTTCGGGGCTTTTTTCACAACATCAATGCCGGTGGGCATTTCAAACCGTTTCCTGTCTTCAATCAGTTCCTCTACAGTGACAATGCTTATTCTGTCATAATCCCGGTTCATCATGGGATGATGATAAACCCCTGCTGTTACTGCCTCTTCCCTCATGGGTTTTGTTGGCGGATTTAAGGTGATAAGCACAGACAGTTGCGCTTTTTCCCTTTCCATGTCCCCCCGAAGTGCGGCTATGGTTGCACGGTTCACATTTCCTGATTTCACCTGAAAGACAGCTTTGCCTGTATCTGTGCCGGAAGTCAGAAACCAGGCTGTGCCGTCTATTCCTTTATCCGCCCCCTTTTTGTCATTCACAACTGCACGGTTGTTGGTATATGTCAGCAATGCCCATTTTTCAAACTCCTTGCGCAGCCGGTCATCTTTCTTTTCCGCGAGCGCACGGGCAGATTCCACGTCTTTGGGTATTCCGTCAAGCAGGATTTTCCTTAAAACCTTTTTGCCGAAACTGTCCTCCAGCCTTTTCAGGACAAGGCTGATGCTTTGATAGGTTATGTCAATGCCTGTCCAGTTTCTTTTCAGCCGTTCCGCCACAGCTACTGTGGTTCCGCATCCGCAGTAGGCATCCAAAACCATGTCGCCTTCATTGGAACCTGCTTTGATGATTCGTTCAAGCAGGGCTTCGGGTTTCTGAGTTGGATAGCCGAGGCGCTCTTTGGCCTGTGAACCGATTGCTTCAATATCTGACCATAAGTTGCCAAGTGTAATACCGGGGTTTTCCTTTGGTCTTACTTTTCTTCTCGGTATCCCGGATGATGTCCAAAACATATCGCCTTGAGTGTCAATTTCAACAAGTTTTTCTTTTGTCATTCTCCAGCCTTCAGGCCCAGGTGTAAACCCTTTGTATTCATAAACAAGATTCGGCCTTTCACCCATTGAGGAAGATCTGAGAAGAGGCCCGCTGTAATATCTGCCTTTTTCATCAGCAAGATTGTATCTTTTATTTATCTCATCATCATCAATTGATATTTTAACTTTATCAAGGTAAAATTTATATGCTGAAGATTTGCTGTAAAAAAATATTGTATCTGTTGCACTCCCAAATTTTTTTGCATCAAACTGGGAACCTTTCGGTCGGCTGTATCTTTGCCAGATGATTTCATTCAGAAAATCCCCTCCATTCGGACAAAAAACAGCGTCAAGTATCAGTTTCAGATAATGGCTGCATGTGGGATCACAATGCAGGTAAAAACTTCCGGTTTTCTTCAGAACACGGTGTATTTCCGTGATTCTCAAAGTCATGCTGACAAGATAGGCAAGCAGACTGCCCTCTTTGATGACATTGCGCAGACCTTTGACAAGTTCAATGACCTGTGCAGTAAATCTGCCACCGCTGTTTAAGATTATTTCCTGATACCCCTGAACAGCCAGACTGTCCCATGACCATGTGTCAATAAACGCCTGTGCCTGCGCTTTGTCCTCTCCGACATTCAGATAGATTTGGTTGTATGACCTTTTGGAATTGAAAGGCGGATCAATGTAACACAGATCAACGGATTCATCCGGTATTCTCTTTCGCATCACTTCAAGATTGTCTCCGTAATACAGCATGTTTTTGTCTTGTATCTTCATTATGTTCTCCGAAATGGAATACGTTTTCAGCCTGTTGCCAAACTCAGCAAAAACAGATTTGGATTCTTTGCCGTTTTTTTCTTCTGCTGAGAAAGTTTCAACACTGCAGAAAAACCGGATTTTTTGGAAAAATCCGGTTTTTTGCAACGCACAGATTCAGGTTTGACAGAGCCTATACAGCAGTTCTGCCGCGAAACAGTGTATAGGTGAAAAAACCGTAATAATCGGGGATATCTGCTATGAAATCAGGTGAACCGGGACTGCAAAGCCGCTGATATTCCCTTCTCTCCTTTTCTGTCAGTTCCGTGCCGGGTTTTCCCCAGCGCATTTCAAACAAAGATGCCATTGCCATGCGCTTTTCTTTTCCCAGCGGCGCCTGAATATCGCCGACAAAAGTGGCGGCTTCAATATCTTCCAATTCCGCAGCCCTGAACCAGCCCAATGCTCTCAGAATATGAGATTGCGGCTCCTGCCCCGGAATAAAAGGAGCAATGCCTGCGGAAGTTGTGTTAAGACGCGCTTCCAGACGCGGATATCCCGGCAGCAACTGCTGGGATGACCATGCAAGGACAAACAAACTCCCTCCGGGTTTCACAAGTCCCGCAAGATTTTTTATCAGACCTGGCACATCCCGGCGCATATCCGGCACAGTCTGCACTCCACACCCAGTCAAAGGTATTCCTGCTGAAAGCAGGACGGTTCATGTCGCATTTCAGAAAAGATATCCGATGGGAAAAACCCGTGTTATCTGCCTGTTGCCTCGCATGGGTCAGCAACTCTCCGGACAGATCCATTCCTGTGACATGCCCTGATCTGCCGACCGCATCCGCGAGGATCAGCGTATTGCTTCCGGTTCCGCATCCGATATCCAGTCCTCTGCTTCCTTCAGGCAGTTTCAGAGAATTTATCAGAGAGCGAAAGAGCGGTTCTCTCAGCAGATCTGAAAGACAGAGCTGTTCCGCATAAGCGTGTCCGGCAGGATAAGAATTTTTGCTGTTATCCATATTCGTCATTCGTTCTGTTTGTAAGGGTTTGTAAAAAAATAACCTGTACAATTTTTTCGACCCAAACCCTAAGGGTTTTTAAAACCCTTAGGGTTTGCAACAGGTTATTTTCATACAGTCCCTAAGCACAGGCAGTTGTTATACCAAATCTCTGTTGAAGTTATGCAATATTTTTCTGCCGGTTCCTCAGAAAAACCGGATTTTTCTGAAAAATCCGGTTTTTTGAATACCCGAAAACTTCGGCTGTGCAGAAAGCATTGAATCAAATCAATGGAGAATCGGTATTATGCAGCACTTTCCTTCCCCATTTTCATAATCAGGGCTTATTCTGTGGACAGTTTTCTGAAATTGTGAACATCGTTATAATGAATGGGAATTGTGCAAGTCAAGGAGAAAAGCGAAATGCCTGATGGGAAAACCGCCATGTTGGGGAAAATCTGAGGAAAATCCTGCTTTTCGGAAAAACCGGATTTTTGGCATACACGAAAAACGCCATTTGCCCGCTTAACGGAAGATTACCTTCCTTTCTTCACCAGTTCTTCCAAATCCTCATACACGGGCCGGTGGTAAAACATGGCCAGAGCGGATATGCAGAGAAAGGAATAGAGAACTTCCTGCGTGCTGCCCAGAAAATACAGAAGCAGTCCGAATATCCCTATGCTTTCGGATATGGCATAAGATATAACTGAAGCGGAAAGATATTTCTGGGTGACATTCTGCTCTCCCATGCCTTTGTGTATGGTCAGAATTTTCTTTCTTATCAAGTGGATCACTGCCAGTTCCACAGCAGAAGCCACGATCAGAACATTCCGTATCAAATCAAGCGGTATTCCTTCCCCGAGTCCCTGTCTTATGGAATCTCCGGCCAGATGACAGACTGCCGCATAGATTGCCAGTGAAGACAGCATGGCAAGCCATATGATCTGTATGCTTCTGTACGGATTGCGAAGACTGTCTCTGTTCATATCCATCTCCTGCAAATGCGAATTAAAGTCGGATCTCGGTAAGATTTGAAGATTTGAAAACTTTTTGAAACCTGTCAATTCCTGTATCAGATCCTGCATGAATATACAATAATTTGTTTTTGTTCATTCTGAAATTTTTAACTCTCAATTCACATTGCAGATTCCTTTTGTTTGCAGTTTTCACTGTCTTCCGGATTTCTGCTTTTTTCATCGCTGTCTTCCTGAGAAGCACAGAAAACATAGCAAGCATCGCAGAGGGTTACGCCATCTGCGGTTATCAGCTTGTTCACATCATTGTAGTTTTTTCCGCATAAAGAACAGTACAGAATATTGTATTCCATTTTTGGCTCCTGATGAGAAACGGTTTATCAGTTTTTCAGGTGGATTTTCCGCAGCCTTTGGACTTTGCAGGGAGATCTGAAACGGAACACCTGTGCGCTCTTTTTCATGGCCGATGCGGAAGATGTACTTCAAAGGTGCTGCCTTTTCCCGGTCGGCTGTCCACTGTCACATAACCGCCGTGGGCCAGGACAATATGCTTGACAATGGCAAGCCCCAGCCCGGTTCCGCCTGCCTTGCGGCTGCGGGATCTGTCCACCCGGTAGAACCGTTCAAAAAGCCGGGGCAGATGTTCTCTGGGAATGCCTATGCCCTGATCTTTGACCCGGATGACAAGCCCATCTGCTGTTTTTTCTCCGGAAATGTGCACGGTACTTTGTTCCGGACTGTATTTGATCGCATTGTCAGCCAGATTCATGACAGCCTGCTCCAGAAACGCGCCACTGATCTGTGCTTCCAAATTTTCCGGGCATTCCCATTCCACACAGATATTTTTTTCCTCTGCCAGGGGACGGCACATTTCCACTGCATTGGCGATAACAGATTTCAGATTCCCTTTTTCCAGAGAAAGTCTGCCTTTCTGCTCAATTTCCGAAAGCTTCATGAGATCATCAATAATGGCGGTCAGGCGGATGACATGTTTTTCAATGATTTCCAGAAAGCGCACTGCCTCATCCGGTTTTTCCACTGCTCCGGTGCGCAGGGTTTCCACAAAGCCCTTGATGGCCGTCAGAGGCGTTTTGATTTCATGGGAGACATTGGCGGCAAAATCCCGGCGCATGTTTTCCAGTTTCCGCAGTCTTGTCACATCATGGAGCACGAGCAGAATGCCTATGCGCTCCGCGTTTGCATCCAGCAGAGGGGAAGTGTTGATGCTGACTGTGCGTTCCTCTTCATGGTAAAGGGTGATGTCCTGTTCCTCCGGTGATTCTCCGTCCAGTGCCCGGCGCACAAAACGGTGAAGATCGGGATTTCTGACTGCTTCCTGAATGCTCTTTCCGGTCAGTTTGGACGGTTCCCGCAGAAACATCTGCGCGGCTGCATGGTTGATGCTGACGATTTTTTCATCCATATCCATCGCCACCACGCCTTCCCGCATGCTGGAGAGCACGGCTTCCAGTTCATTGCGCTGGCGGATGACAGTCTGAATCCGTTCATTGAGATCCGCAGCCATACGGTTCATGGCGGTGGACAGCAGCGCCATTTCCCGCGATTTGGGTGTGGGCAGCCGGTAGTCCAGATTGCCGGACGCGAAAGCCTCGGCTCCTTTGCGCATTTCCTCAATGGGACTGCTGATGCGGCGGCTGATATAATAGCACAGGGCAGCCGCACCCAGCGCAACCATCAGCCCCACTCCCATGCTGCGGTGCTGAATGCCGGAGAGTTTTTTATTGATGCGATCCAAAGACATGGCCGTCCGTATGACACACAGGGTACGGTTTTCCGCACGGACCGGCACGGCCGCGTACATCATGTTCTGGTGCAGGGTTTCACTGTAACGGGTGAAAATTCCGACTTCTCCGGCCAGGGCCTTCACAATTTCCGGACGATCTGAATGCCGGTTCATCTTCGCGGGATCCTCCTCAGAATCGCCGATGACCTGACCTGCGGGAAGAATCACAGTGATGCGTGTGCCGGATCGCTTTCCCGCGCTTTTGCACAGGGAATCCACTGCGGCGGGATTCAGGGGAGAAATCATTTCGGAAATATTTCCCTCCAGAAGCCGGGCGCGGGCCTGCAGATCCGATGCTGTCTGATACAGAAAAAATTTTTCCACTGCCACCAAAGTGTAAATGCCGACCGCGAGCAGAGAAAAGATCACCAGCAGCAGATAGGAAGGATAAATATGCCAGAACAACGGTTTGTATTTTTTCATGAAAGCTCCCTGAACCGGTATCCCACGCCCCGGACCGTTTCAATATAATGACCGCATGGCCCCAGTTTTTTCCGCAGTCCCACAATCTGGACATCCACGCTCCGGTCTGTGACCGGGTAATCGCTGCCCCGGACTGCATCCACTATCTGGGAACGGGTGAACACCCACCCGGGTCTGCGGGAAAGAAAAAGCAGTATCTGAAATTCTGTAAAGGAAAGCTCGGTTTCCTTCCCCTGTATGATGACCCGGCGTCTGCCGGGATCTATATTGATTTCACCCGCCTGAACAACATCCCCCTTTGTTCCGGATACTTTTTCATTCCGCCGCAGCACAGCCTTTACCCGTGCATTCAGCACTCTGGGACTGAAGGGTTTGCTCACATAATCATCCGCGCCCATTTCCAGACCGGTCACCACATCGGATTCCGCACCTTTGGCCGTGAGCATGATAATGGGAATATGACTGTTTTTTTTGTCCTTTTTGAGTATGGCGGCAACATCCAGACCGTCAATGCCGGGCAGCATCAAATCCAGAACAATGAGATCCGGTTTTTGCATTCCGGCAATCTCCAGGGCTGTTTCCCCGGATTCCGCGCATAAGACACGGTATCCTTCGGCTGTCAGATTGTAGCGCAGGAGTTCCAGAATATCCTCCTCATCATCCACAAGCAGTATGGTCTGAGTGCTCATAAAAGAATTCTTTTTTCCCTTTATCAATTTGTGAAAATGGCATATTCAGTTGCCAGTTGCCAGTTAACAATTGCCAGAATTTATTTCAGACATTGGCGGAAATGAAAAGCAGCATAAGTTTTCAGCCTGTTCTGCTTTATTTCCGATAAAATTTATTATATAACACAAAATCAGCGGTGCAAATGTTAAAATTTTGTTAAATCCCGGAGGTCGTTCATGATGGACTGGAAATATGTGCAGGCGCAGTATCCGGTGAACAAAGAAATGATATGGCTCAACAACTGCGGCATGACACCGGCCGGCGAGCATATTGTTTCTGCCGTGAACCGTTTTATGACAGGTTATTCCCAAAAGGGAATTCTTACGGAAACAGCGGATTATATGGATGTGAAACAGCGGATCAAAAGCATTCTGGGCCAACTGCTCGGAGCTGAGTCTGAGGAACTGGCCCTGATTCACAACACATCCGAAGGAATGAATATCCTCTCACATGGCCTGCATCTGAAGGCAGGCGAAGAGATTATTCTGCTGGAAAACGAATATCCCAGCAATGTTTATCCCTGGCGCCACTGGGAGGAAAACGGTGTTATTCTCAAAACCGCAGCAATGGGAAGCAGTCCGGAGAATTTTCTGGAAGGACTCATACCCCTGATTACAGATCAGACAAGACTTATCTCCCTGTCTGCGGTTCACTGGTGCACGGGAATGCCCCTGCCTTTGGAGCAGATCGGAAAAATCTGCCGGGAAAAGAATATTCTTTTTTCTGTGGACGGTGCGCAGGGTGTTGGAATGCAGCCCATGGATGTCAGAAAAATGAATATAGATTTTATGGCATTTTCTGCATGGAAATGGCTCATGGGGCCTCCGGGCATGGGTGTTCTCTATATTTCAAAAAAACGGCTCAAAGACCTGAAAAGCGTTTTTGTGGGAACCGGTTCTGTAATCAATGATCGGGAATATCTGCCCTACAAAACACAGTTGAAGCCGGATGCGGATCGATTCACCATTTCCACAGCGGATTTTCTCAACTGGGTCTATTTTCTGGCTTCTCTGGAATTTCTGTGCGACATCGGATTTGATCGGGTGCGGACCCGGATTTTCGAACTCACGGAATATCTGAATCAGCGTCTGCGCATGATGGGCTTTGAGGTGCTTTCGGATCAGTTTCCCGATCATCCCACAGGAATCACAGTCTGCCAAAAAGCGGGGCTGGCTTCGGACCGGCTGGCTGAAAAACTCAAAGAACAGAAGGTGATTGCCGCACTCCGGCTGGGCCGCATCCGTTTTTCCCCGCATATCTATCTGTCAAAACAGCAAATGGATGAAACAGCCCGCGCAATTTCCGAAGCCTGTCTGAACCACCTGTATTCCCGAACCGTCAATGGCTCTGATCTGAAAATCTGAATCTCCGCGTGTTTTGCTTTCACAGGGAGGCGGGTATGAAGATACAGTCAAAAATTGCCTTTTTTTCCGTTTTGCTGACCCTTTGTGCAAGCGCATCCATGCTTATGGCAGGAAACGTTGTCATTTCCGATCTTGCCTATGAGCTTCACAGCAGAATGCTTTCTCTGGAAATGTCCCGTGCGGTCAGCGAGGTGGAGAAATTCCGCGCTGCTTGTGAGAAAAAGACCTTCTTCAGACCGGGGAACGCCGAACTCTCTCTTCGGAAAAAAATTATCAGTGAATTTAAATATTTGCCTTATGGAAAAAGCGGAGAGATTTTCCTGATTTCCAAAGACAGGAAAATCATTCTCTGGCCCGGACGCAGCAGCGGGGAAACAGCGGAGGAGACTTTTGCAGACAAAATGTTTCAGCAGGGAGAAGGATTCACGGAATTTGCACACAAAGGGGAACGCCGTTTCTGCACATTCCGTGTCATCCCTCCCTGGAACTGGCTGGTCTGCATTTCGCTGCGCACCGAAGAGGTGCTGGCACACAGAACCCGCTTTTTCCGCATGGTTTTTCTGACAGGTCTCATTCTTTTTCCTTTGATCATTGTCATCACCCGGATATTTTCAGGAGAATATGTCAGACGCATTGCACAGACCCTGGCCTGCATCAGACGGCTGGAAAAAGGGGATATGAGCGCTTTCATTGCCTCCGGGAATTCCCGTGATGAAATTGCCATGCTGCAGCAGGGAATCAATGTCATGATTGCCGAACGGAGACGGGTGCTGGAAGAACTTCGGGGAGCTCATCAGCGTATGCTGGATATTATTGAATTCCTTCCGGATGCCACCTTTGTGGTGGACAAAGACAGAAAAATCATTGCCTGGAACCGGGGCATGGAGAAAATAACAGGCATTCCCCAAAGCACTGTGATGGGAAAAGGCAATTATGAATACACGTTCCATTTTCATGGCAAACGGAAGCCCGCACTGATTGATTTTTTCTGGAACGAGGATCCCGCCGTGCATATGAATTACAGGCGGTTTGAAAAAAAGGGAAACATTCTTTATGCGGAAATATTTCTCTCCGGTCTGAACAGAGGAAAGGGCGCATATCTGTGGGTGACGGCTTCCCCTCTGCTGGACAGGGAGGGAAATCTCACCGGAGCCATTGAATCCATCCGGGATGTGACTGCACACCGGCAGACAGTTCATATGCTTGAACTGGCAAAATTTTCCGTGGACAATTCAGTGGATGCGGCATATTGGGTCGGGTCGGACGCGCAATGCCTGTATGTCAATCAGACGGCCTGCGATGTTCTGGGTTACACCCGCAGGGAATTTTCCGCTTTGCACATCCATGACGTGGATCCCAATTATCCAAAGGAAAAATGGCCGGAAACATGGGCTCTTATCAAAAAAAAGAAGGCATTTACCATAGAGACCTGTCACAGGACAAAACAGGGGCGTGTATTCCCTGTGGAAATCACAGGCCGGTATCTGGAATTTGAAGGGAAAGAGTATTATTTCTGTTTTGCCCGCGATATTACGGAACGCAAAAAAACAGAGACTGAACTCGCCCGGCATCGGGAGCATCTGGAAAAACTGGTGGAGGAGCGGACTGCGGAACTGCAAAAAGCCTGCATCGCTGTGCAGGAATCCTTCCACTCTCTGGAAAAAACCCAGGATGAGCTTGTGCAGTCCAGAAAAATGGCAGCACTCGGCGGATTGGTGGCAGGCGTGGCCCATGAAATCAACACTCCTGTGGGCATTGGGGTGACTGCCGCCTCCTTTATTGAAGAAAAGACACGGACGCTTTCCAAACGGTATGCATCCGGTGAAATGAAACGCTCAGATCTGGAAAAATATCTGGAAACCGTCAACGAGGCAACCGCTTCCCTGCTCACCAATCTGAACCGGGCCGCCCAGTTGATCCGCAGTTTCAAGCAGGTGGCCGTGGATCAGTCCAGCGGAGAAAAACGGGTGTTCCGCCTGAAAACCTATATTGAAGAGGTGCTGCTGAGTCTGCGGCCCAATTACAAAAAAACAAAGCACAGCATTGTTGTCAACTGTCCCGAAGATCTGGAACTGGACAGTTATCCGGGTGCATTTTCCCAGATTATCACCAATCTGGTCATGAATTCGCTGGTTCACGGCTTTGAAGGCATTGAGTCCGGACAGATCCGGTTTGACATCTCTGCTGAGGAAAGCACCCTGTTCTTCCAATACAGCGATAACGGCAAAGGCATACCGGCAGAACACAGATCCAGAATATTTGATCCCTTTTTCACCACCCGGCGGAAAGGAGGCGGAACCGGTCTGGGAATGCACATTGTATACAATATTGTTTCTGTCACACTCAAAGGGCAGATTTCCTGTGAAAGTCCGCAGGACAGGGGGATTTCCTTTCTCATAAAAATGCCCTTTTCCACCGGACCGTAAATTTTTTTGAATTCAGCGGCTTCACTTTCAAAACAGGAGGAGACGGAAAGCTGCTTTTCAATCCTGTTTTTTCTGTGACGCCTGCAGTACATGACCAATTTAGTTTTTACAGGATGAAACAGGGAATGAAAAAACTGAATTTTTTGAAAAAATTCAGTTTTTGATCCTATAAAATTCAACGTGGTCATGTAGCAGGCTGTCATACCAATTCCCCATTGAAAATATATTTATGAAACACCCCGCTGCCCCTCTCAAGTGGGGATTTTCCGGAAAAATCAATAACAAATTCGCATTATGAGGAGAAATTGAGATGGGAAAATTGAAATGGCTTGCTGCTTATTCCGGACAGGCCGCCGCAGAACTTGCTGCCCTTGCGGGAGAATACCGCACAGATTCCATCATGGTGGCATTCGAGCAGGCGATATATCAAAAAATGGATCGTGCCGGTTATGAAAATCTGGCAGAGGAAGAAAGAATCATTCTTGCTGTCGAAGCCCTTGAACGGGAAGTCAACAATGGCGGATACAGCCAGTTTTTCATAAACACTTCTAAGGAATATGCTTCCATAATTGTTGACGCACTTCATCGCATTGGCTGTGAAGACACAGCGGTGCTGACGCAGGAAGCGATTCATCTTCTTGGAATCAGAGGAAGATTAACTGCTGATGAGATTGACAGGGCGATGAGCGAAGAAAATGAGGAACGGGACAGGAAGCTCAATGCGTGTGACAGCAGATACTGCGGCATTGGAGAGGATATCTCAGAAAAGCTTATGATATTTATAAAGAAAAATATGGCAAAAATAAATCTTCCATAAAAGATGGTCGCGGGAGGTTGACATTTCGTTTCCCGTCCTTTGCGCTGAACCTTTTTAAGGTTTAGGTTCTGTTGACATTTTTATAACATACTGTTTTTATTTATACGGAGTTCGCTGAGTCGGACAGACGGAGTTTCACCTGTTCTGTCCGAAAAGGCAGCATACAGTATTATGGCACGGCTGCCGGTTCAGATTTCCGGTTTGAACAGCCGCCTGAATCTGAAATGTCAACAGAACATAGAATAAACTGATTTTTTTGGAAAAACTTGGTATGTTTGAATACCGGAAAACTTTCGGTTGCGTGTTTATAAACCCCAAAAAAGGAGAACAGGCATGACTGTCAATGACTGGATTCATGTGATTGCAGGTGCATTCATTCTGCCGAGTCTTGCGCTTGTCACCTGGGTGCATCCGGGATGGTATTTTTTTACGGCCTTTGTGGGACTGAATCTGTTTCAGTACGGTTTTTCCAAGTTCTGCCCGATGGCCTTTCTCTTAAAAAAACTCGGCGTGCGGAATTGATGTTCTACCGATTCCCAATTGAAAAGATACTTATACGCAGACAAAAGAAGTTTTCATGTGTTCAAAAAACCGGATTTTTCGGAAAAATCCGGTTTTTATGAAAATTTTATACCTGAAACACTTATGTTTCAGATCAATGGAGAATTGCTATTATGCCGATTCCCCATTGAAAATATACTTATGGGCAGACAATAAAGTGAAGTTTTCATGTGTTCAAAAAACCGGATTTTTCGGAAAAATCCGGTTTTTATGAAAAATATTGTACAAAATTTCATATTTCAGATCAATGGAGAATCGGTATAAGGCATAGCCACTCCCTTCGATTCTGTATTTTTCAAAAAGCCGGTTCAGGATGCCGCTGACCGGGCTCTGCCATCTGTAATGCTGTGCTCCGTATTCCACTTTGTCCGGCATGGCCCTGAACATCAGCCATGGGGCATTTTTTTCCGATTCGGCAATCCGGCTGAGCACAATCACCAGATGCCCCTGATTCCCCACTTTAGATCATAACCACCCGGACATACAGTAACAAATTCAATCTTCTGTGCAAGTTTTTCCGGATACCGGGTGCTGACCGCATACAGACGGAAATCCTCTTCTGAAAGCAGATTGTCAAAAGAGGGACTGATCTGTTTCCGGCAATCGGCATAATGTCCGATCAGTTCCTCAATCGTCCATCCGTCCAGACTTTCCTGATGGGACTTGCAGGTCATCAGGTTCCATACAGTCAGATTTTCCAGCCCTTCAGGCAAAGAAGCCGGCACTTTTCCTTCTTTTCTCCTGATGATGACAATATCAAGCAACTGCTGCTTCAGGAAAAGATCCTTTTCAAGCTCGACCTCATAAGCTGAATTGAGAAAATGATCCGTAAGTGTCAGACCGAACAGACGGTGTCAGGGTATCATGGTGCAAACCTGTATCTGATCTCGCGTTTTCAGAGCAGGATTCCTTATTTCTACATAACATAACCGTGTGCCAAAAGATATGCAAGTCTTTTCCGACTGCTGTCCCGGCCGTGCATCCCGATCAGCAGTCTTTGTATTTTTTCATTGCAGGTGAGGAAGTTCCACATGCATCTTCAACCGGCCGCGTCCTTTTCTGTGATGAAATAATAGGAAACCGGATCATCATATCCTTTGAGTTTTGCCTCTCCGCCCTTGCGGATGCAGAAGGGCAGTTCCTCCAGATAAGCCTCTTTCCGGTAGGTTTCCAGGAGTTCCGCACAATGCGGCCCGGCAAGAATCTGGCCTTCCTTTGCCAGTCCCTGCAGACGTGCGGCCAGATTCATGCTGTCGCCCATGGCTGTCAGTTTGCCGATATCTCCGGTCAGATCTCCGATGGCCACTTTCCCGACCTCAACCCCGATGGTCAGGTTCATCTCATGTTCTCCCATGCGGAACTGCCGGATGGCCTTCATGCTGTCGAGTGCATACATGACTGCATGATACGCGTAGATGTGCGGCTCCCATTTGTTGGTGTTGATGAGTTCCCGAATCTGCTCCACACTCTGCACCTGACTGAGAATATCCAGGGTGATGGCCCCAAAGGGCGGTCCGAACAGACTGACCGCGCAGTCCCCGATTTCCTTGTCAAAAAAGCCACCGTGCTTCAGGGTCAGCTCCTTTTCCTTGAGAATCCATTTTTTGGCTCCCTCAATGGTCTTTCTCGGATCCCCCAGTTTCCGGGTGATGGTGGTGTATCCGCAGATGTCGGAAAAGACCATGGCCACGATTTCCTCTCTGGGATTTTCAAAAAACCAGCGGGCAATTTTTGGATATTTCAGAAAAAAATCCACCTGATCCGGATGCAGGGAGCGGCTGAGGGCTTTTTTCTGGGCATGGTAATGGGTGATCTGAATGTCAATCTGCAGTGCCACGGACTCCATGATGTTTCTGTCCGTATAATCCAGAATTTTGTCACCAATGAGAAAGAGCTTTCCCACATTGTGCTGAAATTCCTCATAGCGGTTCACCAGGTTCATGCAGGTGAAATTCAGCACCTTTTCCTCCCCGCTTTCCGAACAGCGTTCCAGTATGCCCATAATCCGCATTCCGTATTTGGAATCACTGACCCGTTCCATGTCATATTCAATCATGGGACCGCCCAGGCGGTTGTTCAGTTTGCTGTGGATGTCCCTGCGGGAGACGATTTCACCGTTTTCCACATAAATCAGTCCGACTCTGCGCTGACTCGCGGGAATCGCGGGATCCAGTGCATCCTCCAGATAAACCACCGCTGCCTTCTGCACACCGATCAGACGGGCCAGAAGCACCAGTGCGCTGCCAATGCCGTGAATTCCCTCCCGCTGCAGAATCGTATTGATGCGATTCAGTACCAGATGACGTTCATAAGAGGACACCTTGCTTTCCACATAGGTATCCAGACGGGATGCGGTCTGGGAGAGCAGCCGGAGATGACTGTCATCCGGTTTCTCAGAGCAGATCAGTCCGATGATGCCCACAAAATCCTGAAATCTGCCAAGAAACATGGGCAAAGCCATGAGATGAAATCCCCCATCCAAATCCTTTTGCAGCTCTGGAGAGGCAACTCCCTGCACCTGAAGGCTTCCTGTTCTGTAACTGTCAATCATTTTTTCCGTCATGCTGCGGATCTGATCGGATGTTTCGTCAGAGATAATCATCCGATGCCGGACTTCCTGGCCGTCAAATGTCCGGGCCTGGGCATACTGGACAAACGCGGCAGAAATGCCGAAACGTCCGCTGAGAGCATTCAGGCACTGCCGAAGCACCTCCTCCATACTCTCCCGGCGGTGCATATCAATGAATTCATCCACAATCCTGTCAATTTCCAGAATATCTTCCGAAGAAATGTCTGTGTTCATGTCTCTTCTCCTTTGCCGGCGAATGCGGCAGATCGGTTCTTTCCCGGACAGGGGAACCATCCTGAATATTGCCGTCCCATGCAGATATTTAAGATTTGCAGACATTGCCAATGTCCGGTCAGTTTTTTTGCATACCGTTTTTCTCTGTGCTTTTATGAAAACCTGTTTAAAAAACTGATGTTACGCCACCGCCGTCTGCCAGAGAAAGTCGGAATCCAGAACTGTATGAAATCAATGGATTCCGCTTTTCTCCGGAATGACGGTGAGTGCGGGAACCTGCTGATTTTTGAAAAGGCGGTGTATATCAGTCAAAACTTCAATAAAACCGTGAAAACGCTCCGGCAAGCATGAATCTCTTCGGATTTTCCGGTATATTCCCGCAGCCCGGACTGTATGCCGCTGATTTTTTCTTTCAGTTTCATGTCCGTTCCGGCCATTGTTTTGAGCGCTGTCATACCAATTCGCGATTGAAACCGTGCCTGTCTGATTCCGAAGTGCCGAAATGAAGTGAAACGGAATATTGGCCCGGTTTCCGGATCATTTCAGTGTCCCTGACCCTCAGTCCGGGACTCCCCCGCCCCTGATCCGCAGGCATTGCACAAACTCAATGGTGATTTGGTATCAGAAAGTTTTCCATATGCAATGTTTACGCAGGTAAATTCTGGCAGTTTTATTCGTCTCTGCCTTCCGCAATGGCAATTTCCTCCTGTGCAAGTCCTTACAAATCACAGATCAGTTCATCAATTCTGTTTTCCAATGCGGTGGTGTCTGCTTTGGATCAACCTTTTCCATGATTGTCTGTTCTGAATTCAATTTCATATTTTTTTATAAAATCAGTTTCTTCCTGTGTCAGTCCGTAAAGCGGACAAATCAAATCATCCAGTTTATCAATAAAATGCTTTGATCTTAAAATTTTATACTCTTTGAAACTCTCTATATTGGCATATTTTTCTGTTTTTCTGATTTTCGCTTTTTTTTCAATATCTTCAAGATACTGATTGTAAATATTTTCAATATCGGAGAGCGTTTCAGGTTTTGTCAAATCAACATCTGGCAGAGGAAATGCTTCAATCTCATAAAATTTTAAGTCAAGATTGTTTGAATATATCTGATAAAACCAGAAATAAAGATTTGAACTTAAAACCGCGCCCAAAAAATGCTGATATTTTTTATTGACAAAAACAGGTTTTTCTTTGGTTGAGCCTGTTGGATAAGGCGTGATAATTTTAAAATATCTTCCCCCTGTGGTTCTGTAATAAATTGGAAATTGAGACTCTGTCAAAAAATCACCAAATCTGTTTTTTTGAGCAAACAGTTTTTCAAGGATGTTTTTTTCCATTTCTGTACTGATTTTGGGGTATCTGCCTCGCAGTTTCACTGTCTGAACATCAACAAACTGAAGATTGTTTAAAAGTTTTTGCATATCAAATTCTTTATTTTTTCTGTACATCTTTGTTGAATAAATCTGCCTGCAACTGGTATTTGTTTTCATAAAAAAAATGATCGATGTGTTTACAACAGCATTTTCAAAAATTGGCTGAGGTCTTACAGAATAAGAAGAAATTTTAATCTGTTCACAATTATTTTCAAGAAGTTCATGCAGCCCTGTCATGGAGTCGCCCGATGTAACTGAAATTGGTACAATATATATAAGATTACCGTTTTTTTTCAATAGATTAAAACCATTTTCAATAAACAGTGAGAATGTGTCAAGCGAGCCTTTGACTTTGATTTTGGTACCGCCTTTATTCAGTTCCCCTGTTTTTGCAGATTTGTAATTTGATCTGAAATATTTTTTGTTTTCAATGGAACAGCTCGCCCCATACGGCGGATTCCCAATCACAATGTCAAATCCGTCTTTTATGCCAAACATCCATTCCGGATCAAAAAACGGGCTGCACGCATTCTGGTCATAGGGATCAAATGCGGCCAACTGTCCGGCCGCTTCATTGTTCCATCCGTCTTTTACCAGAAACTCCGAGATGTTCTTCCGCAGTTCCCTGTCTTTTTTCTGGCAATCCAGTTTTTCCCTTCTGCTTTTTGCACGGAAATATCTGTGCCGCAGATCTTTCATTTCTTTTTCAAGTTTTTCCAATTCCAAATTTTTCAGACCGCGCTGCTTTGGTTTGTCCAGTCCGATGAGGGTGTTTGCGGCCACAAATTTGGTTTCCAGATTCGGCAGACTGCGGACGCCGAAATTTTCCTTATTCCGGGCAATCCTCTGGTCAGCAATCAGTGAGATAAAAAAGCGCAGCTTGCTGATTTGAATGGCAACTGGCTGAATATCCACGCCGTAAACGCAGCTTTCAATCAGGTAAAGTTTGCGTCCGTAATCCAGTTCATTGCCGGCAAAGGCTTCCTCAATATCCTCTCTGCTGTTTTTCAAATCAGCAGCAATTTTATCCCGGATGCCCGAATCACTGATATTCCGGGCTTCTGCAATCAGATGATCCACTTTTGCCATCTGCTGCTCTTTCCAGAGCCGGTTCCGGGGGTCAAGTTTGTGGAGAACATGCACCATTTTATGAAGAATTCCCATGGGAAATGCACCGGAGCCGCAGGCAGGGTCAAGAATTCTGCAGTTGTCAATGGCATTGACAAGAATCTGTGTTTCCTTTTCATCAAAGGGATTGGGATTCTCTGAATAACTGAACAAATCCCTTAACCGTGATTCAGTGTTTTCAGATTTATGCGCTTCAAGTTTCTGTTTCAAATACGCAGTCAGAGATTCATCCACCATGTAACTGACAATTTCACGGGGCGTATAAAAGCTGCCGGTCTGTTTGCGTGCTGTGGTCCGGGTTTCCGGATTGTAACTGGCCAGCAGGTTTTCAAACACTTTGCCCAGAAGTTCCGGGTCAAGTGCAATTTCCTCTTCAACCGGCGTGTTTTCCGCAACCGTGAATTTGTAACTTTCCAGCAGGGGAATCAGTCCTTTCACTTTGTATTTCTTATTTTTTGTGCCGAAAACCGCATTCAGATCGCATTCCTGCTCTTTGCCGAAAAACAGAAAATCCGGAACAAGTGCCTGTTTTTTTGGATTTCTTGAAAATCCGTCCGCATACAGGATTCTGCCGTCCTCATCCGGGCGGTCAAGGCAGTCAAACAGCCCTCCGTTTAAAAATGGAATATTTTCAAAGAGTTTAACAATTTCCTCTTTGGGAATGGCAAACATGTCGGCATGGCGAAACAGTGTTTTGACACCGTATTCGCTTCTGTTTTCCTGATGGGTTCCGTGTTTGGCAAAACCCCGTTCGTTCATCTTCCGGTTCAGACATGCAAAGAAAAGATTCTGGAGAATGGCATTGTAATAATTCCGGGAATCCATTTGGTTGAAGTCTTTCAGTATATTCTTCAGTTCATCTGAATTGAACAGATTTTCCGGAACCAGATTTTTTTCTTTGATAAACCAGATGAATATGATTCTTGTAATCAGTCTGATCAGGCTGGTCGCGTTGCGGATGTCCCTGTTTTTTTCCATATCATCCGGAAAGGAAACATGCCCTGCTGCCCGGAAATACCAGTTGGCAAGTTCCTGAAAGAATTTTTTGCTGAGTTCTTTGGTGTCAAGGGTTTTCTGCCACGCATCATGCAGTTCCACAAAATTGGTGAACCCGTGAACCTGTTTCAGTTCATCAAAGGACAGATCAAAAAGGATTTCCACATGCGCGCGGTGCGGATTTGCAATGGAAATGTCTTTGATAAGGGTAACTTTTTCCAGCACATCTTTGGATTCATCCCTTTTGTGAAGCCTGCGGCTGATCATGGAAACTGTCAGATGCTCCCCGTGCCGGAAAATCAGCATGACCGGCATGGAAAACACTTTGTTGATTTCACGGGTGATCTGCGCGAGCGCAGTGCGGGAATGCGCGCATTTTTCCAGTTCAACAGCGAAAAACAGATAAGACTCTATGATGGTGTCATTCATTTTTTTTGTGTCAGACAGGCTTTTTGTGTCAGACACCTCCTCTTTGCTCAACTGAAAGAGCAGATCAATGCTTTTCCAGTCTGCTGCAAGGGCTTTGTCCTCACGGAACCGGGTTTCACCGCTGAGAAAGGAATCTCTGAAACACGCAAAGGTTTTTTCCCCAAGGGGATTCTGCCGCTGCGTATTGTACCCAAGTTTGGAAAAAAGGGAAATGGCATTTTCCGTCATGCTTCCCTCTGAAAATGCCCGGATTGCTTTCTGAATGGTCAATTTTGCATCTGCGGTGTTCACTGTTTTTTCTCCCAAAAAAACAGCACAAGCTTCCAGTTTGTACAGCAATTGCAAAAAAGCTGGAAACTTGTTCTGCTCTTCAGATTGTGCAGTAGCATAAACTTTTGGCCTATGCCGCTGCATTCAGTTGACAGATTATATTTCTGTCATTGTTTTATCTCTGAAATTTCCCTGAAAAATCTTCCGGAGGACATGCCAGCTCCTCAAAGAAAACCGGTCTGGACGGAACAATCTGATCCTTTTCCTCTGCCAATTACTTAGGCTGTTTATTAAAAAAATATAACAAGTTAGACAACCTCATTCGGTTTCCCCCGTCGCAGAAGAATAAGTGTTTCTC
Source organism: Desulfobacterales bacterium (assembly GCA_041390465.1). Lineage (GTDB taxonomy): Bacteria > Desulfobacterota > Desulfobacteria > Desulfobacterales > Desulfococcaceae > JAABRU01. The sequence goes on along the minus strand of JAWKPW010000001.1, from coordinate 95,095 downwards.
CGAATTCAACCTCGTCTGTAAAACTGGAAATTTTTTTCCTGAAATCTGTGAATGCCATCCTTTTCATTTTTCTCTCTCCTTATTTCTTAAAAATATCTTCCATTTGCTTATGATTTCCCTTCCCTGCTCCGTTGTTTTGACATCCTCTTCTGTCCGGACATAACTGTTTTGAATCAGTTTGTCAGTATTTCCCCATTTTTTCGGAAAAACGGGAACCTGCATCACAGTGCCTTCTCCCAATGGCAGATTTCTGATTTCCGGACATCCGCTTTTTTCCATAACAGACAATTATGACAAATTTTCATGCTGCTTTTGCAATCTGTTTTGTCTGTTCTTCAACAGAACGAATGATGTTCTGAACGGAATCCACTTCATTTTCTTCAAAATAGATTTCTCCGCATTGCATACATACCCATGCCGGGATTTCATTCAGGGTAAGATGCCATTTTTTTCTGTCAATATGGAAAGGGACTGATGCCCGTTTCATTTTTCCATGACAATGCATACAGTTCATGATATTTTCCTTTTTCTGCAATTGTCTTCCCATCCGTTTTTGTTTGGAATATATGCGGTTATAATGGCAAGGTATTCGGATTTGGGTGAACAGACAACATGAATCGGACGACCTTCGTCTCCGTATCCGAGAATCAGGGAACTGTGCCCCCGACCGTTTTCAGGATAATCCTCAATTATTTCAACTTTTCTGACAACATTTCTCACCTCTGCCGTGCTTATCATTCTGTCAGGTCGTGACATTTGCCTGACAGCGTGCGGCAGAAACAGGATTTTCTTTTCGGAAATAAGGCGTACTGATTTTATTGCATTTGTCTGATCTGTCATGTTATCGTTATCAGGTTTCATTCCATAAATTTGCCTGCATCAGGATTAACAGCATTCTGTTTTTTATTATGGCAAATTTTCACAGTGCTGTCAAAGTAATAACCTGCCCGGTTAAGTAGGCAAACGAAATTTTTCGTGTATTCAAAAAACCGGATTTTTCCAAAAAATCCGGTTTTTCTGAAAATTTTATGCCCAAAAATTTATGGAATCTTACTTATGATTCCGTGCCAGAGGTTCGATTTAAGGATCCGGGAAAGCCTTTTTATATTTTTTTGCAGTCTCTGTCAGTTTTGGAGCAGGTTTGGGAGGCGTTTCAATTTCCTTAAAAAAAATTTCAGCAGATCGGAATGACATTTGAATACGCCCCTGTTTCTCAGTAACTTTCTGTGCTTTTTCAAAAGCAGCCCGGATGAGAAACTGCTTAACAGTCGCCCTATTATTGTTTTTTCTTCCGGCCCGTTTATCCGGTGTTGTTCAATTACATTTTTCCATCTATAAAATCAAATAGTTCCCTTATAACAGACACCAGAGAAGGTTTTTCTGAACCAATAACATCGGACGGCAGATGTTTGTGATGGGGAAATGAATCAATATCAGGAAAATGGGGAGTATCATCATATCTGAACACAAGACGGTTATCACTGCCTTGAAAATGGTAACGATACCCCAGATGTGAAAACTGCATATTGTCAGCAATCACAGCCTCATTTGCATCAAAAAGATATTCGCTCAGAAAACGAATTCTTATCCGCAGATTAGCCCGAATCTCGGTAAGTATTTCTTCCTCATATTTTTCAATATGAGCCGACCGGATGCCCCGCAGCGAATCTTCAATCTCTTTGAAATAACGTGTCAGAAGTTTATGCAGCTTGATACAGTTTTTTTTTGTTTCTGATTTTAAAACCATATAGTGGTCATAATCATTTGCCCATTCAACAAAATCCAACTTGTCATCTGTTTTTCCGGCTTTGTATTTATGATAAAATGTTTCCGAAGTCATATTATAATTTTTTTCATAAATACTTAGTCTTTTTGCCACAGCTATCATGGCATCAAGCCGGGAATAACAGACAATGCCTGTTTTCTGCATGACTGTTTCCTTTTTCATTCACTGTTTTTACCGGATCGCTCGGTGAACCGATACAGGAGTTGCGCAGTTGTTTAAAAGAATTTCTCCTTAAACCCTGAGGGTTTTCAAAGCCCTCAGGGTTTTTCGGTCAACTGCTTTTGATAGTGGGTCAGATCTGCCGCCTGTCTGTTTTTTTATCCCAGACTCACACGGAGTTTCCGCAGGGTCACACAGAGTTTTTTTCTGAAATTCAGATGCGGAAAGAATCAGCCGTGTTGTCCCACTGCTGCCATTTTCTCCTGATTTCCGCACTGGTGCGAAAAATTTTTGATCTGCTGACAGTGACAGATTCTTTCAGGCTTTCCGTCAACCGTTTTTTACAGGCAGAAAACAGGAATATGACCGGAATGATGCACATCATTCCGGATTTTCGGAAAACTGCTCAGGATTCACGCAACCGTGAAAAGCCCTTCCTCATATTCGGGTTTTCCGCTGTAGCGCCCCATCAGCATCCCCGGCAGACTGTCCATGTTTTTCAGCATATTGGCATCAATTTCAATGCCTGCCTGATGAAAGGCCTCAATGACCGATTCCGGTTTCGGCGGACACTGCTTTACCGCGATCATCTCCTGAATGTCCGGATTGTCTTTGTGCTTCTGCCACATGCACTTTCCCAGCAGGATGGTTTTTTTCATGCCCGGTGTGGGATCCATGATTTTGCCGGTCAGCACTTCCACCTCATCAAAGGGTTTCCCCTTCCATGCCATGGCAATGGCTGTGAGGATCACACCGTTGAGACCGGAGCAGTAAGTGCACAGACTCAGATCATATTTGCGGTAGGAAAGTCCCTTAATGCCCATTTTTTCCATGGGCAGGGGCAGATTTCCGGCCTCATTGTAGGGAAAGGTGTATTGCAGGGACATGGCATGATCCGAAATGGATTCCCCCAGAATTTCAATTTCGGAAAGTTCGGGTTTGCGTCCCCGGTTTTGGGCAGCATGAAGCAGATGGGGAATTTCCGAAGGCGGATAGCCGAGAAGGGCGGAACCTGCCATATCCGCAGCCAGCACATCTGCGGACGCCACCAGCAGATTGGTTCTGCGGATGCGGCCGTCAAACGAGGGGCCGCGCTCATTGGTGTAAATGCCGTCAATCAGGGTGAACATGGGGGGCATTTTGTCTGCAAGCCGCGCCACATAATAATGCAGGTTTTTCTCCGGATCCGCATTGTGGCATTTCTTGCGGGAGGGAATGTCAATGAGTCCCTTGAGATTCTTGATGCCCAGACTGATGACGGTCTGCGCATGGGTTTTGAGGACCGGCAGATTGACAATAAAATCACTTTGCATGGCATCCGCATTGAAATTCAGGACAATATCATCTCCCAGATCGGTTTTTTCAAAGGGCCGGTCAAACACATTGACGCATTTCACGCCATAGCGTTTTCCCAGCAGATTGTAACCCAGTTTTTCATAGGCCTGCTGCTGGGTTTCCCTGTCTTTGGGATTCATGGTCACAGAGCCTTCGCCGATGGTGATGTCGTCAATGCCCCTTTCCTTGAGAAGCAGCACCATATCCTCGACCACACGGGATGTGGTGATGACACCCCATTTGGGAAAATCCGAGACAGTTGTCCAGTAAACAATATTGGGTTTGATAAAAACTTTTGCGCCTGAAGGCAGGTGATCCAGCCCCCGGGAAAGTTCCACTGCCCGGCAAACCGAATCTCCGGGTTTTTCATAGCGCACAATCGCGACACACGGTTTTTGCATATAATTTTCCTTTGCTTGTGAATGATTGAATTTTCAGCAGCAGGTCGGGAACTGTTGGCAGATGCTGTTTCATTCCACAGAAACACGAAGTTTTTGCAAAGAAGACAACTGCCTTTTTTCAAAGCGTTTCCTCTTTTGAAAATTCCATGCTCAGATTGGCGGTATCTGCTTTGAAGATGTATGCCTTCATCCCTGCCGGGCCATAAGTTTGTAAAAGTCTGCAAGCAGGATCATCTGCCCCTCTCTCAGGGCCACCCCCCAGATGGGGGAAGCGCTGTTGCAGGCTTCTATCAGCGCAGGCATGGGCCGGATGCTGTCTATGGAAACAGAAATATTGATGTTTTCAGGCCGGTCAACACAGAGGCCCGACAGTTTCTCCTCATCATTTAAAATCAGAATCATGGGAGAATTTCCGCTGTGCGTTCTGATTTCCTGCCTGCGGAAAGGAAATTTTTCCTCAAAGCGGCAGACCCGGTACTCTCTGGGATTTATCTGGTCCAGACTCCGCATCCCCGCGATCTGATCCATATCCATGCCAAAACAGACATCTGCGATGCGAAAGGTAAGGATTCTGATTTCCTCCGGTACCTGCCCGGTGATGCCGCTTTCCGTTTTCACGACTGAATCTTTCCGAACAGTTTTCCTGTGTCAAGGATGGTGACATACCTGTTCTGATAAATGGTTTCTCCTCCCAGGGAAAAATCCTTCACAGACCTGTCCAGGGTGGAAATGGGACGTTTGAGACAGCTCAGGGGAACGGATATCACATCTTCCACCGAATCCACGAGAATCCCGGAGCGCACTGTGCCTTTGCTGCTGATGATGATACGGGATTTTTTTGTCACTTCGGTTGCGGACAGCCCCATAAGCAGATGAATGTCAATGACCGATTCAATATCCCCGCGCACATTGATAATGCCGATGATGTATTCGGGACATCCGGGAACAAAGGTGATGGGTTCATAGGGAAGAATCTCTTTCACATCACTGCCGAAAAAGGCATAATAATCCTCTCCCAGACGGAAAATGACCAGTTCGGCCTTTTCCTCCTCCACATCAATGGTACCGCTGTCTTCTCTGCGTCTCTTCACTTCCGCGAGTATGCGCTCACTTTTGTCTGTATTGTCCGGCAAGAAAACCTCCCTTCTGGCCATCTCTTCCGATAAACCCTGCCATCTGACACTTCATTTTTTACCATTGAATTGTCCATAAGAAAAGGTTTTTTTCATCTGAAACAGGCAGTCATGGAAACAAAGAATGCGGATTGAAGAAACCTGGAGGGACATTGCAGAATGTGTCCCCTGCATGAAAGGAAATCTGGAAAACGTGAGATGCAGGGATGCGAAAAGACCTTTTTTTCACTGTCTCAGTTTTTCAGACACGCTTTGGTCATTTTTATATTGATCACAGGAAATGCTTGACATAAGATGAATACAGATATGCATCACTGTCCGGGTATTGTCATAAAACCGGATGAAGGGTTTTTACAGTGTTCAAGACAATAATTTGGGGGCAGGCCGGGGTGAACGCAGTGAACCCCAAAAATTTGAATTTGTTGGGGTTCACTGCGTTCACCCCAACCTACTGATCAATGCAGTCTCTGTGAAAGGAGGAATGTTCAGATGAAATGTGTCAAATTTATCTTTTTTTCAATGGTTTTCATAACAGCAACGATGTTTGGCCCCACAGGGTTTGCCCAGCAGGAAGATTCTCAGCGGGAAAGCAGTGCTTCCGCAGCAAAGGCAGATGTTCCTGCATCCCATACGGGCAAAACAGTGAATGATTCTGAAATCAAAGAGATTCCGGCATCTGCTGAATCTGAAAATGCAAACAGGGCGGAAGCAGTTTCCCCTGAGGAAACCCAGGCTCCGGAAAGCGGGGACGAGAAAAACACAGCAGTTTCCCCTGAAAAATCCCATGCTCCGGAAGATGCGGAAAAAAAAGAAACAGCGGTTTCTCCTGAAAAATCCCATGCTCCGGAAGATGCGGAAGAAAAAGAAACAGCGGTTTCCCCTGAAAAATCCCATGCTCCGGAAGATGCAGAAGAAAAAGAAACAGCGGTTTCTCCTGAAAAATCCCATGCTCCGGAAGATGCGGAAGAGAAAGAAACAGCGGTTTCTCCTGAAAAATCCCATGCTCCGGAAAGCGGGGACGAAAAAAACACATTGGTTTCTGAGGATAAAACCGATACTTCAGAAGACAAAAAATTCCAGGAGTCTCCCGTCTCCTCCAAAACCCTTTCCGTGCAGGTGAACAAAGCCAATGTGCGGAAGGATGCCTCACTGGGCGCAAAGATCAATGCACAGTTGAAAAAAGGGCAGGCTGTTCGCGTTATCGAGGTAAAGGATGAATGGTATCATATTCAGTTGGATGACGGGGAACATGGATGGGTGCACGGAAGCACGCTGGGGGAAAAAACACTCAGGGAAAAGGACATAAGCCCAGCAGGCCGTATTGCCCTTACCGCAAACGGGAATATTCGGAAATCTCCTGATCTTGCCTCCGAGATTCTTGCTGTTGTGAAAAAAGGAGAAAAGGTGCTCATAAAGGAAAGCGGAGAAGAATGGTATCAGGTGCAACTGACTGATGGCCGGGACGGATGGGCCCACAAAAAACTTTTTGCAAAACGGACACCTGCACCTGTGCACAAAATGGAGGGAATCCGCATTGAAAAAGGGGAGGAAAATGAGGAAAAAGTGTATTTTCTGTACAAAGGGCCAAAACCGCCGAACATTTTTTTCATCAAAGCCGGTTCTCCCCGGATTGTCTGCGATTTCAGCAATACACGTCCGGGAAAGGGAATTGGGCAGAAAACCGAAGTGAAGGGGAATCTGATCCAGACTGTCCGTACCGGTCTTCATGGGGAATACTTGTCCGATTTCAGGGTTGTTTTTGACGTGGTTCCGGGTTCCGAGTATGAACTGGAGCATTTTTTTGCAAAAAAGGAAATGTATCTTCTCATTGTCAAAAAACAGTGACAGGGATTTTTCCCTTCCGGAACCGGTTTCCGGATTGCAAAAACTGTGTTTTTGCAATCCCTCCGGAAAGCTTTCAATGTGCAGATTCTTTGTTCCGGTTACAGACAAAGACTTGTCAGTAAGTTGCTGACAATGAAAAAACATTCAGGAGGACTCTATGAATATTCTGGTGGGATATGACGGATCAAATGCCGGAAGGGATGCCCTGCGTCTGGGAATCAGGCATGTCCAGGCTTTTGGCGGCAGGCTTTTCATTATCCGCTCTTTGGGAAGCGGTGCGGCTGAGGATATGGAAAAAATTGAAAATGCCCAAAGGGATCTGTCCTATGCAGAAACCCTGTGCAGGGAAAACAGGGTGTTCTGCGATGTCCGTCTGCTGATTCGGGGACTGGAGCCCGGTGAGGACATTGTCACATTTGCCAATGAAAATGATATAGAGGAAATCATTGTGGGTGTGAAACGGCGCTCACGGGTGGGCAAAATCATTTTCGGCTCCACTGCCCGTTATGTGATTATGGAAGCCCGATGTCCTGTGGTCACGGTAAAATGAGGGAGCCGGTTTTACGCACCCGCATTTCATGCTTTGTTTATGGTCAGTTGCTCACAGATGTTTTATCAAAACCAGAAAAGGGGGAAAAATGCGGCGCATCATTGACCAAACCCTGTTTTGCAACCTGTTTTCCGGGCCTGCCCTTGTTATGGGAATGGGCATACTTTTCTCCTGTGTTTCTTTGGCGGCTGAAAATCCGCAACTGAGCATTTCCCAGGCAGTGGAAACCGCACTCACGCACAATCCGGGCCTGGAGGCAGCGCAGAAACGCATCCGCGCGGCAGAGGAAAGAATCACACAGGCGGACGCTGGTCTTATGCCGCAGGTTCAGGTGAGCCAGCGGTACAGTCATACCACCAATCCCATGTGGGCTTTCGGAACCAAACTCAATCAGGAGCAGATCACTGCTGCGGATTTTGATCCCGGCCGCCTCAATCATCCGGATGCCATTGACAATTTTGCCACGTCTGTTTCCGTATCCTGGCCTGTGTATGACAGCGGCAGAACCTGGTACGGCAGACAGCAGGCCCGGCTCAGCCATGAGGCCGTGAATTTCATGACAGACTGGGCCCGGCAGCAGGTGATTGCCCGCACCGTCACGGCTTATGCGGGCGTGCTGCTTTCCCTTGAAAACCTGAAAGTGGTGGAACAGTCCCTGGAAACCGCGCGCACCCATTTCCGCATGGTGGAATCCCGGTTCAAAGGAGGATTCGTGGTCAAAAGTGATCTGCTGCGCGCGCAGGTGCATATTGCGGATCTGGAACAGCAACTGCTCCAGGCCCGGAGCCAGACCGACATTGCCCGGTGCATGCTCAACGTGGCTATGGGCGTGGACGGGAATATGCTTTATGAACTCACAAGTCCTCTGGAAAAAGGCAAAGGACTTGGTGACAGCCTGGATGCCTGGATTGCCAGGGCTCTTTCCGCACGGCCTGATCTTACCCACCTGAAACTGCAGGAAAACATTGCAGGAAAAGAAGTGGCCAAAGCCCGGGCTGCGCATTATCCCTCGGTAAGTCTGGAAGGGAATTATGAACTGAATTCCGAAAAAGGGGATGATTTTGCAGACAATTACAATATCGGTGCGCTGGTTTCCCTCAACCTGTATTCAGGCGGGCGGATTTCCGCTGGAATCCGGGAGGCGCAGGCAGGTTTGGAAGAGGTGCAGGCCATGATCCGGGCTGCAGAGCAGCAGGTCTGCGGTGAGACACGGCAGGCGTTTTTCAATGCTCAAAGCGCATGGGAGCGAATAAAGGTAGCCCAGGCCGCAACCGGGCAGGCCGGGGAATCCCTGCGCATTGTGCAGAACCGCTACAATGCCGGTCTGTTCACCATTACAGATCTGCTGGATGCGGAAACCGCATTGCAGCAAGGCCCGGACAAACCATCTGCGAGCGGTTCATGATTACCGGGTGGCTGCCATGCAACTGGCCCTTGCAGCCGGAATTTTGATGAGAATTTTCCGTAGGGTGGGCAGAAGTGCAGAGCTGCCCACCTTTTCAGCGCAGAGTCGATGCGGAAGGTGGGCACGGAAAAGCATGGGCCCACCCTACTACTACTTGATGAAATTTTCTGCAGGTGGGCAGAAGCGAGCGCTCTAATTCTTTTCAGCTTGATGGAGAATTTTCCGTAGTGGGCAGCGAGCGCTCCACCTTTCGGAGTGAGCGAAGCGGGCCCGGAAAGATGGGCCCCGGTTCTGCTGTCATTCCGGCAAAAGCGGAATCCAGTGTTTTTTTCTGTATGTTCCGGACTTCAGCGTAATACCGATTCGCCTTTAAAACCATGCTTTCCATTACCCCTTGCCCGCAAAGGACACACAGAGGGCACAAAGGTCACAGAAAACTGACAGGACTTTGCAGAATCGACGGCAAACCGGCATTGTCTTCCGCAAAAACTGCTTTTCATAAAGCATATTTTCAATGGCGAATTGGCATGACAGGGAATCATTTCCGGCCGGATATTGATTTTTTGCCTGTTTTTTCGCGGGATATTACTGCGTTGCGAAAAAGAGATTTTCCCTGCAAATCTGTTTTTTTGGGAACAGCGGATCTCCCCCCTGATGATGCAGAAAAACTGTCTCCCCTGAGAGAAATGCTGTCGGGTTTTTCATGAGGTTTCAGCCTTTTAAAGAGAGGGGAAGGATTTTCAGGGGTGAAAAGAAATGCAGAAAAGAAAATCCGGATGTTTTTCTCTTGCACATATTTTTTTTTCACGGTATGAAATCAGTTTTTTATTTGCCATGAAAGTTTGATCATAGCTGCAGCGGAAACGGCCTGTTCACGCCTGTCTGCGGTACATGGCAGTTTACAGGAAATCTGAAAATTCATACCGAGTTGAGAAAGGTGCTATCCGGCAGATGAGGCAGTATATTTGCGAAAGTGTGCAGCACAGTTATGCTGGGCTGGATGTGGAGACAGTTGCGGGACAGATTGCGGATACGCAGTACAGAAGCGGAGAAATTCCCTGGTTCCGGGGAGATAAAACCGATCCCTGGGATCATGTGGAATCTGCCATGGGGCTGAGCATTGGCGGATATGCAGCAGAAGCCGGACGGGCATTTGCCTGGCTGGCAGAAAACCAGTTGCCGGACGGCAGTTGGTATTCGGCCTACCGGCAGGGAGAACCGGAAAACAGAACCCGTGAAAGCCATATGGCTGCCTACATTGCTGTGGGCGTGTATCATTATTATCTGATTCACAGAGATGAAAAATTTCTCAAAAACATGTGGCCCGCAGTGGATGCTGCTCTGGGATTTGCCACAGGTCTGCAGGCCAAAACCGGGGAAATCCACTGGGCGGTGAGTCCTGAAGGAAAACCGGATCCCATGGCCCTGCCTCACGGCATCAAGTTCCGTGTATCTGAGTCTCAAATGCGGACTGGCCACAGCGGATACTGGGATATGAACGGCCCGAATGGGAAGAATCGCTTCAGCGGCTCGGACATGCCATCCGCTGCTGTCCCCATCTGTTCAATATGACCAAATCCCGTTATTCCATGGACTGGTTCTATCCGGTGCTGTCCGGAGCAATAAGCGGAGAAGCCGCGCACAAGCGCATTGACCGATACTGGAAAAAATTTGTCATCAATTCTCATGGCGTGCGGTGTGTGTCAGACCGGCCCTGGGTGACGGTCGCGGAAAGCTCGGAATTCTGCCTGGCATTGGCTGCAATGGGAAAAACCGGACAGGCTGAGATTGTCTTCAACTGGATCAGTGACAAGAAATATGAGGACGGTTCCTACTGGTGCGGTTATACCTGGCCGGACATGACCATCTGGCCCGAAGACAGAATTGCCTGGACCAATGCGGTTGTGCTGATGGCCGCAGATGCCATTTATGACCTGACACCGGCCAGCCGGCTTTTCTGCCACAGGTCATGGAAAAAGACCGGGATTGGGGAATGATGACGGAGCGTTGCAGCAAAGGATTTCCATAATGGCTCAGCAGGGATTTTCTGACAGTGATTACAAATTGTTTTTCTCTTTATCAAAGCGATTTGGGGAAACGGAACTGGATCAGTGGGAACGGTGGAAATTAAAACAGAGTATGGCTGCGTTTTTGTTGAGATAACCGGAAAAGAGGATGAATACCCGGATTCGTGGGATGAATTGCAAATCTCAGAATAATCTTTTGTGATTATTTAAGATGCTTATGCGGCCAAAAAATCACTCAGCCAGCCAGAAAAATACCGTCTCACACCTCTTTTTCCGGCTGACTGCTTATAGCAATTCTCTGTTGAAACCATACGTTTCAGAAGGCAAAGCCGATTCTCCGCAGATGTTGCACGGTGCTGTCCGTTTTTTGTGTCCTTTGTGCCTTCTTTGTGTCCTTAATGGTTAAAATTTCAAAGGAGAATCGGTATGATACTGATTCTCCATTGATCTGCTCTGCTCAGATTTGACAACTTTCCAAAAGTTGCAAAAATCTTATACCGTTGGAGACAGGATCAAACCAATGGCGATTCGGTATTATGTCTGATGGTATGAAAGTCAGCGGTTTGAAAATATCAAATCCTTTCTGAGAAAAAGTGTAAAAAATGTGATTGAGGCTTCAGGAGGAATTTTGCGCAGAGATCACCGGCCCTATTTTGTGAAAAAACTGTACCGGAAATTTGAAAAATTCTATGTCCGCCATTTCCTTCGGCCCCAGTTTGATCATCTGGGAAAAGGGGCTGTGTTTATGAAACCTTGGCATGTGGAGGTTTTCGGGGCCTCTGTGGAACTGGGCAGTTATGCCACGGTGATTGCTGCTCCGGATCGGAAGGTGCGTTTTGCCGTGTGGTCAGAACTCAATGAGAGCGGTGTTATCCGGGTGGGAAACTACTGCCTGATCTGTCCGGGTGTGCGCATTGGCGCGGCAAGGGAAGTCCGCATCGGTGACAACTGCATGATTGCCAGCGGAGCCTATATCACAGATTCGGACTGGCACGGCATTTACAACCGGGTTTCCATGGGAACAGCGGAACCGGTGCACATTGGAGAAAATGTCTGGATCGGGGATCAGGCCATTGTGTGCAAAGGCGTGGAAATCGGAGACAACAGCATTGTCGGTGCAGGTTCTGTGGTGACAAAATCCGTTCCGGCCGACAGTGTGGCAGCCGGAAATCCCGCTCGTGTGGTAAAACAGCTTGATCCCAATGAAAAAATGGTCAAACGATCCCAGTGGCTCTCTGATCCGGTGAAACTGTCCGGAGAATTTGACCGCTGGGACAGGGAAGTGCTGGAGGGAAATACGCTTCTTGGGTGGATGCGGCATGTTTTCTTTCCCATGAAGGGCGACTGAGAGCATAAGTGGTGAATGAAATCTCCTGTTTTTAAGAGAGTTGTCTATGATTGACATTTTCCGGACATGGTTCAGACGTTATTTTTCCGATCCCCAGGTCGTGATCCTCGCTTTTCTGCTTCTTGCGGGTTTTATCCTGATCTTCACGCTGGGGGATATGCTGACCCCGGTGTTTATCAGCATTATCATTGCCTATCTGCTGGAAGGCACGGTAATCTATCTGGAAAAACAGAAGATGCCGCGGCTGGCCGCCGTGCTGCTGGTATTCATTCTCTTCCTGACCTCTGTTCTGATTATGATTATCTGGCTGCTCCCCATGCTGTCGCGGCAGATTGTCGAGTTGCTGCAGGATCTGCCTGCCATGGTGTCCAAAGGCCAGAAAGAACTGATGCTCCTTCCGGAACGCTATCCGGAATTCATCTCGAAAGCTCAAATCCGTCAGATTATGGGCTATCTTACCACAGAACTTACCCGTATGGGCCAGTATGCTGTTTCCATCTCCCTGAGTTCGGTACGGGGAATCATCACATTTCTGGTCTATTCGATTCTGGTTCCGCTCATGGTTTTCTTTTTCCTCAAAGACAAAAAACTGATCCTGGACTGGTTCAAAAGTTTTCTGCCTTCGGATCGCAGCCTGACAACCGAGGTCTGGCAGGAGGTCAATCTGCAGATTGGAAATTATGTCCGGGGAAAGATATGGGAAATCATCATTGTCTGGGCAGTCACCTATGTCACTTTTGCGCTGCTTTCTGTCCCCTTTGCCATGCTCCTGTCCTTTTTTGTGGGACTGTCGGTGCTGATTCCCTATATCGGCGCGACCGTCATGTTTCTGCCTGTGGGACTGATCGCGTTTTTTGAATGGGGATGGGGCGCGCAGTTTGCCTATGTGATGATTGCCATTTCCATCATTCAGGCTTTGGACGGCAATCTGCTCGTTCCCCTGCTGCTGTCCGGTGTGGTGAATATCCATCCGGTGGCCATTATCGTGGCTGTGCTTCTCTTTGGCGGTCTCTGGGGACTGTGGGGTCTTTTCTTTGCCATTCCCCTTGCCACACTCTTCCATGCGGTCATCAAGGCATGGCAGAAGGCATCGGGGCAGTCTGCCGAAGAAGACAGAAAAACAAAGCAAAGCGGTTAGGCGATTTCCGGAAAAGAACATCCCCCGGATTTGACAATTTTTCAAAAATTGTCAAATCTTTCAGATGGCTGAACAGGAATATTCATTTTCAGAAATCACCTTGGGCAATACGGTTCATCCTTGCCAGCAGCAGAAACAGGGCAGAAAGGCTTTTGCTGTCCTGAATTTCCCCCTCACCGGCCATGCGCAGCACCTGCCCCGGGGGGATTTCATGCACGTCCAGCACCTCATCCTCGTCCATGTTCTGCACAGCCGGGATCAGGTCTTGGGCTTTGAAGATATGAATCCGCTCGTCCGAATAACCGGGAACCGGAACGATTTCCCCCAGTTTTTCCCAGGTTTGTGCGGAAAATCCGGTTTCTTCAATGAGTTCTCTTTTTGCACATGCCAGGGGCTCCTCACCCGGGCCCAGGGTTCCAGCAGGAATTTCCCAGATATATCCTCGGACCGAATGCCGGTACTGGCGGATGAGAATCAGATTTCCATTGCTCTGCACAGGCACAATGGCCGATGCGCCGGGGTGCCGGATGGTGTCAATGTTCACGCTTACACCATTGTCAAGGGTGATGTTCTCCCGGATCATGTGAAAAACCCGCCCCCTATAAATTTCCTCACTGCGGTTTACGATGACAGACATTTTCTTCTCCCTGAAGCAATCCTGTTGTGTTTTCTGCCGGACTTTTACCACAAGGTCTGTGCAAAAGAAAGCAGCTTTTTTCCTCCGGCCTTTGTACCGTATTGGGAAAACACTGCCCCATGAGGTGATCCGGACGCGGCTCCGGCAGGTTTTCTGAAAGGGAACTGTGAAAAAAAAGCAAATTCAAGACAGTGTGCAAATCCTGTCCCATGCCTCCGGCCAATCTTGACATCTTTCTGCATACATGTTACGCATTGCAAAATTTCTGTGCAGGCAGCACAGGGGGAACCCGGTATGCTGCGACCGTCTTTTTGGAGAAATAACATGAAATCTGAAAAAGATTTCAGCAAAACCAATTTCGCATTCCGGCTGCTTTCAGTACCTGACCAATTCAGTTTTTACAGGATGAAACAGGGAATGAAAAAACTGAATTTTTTGAAAAAATTCAGTTTTTGATTTTGCAAAATTCAACATGTTTATGCATTGGTCTGCAGCGACGAGGCAAAAACACAAAGTTTCGGGAAGTATCCATGTGCTGTTATTTTTCAGATTTTCTGTTACGGCCTGATATGGTGCCGGATCGTCATGCCGATCGGAGCCGGACCGGACTGCGGGAATTTTCTGATATGCCCCTGAGAAATCTCTTTCCATGCAATGGCTGATTTTGTCCCTGCTCACAGCAGTGGCGGTTTCCTCCCAGGACGCGTGCATCAGGAAATTCTTTTCCGGTCTCTCGCCTGTCGAGATGTCTGTTTATCCCCTGATGTACAGTCTCCCGCTTTTCACCCTGAGCGCCCTTCTGGTTCCGGTACCCCCCATCGGCCCGGATTTTCTGTGGAGTTTTCTCATCAGCATTCCCCTCAATGGTTTCACCTTTGTTTTATATATGAAGGCCATAAAAATATCGCCTCTTTCTCTGGCCATTCCCTGTCTGGCTTTCACACCGGTTTTTGTGGTGCTGAGCGGCTATCTGTTTCTGGATGAAATTCCGGGCATCGGAGGCTTTTGCGGCATTGTGCTCATCTGCGCGGGCGGATATGTTCTCCATATCGATCCCGGTCATTGGCATCTCCTTGCGCCCCTGCAGTCGCTTTTCCGGGAAAAAGGATCGCGAATCATGCTCTTTGTTGCATTTGTTTACAGTCTCACCTCGGTCATCGGCAAAAAAGCCATTCTGAATTCCTCTCCCCTGTTTTTTACCATGCTCTTCTACATGGTCTTCAACCTTCTCATGATTCTGTTTTTCCGCATGAGCGGAAGAATCCGGCTGACAGCATTCCGGAACGATGCAGCAAAAGGTCTGGCAGCAGGGGTTCTGCTCTTTCTGCACGGCCTGTTTCACGGCTGGGCCATTTCCCTGGTTCAGGCCGCGTACATGATTTCCGTCAAACGTCTCAGCGTGGTCATCAGTGTTCTGTATGGCCGTTTCCTGTTTAAGGAGGAGAACACAAGTTTCCGTCTCAGCGGTGCGGTTCTCATGTTTGCCGGAACCCTTCTTGTCACACTGCAGGGGAAATGAAGCCGCATCTGTCTGAGGCTGTGCCAAAAGCAATCTGTCCCAAAATCTTTCCGGCATCGGAAAAAAATCATACTTTCCATCATCTCATGCCCGGAACCTTTGCACATAATACTTGATTTCAGAAATAAACCTGCTATAGTTTTTCGTTGCCGATAATGTGGAAAGGATGCCCCTGCAGCCGGACACCTGCAAACGGACGGACACAGAAATCGGAAAGAAGCCAATGCAAAAAATTTCGATGTGAAACAGCAAGGAGGAGATTCTTTCATGGAAATCACCATCAGAAAAGCCCAGCAGTTGAAACCCAAACCCGATGAAAGCAAACTGGGTTTTGGCAAAATTTTTACAGACCATATGTTCAATATGGATTACAGCGTGGAAAAGGGCTGGCACAATCCGCGCATTGAACCCTATGCCCCTTTCACCATGGATCCTGCCACCATGGTGCTGCACTACGGGCAGGCCATTTTTGAAGGGCTCAAGGCATACCGGACACCCAAAGGCGAAATTCAGCTTTTCCGGCCCCAGGTCAATTTTCACAGAGCCAACACATCCAACCGGCTGCTGTGCATTCCGGCCATTGACGAGCATTTTGCCCTGCACGCGCTCAAAGAACTCATCAAAGTGGAAAAAGACTGGGTTCCATCGGCCCCGGGCACCTCTCTGTACATCCGGCCCACCATCATTGCCACAGATGTCTTTCTGGGCGTGCGCGCGGCTCATACCTACCGCTTTTTTATCATTCTCTCTCCGGTCGGCGCCTATTACGCGGAAGGATTCAATCCGGTCAAAATCTGGGTGACAAAACGCCATGTGCGCGCGGTGCGCGGCGGCATCGGAGAAGCCAAAACTCCGGGCAATTATGCGGCCAGTCTGTATGCTGCTGAAAAAGCGCATGAGCAGGGATTCACCCAGGTGCTGTGGCTTGACGGCGTGGAGCAGCAGTATGTGGAAGAAGTGGGTTCCATGAACATCTTTTTTGTCATTGACGGCGAACTCATCACGCCGGTTCTCAACGGCAGCATTCTTCCGGGCGTAACCCGTGATTCCGTCATTGCCCTGGCCCGGCTCTGGAATATTCCCTGCACAGAGCGGCGCATCTCCATCCATGAGGTGATTGATGCCCAGAAATCCGGAAGAAAAGTGGAAATTTTCGGCAGCGGAACGGCTGCGGTCATTTCTCCGGTGGGAACCATCAAATTCAATGAAGATGTGGTCACCATCGGCAACAACGAAGTCGGCCCCATGACCCTGAAATTCTATCAGGCTCTGACCGACATTCAGTACGGAAGATCAGAAGATCCTCTGGGATGGATTGAAAAAGTCTGCTGATGGAATCAAAAAAACCAGGTGCTGTCAAACCTGGTTTTTTCATATTCATTCCCGCTGCTTTGTCAGTTTTGAATCTTCGATCTGCAAAAAACAATCTGATTCTTCCCAAACAAATCAGATTATTGTGCACAGATGAAATCACAAAGTCAAACTTGGCACAACACTGTCCTTAACATCATATCCGGAAAGGAGAAAAGATGGCACAGCCGGAACCACCGAAATACCTGCGGGCATTTGTTTCAAAAATGGAAAAAGAAGGACTTCCGGACATTGTGACGGAAACATTTTCCCATTATTACAAAAAAATTGTCAGCGGCGAAAGCGGTCTGATTTCTGACAGGGAGATATTCCCGGTGCGTCCTGAGGATATTGCGCATATGGAAGAACTGTCAGGGTATGCGGAAAAAGGGGAGAAATATCTTCCCCATGCTGTGCGCATCATTCTCAACGGAGGTCTGGGAACGAGTATGGGCCTGACCGGCCCCAAATCCCTGCTGGAAGTAAGAAACGGCCTGTCTTTTCTGGAAATTCTGCTGCTTCAGTCTTCGGAATATCGCATGGAACTGGCCCTGATGAACAGCTTCAGCACCCATGCCGAGACTCTGTCCGCACTGGAAAAAATCCGGCCTGCCCAAATGCCTGTCTGTTTTCTGCAGCACAAATTCCCCAAAATTCTGCGGGAAAACCTTGCCCCGGCTCTCTGGCCTGCTGATCCCTCTCTGGAATGGAATCCGCCCGGCCACGGGGATATTTACACGGCTTTGAGCACTTCGGGACTTCTGGATCAACTGCTGGCAAAGGGCATCTGCCATGCCTTTATTTCCAATTCCGACAATCTGGGCGCAACAACGGATATGGCTCTGCTGGGGTATTTTGCAGAAAGGAATTTCCCCTTTATGATGGAAGTCGCACAGAGAACCCCGGCTGATGTCAAGGGCGGTCATCTGGCACGGCACAGGAACGGATACCTGCTGCTGCGGGAATCTGCCCAGTGTCCGGAAGAGGAACTGGATGCCTTCCGGGATATTGAGCGTTATCATTTCTTCAATACCAACAATCTGTGGGTCAATCTGAATTTTCTGAAAAATCTGATCCAAAAGGAAAAGACTGTCCGTCTGCCCATGATTCTCAATCCCAAATCCCTTGATCCCAGAGACAGGGAAAGTCCTACCGTGTTTCAGGTGGAAAGTGCCATGGGCGCGGCCATTTCCCTTTTTGCAGGCGCAGGCGCAGTCTGTGTTCCCCGCACCCGCTTTTTTCCGGTCAAAAAATGCAGTGATCTGCTGCTGGTGCGCTCGGATTATTTTCTTTTCACAGAAAAAAGAAACCTGATTCTCAATCCCCACCGGAGATCCGATACCCTGAAAATCACTCTGGATGATCGTTATTACGGAAAAATTGATGACTTTGACGCCCGTTTTCCCGATGGGGTTCCCTCTCTGGCAGAATGTGAATCCCTTGCCATTGAAGGGGATGTGCATTTTGAGGCCGGTGTGAAACTCTTGGGAGATGTGCATATCCGGAACCTGTCTGATCGTCAGGCTGTCATTCGGAAGGGAAGCACTGTGGAGGGGGAATTTTTTTGCCGGTTAAGAAAATGACGGTTCCGGCAAAAGGTGAAAAAATTATGACAATCTATGATCTGAAGCCCCTGTTTCAGAATTTCCTTCGCCCTGTATGCCTTTGGATGGCAAAAAACAGCATACGCCCAAATCATATAACGCTTTCCGCTCTTCTGCTTTCGTTTTTTGCCGGAATGACTGTATTGACTTTTGGCAGGATAAGGCAAATCTTGTTTCTGATTCCGGCTGTGCTCTTTGTCCGTATGGCTTTGAATGCTATTGACGGAATGCTTGCCCGTGAACATCAGATGAAAACGCCTTTGGGCGCCATTTTAAATGAACTGGGCGATGTGGTTTCCGATACGGTGCTGTATCTTCCCTTTGCTCTGATTCCGGGCTTTTCACCCTGTCTGGTGACATTGCTGGTCATAGCGGCAATTATCAGTGAAATGACCGGTGTGATCGCTGTGATGATCGGGGCAGGCCGAGGCTATGACGGTCCCATGGGCAAAAGTGACCGTGCTTTTGTATTCGGCGTGATCGCCCTGCTTGTGGCAATGGGTGTTCCTGCGGGTTTCTGGCTGAATGCGGTTCTGTTCATCGTACTGCTGCTGTCCGTGCTGACGACTGTCAACCGGGCGCGTCAGGCACTGAAGGAGATCGGATCATGAAATGGCAGCCTCCTCCGCCAAATGTGCAATATGCTGTGACTGTCATCATTGGTGTTCTGGTGATTGCCACCATCGCTGTCATTGTTTTGAAAAAATCACATCCGGATCGGAATTACCGGGAACTGGACAGCCGGATACGGACATGGTGGCTGATTACGGCCCTGTTTGCGGGCGTTCTTGTCCTGAGCAAAGGAATGGCACTGGCTTTCTTTGCCTTTATTTCCTTTCTGGCGCTCAAGGAATACCTGTCCCTGATCCCGACCCGGAGAGCGGATCGCCGGGTTCTGTTCTGGGCTTATCTTGCCATTCCGGTTCAGTACTGGTGGGTATATACGGAATGGTACGGCATGTTCATCATTTTCATTCCGGTCTACATGTTTCTGTATCTTCCCATGCGGATGGTATTAAAAGGCCAAACAGATGGATTTCTGCGTGCTGCCGGAACCCTTCACTGGGGAATGATGACCACGGTTTTCAGTCTCAGCCATGCGGCTTTCCTGCTGGTTTTGCCAAAAGAGGGAAATCCCGCGGCAGGCGGAGCCGGACTTGTGCTGTATCTTGTCTGCCTTACAGAACTCAATGATGTTGCCCAGTATGTCTGGGGAAAAAGTTTCGGTCGTCACAAAGTCGTTCCTGTGGTCAGTCCGAACAAAACCTGGGAAGGTCTGATCGGCGGTGTGGCAACAACAACCCTGCTTGCAGTCTTAACCGCCCCGTATCTTACACCAATGAATCACAGACACGCTCTTATGGCGGGCATTATCATCGGACTTGGCGGATTCATGGGGGATATTACTGTATCCGCATTGAAAAGGGATTTGAAAATCAAAGACAGCAGCAGTATGCTGCCCGGTCACGGCGGGATTCTTGACCGGGTTGACAGTCTGACCTGCACTGCCCCGCTGTTTCTCCACTTTGTCAGGTATTTGTATTTCTGAACCATGAATCATTTTCTCCGATACCTGTTCTTTGTTCTGATTGTCAGGCCGGTTATTCTGATCATCCTGGGCATAAATGTCAGACACCCGGACAGACTTTTGGCCGGGATGCCTTCCATTGTTGTTGCCAATCACAACAGCCATTTGGACACCATGGTGCTGATGACGCTGTTTCCTTTGCAATTTTTGAAAAAAATCCGGCCTGTTGCTGCCAGCGACTATTTTCTGAAAAACAGGTGTCTCGCATGGTTTGCCCTGAAAATCATTGGGATTGTCCCGATAAAACGCAGAGTTTCTGACAAAGGGGAAGATGTTCTGGCCCCCTGCTCGGAAGCCCTTGCACAGGGCCATATTCTGATATTTTTTCCGGAAGGGACACGCGGAGAACCGGAACGCATGGCATCTTTCAAATCGGGAATTGCCCGTCTTGCGGAAAAGCATCCGGACATTCCTGTGATTCCCGTATTCATGCACGGGCTTGGAAAAGCACTGCCCAAAGGCGAATGGCTGCCGGTTCCGTTTTTCTGCGATGCTGCTGTGGGTGAAGCCCTTTACCGGTCCGGCAGCCGTTGGGAATTTATGCAGCAGCTTGATGCAGCAATGAAATCACTGGCATCGGAAATATCGGCTGCCCCCTGGGAATGAAATTTGGGACATACAGTAACTCATTTTATACAAATTTTAAATAAATCAAAAAATTATATTCCTTCACCGTCATTCCGGCATAAGTCGGAATCCAGTGAAATCAGGATGCGCTGGATACCGGCTTTTGCCGGAATGACCGCTGTGCGCAAAGTGAGACAGTAAAACAGGCAAAGGTTATCCGCACATGTTATATGAAATACTGAATGTCAGGCAGATTGAGGGAGAACCCTTTCGCCGCTGGTTTGTGGATGAATATTTTGATCTGATTGTCTGGATGGATGACAGGAATGAAATATCCGGTTTCCAACTGTGCTATGACAGACTCAAAAATCAGCATGCGCTGACCTGGCAGAGAGAATCCGGTTATCAGCACAGCCGTGTGGATGACGGAGAAGGCAGGCCAGGCAAATACAAGGCCACACCAATTCTCATCAGTGACGGCTTTTTTTCCAAAGAGAAAATTGCCCGGCGCTTTTATCAGGTCAGCCGGAATCTGGAAAAAAAAATTGCTGATTTGGTATATGAAAAAATCATGCAGTATGGTCAGTGAACAGTTATCAGTTATCAGTGAACAGGTGTCAGTGTTCAGATGTCAGGAAAACAGATACGGAACTCACTGATAACTGACAACTCAATGATGTTTTTTTTAAGGGTGGGGGAGTCCCAAACTGAAAGTTTGGGAGATGAAACAATTGGGGAAAAACTGCCAAACTTTCAGTTCGGCACTCCATAATTTTCTTAAAGAAACGGCATTGACTGACAACTGAAAACTGAAAAGAGGCATTAAAATATTATGAAAGCATTGCTTGCACTTGAAGACGGAAGAATCTTTCCCTGCAAATCCTTCACCGGCCCCGGGGAAGCCTGGGGCGAGGTGGTGTTCAACACCGGCATGACCGGTTATCAGGAAGTGCTTACGGATCCTTCCTACCGGGGACAGATGGTGACCATGACCTATCCTCTGATCGGAAATTACGGGGTCAATCCCGAAGATGTGGAATCGGACCGGGTGCAGGTGGCTGCCTTCATCATCCGGGAATATCAG
Source organism: Desulfobacterales bacterium (assembly GCA_041390465.1). Classification (GTDB taxonomy): domain Bacteria; phylum Desulfobacterota; class Desulfobacteria; order Desulfobacterales; family Desulfococcaceae; genus JAABRU01. The sequence continues at coordinate 73,619 of JAWKPW010000001.1, read as the reverse complement.
CCTTTTCCCAGCAATTACCGATCCGTGTCCACCCTTGCCGATTATCTGAAACGCTACGGTGTGATGGGCATTGAGGAACTCGACACCCGTGCACTGACCCGGCATCTGAGAAATGTTGGCGCTATGCGGGGGCTTATGTCCACACAGGACCTTGATCCGGCATCGCTTCTCAGAAGGGTGAAGGAAACTCCGGGCATGGCAGGTCAGGATCTGGTGCAGTCTGTGACAACAGAAAGAGCCTATTGGTGGGATGGAAACAAACCCGTGTATTTTGAGGCGGGAAGGCCAGTGGATCAGAACAGTTGGAAGCACCGGGGCGAGAAATTCTCTGTTCTGGCCTTTGATTTTGGCATCAAATACAATATCCTGCGCTCTCTGGCAAATGCGGGATGCGAAATCATTGTCGTACCGGCCCGAACCTCAGCGGAAGCGGCAAAGGCAATGGACCCGGAAGGCATTTTTCTGTCCAACGGCCCCGGAGATCCGGAACCTGTCACTTATGCTGTTGAAACCATACGGAATCTGCTGGATTACCGCCCCATGTTCGGCATCTGTCTGGGACAGCAGATTCTGGGACTTGCTTTGGGCGGAAAAACCTACAAACTCAAATTCGGACACCGGGGCGTGAATCAGCCGGTGAAGAACATGAGGAGCGGCCGGATTGAAATCACCTCCCAGAATCACGGTTTTTCTGTGGACACAGACAGCCTGAACATGAATGACATTGAAGTGACCCACATGAATCTCAATGACAGAACCCTGGAAGGACTTCGGCACAAAAAATATCCCCTGTGTTCCGTGCAGTATCATCCGGAAGCCTCGCCCGGCCCCCACGATGCGCGGTATCTGTTTGACGATTTTACCCGAATGATGCGGGAAAGGCGGCTCCGGGCTGCTGCATAGGGTTTTCCGCAAACTTTGATTTTATGTGTTGGGATGAACAGAAAAACCGGATTATTTCAAAAAATCCGGTTTTTTCTGAAAAGTTCTGTTGATCTGCTGCTTTGTCAAAAAGAACTGACGGATACAGTTTTTTGTGCCCTTTGTGCCGTGTTTGTGCCCTTTGTGGTTGAAATCCGTGAGAAAAAATTTGACAAAGCACTGCTGTTTTGTCAGTCCTGAATCTGTGAGCTGAAAAAACCGGATTTTTTCAAAAAATCCGGTTTTTTTCTGCACTTCGGCACATAAAATCAAAGTTGACAAAGCACTGCTGCTTTGTCAAATAAAACTGACGGATACAGTTTTTTTGTGCCCTTTGTGGTTAAAATCCATCAGAATAAACTTCATAAAACAATACGTTAAAAAAACATAAAACAGCAAGATTCTTCATGAGCGCACATCGAATCAACCGGGAGGATCTCTGAAAGCTGCTGAAGAACATCTGAAAAACGAAAGACTGGTGGCACATGTCTGGCTTCCGAGGCCATTATGCGAAAACTGGCCGGGCATTTTGGAGAAAATCCGGACATATGGGGACTTTCGGGTCTGCTCCATGACATTGATTATGAAATTACGGGCGAGGATTCCGCACAGCACGGCGAGGTGGGCGCAAAACTGCTGGAGGAAAAAGGCATCTGCCCGGAAATCCTCAACGCGATTCGCAAGCACAATGCCGAAGGGCTGGGGCTGGAAGGACAGCACCACACTTACACGGGCATGCGCTTACCTGCGCAGGAAGCATCTCGGCCTGATTGTGGCCACGGCTCCTCGTATATCCGGACAAAAAAATTGCAAGTGTTCAGACCAAATCCGTTACCAAGCGGATGAAAACCCCGCATTTTGCCAGAGCCGTAAGCCGGGAGCGGATCATGGAATGCGAGAAAATCGGCCTTCCCCTGAATGAATTTGTAAACCTGAGTCTGGCAGCCATGTCTGAAATCGCAGAGGAATTGGGGATATAATACCGATTCCCCATTGAAACCATGCTTTCTGTCAGGTTTGTTTTACCGCCGAGACACAGAGAGGGCACAAAGGTCACAAAAAAACTGACGAGCACCTGCGGCATAAAATCAACGGTGAATCGGTATGAGATTATCCGGCCCATGTTTTGTCCCATGATCTGTGTGTGATGCAACTCCCCATTGACCCTGTGCAATGCCGTCACTTTTTTCTGTCTGATTGCAGAAAACTGTTTTTTTCAAAAGCATGGTTTTAATGGCGGCTGGCATTGCATATGCCGGAAAAGGAGCAGATACTGAACACAAATCTGGCAGAAAAGAAAAAATCCCCAATCTATGGCAGACAGCTTCGTCCCATTCTTCTGGCTCTGTTCGCAGCAACCATTCCCCATGTGAACAACCTGCATCTGTGGGTCATTTTCTGGTGTCTCGGACTCTGGGGCTTCATCTGGAGGGCATCCGGAAAAGCGCGGCCTGTCCTGAACACCTATTTCACCGCTTTTCTGGCCATTGCCGGATTCGGCGGAGCCCTGCTTTCCTTCGGAGGAGCGCTGCACACGGACGCGTATGTGGCCCTTCTTTCGGTCATGGCAGGACTCAAGCCTCTGGAGTCCCGCTGTTACCGGGATTACATGATCAGCCTGTTTCTGGCCTATTTCATGGTCATCACCAACCTTTTCTACAGCGATGAACTGGGGATGACCCTTTATATGTTCGGATCAGTTCTGCTTACCACTGCGGTGCTGATTCATCTCCAGCATCCTGCGGGTTCCGTTAAACAGAAATTCCGTCTGGCTTCTGTGATCATGCTGCAGGCCATTCCGGTGATGCTCATCCTTTTCTTCCTCTTTCCCCGCATACAGGGGAATATTCTGGGGATTGCCCAGCGCACCGGCAGATCCGGTTTTTCAGACAAAATGTCCCCCGGAAGACTTTCCTCTCTGGCACAAAATGATGCCATTGCGTTCCGGGTCACATTTGAGGGCCCGGTTCCTCCCCAGGACCAGCTTTACTGGCGGGGCATTGTTTTCACGCTCTTTGATGGCCGGGAATGGACAAGAGGAATCAGACTTCCTGCGAGCAGTTCCCTGCTCCGAGCGGAAAATCCTGTGAATTACACCCTCACGCTGGAACCCCACAATGACCGCTGGCTCTTTGCTCTGGATATGCCGGGCACAAAACCGGCAGGAGGATATATGCTCAGTGATTTCACCCTCATGGCGCACCGTCCTGTGGGGGAGCGGAAACTTTACCAAATGACTTCCTATACTTCCTATGATACGGGCCCTATGGAAAAATGGGAAAGACGGGTTGCGGAACTGCCTCCGGGAAGCAATCCCCGATCCGCAGCAATGGCCCAAACCTGGGCAGCATCCGGCATGGGACCGGAAGAAATCGTGAAAACAGCGCTTCGGCATTTCCGGGAAAAGGGATTTGTTTACACCCTGGAACCGCCTCTGCTGGGCACGCAGCCGGTGGATGATTTTCTTTTCGAAACCCGCAGAGGCTACTGTGAACATTATGCCTCGGCTTTTGTCTTTCTCATGCGTGCCGCAGGCATACCCGCGCGTGTGGTGGCCGGATATCAGGGCGGTGAAATCAATCCCTATGGGGGGTATCTGATTGTCCGTCAGGCCCATGCCCATGCCTGGGCAGAGGTCTGGTTTTCCGGAAAAGGATGGACACGCACAGATCCCACAGCCGTTGTCGCTCCGGAGAGAGTGGAAGGACGCCTGGAGGATGCTCTTTCCGCCAATGATCTTTTCCGTTTCTTTTCCATGCCCAAAACCGGGTGGATGGGAAGTCTTCTGACCAATATGAGATTTGGCTGGGATATGGTGAATGCTTACTGGAATCTGTGGATTATGGCCTACTCCCTTCAGGATCAGACCGGTCTGCTCGCGAAACTGGGCATCCGGGTGGAGGGGGGGAAGTGGATTCTCAAAACCGCTCTGCTGATTACGGGACTTATTGCTGTGGTGTTTTTTCTGTTTTTCCTGCGTATGCGGCACAAAGCCGCTCCCAAAAGAGACCCTGTACGGGATGTGTATGCAGAATTTTGCAGAAAACTGGAAAGAAAAGGTGTTCCCCGGAGGCCGGAAATGGGGCCGGCTGATTATGCGAAGACTGCAATGGCAGCACTGCCGGATCTGAAAAAGGAAATTTCGGATATTACTGGGCTGTATATCCGGATGCGCTACGGAGAAGAAGGAAACCGGGAGATGCTGCGGCAGTTTCGTTCACAGGTGCGGGACTTGCGAATCTGAACGCATCAGATGACTGCTTCCGGTCATTGCCTCCGGGGGAAGATTTTTGAAAAATCCAGTTCAATATCCCCGGTTTTCACCACATCTGCCACAACGATCCTTCTTTCTTCTTTTTCGGAAACATAGATGACAGCGCCGTAAGGTTCCACTGTCCAGACTGCGGGAATTCCCGCGCGGATAAATTTGTCCGCTTTGATCATCAGATCATGTATGGACTGACCGGGGGACACAATTTCCACAACTGCCAAAGGAAGAGTTTCACACCGGATTCTGTCCTGTCTGAAATCCGGTTTCAGCACACCGCTTTCATAGATCGCTATATCCGGCACAAGCCCGCCCTCAATATCCAGAGTAAGCTCCGGCCATGCTTCCCATTTTCCTGACCGTTCCATCTCCACAATGATTCGTTTGCAAAGATAACTGTGATTTAAAGAAGGGCTCATTGCTGATTCTGTTCTCCTGAAGAGTTTCCGCAGGTGAGAATGCGTTTCATATCTGCCGTTTTTTCAGAGTGCGTCAGCAGAAGGAGGGGAAAATTTTTCCCCGCGCGCGCGCAGTTCCAGACAGTCTTCCAAAGAAGCCTTTCCCCTGACCACATCCTCGGCAAAGGTCCGGCAGTCCGGTGCGCCGCAGGCAGCACAGTTTTTTCCCCTGATATGGCTCATGATGGTGTAGATTTCCGCCATTTTTTCCAAAGACAGGGGTTCCCGGTGAATTCCGAAAATCTGTCGCATGGCCGCTGGACTGGCCTTTTTGACAAAACAGCCTTCCTGATAAAAACGCAGAAACTCACTGCGGGAAACCCGTCTTTCAATGCCGTTCTGAAGAATGGTTTTCTGCACATCCCTTTTGGCCAGATACCGGTCAATGGCTGTCAGAATGCCGCCCACGCATCCCTCGCGGCAGGTTCTGAATTCAATGTATTCCATGTCCCGGAACATTCCCATTTCAATTTTTTCCAGATAGGACATGGTTTCCTTCAGACCGGAAACAGCCAGGGTGTGATCAATCTGGAGATCCGCGATCTCCCCTCCGGAGATTCCCCAGATCAGACTGCTTACGGTGGCTCCGTAACTGTCAAAAAGATCGGGGGGAAGGGGGGGCTGTCCTCCTTTCTGGATTTCCCGGGTCAGTTCCCCGAAAATATCATTGAAGCCCAGAGCCCTGACCGCATAGGAACGGTTTTTGAGAAAAGACACCCGGCTGGGTTCCATTTTTGTGGGACAGGGAACAATATAATAGAGATGAAAGGGATGCCGGGCTGTTTCATACCGCTGCGTAAGCAGACGGTTGATTTCTCCGGCCATGAGGGTAACGGGTCTGGAAACCGGAAGGACATGGGAAAGAAGGCTTGGATATTTATAGGCAATCAGCCGCACCACCACCGGACAGATCGGAGAAATGAGCGGCCAGGGGGCCTTTTCCTCTTTGCGGTTGCGCCGGATGAAGTCTTCAGTGGCAAACTGGAACATTTCCAGAAAATAGGACATATCCACCGTATGCGTAAATCCCAGCCGCCGGATGCCCTGCAGCACAGTTTCAGGCGGAACTCCGGGAAACTGGGAATAGAGAACCGGAGAAACCATGGCAACAGAAATCTGATCATCAGCAAAGGGTTTCAGTTCACAGGTGGATGCGGACACAGCGCCCGCGGAACAGATTCGGATGCATTCCCCGCACCCAATGCACTGATCAGGCATGAGAACCGGCCGGCCTTTCCGTATGCGCAGCGCATGGGTGGGACATATCCGCACACAGTCACAGCAGGCTGTGCAGAGATTGTCATCAAAACGCACATACCGGGGAGCCGTGAGATTGTCCACCTTTATCCTCCTTTGCTTTTCAGGAAAAATGCCATGCGCACCTGTGTTCCTTCTCCCACACGGGAGGAAAGTTCAAATTCATCCGCATTTTTTTTCATGTTCGGCAGTCCCATGCCCGCGCCAAAGCCCATTTCCCGGAATTCATCGGATGCTGTGGAATATCCTTCCTGCAGGGCAAGTTCAATATCCGGAATGCCCGGCCCATTGTCTGAAAGTTCCAAAACAATCCGATCTTTCTCAATGCGGATGGCCAGAACCCCCTCTCCGCCGTGCATGACCACATTCATTTCGCCCTCATAACCGCAGATGGCAGAGCGGCGGATCAGTCCGGGATCCATATTCAGGGCTTTGAGCAGATTTTTGGCATGGATGGAGGCCTCGCCCGCGTGGACAAAATCTTTTTTGTTGATGGGAAAAACTTTGTGCAGGATTGCCTCACCCATATCATCTGGCTCCGTTCAATCCGGTCAGTCCCAAAGCATGAAGCCTGCCGCAGGAGACAAACATGGAACAGGGACTGGATAAAAGCGGAATGCCTTCCGCTTTTGCCATGTCAATGACTTCCTGCGGGGGGATTTTGTTGCGCACAAAAACCACTGCGCTCACGCCCGATACCACTGCTGTGCGGATGGTCTGCACAGTGGCAAGCCCGGTAAGGAACACACATCCTTCTGCAACTCCGGCCAGAATGTCACTCATCAGATCACTGGCACCCGCAGTGCGGATGTCCCTGTCCAACTGTTCTTCCCCGCTCAGAACACAGGCATCCACAGCCTGCTGTATTTCATATAATTTCATCGTTTATGCCATGTAAGGAATTCCGGATTCAGGTATGCCGGGAAGCAAAAAAAACGCAAGGTTCCGCAGCCGGGGCCTGAACTACCATGAACCGTCCAGTCCCCTGAGACCGTTCATGTACAGGCGTCCGCTTGCCACGAACATGGAATACTCTGTCAGCATTACCGGCAGGTTATAGGATTTTGCCATATCAATGACTTTCTGCCCGGGTTTTTTTCCCCTGACAAATATGACCGCTCCGACTTCGGCAATTCTGGCGGTGCGGATGACCTGTTCTGTGGTCACACCGGTCAGCAGGGCGGCCCCTTTTGCCACGGTTGCCAGAATATCTTCCATCAGATCCGCGCCGCCTCCGCCAAAAACGGATCTGTCCATGAGTTCCTCCCCTGTCAGGACTTCCGCACGCAAAATATCCCTAACCTCAGATAGTTTCATAAGATACTGCCAGTTTTCAGATTATGGGGTTTCATACCGGGCCAGGATGTCCAGTACGGTATCCGGTTTGACAGCGCCGTAAACATCCTCTCCGATGACCATTACCGGAGCCAGACCGCACGCACCCAGACATCTGACCGATTCCAGAGAAAAACAGCGATCCGCTGTGGTGCATCCCTCAGCCATGTCATATTTGTTGCTGATGCGGCTGATTACCTCCTTGATGCCTTTCACATAGCAGGCTGTCCCCGTGCAAACCCTGACCGTGTTCCTGCCCTTGGGTTTCATGGAAAAAAGGGCATAAAAGGATGCCACCCCGAAGACATCGCTGCGGGGCAGATTCATGCCCAGACTGATATAATCCATCAGTTCTGTCGGCAGATAGCCGACAACATTCTGGCTTTTCCGCAGCACCGCGATGATGGAACCGGGCAGTCCCGCATGTTCCGCAATAATGCTGTCAATTTTGTGCCACATTTCTTCGCTGATGTCTTCATGATGAGGATGCTCAAATTCCGCCATTTTTGAATCTCCCAAAAAATTTGCTGTTGTTCAGGTGCGTTCTGAAAATGAATGTCCCGGTTCAGTCACCTGAAAGATTTGACAACATATGGAAAAGCTGTCAAATCCGGGGAATGTTCCTTTCCGGAAATCACCCAAGATGATTATGCACAAAAAAACAAAAAGGAGCCCTTTGTGCCGGCAGTATGACAATACGTCTGTTTATTCATTCCACAGAAATCAGAAAAAGTCAATAACATCATAAATATTGTTCGCTATTCCTTTTGCGGTTCATCCCTCTCTTCCAGGGATTTGTCGTAGAAGGTGAAACAGCCCCTGTGCTTTTTGGAGGCATACATGGCAATGTCGGCACATTTTACCAGAGTTTCCACATCTGCGGCATCCCTGGGATAGGAACTGATGCCGATACTGGGCGTGATGAAATCAATCAGATGTTCCTTTACAATGTAAGGATGGGAAAGACTTTCAAGAATCCGCCGTGCTGCTTCCGCGGGGTTGGCACTGCCTGCATTGTTCAGAATCACGGTAAATTCATCTCCGCCCAGCCGGCAGATATGATCGGTTTCCCGCAATGTGCTTTTCAGGCGTGCTGCCACTTCTTTGAGAATTTCATCGCCCACATCATGCCCGTAAGCATCATTGACCTGCTTGAATCTGTCCAGATCCATGTAAAAAATGTTTTTCTCATTATTGTCCCGGCGGGCATAGGCCAGTGTTTCCTTCAGACGCTGAAAAAAAGCCTTGCGGTTGTAAAGACCGGTGAGAGAATCATGGTAAATCAGGTAGAGCAGATCACTGATATTGCGGGCAACGCCCCGAAACCCAAGAATTTCATCTTGTTCATCCTTTATAAGGAAAACAGAGAGTTCCACATAGCAGGGGGAGCCGTCCTTGCAGATAAGGGTCCATTCAAATCCTTTGGCCGGAATCCCGGTCTCAAATGCCCTTGTGAAGGTTTTTTCCGCCTTTTCCGCAGTGGCTTCATCCATAAAATCCCGGTAATTCATGGCCAGGAGTTCTTCCTTGCTGTATCCCAGCATGCGGCAGAGCGCGTCATTGAAAAAAACCAGATTGCCCAGCAGATCCGCTTCATAAAAGCATTCTTCTATATTTTCCAGCATGGATCGGTACCGTTCCTCACTCTGCCGGAGGGAAACCTCGGCTTCCCGGTACGTCTGCACTTCCCATTCCAGTTTTTCCCTGGCTTTGTCCAGATCATAGGCGCGCGCTCTGGCCCGGTCACTGGCGCGGATCAGATTTGCATGTTCACGCTCAAGGGATTTGATTTTCCGCATGTTTTCCCCAAGCTGCGCTGTCATGCGATGCAGAGTCCAGGACAGAAAGCCGATTTCCCCGCTGTCTGCCACAAAAGGCTTTTGGGAAACACTGCCGGTACGGATAAATTCCGCTGCCATATCCTGAAGATATTGCAGGGGCCTGAAAAAAGCGTGCAGCAGGAAAGCCAGCAGCAGCAGAAACAGAATTTGTACTGCAAAAAAGGAGAAGAGAATGCGGTTTCGGAATTCTCTGCCGCTGTGTTCCGCCTCATCGGCATCCATGATGATGGCGGCATACCATCCGCGTTCTTTTACATATTTTGTCCAAACCGTTTTCCCCCTGTCAGAAAAACAGCGGATTGCGGAGTCCTCCTTTTTCATCTGCTCCGGACGAGACTGTATCCGGGCAGTGTCATGGAGCGGGATTTTTTTCACATCCGGGTCCGGATGGAAGATCAGATGCAGGTCCCTGTCAAAAAGGAAGACATACCCTGTGTTCCCAATTTTTTTTTCTGACAGCAGGTGACGGAGTTCCGGAGACAGGATTTCTCCGGAAATTTTTTCAGCGCTTCGCGCACAGAGCAGTTGTTCGATCACCCTCATATCCCGGATGGGGGCAGCATGCCCTGCTTCCCGAACATACTGTTCTGTCAGCCATGTGCAATGCCAAATCAGCAGCAGATGCAGGCCCACACTGATCAGCGCAAAGGCTGGAAAAATTCTTCTGAAAAGAACGGAAGCAAACATGTGTTCCTCTGTCAGTGAACCGTGATATCCCAAACAGTCTCCCCATGTTTTCCTGATTGCCCTCACCGCCTGATTTCTGCTGCGGACTGTGCGCTGTTCTCCGGATTCACCCCATGAATATGTTCAGTATTTCTTTTCTGGCATCCACATGCTGTATGGTCACCTGTATCACATCTTCAGGTTTCAGGTTTATGCCGCCGGATGCGGGGATGGTGCACTCAATCATATATTCGGTCATCAGCACCTGATAGGTGTTTCTCCGTTTTCCCAGAACAATGGCCTCTTCTTTCTGACCGGTTTTCCCTTCCAGATATTTCAGCAGCCAATAGTGTTTCCGGCGGTTCTGCAGTTTTGAGACATAACTCATGGGCAGTTCCAGGGCCTGGATGGTCTGCTGAACCTCCTCGGCGGAATAGGGGCTGTCCAGGCCGAACACTGCGCGGATCTGCCTCTGGGTAATCAGATCCGAATATTTCCGGATGGGAGAGGTGACTGTGACATAGGCATCGAGCCCCAGTCCCGAATGGGGCTCCGGCTCTGTGCTCAGGACAAAGCGGCTGAGCAGTTTGCGCTGCATCCAGTTCTGAAAAAGCGAGCCTTCATCCTCTTTGTACAGGCGCTCCCTCGGCGCGGGCTGAGACCGGAAAATCGCGGGCATGCGGTTTTGTGCAAGAAATCCTGCATTGAGCCAGTTGGCCATGATCATAAGCTCCGCGACCAGCATTCTGCCCGGACTTTCCCGGTTGATCCGGGTCACAGTCAGTTCTCCGCGTTCATCCATCCAGACATTGATTTCCGGCAGGGATATCTGCACGGCTCCGTCTGCCAGCCTCTTCTTCCGGAACTGACGGGCAATGTCATGGAGAATGGCAAGTTCCCCGTCCTCTTCCACCATGCAGTTCACTTCATGATAGGTAAGCTGCCGTGCCACCCGGATTATACTGGAACACACCTCGGAACTGATAATATCCCCTGAGGGCCGCAGCCGGATGAGGGTGCTGGTGGCCGGACGGAGTTCCCCGGCTTTCAGACTGCACTGATCTTCAGCCAGACACTGGGGAAGCATGGAAATTTTCCTGTCCGGCATATAGATGGAACTGCCCCTCTGCACTGCCTCCTGATCCAGAGGACTTCCCTTTTCCACAAAATGCCCCACATCCGCGATATGGACGCCGAGCACATAATGATCCTCTTTTTTTTCCAGGCTCAGGGCATCATCAAAATCCAGAGTGGCCTGACCGTCAATGGTGATGATGGGAAGTCCGGTCAGATCTCTGCGTCTGCTGTCTGCGGATGAAGGGCTGAAAAAAGGTGTCCGGGATGCTGTGCATTCCATGATTTTTTCCGGAAAATCGGTGGGAACGCCGTAGCGGTAGAGATCAATGTTTTCATCCGGATTCCAGATGCCGACTTTGACAAAAAAACGGAAGAGGTTTTCCATCTCAGTGATGCCGGCTCTTGTCAGCATGGCTCTGCCCAGTTCCCAGTGCGGACTCTCCTTTTCAGACAGATAGCAGGACTGCAGAATTCTGATCCACTCCTGCTGCTCATCCGTAAGCCGGGGCACGAGAGTGCGGGAATCTGTGCCCGGATCGGACAGAATGCTCCTGACCCAGTCTCCCCCGCTTTCCGTAATCCGCTGTTTCCGTGCCTCCTCCCTGGCTTTGGCCCTTATCTGTTCGACCTGTTCCTCTGTATGGGGAAAAAACTGATCATGGTTGAAGCGGAAATACAGCCGGTCGGCAAACAGAGCCCGAATTACGGCAGATTCCTGATCGTCTGCGGGGGAATCCGGAAAGCAGAAGGCAGTCATGGTCTGCAGATCAATCCATTCCTGCTCCGGACTCAGCACTTCCCACAGTTCACGGATGTCAATGCCTTCAGCCAGAATTTTCCTCTGCCTTGCCCGCTCCTTCAGAGACTCTGCAACCCTGTCCCTGCCTGATGCGAGACTGAGGCTCATTTTCCCCCTGTGGGAAAGCCGGGATACCGAAAGTTTGACCTCACGGTTGTTTTCCGTGAGAAGACGAAGCCGCTCGTTTTTTATCTCCAGCACGGCAGCACACACAATCTTCTGCCGATCTATATATTCCACAATGTTTCCTGGTGCCATAATAATGTTATCTTATCCGTGTGTTTAAGGAAAGTCAACGCAGGTTCCTGCTGGCAGCCCCGAAGGGCATCCGCTTTCCCCTGTCTGTTTTCAGGAGCTCTGCCGGGAAATGAAGCAGTCTGCCCCAAAGGCATGATCCACCTCTTTTTTAACCTGAAGGGCCTGATCCCTGTCCGGATAGGGGCCCACAAAAACCCGGTGCCAGAGTTCCCCCCGCGCATCGGTGTTTCTGCGGATGAAAGCCGGAAAGCCCCTGACCTGCAGGGCTTCCTGAAAACGGGCTGCCCGTTCCGGCTCAAAAAAGGCTCCGGCCTGCAGCTCATATGCCATCGGGCGGTGCCGGCTGATACGGAAAACCCCGGGTCTGGGAATGTTGCTGCTCAGGTACCGGCTCAGTTCTTCGACAGCCTGCAGTTTCACCTCATCGGTCAGGTTCAGTCCGGAGCGGACCGTGATCAGGGGAATATCGAGCAGGGTGATGGGAATTCCTCCTTCGTGACTCCGTGCCGTATAACGGTCACTCCAGATTTTGTTTCCGGTCCGGGTATCCCAGATGTTTATCGATGCGCCCACATTCATGGAGGAGTAAAAGCCGGCGAAAATTCGCTGAAACTCATACACAGTTCCGAAAACCACTGCATCACATCCCAGTATTTTCCCCAGTTCCTTTACCGATACCTCTGCAATGGCATTGTGGCTCTCCAGCCGCTTTTCCCGGAGCCGCAGATCCACCATCTGCAGTTCCACGTCCCGGTAAGGCAGGGAACTCAGATGATTGTAAAAACTGACCCGCACCAGTGGGGCAATCCCCTCGGTTCCGGTCAGATCCCGGAAGGGAAGCACTGCCACGGAACGGGGAAAATCCCCCTGCATCACGCTGCGGCTGAGCAACTGACCTGACAGATACGGACCGGGACTGCATCCGCTCAGCAGTATGCCGCCCAGCAGCACTATCGGAAAAAAGATTCGGAATGTCTTTCCGTCTTCAGAATGTTTATTCATTTGGAGGCTCCCGCTGCTCCCGAAACCGGAAGTCTGAACCAAATTTCAAAATGTATACTGTTTATATTTTTTTAAACATTATGGCAAACAAAAAAATGATTCCGGCTCTCCCCTCCCGCATTTCGCTCCCCGCACCCGGTCAGCGGCTGCCTCCGGAGGTTCCGGATTCCCGCCGCGTTTTCCTTTCCCTGATATACGAGCTGATCTCCTTTGCAAATGCCTCAACAATTTTTTGGACAAGCGGATGGGAAACTGAGGAAAGGGAAATCTCATCCACATGGGAAACCGGGAGCACATCCACCGTGGTCCCTGTGATAAAGGCCCCGTCAATTTTCCCAAGTTCTGATCTGTGCAGGGGATGTTCACGGAAATTCAGCCCCAGGCTTTTGCAGATTTTCACCACGTGCTGACGTGTCACACCCAGCAGGACAGTTCCGGCCGGAGGCGTGAAGATTTCCCCCTGCTTCACAAAAAAAATGTTTGATCGGCTCCCTTCCGTGACATATCCGTTCTGATCCACCAGCAGCGCCTCATATGCCCCGGTTTTTTCCCGCATTCCCTCAACCCTGGCCCGAAAAGAGTCTCTGAGGGTTTTGATATTGGGCATTTCCCGTTCCCCGCCGTAAAGGACTGTCCGGATTCCCTTTGCATACACGTCCGGCCCCGGATATTCAGAGCGGATGAAATAGGTGAGAAAAAGTTCCCCTTTCTTTTCCCGGCAGCAGATCAGTTTGACATTGATATGCTCTTTCCGGTTTTTTTCCACCAGAGTATGTATTTCATCCCATATCTCTGCCTCATTTTTTTCCACACGCTCCCCGGCAAGGTCGGCAGAGCGTTTCAGCCTGTCCATGTGGGCCTCAAAAAAAAGCGGAATGCCCTCAATGAGCTTGATCACCTCATAAATGGCTCCCGGCCCAATCCGGTCAAATATTTCCGTATCTCCGCATGAACGAAGTTCATGGCAGACAAAATAAACATCTCCCACTGTCTCATGTTTCATAACTGTCTTCCCCAAAGACCAAAACCTGCTTTTCAGTTTTTAAAATTATAACTTCAAAATATTGAAAGAAATATCCCGCATTCGGCGGATATTTCCCTCCGGAATTCTTTTCTGTTGACGCTGCAGCTTTTCTATCTGTAATATATGCCTACAGACAAAGCAACTCAAAAAAGCGAAGCTGCCGGGAAAAAAATCTTTGGGCAGCATCCTGCCTGCCGAGCCTGTCTGTCTGCAGAAAAAAAGCAGTTGCAGCACACAGTATCCCGGTGCAGACAGTGTTTCCACAGAGATCACAGAAAAAACTCTGCCACCTCTGTGAACGCCTTCTGCTCTCTTTGAAAAATTCAGGAATGATGTCAGTCAGATAAACCTTATGCCGCAGAAAGGGGAATATGTGCTGAAACCTGCCTGAAACTGATGACAGAAAGTGCGTATGCATGACAGAAAAGGAACCGCTGCAAACAGAACCGCCGCCCCTGCCCCCAACCCATGCAAGAAAGGAGGAGCCCATGACAGAGAAAAGTGTCATAACAGATGAAGTGAAAAAACGCGCCATCAAAGGCATTGGCAGTTTTTTCACCATGAAACCGGTTGTTTTTGCTATTGTCTTTCTTCTGACAGGTTATGTTTTCCTCTCGGCAGTCATGTTTTCCATTGATCCGGGCCATGTGGGGGTGGTTTTTTCCAAATTTGGCAGAACCCCTGCTGTGGAAGGCCGCTTCATTGTGGAAAAGGGGGAAAAGGGGTACTGGCGGGAAGTGCTGCTGCCCGGAAGACATTTTTTCTGGCTCGCGGAATGCCTCTGGAAATATGATATCACGGAGGAACCCATGATATCCATAGAATCCCAGCAGATCGGACTGGTGGAGGCTCTGGACGGAACCCCCATGCCGCCCGGTCAAATCCTTGCGGATGAAGATGTCATTGATGACAAAGAGGTATTTCATATGGGCGGAAAAGGTCCCCGCCGCGAAGTGCTGAAACCGGGTCTCCATCCCATCAACCCGAAATATCTGAAAGTCACAAAATATCCGGCTGTGGTGATTCCCGAAGGCAAAATCGGGGTGGTCATACGGAAAACCGGGGATCAGCCGCCGGATAATATGGTGCTGGTTCCCAGAGACAGCAGTTACCGCGGCATCCAGCAGGAAATCATTCCGCCCGGAACCTATTATTTCAACCCATTGGCCGTGAAGGTGGAACAGGTGTCGGCCACGATCATCGAAAAAGGACAGGTGGGCATTGTCACAAAAAAGGTGGGAAAGGTGCCCCCGGCCGGGACCATTCTGGTCAGCCGGGATGACGAATTTCAGGGCATTCAGCGGGAAGTGATGCAGCCCGGCATGTATTATATCAACCCTTACGACAAAGAGGTGAAGGTTGTCCCTGCTGTGATTGTGCCGGACGGTTCTGTGGGGGTGCAGGTTGCCAAAACCGGCAAAGCCAAATCCGCCTCACAACTGCTGGCAAAACCGGGGGAACGCGGCATTCTGGAGGAAACCCTGCCGCCCGGCATGTATTATGTCAATCCGTTTGAGTATGAAGTCATTGCGTTTGACACACGGGAACAGCGTTATGAAATGACCCAGGTGCAGAATGAGGGAGACACTGCCGGGGATGACGCCATTCATTTTCTTTCGGATGACGGTTTCATGATCCAGTTTGACCTGACACTTGTATATCATGTGAAAGCCGAGAATGCCCCCATGATTGTGGCCACAGTGGGACGGGATATCAATACGGTGCGGGACAAAAAGATCCGGCCTTCCGCGCGGGCCTTTGCCCGGATCATCGGTTCCAAAAACAAGGGAGAGGAATTCATTCACGGTCTGACCCGTGAAAAATTTCAGACAGATCTGCACAATGCCATAAAGAAGGAATGCGAAGAAAGCAGAATCATCATCAACCAGACCCTGGTGCGGCATTTTGAGGTGCCTGCCGAACTGCGCAGCCCCATCACCCAGAAAGTCATCGCGTTCAAACTGGAAGATCAGTACAAACAGGAGCAGAACACCCAGAAAGCCAACGCGGAACTTTCCCGTCAAAAGCAACTGGTTGTGTTTGAATCAGAAAAGGTCAAGGCGGAGACCATCAAGATACAGGCCGTGATCGCGGCAGAACAGAAAAGGGATGAGGCCGAGATTCTCATGGCCCAAAAGAAATTTGAGGCCGAAGGGGATGCGGCCAAGAAAAAAATTGACGCTGATGCCGTGCTGTATGCCGCGCAGAAGGGAGCGGAAGGCATTGAGGCCAAACTCCTGGCCGAGGCCAGAGGACAGAAAGCCATGGTGGATGCCTGGAGCGGTGCAGGCGCGCAGTATATTGTGGCCTCCAAACTGGCTGAAGTGATGCAGGGTGCAAAACTGCTTCCCCTGGAAACTCTTTTTGGAGGAGGAAAAGGAGATGGCACAGGCCCGATCCGGTATCACAATACCATGGACATGCTGAATTTTTTCAATATCAACAAACTGCTGGGGCAGGATGAAAAGCCTGGCCAGAAGAATCCGTGAAACAGGATTTCAGGGGTCAGGGAGGCATGGACTTCCTGACACCGAACCTTGGTATGCACAAATTTTCTCCGCGTGTTTTAACGATGAGCGGCAGGCAGTTACCACAGCCAGTACTCACTTCCGCTCCCGTCATGGCAGTGATAGCCCCGATCCGGCGAATTCCGCATGGAGACATCTCTGGGCCACAGACTGTCCATCAGGGCTTCCGCATAGCGCAGAGGCCAGAAAAAAGCCATCGGGAACCAGAACATGGGCAATGGCAAAGCAAGTCCGCTGTACATTACAGTGTTTTTCATTTTTTTCTCCCTGAATTGCTGAAGTTGCTGTTATCCTGTTTTCAAAATTCTGCTCAGACAGCGAACCGCTCCCCCTCATCCGTTGCAAGTCCGGATTTTTGAAAAGGGTTCCTTCTCTGCAATACTGATTCTCTGTCATAATTATACAGCAATTGTCTCAAAAATACAGAAAAAAAACCGGCAGAAGATGCTGTCATTTTTTTGGAACATTTTATCAGAATATCTGCGGCACAATTTTTCATTTCCGGAAAGCCGGAAAATATTTTTCCCCCTGCATGCTGCTTTGCAACAGATACACAATCTGCGACAGAGGGTTGTGCTCATTCCCGATATTCTTTCAAAGAGCACAACGGAATCAATGAAAAAAACGCTGGGAATCATATGGCATTGTACAGAAAAATATCCGCGTTATCAACATTTTTTCTGCAAAAGAAAATCGGAAAAGGGAAATCGGCAGACTCAGCCGGCAGACAGTCCTTTTCTCCCGGCAAAGATTGAACGCAGGCACTCCGGCAAAGAAAGCCTGCGAATCTGACGGACTTTGGCAAACAGGTGAGTACTGAAGAAGCAGGGGCGGGAGCATGCCTCTGCGGCAATCACGTTACTGCCGCAGGCAGAGGATGGAATCTGCTGACTCTCAGGCGGCCAATGAAAGAGATGATATGAAAACATTCAGATACTGGGCAAAATTTGAAGGCTTTCTCCTTGTTGACGGTGTGGAAAGAAAAGCCGCTTTTCTGGGTGGTTCCAACAGCTCCGAAGAGGACGCGAGAAACACTGCCATCCGAAAATTTGAATCTGTCCAGCGCCGAATCAGCGGACATAAAAATGAATTTGAAAGTTACGAAGCGGAAATCAGGGAGGAGCTGATTGAGGAAATTGATGAATCTGCGGTCATAACAAGGAACCGCTATGGCGCGCATGTGCTGAACACAGAAAAGCAGATGATACTGGATGTGGATGAGCCGCCCGTGTCATTTTTTGATCTTTTTGCCAGAAGATCAGCAGAATGGAAACTGAAGAAGCTGAAAAAGGTCACAGAAAAACTGCACATCAGCCTTGGCCAGCCATCGCTGGGCTTTCGCATTTATCAGACCTGCAAAGGCTTCCGGGTAATCGTTACCGGTCAGGCCATTGTGCCGAAAGAAGCGCTTGCAGACAGGATAAGCCGGAAACTGAATGCAGATCCCCTGTACTGGCACTTGTGCAAAAAACAGAATTGCTACCGCGCGCGATTGACCCCCAAGCCTTACAGAATAAAGTACAGAACCATAAAAATAAAAGTTCCCGCAGATGCACAGTTCAAAGAGGAAATCGCGTCATGGGAAAGGGGATATTGGGAAAAATCAAAAAATTACAGTGTTTGCCGATATGCTGCAACCGTTGGAAGTGACAATGCAAACGATTTGATTTTGCTCCACGACAAATATACCCGCGCGAATGAAAGCAGAAAGCTTGCCTGATGCTGCGATGAAGCAGGCAGCATATCTCCCCTTTTTGCCCTCTGACGATTTTTGCAGTACTGCATGATCACGTCAGTTTTTATATTAAGCAACCGCTTATAATACCGATTCTCCTTTGAAACCATGCTTTTTTTTACCGCAAAGGACACAAAAAAAGACAGCACTGTCAAAATTTGCGGAGAACCGGCTTTGCCTTCCGCAGCGTATGGTTTCAGCAGAGAATTGGTATAAGTTAAATTCTGAAACCCTGAGGGTTTTCAAAACCCTCAGGGTTTATAACAGTCGAAAATATATGAACGGTTACTTATCAAAATCACCGTGCCGGAGTATGCTCACGCTAATCAGACCTGCGCTGATTATCCAAAATTCAAGGTGGTTATGCAGCACCATGACGGAATGCAGGTTTTCATGACCAGCCTGCAACTTCACGCCATTTCCCTGTTTCCTCCCAGTATCTTTCGCATGAACCGGGTTTTCAGTGCTTCCAGAAGGAGAATGCAGCCAAATCCCGCGAGCAGGCAGTAAGCAATATCAGCGGGCCTCACATAACAGAACTGAAACAGGGCATGAAAAAAGGGAAGAGTCATGACCAGAATCACATGAGCATGGTTGCGCCGTTGATCCACCACAGTGCCTCGTTGGGTCCACGATGGCTGCCAGGGATGGAGCGGGTTTCGGAGCGGTTGGCAAAAATCAGGGCCAGATTGGAAATCACCAGAGTCATGAAAGCCAGCGCACGCGCGGATTGCTCTCCGTGAACGGTCAAAGCCCATCCGTAAATAATCAGCACGGCACAGAGAATGACCAGCCCCTGCATCAGACTGATGAGCACGGCCTGCTTTCCGAACAAAGGCTCTCCGGGATCACGGGGCGGCTGATCCATGCAGTCTTTTTCCGCTTCCTCTGCCTCAAACACAATGGAGCAGGCCGGATCTATGATCAGTTCCAGAAACACAATGTGAACCGGAAACAGGGCCAAAGGCCAGTGAAACAGCACCGGCATCAGGGACATGCCCGCAATGGGGACGTGCACGGAAAAGATATAGCGCATGGCCTTGCGGAGATTGGCAAAAATTCTGCGCCCCATTTTCACGGCTTTCACAATGGAAGAAAAATCATCATCCAGCAAAACCAGAGAAGCAGCTTCGCGAGCGACATCGGTTCCTCTGCCGCCCATGGCAATGCCGATATGCGCGGCTTTGAGCGCGGGCGCGTCATTTACGCCGTCTCCGGTCATGGCCACCACCTCCCTGTTTTTCTTCAAAGCCTCCACCAGCCCCAGTTTCTGTTCCGGAACCATTCGGGCAAAGATGTTCACCTCCCGCGCACGCCGGGCCAGTTCTTCTTCCTCCATTTCCGCAAGTTCCGGACCGGTGAGGTACTCATCGGGATTTTTCAGACCAAGCTGGCGGGCAATGTTGCGGGCTGTGCCGGGATAATCTCCGGTAATCATGATGGTGCGGATACCGGCACGGTAGCATTCGGCAATGGCTTCACGCACACCCGGACGGAGCGGATCTGTGAGTCCCAGCAGCCCCTCAAAGGTGAAATGGAACGCGTGCTGCTCTCCGGGCAGTCGGCTTTTGCGAAAACGCGCGCTGGCCACCCCGATGACGCGGCGTCCCCTGCTGCTGAGTTCCGCAATGGCCTTGCACAGGTCCCGATTCTGCTCCGGGCTGAAATGGCAGAGATCCGCAATGGCCTCGGGTGCGCCTTTGGCCGCAATGATATAATCCTTTCCCTCGGGGGATCGCCAGACGCGGGACATGGCCAGCAGTTCCTGCGAAAGAGGATATTCCCGCTCCAGAATCCGGTCTTTGTGCAGATGCTCGGTATGTGCCAGAGTTGCCGTTCCCAGTTCCTTCATGGCTTTTTCCATGGGATCAAAGGGATCGGACGGACTGGCCAGCAGACTGTATTCCACCACTTCATGAAATTCCTCGGGCAGAGAGCTGAGACCGGAACCGATTTCCATGAACCGGCCATTGGCATACAAATCACTGACAGTCATGCGGTTTTGGGTCAGGGTTCCGGTTTTGTCCACACACAGCACAGTGGCCGAACCCAGAGTTTCCACAGCAGGAACCCGCCGCGTCAGCACATTGTGCCGGGAAATGCGCCAGGCTCCGATGGCCAGAAAAATGGTCAGGACAACAGGAAATTCTTCCGGCAGCATGGCCATTGCCAAAGACAGCCCGGCCAGAAATGCGTGGAGCCAGTCTCCCCGCGTGAGACCGAATACAATGACCACAAAAATGCAGAGCATCAGTCCCATGACAGCCAGATTGCGCACCAGTTTTGCAGTCTGCTGCTGCAAAGGCGTGTCTTCCGGGTCCAGACCGTGAAGGGCTTTGCCGATTTTGCCGATTTCCGTTTCCGCGCCCGTGCGCATGACCTGCGCAATGCCCTGTCCGCTTACAATCAGGGAACCGGAATAGACAAAGGGCTGATCATCTCCGCCCGGTGCTGCTGCCGGTGCTGCTGAATGACGGCTGTTTTCTGCAAAACGGACTTTGCGCACCGGCACGGATTCACCGGTAAGCAGGGATTCATCCGCAGACAGATTCAGGCAGTCAAGAATTCGCGCATCAGCCGGAACCCGGTCTCCCTCACTGAGCAGAAGAATATCTTCGCGCACCACTTCCCGGCCCGGAATGCGCATTTTTTCCCCATCCCGGATTACCCGTGCCAAGGGACTGGCCAACTCCCGCAGAGCCTCCAGCGCACGCTCGCTTTTGCGCTCCTGATAAAAGGTGATGCCCATGACCGCAAAGACAAAGCCCAGCAGCATCACGGCTTCCTGAATCTCTCCGGACAGCAGATACAGAAGGCCGCAGGACAGCAGAAGCAGGAACATGGGCTCCCGCACGATTTCCAATGCAATCTGCCAGATCTGCCGTTTCCTCGCAGCAGGCAGTTCATTGTATCCCTCTTCCGCCAGACGCGCTGCTGCCCCGGTCTGTGAAAGACCGGCAATCATTTCCGTATTCATCTGAATTCCTTTGTTTTTTTATCCCAAAATAAAGATTCCTCCAAAGAGGAACCGGGTTCCCTTTTGAGCCGCTTATCCGCAATCTGTGCCATGTTTCCGCCATGTCAGTGATTCCATAAAATTTCCGCTGAAATCCGCCATTGCCGTTTCCGTTATCCTGCGTCTGAATCGCGTGAGAGGTTCCGGATCACGGCTGTGATTCCGGGAATCTCTGAAAAACCGGTGAAAACGGACAATTCATACAATTTTGGGGGCCGGATGTAAACTCTTCGGGATATTTTTATTGCACATTTCCTCTTGAACATGCGCAAAACAGATCAGCCGGAGATGGGCCCGTTTTCTGCCAGTTTCCTGATTCTGCTGACAATCTGCGGAAATTCAGACATACGTTTTTCCCATTGGGTGAAATTGTAATTCTGCACAGCCGCATGCAGCTCCCGGCTGTAGCGGATCAGAAAGCCGAGCTGATATTCTGTTCCGATGCACTTCAACTGCGCAGCAAATTTTTCGGTTTCATCAATAAAAAATATATCCTTGCATTTTTCCCATTCCGGAAGCAGATTATTTTCCAGCATCCGGATCAGTTCCGGTATGCGGAGCCCTGTCTGTTCCGAGATCATTTCAGATTCCTGCGCATGTTCAGATTTTTCAATGGCCTGAAAAAGTTCCGGAAACATGGCTGAAATCACTGACCGGAACGCATCCGCTTCCCGTTCCAGCCGGTCCGTCAGCGCGCGCACCGTGTCTGTTTCACCCTTTTTCCCTGCATTTTCAATTTCACAGGCAGCATCCCTTATTCTTTCTGCCGAGATATTGGCACTGATCCCCCTGATGCTGTGTGCATAAAACTGTATTTTTTCCGCATCATTTTCTTCTGCCGCGGATCTCAGTTTCCTGATCCCTCCTGCCAGATTTTCCGGTATGCCTGACAAAATTCTCCGCATAATCCCCTCGTCTCCGCCCAGTCTCCTCAGGAAATCCGCGCGGTTGAAAATTTCAGCGCTCAGGGAGCAGGTCTCTGTTTTCAGGGAATCTCTTTTTGACAGGCACGGCTCTGTTTTCACTGACAACTGTTCCCGGATAACGGAAATCAGTTTTTCCGGATCAATGGGTTTTGGAATATAGTCATTCATTCCGGCTTCAAGGCATTTCCGTCTGTCTTCCTTTGTTGCATTTGCAGTCATGGCAATGATGGGAATACAGGGATTGAGAACCCCGGAATCCGGATCGCGGATGGTTCGGGCAGCCGTGAGTCCGTCCATTTCCGGCATCTGTATATCCATGAAAACCAGATCATAGGGCCTGCTGCGAAGCGCATCCACTGTTTCCCTTCCATTTTCGGCAATGTCGGCCGCAAGATCGAATTTTTTCAGAATTGCCGATACCACCTTCTGGTTGAAGACATTGTCTTCGGCCACAAGAATGTGCAATGGCGGATGAGTGTCTGACTGCGCACCGTGGATGGAGAAGCGGTCTGCTTCCCTGGGTGTTCTGCATTCATCATCAGACATTTTTCTTTCCGCCTTCCGCATTCTTGCGGTGAACCGGAACGTTGATCCCCGGCCCTCCTCACTTTCAAAACTGACTGTGCCTCCCATAAGTTCCGCGATCTGTCTGGAAATGGCCAGCCCAAGTCCTGTGCCCCCGTATTTCCGCGTGGTTGAGCTGTCAGCCTGGGAAAAGGGCTGAAACATGCGGTTTCTGAGCTTTTCGGGAATCCCCGCACCTGTGTCTGCCACTTCAAATCTCACGGTGCAGTGTGTCTCTGTCTGATCCTCTGCAAGCACACGGACAGCTATGTCTCCCTTTTTTGTGAATTTGACTGCATTGTTCAGAAAATTCAGCAGAATCTGGCGCACCCGCACCGGATCGCCTGAAACATGGGAAGGAAGATTGGGATCAAGACGGTGTGTCACGCGCAGCCCTTTTTCCTCTGCTTTGGGCCTGAGAATCCTGACAGCAGATTCAAGGATATCCCTGAGGCTGAAATCACTTTTCTCCAGATCCAGTTTCCCTGCCTCAATTTTGGAAAAATCCAGAATGTCATTGATCAGGGAAAGCAGGATTTCCGATGACATGACTGCGGTTTCTGCATAATCCCGCTGTTCCCCATCCAGTTCTGTATCCAGCAGCAGACGGGTCATGTTCACAAGCGCATTCATGGGGGTGCGGATTTCATGGCTCATATTGGCCAGGAATTCGGATTTGGCGCGATTTGCGATTTCCGCGGCTTCCTTTGCCTGCTTCAGCTCTGTGACATCAATGCCGAACCCCCCGATCCTGCTGGAATTTCCCAGACGGAATTTCAGGGTCTGAAAAATCCTGTTTCCCCCATATCTGTCCGGAACGGTTTCAATATTCTGAACCATGCCCTGTGCCAGTGCCCTGCGATCATCTTCCATCATGGCTTTGGCAACCGGTTCGGGAAAAAGTTCCATCACAGATTTTCCTTCCCATTCATTCCCGAACAAATCTTTGAAATACCGGTTCACATACAGGGTTCTTGATTCATCATCCTTGACAAAGGCAGGCGCAGGCAGATAATCCATGAAAGTGGAAAACATTTCCCGGCTTTCTTCCAGTTTTTGATTGGCTTTTTCCAATTGGACTGTGCGTTCTGTTACGCGCTGTTCCAGACTGGCATACAGGCGTGCGTTTTCAATGGAGATGGCGGCCTGCACTGCCAGAATGCCCAGAATTTCCAGCCGTTCTTTTGGAAAACCGTGTGTGCTCAGACTGTTCTCCAGATACAAAACCCCAAGACAGTGGCCGCGTCCGACAATGGGCATGCACAAAACAGATTTGGGACGGTATCTGCTTACATGCCAGTCTGTCATATACTCCCCTTCATTGGCTGCATCATTCAATACCACGCTCGAATGCGTGCGAAATGCAAAATTCACAATGGCCTGGCTCAGATGCTCTCCGGCCTCTTCAGGAGTCAGTCCTTTCAGGGGCTGCTCTTCTCTGCCGGACTCGGCTTCAATATGCAGATGACCGCCCCGTTCCAGCAGCAAAAAACCTTTTTGCGCTCCGGCATTTTCCATCATGACAGACATGAGTTTCCTCAGCAAATCATTGAGGATGATTTTTTCTGAAATTGCCTGCGATGCCTTGACAATGCTGGCAATATCCAGCAAAGAGGAAATCTGCGCACTGTCTGTTCCGGTGACGGAAGTGAGGGAGGAAATCTTTTCCTCTGATTCTTTTGGTTTTAAAAAAGATCTGTAAGATTTTTCAAAATGACTGACTTTGGCAGTTGCACCCCAAAGCCGGTAGGCATAATGGGCTTCTCTGAGATAGATTTTGGCGATTTTGGGAAGTCCTTTTTCAATGCAAAATTTCCCGGCCAGCTCATTTGCCAGAGCATATTCCTGAAGATATTCATTTTCTTTGGCAAGTTTTATGGCTTTGTCATAATATTCCCTTGCATCTCCATGCTTTCCGGTGACACGGCAGAGTTCAGCCTCCACCAGACAGTATTTGTGCAGATGATTCATGGGGGCATGATCAGCCCAAAGCTTCATCTTCTGCTGATTGCTGTTCACGGTCTCAAGCATCCGCACCTGCTCTGCGGGGGAACATTCTGGAAAGAGAGCAAGATTTCCCAGAGATTCATACCAGTAAAGCAGGGGAAGCAGCGGATGTCCGAAGATGGGCTGGGCATTGGGAACACTTTCCCGTGCATACGCCACAGTCTGCTGATACCGCCCAAACAGATAGCACAGCATGCATCTGTAAATATTGCTCTGGGTTTGCAGAGAAACATCTCCGGCTGACAGAAATGCGCTTATTTTTTCTTCCTCATAGGCTCTGCCTGCCAGCCGCCAGGGGCATGGGGACTGTCCCAGCAGATTCTGCACTGCCTGGTGCATGGCTTTGACCCAGTAATAGACATTCATCTGGCGGATGTTTTGGATTGCCTGCGCGTATTTCTCTGTCTTTTTTTCAACCTCTGTCAGCTCTCTGCCAGTGAAAAACAGGCTGAGAACATAATTTGCGGCAGAATATGCGGCAAAATCCAGCAGTCCGGCTTCCATTGCAGAGAGAAAGTTTTCATGCAGGGGCCGGACAGTTTCCTCCAGATGCTCTTTCCAGTGCTGGATAAACGTATGAAAATAAAATTTCGTTTTTTGCAGATATGTTCCGCTCTCCCCGCGCTGTGCCAATGCCAGGCCCGCACGGCCCATGCGGTATCCGGAGGCAATGTCATTGGCAATATTGCACAGAATGATGCCGCAGGTCACATATCCGAAAGATGATGCCGGATTTGTTCCGTATGTCAGGGAGATGCGGATCTGTCTGCACACAATCAGGGGCAGCAGACTGTGTGCCACCATAATGGCCAGTGTGGTCAGGGTTCCCAGAAGCTGACTGACAGCATACTGCTGCGGGTCCGTCATTTCCGGAAGAGAGACAATGCCTTCAAATCCCTTTTGGGATATCTGCTGCATGGTATGACGCAGTGTTTCTTCCATATTTTCAGGTGTCGGATTTTCCGGAAATTCACATCCCAGTTCCTTTAATCCGGACAGTCCGGTTTGGATGGCCGCTTCCAGTCTGTTTTGTGCCTGCAGCGCAAGAATGCGGATTTCAATGGCATGAAGTTTGTCCCCAACTGTCTTTGCATAATGCCCGGCATCTGCAAGATGCTGTTCCATTTCCGGATAATCTCCGGCAAGATAGGCAGCCTGCGCGGCTTCTCTGCAAAGTTCCATCGCGAGATCAAAATGCGTTTGCCAGCGGCTCTCCCCCAGCAGGCCGATCCCTGTTTTCAGATAACCGAGTGCCGCAGCATAGGCTGCTGAGGCCATCGCTTTTTTGCCTGCTGTCAGATTCAGCCGGGCGATGTCCGTCTTTTCCTCCCGGCTGCTGTCAGAGAAGCTGTCTTCTGCAAGAAAATTCAGATGCCCGACAATGTCAAAAATCCGGTTTTCCAGTTGGGCCGGATCCGTGTTTTTCAGCATCACTCTGCCGATTTTCAAATGCGCTGTCCTGCGCAGATTTTCATCCATCAGCATGTATGCAGCCTGCTGGACCCGATCATGAACAAAGCGCAGCCAGCCGCCATCCCCGGTTTTTTCTCCTGCGGTCAGCATCAGTTTGCAGGCATCATCCAGAGGAATCAGAAGTCCTTCCCGGACGCATTCAAAAATATGCAGATTTGTCTCCTCCCGTGAACCTTCCCTGATATGGGACAGGACATTCAGCTCAAAACGGTTTCCCAGACAGGAAGCCAGCTTCAGCAGGTTTTGAATCTCAGGGGGAAGTTTCCGGATCTTTCCGCTCATAAAGGAAACAGCATTGTCTGTGATTTCTCTTGAACGGATCTTTTCCACATCCCAGATCCAGCCTGCTTCGCGGGAAAATCTCACAAGCCCGTCATCATAAAGACCGCTTAAAAACTGAATCAGGAAAAAGGCATTGCCCAGAGTTTTTTCACAGATCAGATCCGCCAGAGGTCTGACTTTTTCCGCGTCAGAGTGCAGACAGTCCCCTGTCATTTCCAGCACATTTTCAGGTCTGAGGTTTTCAACATGAATCCGGTGAACCGTGATTGCGGAATCCTGCATTTCCTGCAGCATGATCATCAGAGGATGGCCTGGGAAAACTTCATTGTCACGAAATGCACCGATAATCATAAGATTTGTGCTTTGGGCATCTGACATCAGCACTTTGATGAGATGGAGCGAGGCAGCATCTGCCCACTGCAAATCATCAGCAAAAATCACCAGCGGATGTTCCGGCTGGCAGATGGCTCTGATGAAATACTGAAAATACAGATAAAAGCGGTTTTGGGACTCCTGAAAACCGACTTGGGGAATCTCCGGCTGCTTTCCAATCACAAATTCAAGATGGGGAATCACATCAATGAGAACCTGCCCGCTGTCACCAACTGCATCCAGAATTTTCTTTTTCCAGACCGCAAGATCTTCCGAACGTTGTGTCAGCAGATGGTCACAGAACTGGCGGAATGCCTGACGGAATGCAACAAAGGGGATATTGCGCTGATACTGATCAAATTTGCCTGAAAGGAAATATGCCCGTTTTTCAGTGATTGGTCTGTAAAGCTCCTGAATCAAAGCAGATTTTCCAACTCCCGGTTCTCCGCTTACCAGAATCAGATGCTTTTCTCCCGCGGAGGTCTGATCAAACAACTGAAGCAAACGGGAAATTTCCCTGCTGCGGCCATAAAGTTTCTGGGGAATCATGAATCGGTCGGAAACATCCTGGGAACCGGGGGTGAAACCAATGGCGGACAAGGGTTCTGAAACAAAGGAAAGGCATTTTTCCAAATCTGTTATCAGGCCGCAGGCGGACTGATAACGATCCTGCGCGTTCTTTGCCATCAGTTTCATAATGATGGAAGAAACCGCGTCAAGCACAGGGCGCAGTTCCTCGCGGAAGGGAAAGACCGGCATTGATGAAAGAAGCAGAGACGGAGCAGTCGCGTGTCTGGCAAGGTGGCAGTGAATCAGTTCAAGGGGATCATCACTCTGAAAAGGCAGGCGGCCTGTGAGAAGTTCATAAAAACTTATGCCAAGCGAATAAAAATCCGTGCGATAATCCATTGCCCGGTTCATGCGGCCGGTCTGCTCCGGGGAAATATAATTCAGATTTCCCTGCAGAATGCCGGGGCTGCAGAAGGTCTGATTTTCACGGGATAATACTGTGGAAATTCCGAAATCAATGATTTTGACCTGTCCGCCTGCAGGGTTCAGCACAATATTGGCCGGGCAGATGTCTTTGTGAATGATATGCAGTTGATGAATCTGGCCGACAATTTCCGCAATTTTTACGGCCAGTGCAAGAAAATTCTGCAAATCCGTGTTTCCGGCAATCTTTAAAACATGCAGTGAATCTCCGCCAAAATCTTCCATTACCATCATCCAGCGGTTATCTTCGTTTTTAAGTTCATAAATATCAGGAATGCCCGAAAGTCGCATCTTCCGGTTTATTTCATATTCACGCCTGAACCATGCAATCCGTTCGGGAGAGGGACGGGCTTCCCTGAGCATTTTCAGAATGACGGGTTTTCCGTCCTGATTCCGGAAGGCTCTGAAAACCAGTGAGTTTGAACTTTCATAAAGTTTTTTTGACAACGTATAATTTTTTACGGAGATTTCCATTGGCGTTTCTCCTGAACTTTCGGCACCTGCTCAAACTGCCGGCCTGAAAGTGGCTTAAGCTTCCGGAAGCCCGTTCTGCTTTGCCTGTTCCGCTATTTTCCTGATTCTGTCCATGATTTCCGGAAACTGTGCCACAAGTTTTTCCCATTCGCTGAAATTGTACTGCTGCACCGCCCTGAGCATTTTTTCACTGTAGCGGTTCAGAAAACCCAGTTGCCATTCGGTTCCGATGCGCCTGAGTTCGCCTGCAAGATTCTCTGTTTCCTCAATGAAAAATGCCGCTGTGTATTTCTCCCATTTCGGGAGAAAATCCGCTTCCAGCATCCGGATCACTTCCCGCGGCAGAGACTTTGGCTCTTCCGGCATTCTTTCCGATTCCTCTGCTTTCGGTTCCTCAACGGTCTGAAAGATTCCCGGAAACATGGCCGCGATCTCCGACCGGAAACGATCGGCTTCCTGTTCCAGCCTGTCTGTCAGGGACCGCACCATGCCGGTTTCCCCTTTTTCCCCTGCAATTTCCATCTGACAGGCAATATCCCTTATCCGCTCCGCGGAAACATTGGCGCTGATTCCCCTGAGAAAATGTGCCAGATGCCGTATTTTCTCTGTATCCCCTCTGTCTGCGGCATTTTTCAGTTCTGCGATCACCTCGGAAAAATGTGCGGGAATCTCTGCAATCATTTCCTTCAGCAGAAGCTCATCGCCGCCCATGCGTTTCAGAAAATTCTGACAGTTGAAAATTTCTGCTGTCAGCAAAGAGTTCTCTGTTTTCAAGGAATTATTGTCTGGCGGCAACGGACAGCTGCTCACTGACAACTGCGTGGTGATTACGGACAGCAGTTTGTCCATATCAATCGGTTTTGAAATATAGTCATTCATTCCCGCGTCAAAACATTTCTGCCGATCCGCTTTTGTGGCAGTTGCAGTCATGGCCACAATGGGAATATCCGGATTCAGAACCCCGGAACCCGGATCACGGATCAGCCGGGCAGCTTCGATGCCATCCATCTCCGGCATCTGTATATCCATAAAAACCAGATCATAGGCTTTGTTCCGGAGGGCATCCACCGCTTCCCTGCCATTGCCGGCAATATCAGCCCCAAGACCGAATTTTTTCAGAACTGCCAGTATCACTTTCTGATTGGGAATATTGTCTTCGGCCACAAGAATGCGGATGGGTTTTGTCTGATCGGCGGGCAGGACGCTGCTTTTGTCCCTATCGCAGATTTTTTCTTCCAACCCGGACTGCATCGGCGGCAGGACACCGTTTTTGGATGCACTTTTTTCAAAAACTGCGGTAAACCAGAAGGCTGATCCCATGCCTTCCTCACTTTCCGCACCGACCCGGCCGCCCATAAGTTCAGCCAGTTGTTTTGAAATGGCCAGTCCCAGCCCTGTGCCCCCGTATTTTCGGGAAACAGAGGCATCGGTCTGTGAAAAGGACTGAAACAGCAGATTTCTGCGGTCTTCAGGAATTCCGATCCCGGTGTCTTCCACCCAAAATTTCACCGTGACATGGGTGTCTGTCTGATTTTCCAAAGATATGCTGACAGTGATTCCGCCCCTGTCTGTGAATTTGACCGCATTGTTGAGAAAATTGAGCAGAATCTGACGCACCCGGACAGGATCCCCTTTCACCCAAGAGGGCACATCCGGCTCAATGCCGTATGTCAGGCAAAGCCCTTTTTCCTCTGTTTTCTGTTTCATCATCTTAGCAAGCGGTTCAACAATATCTCTCAGA
Source organism: Desulfobacterales bacterium (assembly GCA_041390465.1). GTDB lineage: Bacteria > Desulfobacterota > Desulfobacteria > Desulfobacterales > Desulfococcaceae > JAABRU01. Next base: position 43,602 of record JAWKPW010000001.1, on the reverse strand, counting down.
CGGAAATCCCTGTTTTCCAGTTCCAGTTTTCCGGCCTCGATCTTGGAAAAATCCAGAATGTCATTGATCAGGGACAGCAGAATTTCGGAAGATGCCATCGCGGTTTCCGCATACTCCCGCTGTTCCTGATTCAAGTCCGTATCCAGCAGCAGCCGGGTCATGTTGACCACAGCATTCATGGGGGTGCGGATTTCGTGACTCATGTTTGCCAGAAATTCGGATTTGGCACGGGTCGCGGATTCTGCCGCCTCTTTGGCTTTTTTCAATTCTGTTTCAGCGGTTTTGCTGTCTGTAATATCACGGAGAGACTCAATGGCGCCCACAAGTTCTCCCTTCAGATTTCTGAGAACACGGGCATGTCCGAACAGCCATCGGATTCCGGCAGGAAGGTTCGGACAGCAGCCTTCCGCGATGATTGTTTCCCCGCTTCTTTGCATCTGCGCATATGTTTTTTCAATGTTCGGTGAGGAGGCAAGCGCGAGATCAATCAAAGCCGCTCTGCGTTCCCCGTAAAAGGGCAGCGCGTATTCATAATTTCCTCTGCCCAGCATTTCCTCCGCGTTTTTTCCGGACATAACTTCCATTGCCCGGTTCCATGCAAGCACCTTTCCCTGTGTGTCAATCACAAACGTGGCATCCGGCAGAAAGTTGATAATGTCTGACAGCAGGCGCTCCTTTTCCCTGAGCAGTTCCTCAGTCTGTCTGCGTTCTGTAATGTCCTCCACCATTCCGATGGCATGGGTGAGATTTCCGGCTGCATCGCGGATGCCGGAAACCGTGAGACGTCCCCACAGGATCTGACCGTCTTTCCGGACATAGCGTTTTTCAATGGAATAATGGCTGTGTTTTCCTTCGCGCAGCTCTGTGAAGAGTTGAATATCCGGGGTCCAGTCATCCGGATGGGTTGCCGCGGCAATTCCCGCCCTGCGCAGTTCCTCACCCGTATATCCCGTAAAGCATTCCATCGCGGAATTTGCCATTACCAGTTCTGCATCAGCGTCCACCAGTGCAATGCCAATGGCCGCATATTCAAAGATTGCCCGGAAGCGTTCCTCGCTGTGGCGCAGGGATTCCTCGGTGCGCCTGCGCTCTGAAATTTCTTTTGCCAGTTTTCTGTTCCAGTACAGCGAGATGCCCAGAACAAGGACAAAGAAGATTGTAACCGTATAAATCCATTTCAGAATTTCAGACCAGTTCGCGCGGTATTCCACCTGAACCCTGCACCATTTCTGAAAAATGGCATCCTGCTCCTCACGGGTGACGGAAGCAAGCACCTTGTTGACAATGCTGACCAGTTCCGGCCAGTCCCCGCGAACCGCATACAGAAAAGGCACATTGGCGTGATCCGCAACACCGCCTATTTTCAGATTCGGATAATTCTGCATCAGATATCCCGCAAACAGGGGAGCGGAAAGGGTGGCATAGACTCCGGATTCAGATACAGCTTTGAACAGATCCTCCATTCTGTCCATCTCAATCCTTTCAATGTCAGGATACGGACTTACCATTTCATTGTAAATCCCTATCCCTTTCAGCACTGCCACGTTTCTGCCCCTCAGCGCGCTGATGCCGTCCATGAACGGCGCATCACTGCGGGTGATGATAAGGATTTTGAATTCTGTGAAAGGCTTTGTGAAAAGGGCATACTCCAGACGTTTGGGAACAGCAAAGGAATGAAACATGTCAATCTCGCGGGATTGCAGTTTTGCATCTGTTTCAGCAAGTTCAACAGGAACATACTGAAACTGAATGCCGCCTCTTTGGCTTATCAGTTCCAGATAATCCATTGTGAATCCCTTTATGCCTTCTTTGGTGTGAATCCGCAGCGGCGGGAAATCCGGGGCCAGCCCCACCCGGACAGTTCTGTGGGATTTTAGCCAGGCTTCTTCTTTGGCAGTCAGCCGGATTATTTTTGCATCGGGCCGGTAATGGCGTTTTTCCGGATCCGGTATCCAGCGTTTTTCAATTTCATGCAGTTCGCTGTTGGAAATGGCATCAAAGCCTTTGTCAATGAGAGCCAGCAGATCTTTGTTTTCTTTTGCAACGCCTGCATGAACGCCTGTTGTGTAAAGGATGTCCCTGCCATATTCAAATTCGCCGGAAAGCCCCAGTTTCATTATATCTGCGGATGCAGTGATACAGGAATAGGCCACCGCACGCACCTTCCCGTCTCTGGCGCTGAGAATGGCGTCCTGCGTGCTGTTGAACAGAACGCATTCAATATCCGGATAATGTTTTCTGAGATACTCCTCCTGTGAGGAATTTTTCACAACACCGACCTTTTTTCCCCCAAGTTCTCCGACAGTCAGGATTTGCCCGTGTTTTACAGGAAAAAACAGACAGGACAGATTTTCATAAAACGGCTGGGAAAATGCCATCCACTGTTCCCGTTCCGGGGTAATGGCAAGTCCGGAATGAATATCCGCGGAACCCTTTTTCAGATTTTCCAGACTTTCACTGAAGGAGGAGGAAAGAAATTCTATTTCCCGCCCGGTTTTTTCTGCCCACAGCTTCCATATGTCCACAAACAGACCTGCGGGATTTCCCTCTGCATTGAGGAAGGTCAGGGGCGGAGAAAATCTGCTCATGCTGATGACAAGGGTGTCTTTGGATTTGCCCTGCGGATTCTCCCCGCTGTTTTCGGCATACAGAGACAGCGGAAGACTCAGCATCGCGGACAGCAGCACAATTTTCAATGCAGTTTTCATAAGATACCTTTCTTAAAATCAAAAACATGATGCCATTGAAAAGCAGCACAGATTCCGGCTTGTGCATACAACCAACTGGAAGTTTGTTCTATAGCTTTTAAGATAATTATTTTGGAGCAGGTTGGGTTGAACGAAGTGAAACCCAACACTCTGAGTTTGTTGGGTTTCGTTCCTCAACCCAACCTGCGGAGAACCCCAAATTTATTTTCTGAAAAACTATATTTACAGACAGTTCCCATGTGTCAGTCTGTCTCATCCCCTTCATCAAACACAAACACACTGTCGGAAAACATGGCTGAATTTCCCAGTTCCTCTTCAATGCGGATGAGCTGATTGTATTTGGCGATCCGATCTGTGCGGGAAAGGGAGCCGGTTTTGATCTGGCCCGCGTTCATGCCCACAGCCAGATCCGCGATAAAGGTGTCCTCGGTTTCACCGGAACGGTGGGAAATGACGGTTGTGTATCCGGCTTCTTTGGCCATGCTGATGGTTTCCAGGGTTTCTGACACGGTTCCAATCTGGTTGAGCTTGATCAGGATGGAGTTGGCAATGCCGTTTTCAATGCCTTCCGCAAAGATCTGGGGATTGGTGACAAAAATGTCATCCCCCACCAGTTGCACCCCGATGCCCAGTTTTTCGGTCATCTCATCCCATCCCTCCCAGTCATCCTCGGCCAGACCGTCCTCAATGGAGAGAATGGGATATTTGGCAACCAGTTCACCGTAATAGTCAATCATTTCCGAAGCCGTGAGAATCCGGTTTTCCGAAGCCAGCACATAGCTGCCGTCCTTGCGGAATTCGCTGGCAGCCGCGTCCAGCCCCAGACCGATGTCCTGTCCCGGAACATAGCCTGCTGCCTCAATGGCTTTCATAATCAGTTGAATGGCGGCCTCGTTGGATTCCAGGTCAGGAGCAAAGCCCCCTTCATCCCCCACAGCCGTGTTCAGTCCTTTGCCTTTGAGGATTTTTTTCAGGGCATGAAAGGTTTCCGCTCCCATGCGCACAGCCTGGGCAAAGGATTCAGCGCCGAAGGGAATAATCATGAATTCCTGTATATCCAGATTGTTGGCAGCATGGGCCCCGCCATTGATCACATTCATCATGGGAACAGGCAGATAGCGGGCATTGATTCCGCCCAGGTATTTGTACAGGGGCATGCCGTATGCCTGAGCCGCTGCTCTGGCCGCAGCCATGGAAACCCCCAGTATGGCATTGGCTCCCAGCCTGGATTTGTTTTCAGTTCCATCCAGTTCGATGAGGTGCAGATCCAAAGCAAACTGATCTGCCGCGTTCATTCCCTGAATGGAGGGGGCGATCACGCTGAGCACATTTTTCACTGCCTGGATCACCCCTTTTCCGCCATAACGGCTGTCTTCTGTATCCCGAAGTTCCAGAGCCTCGCGCTGTCCGGTGGAAGCTCCGGAAGGCACAATGGCCCGTCCCATTGCCCCGCATGCCAGTTGCAGATCCACTTCCACAGTGGGATTTCCCCGTGAATCCAGCACTTCCCTTGCCTTTACATCAATGATTTCCGTCATTTTGTTCTCCTGTTCTGTATGTGTTCCGCCAAACTTGAAACCCGTGCACCGATTCTGTCTCAGATATCCGCGAAAGGGCCGCATAAAATACAAATCATAAACTTGATAAAAAAAAAAAGAAATGTTACTCTCCCTGCCTGTTGATGTCAAGATGCGGATCAGGATCCGAATGTTCCGTGTCGGATTTTCGGAAGAAATTTTTCATGGCAAAAGTGCGCAGAAGCGGCAGCCGTCTGTTTTGCAATACTTTGAAAAAAAAGGAAAGTCTGTACATCTGCTGCGTTGCGGCTTTGTCAAACCGAGGTTAAAGAAATGAAGGCAAACGATTTTTATACCCAAAGCCACCTTGTGGTGGCAGCCATACGGATATACGAGCACGGTCACAGTGAACCTCCTTCTGTGGATGCCATCTGTGAAACCCTGTCCATGTCTCTGGAACTGGGGCACCTCCTGTGCAAAAGGCTCGATGAGCAGGAGATTGTCGAGATGGTCAAAGGTCCTTACGGAACCCGCCTCTTTATCCGGGATCATCTGAAAATCGAGGAAATTCCCAGGCATGAACCTGGAACCACTATCCGGGAGGAAATCGAAAAGTTTCAGAGCACGCAGAAAAACTTTAAAGAAAAAATTGAAGCTTTTCAGGCCAGAAAAGAAGAAGACCAGCGCAATCTTTTTGCCCGGATTGAAGAAAAGCTGAAAAAGGTGAAAGGCAAAACCTGAACCTCAGCGGAAAAATCTGCCATTGTCCTTTGCTTTTTCAGGTTTTTCTGAAACATCCGCAAACCGCCCCGTCTTTTGGACCTCACACCTGTCAAATTCCGGCACACAGGGCCTGATGTCCAAAAGCGGGGTGCCATCCGGCATATCCGCTCCTTTTATGTACAGTTTGTTGCCTTCCATTTTTGCAAGACGCACCTATAAAAACATGCCTTTGAGAATGAAAAGAACCGCTATGGCCAGAAAGGCGTAAAAAATCATATCCACAAAATCTCTTTCCGCCTGCCGGGATTTTGGCGCAAGAGGGATCGGTTTGGGCGGCAACTGCTGCCGCTGCCGTTCAGACACGTGCTCCGCACTCTGCTGGCCTGTCTGCGGTGTTTTTTTGTCCTGTTGGGGCACAGCCCGCTGGGCGGTATCAGGCTGAGGAACTTCCGCGGGAGGTGAAACAGCCTGGGGCGGCGGAGTCTGCACAGCGGGCCGGGAAGGTTCCATCTGCAAATCAGCCGAAGTCTGCTGAACAGGCTCCGGAGTCTGAACCTCTGCCCGGGCAGCATTCTGCTGCACAGGCGGCATGGGCTGTTCCGGAGTCTGTGCCACCGGAGACCCGGGTTCCTGTGCAGGCGCATTTGGCATCTGAGGCGGAGAAGGAATCATCCCCTCAGGAGAGGAGATAAGTCCGTTTTCCGAACGGGCTGTTGCATACTGATCCGCTCCTATGGGTGTCAGGGAAAGTTCTCTCAGATTCCATCTGGCAGTCACTTTTATCGGGCCCCGGAAAAACCTGCCGTTAATGTCTTTGGACTCTCCTTCCCTGATATAATAGGACTCGACCGGAAAATAGCCCACGGAAAAATCCGTCAGATGGCCTTCCCTCACATTCTGGGCAGCATTTCTGCCCACATCCGTACCGGAAAAAAACACATCGCATTCCAGAGTGTTTCCGCTGGGATGGAATCTTCTTGCGCTTCCCAGCACACTGGCAACACTGGATCGGTTGTGTGCGTCCAGCAGTGGAATTTTCCCGCTGGGCGGCAGGGAAAAACCGTCCACCAGCAGCACCTCATCAATATACTGTCTGCTGTTCCAGTCCCATACCCGGACCGGATTTTCCGTCACAGCCACAACCCGGACAGAACTGGTCTCCTCGTCAAAACTTTTGGGCTTCCAGGTATCTCTTGTAAAGAGTTTTTCTGTCATAACCCCTCTCCTTGCATAAACAGTCACGCATCTTCAGACTCCGGGCAGACACCGGGAGCTTTTCAGACAAATTTTTTTAGAAACTATATATGATATGAATCTCAAAGTGTCAAATCCTCTTGGAGAAAAATATTCCGGATTTTGGAATCTTCTCTCTGATTCCCAAAGCAGGGGAAATCTACCGGCAAATACCCCATCCTCCCCATTGATTAAAATCTTCGGATAATGTTCATTGTTCTCTGTCGACTGCGGGCCGGGTGCCGGCCTGCATGTGCTGACAGTTTTCCGGGGGACGGGTTCGAAACCCGCACTTGCCATTTTTTCAGCAGAGAAGAATCCCTGTCATAACGTGGATTGAAAAGGAGGTCGTGAGGATGGATCCCTGTATTCAGGTGCTCAAAAAAATGTATTGCTTCAAAAAACTTTCAGAAAATGATATTATCGCAATTCGGAATGTGTGCAGGGAAGAAAGATTTTCTCAGGGAGACATTATTTTTTCTGAGGGGGACAGGGGCGGCCGCTGTTTTATTCTTCTTGACGGACAGATGGAAATCCGGCAAAAATACCTGCATCCGGAAGAAAAGGGAACCGAGGTGTACCGGCCCTTTCAGATTTATGCGGAAAGCGCACTTTTTGAGACATGCCGGGAAGACAGCACGGCTCTGGCAAAAACCGCTGTCCGGCTGCTTTCCATCACCCGGGAGGATTTTGAAGAACTTGGTGAAAAATCACCGGAAATGCTCTTTTCCGTCATCAGTGCCATATCCGAACGGATACGGAAAAGATCGGAGCGGCTGCTCCGGCAGTTGCAGACAGGCACCCGGTATTTGGAGGAAATTTGTCTGCATCTGCAAAAGGAATCAAAAGCGTTCCGCTGAAACATCTCTGAATTTTGCGGAGGATATGGGGGGTTGGGAAAGCAGTGCCCAAAAAACCGGCTGACAGATTCGAACAGGAGTTTGAGATCAGGAAATGATGTTATTTCTTGACGAATGTCTTCTTATAAATTAAATTATCCCTGAATATCTTTCCTATTATTCAATGAAACAGGGGGGAACTGTTTGGTCAGACGTGACGATATTTCTTCAACAGAGAGACTTCTTGACCTGATACGGGAAAACAGTGGCACAGGTCCGGCAGTCGAAACCCCGTCTCTCCGCATGGATCAGACAGGAACCGGAACAGTTTCTGAAACAGCATCGCTGTATCGCATGGAAACGGATCCAGCCGAGTTTCTGCATGGCGCAAGGGGCGTGATTCTGTCCCGGATCTCCAGGCCCTTTTATCATAACCTGTTTTCTTTTCGGGAAAAAATCACTGTTGGCATTGATTTTGGAAACGGCTGTCTGAAACTGGCCAGATTCAGAAGCACAGGATCGCAGAAACGGAAACTGACAGCCTATATGACTGTTCCTGCTGAAAAGGACCTGTCAACAGGAAAACCCGGTCCTGAATTTCTGAAATCCGTGATGAAAACCTTCTGCCATTCAGACATCCGCACGGATATCTGGGCTGTCATGCCCCTGGAAAATGTGGAAACCCGCTTTCTTACTGTTCCCATGGTTTCCGAAAGGGAACTTCCCAACACGGTTTACTGGGAATACAAAAAAACAAAAGCCCTGAATGAGGAAGAATACATCTTTGATTTTGAATATATTGGAGAATATCTTCAAAACGGCATAAACAGAAAAGCAGTCATGATCTATGCGGCTCCGCGTCATGAAATCGAAAAAATCAGGAACCTTTTTTCAGGGATCGGCTTTCCTTTGACAGGGATATCCCTTTATCCCTTTGCCATCCAAAATCTTATCAGATTCCAGTATATTATGGCGGATGGACAGAATGTATGCTGTCTTTATGTGGGGAGGAACTGGTCCCGGATAGATATTTTTTTCTCAAACGGAAATCTGGTGCTGTCAAGCAGAATCCTGGCATGCATGAGCAGCATGCTCGAAGAACTCCGGGAGGGAATAAATGAATACCTTCTTCCGCGCAATCCGGAACCGCATGAGCAGATACAACTGTCAGACAGCATTCCGCATCCCCTTCCGGATAACGTGACAGAGGAAATTTTTTTCGGTTTGATCCAAAATTCTCCGGAACTGGAAACGGTACTGGCGGAAAACCAACTGGATATCAGCCCCAAAGAAATATTCGAAATGCTTATCCCATCCATTAAGCGCCTGATATGGCGCGTGGAAAGAGCCATTGAGTCATGCCAGACCTGCATCGGAGACAAAGGGGTGGGAAAGATTTTCATCTCCGGTGAAATCAGCGGTTGCCGACCTCTGATTGAATATATCGGAACATATCTGGAAAAGCCCGTTGAAACCAGAGAGATGGATCCCTTTTTCTTCGATTTTGTTGCAAAGGACATGGAAATTCCGGGCAATGCGGCTGAAAGAGGCAGTTATGTTCCTGCGGTGGGCATGGCTCTTTCGAAAAATTTTTTCACCCCGAATTTTCTTTTCACCCACAAAGACAAACAGAAATATCTTAATTCCATGCGTGCAGATCATTTTGTCACCATAGCTTTTGTTATAATTGCAGTTGTCTGCCTGGGTATCTGTTTTGCCCAGGATCGTGTCATCCGGGAAAAGGACAGAAAATTTGAAACCCTGCGCAGGACTTATGAAGACGGAATTCGCAGTCATGAGCATAAGGTTTTTGACAGCGCCACCATTGAGGAACTGGCAAACAGAGTTATCAAAAGAAGGCAGCAGGCCCGGAATTTCAGCAGCCGTTATACAGACCTTGCCCTTATCAGCGCTGTCTGTGAGGTGACAGTGCCTCCCCAAATCCGTCTGACGGATCTGAAATGCATTGCAGACGGAGCGAAAGAGAAAGAAACAGAATTGCAGGACAAATCTCCTGGGAACATCTCTGTTGTCATTGTTCAGGGAATTGTCACTGCCGGGGATGCGGTGAAACGGGAAGCTCTCCTTTTTGACTATCAGACAGCGCTCAGCGCCATACCGGTTTTCAGCGAGCCGCTTCTTCAGGAAAAAAAGGAGCAGGTCTATGACAGCAAATCTGTCCTGTATTTTGCAATCCAAATGGAAACACAGAAATGAAACTCAGTCCGCGAACATTGTCGGATATGGCACACAGAAAGCTGATGTATTACCTTTTGTACGCAGGCATTCTGATGGGCTTTGCCATGCTGATTCTTTATCCGAACTTCAGGAAAATCAGACAGACGGAATCCGACATTGAAGTGCTCGAGAAAAAAATCAACGACCAGAACATGCTGTACGACCAGTATGCAATGTACATGGCTGAGATTGAAAAACTTGATAAAATCAATTATTTCAATTTTACAGTCAGCATTGGAAGTGAAAAATGCATACTGTCCGAACTGCGGGATGATATTGAAAACATCTGCAAAGAGCATGGATTTTCCTTTGACAGAAAAGATTCAGGCATAACCCCTGCGCCTGACCGAATTCTGCTGACATGTTCCATAACGGGCAGGTTTTGCAACTTGCGGGATGTGCTGATTGATTTTGGCAAGATGTCATGTCTGGAGGGAATCGATCAGATTCAGATTTCCCCTTCCGGGAAAAGTTCGGAACAAAAAATTGTCCTGACCCTGTGTCTGTATCGGCCAACTACATGAAAGGAGAAAAATGTCAACTTCCAATCGGGAAAAAATCATCGTCATTCTGGCCGCTGTTGCCATGCTCTACGGTATATATGAATATATTTTTTATTATGCCAAACTGCCAGTGCAGAGCACAGCATCCGGAGATCAGGAAAATCTGCTGCTGCATCTTAGCCGGATCAGTCAGGAGGTGGATAAAAGCACGCTGACATCTTCCGAAAATTATCTTATTGAAAAAACCGAAAAGAAATGGGAAGATGTTTTTATTCCCAACCCCATGCCAAAACCGGAACCGGAGGCTGCCTTCCAGGAGGAATCTGAGAAAACAAAACTGCCGGTTTATACCGGATACCTGCAGATGGAAGACCGGATGATCGCCATTATAGACGGGATGGATTATGAGGTGGGAGAGACTCTGCCGGAAAGCGGATATGAACTGTGCCTTATTTCCCCGGCGGAAATCACTGTCCGGAACAAAAAAAACAGACTGTTTCCCATACCCATTTACACAAATGAAGCCGAAGGCCCTTATGAAAATGCAAGGAAAAACTGAAAAAAAAAAGGCAGATTTCCTGTTTTCTCCGCATAAGACAAACTTCTGTCCGGCATTCTGTCTGCTGTTTTTCATTTTGTTTTCCGGATGTGTCACAGAACCGCAGAAAACGGTGGATGAATATGTGCATCCTGTCTTATCGGCCAAAGCGGAAGACCGTTCTGTGGCGCAAAGCCCAAAGCCATCCGGGCAGGACAGCGCAGGGGCTGAAGATCTGTCATCTGCGCTCTCTGATCAGAGGGGAGATCATCTAAGGCTTCATCAGCATTTGAATATATCTGAGGAAAAAAAAGATTCTGCACGCATGGATGAGGCAGGTATTCCGCACAGTGATGCCTCCCGAAATGCGGCTGATTCGGCAGATGCCGGAAAAACTCGGGGAAAAAAACTGCTGCGGGAAGAAAGCGGTATGCCGCAGCCCCGCGCAAAATCTCTTCCGTCCAAAGAAATGACGCTCCGGTTTCAGAATGAGGATTTGCGCCTGCTGCTGCGGGGGCTGGCACGGGTTGCGGGCATCAGCATTATGCTCAGTGAGAATGTGAAGGGAAAAGCCACCATTGATATACAGAAGAAACCCTGGGATCAGGTGTTTACCGGTCTTTTGCGCACACACGGCCTGATGCATGAATGGGAAGGGGATATTGTCCGTGTTATGACGGTGGAGGATATCGGCAATGACGTCAGAGAACTGGAACTGCAGCAGAAACGGGAGGCGCACAAGCGGGGCATAGAAACGGCTGCGCCCTTTGCAACCGCAGTCATCCGGATTGATTACGCGGATGCCAACAGTCTGAAAGAGATTTTTGAAAAATTCCTTGAAGCAGGCGCAAATGCCAGACGCGGGAGCGTCATGGTGGACAAATACAGCAATTCCCTCATCGTGCAGGCCCGGGAAAAAGAGATCGGAGAAATGCGCAATCTTGCGAAAAAGCTGGACAGACCCACGCGGCAGGTGCGCATCGAGGCACAGATTGTCGAAGCCAGTGCGGATACGGCCCGGGAACTCGGCATTGAATGGGGCGGATACTATTCCGGAAGTATCGGCGGAGGCAAAAAACTGTGGGTTACTCCGGGGATTGATTCCGCAGGAGACCAGACCGGCATCTCAGACAGCACCGCATCTTCCGAAACAGACACAGCCGAAACATCAGGCTCTTTGCTGATGCAGAAACTGCCATCCTCTCTGGCCGGAAATTCAGGACTGCTTATCGGCGCCTTTGCAGAGGATGCGGGAAAATATCTTCTGGGCCTTCAGCTTTCCGCGCTTGAAAAAGAAGGAAAGCTCCGCATTCTTTCCAGTCCTTCCATTTCCACCCTTGACAATCACACTGCCCTGATTGAAAGCGGCCGGGAGGTGCCGTATCAGACTGTGGAGGATGATGAAGTGAACATCGAATTCAAAAAGGCCGCACTCAGCCTGGAGGTCACACCCCATGTGATTGAAGACAATCTGCTGAAAATGAAAATCATCACAGCAAAGGATGAACTGGATTTCAGCAATCCGGTGGAAGGCAATCCCACAGTCATCACCAAAAAGGCCCAGACCGATGTGCTTTTGCGGGATGGTCAGACCATGGTTATCGGCGGTCTGCGGAAGGAAACGGAAAACAAAGGACAGTCCGGTGTTCCGGTTCTCAAGGATATTCCCCTGCTTGGCATTCTGTTCAAAAAGGAATACCGCAGCCTTGACAAGGAAGAAATTCTGATTTTCATCACGCCCCGCATTGTGAAATAAATATCGGAAAGAGAAAAAATGGCACAGGCTTCAGTCCGGTGCATTGACGAATGACTGATGAACAGTCCGGAGGTCAGTTTCACTCCGGCACTTTGATCGGCAAACATAAAAAAATGGAATATTTCAATCTGCTGCATCTGAAAAAGGAACCATTTTCCAATTCACCGGATCCGGATCTTTTTTTTCAGTCCCGCCAGCATGCGGGCTGTCTGCAGAGACTGGAGCTTTCTCTGCGTCTGCGGAGAGGACTCAGCGTGGTCATCGGAGATGTGGGCACAGGAAAAACAACCCTGTGCCGGCAGCTTATCCGAAGACTGGCAGAGGATAAGAATATGGAAATCCATCTCATCCTCGACCCTTTTTTCAAAACGTCTTCGGAATCTCTGGCAGCAGTGGCACAACTGTTTGGCAAAACAGAAAAAAATCATTTCCAGCCTGATATTCCGGAGCGTGATGCAAGAGAAAACATCAAGCAGATTCTCTTCCGCAGGGGGGTTGAAGAAAACAAAACCGTTGTCCTGATTATTGATGAAGGCCAGAAAATTCCGGGATTCTTTATGGAAATCCTCAGAGAATTTCTCAACTATGAAACCAATGAGCACAAACTGCTGCAGATTGTCATTTTTGCCCAGCGGGAATTCAGGGAAAGCCTTGCCCTCCATGCCAATTTTGCGGATCGGATCAGCCTGCATGAGGTTCTCCCCCCTCTGAATTTCACAGAGATGAAAGAAATGATCCGCTTTCGTCTGAAACAGTCCGGTGCAGGAGCCGGAGCAGCAGATTTGTTCACCGGTCCGGCTTTGTGGAAAATATACCGGGAGACAAAGGGATATCCAAGAAAAATCGTGAACCTGTGTCATCAGTGCCTGCTGATGATGATTATACAGAACCGTTCCAGAATCCGATGGTCTCTGATTCGGATATGCGCCCTCAGGGGACTGTATGGAACGGATCGGAAAGAAACTGTGGCCCGGCCGGCAGGAAACATGCTGCTTTTTTTTTCAGGAATCTTTGCATGCCTGCTGCTTGTCGGAATCGCTGACGGCCGTTTTGCAATGCAAATCCGGGAAATCTTCCGGGCAGGAGGATTTTATGCACAGCACAGGGAAAAAACAGCATGGCAGCAGGCTCCTGCAAACTCTTTGAAAACACAGAAAGGGACAAAGGATTTCCCGGACAGACTGGGGCAGCTTTCCCTCAAACCCGGGGAAACCCTGGGGGAACTGATCCGAATGGTATACGGCAGGACTTCTCCCCGGATTCTGGAAACCGTCCTGGCCCAAAACCCGCATATCGGAAATCTCCACCGTATTCCTGCGGGACAGGACATTGTTTTTCCTGTCATTATTTCCGGGGAACAGCCCGGTTCCGTTCGCAGTTATTTTATTGAAATACAGTCCTGTCCTGATCTTGAGTCGGCAATGGAGAGGATGCGCACCCATGCACAGGCCCGGGGGGAGGTTCTGCGTCTGATTTCCTGCTGGAATTCACAGGAGAAACTGAAATTTCTTGTCATTTTGGATGAATATTTTTCTGATGAATCCTCAGCCATCCGGAGGATGAGCACTCTGCCTCCGGAATTCGGAGCGAAAATCAGAACTCCGGATTCATGGGCTCCGGATACGGTCTTTTGTGCCAGTTTTTCAGGACAGGGCAACTGACTGGATGGTATCGAATCTGAACCGGAAAAACTGCAGGGGAGTATGAGGAAGGAGAAGGGATTTGAGAAAAAAAATGGGAGAAATCCTGCTGGAAGCCGGAATGCTGACAGAAGACCAGGTGCGTGAAGCCCTGATTGGGCATAAACAGCTCAATATGAGATTTGGTCAATACATTGTAAGGGAAAACATGATTGACGAGTCCCAGATGGTCAATGTCCTGTGCAGTCAGTTGCATCTGGATCGCTACCATCCCCGCAATTATCTGCCGGATCCGAAACTGAATGAAATCATGGCTCCGGAAACTGTTCAGAAATATCAGGCTGTCCCCATAAAAAACGGAGGGAGACTGCTGACGGTTGCCATGACCGATCCTCTGGATATGGATGCGCTGGATACCATTGAATCCCTTGTGGAAAGGGAGGTGAAACCGGTCATCTGCACAGAGCAGGAATTCAATGAACTGGTGCAGAATCTCTTTGGGGCAAATTTCGGCATCTCCGAACTGGTACGCAATATTCAGCCGGACGGGGAACTGCCCTTTGACAGCGGAGATGAGCTGTCTGAGGATCTGGAAATCAGCGGCCGGGAACTCAAAGGCATGGCAGAAGATGCTCCGGTCGTCAAGCTCGTGGAAACTTTGCTGGATACTGCCACGAGCCAGAGAGCCAGCGACATTCATATCAGCCCGGAAAAAAAACGGGTGCAGGTGCGTTTTCGGGTGGATGGAAAACTTCATGACGTGCCGCCTCCTCCCAGGCATATGTTTCTGCCCATTATCTCCGCATCAAAATTTTGGCCAATATGGACATTGCCACCATGAGACTGCCCCAGGACGGCAGATTCACCATCAAAAAAAATCACCGGGAGATCAATATCCGCGCCTCCACACTGCCAACCATACACGGAGAAAACATGGTGCTGCGTCTGCTGGACACCAGCGCGGGAATTTTTTCTCTTGAACAACTGGGAATGAACAGCGAGGACAGGGAAAAAGTCGAATCTGTGATGGGAAAACCCTATGGCATGATACTGAGCACGGGACCGACCGGAAGCGGCAAGACCACCACCCTGTATTCTCTGCTCAAGGAAATCAACCAGCCGGATATCAATATCATCACTTTGGAAGATCCGGTGGAATACCGTATTGAAGGCATACGCCAGACCCAGTTGAACCACAAGGCTGGCATGACATTTGCCAGCGGCATCCGCTCCATTCTGAGACAGGATCCGGATGTGATTCTGGTGGGGGAAATACGGGACATGGAAACAGCCGAAATCGCGATTCAGGCCTCGCTGACCGGCCACAGGGTGTTAAGCACACTCCATACCAACAATGCAGCGGGAGCCATCACCCGTTTTATTGACATGAAGATCGCTCCCTTTCTGGTTTCCTCTGTGCTGCTTCTTCTGATCGCACAGCGTCTGGTGCGCAAACTGTGCAGCAACTGCAAACAGCCCTTTGTTCCTCCGGAAAGCATTTTGAACTACTGGGGAATAAGAGAAATGGGAAGCAGCAGTTTTTTTCAGGCAAAGGGATGTCATAACTGCATGAATACCGGATACAAGGATCGAACCGGAGTTTTCGAGGTGCTGGCTGTCGATGAGATGGTCCGGGAAATGATACTCAACGCCCAGTCTGCCACCAATATCAGTCTGGCAGTTCAGCGAATGGGGAATCTGAGAATACTGAAAGAAAATGCAGCGGAGAAAGTGCGCATGGGAATCACCTCCTTTGAGGAAGCGGCTTCCGTGGTGATGGTGTAGGAAAACGATGGCAAAATACATTTACAGAGCCATCAATGAACAGGGAAAAAACATATTCGGCACAGTGGAGGCGGATTCTCCGGAAGCGGCCAATGACTTGGTGCTGAAGATGGGACATATCCCTGCGGGTATCAGCAAAAGCATGGGGTTTCACTCTGACTTTTTTGCTGTCCGAAATATCCGGAAAATTCTGCACCCGGTGAGAACCCGTGATCTGATTATTTTCACCAAACAGTTCCGAACCATGTTCCGGACAGGTGTGCCCATGCTGGAACTGCTGCAGATTCTGGAAAAACAGACAGAGAATCTCACGCTGAAAACAGCCATTGCCTCCATATCCGCAAGTATGCGGGAGGGATACAGCCTTTCAGAGGCATTCAAAAAACATCCCCGGATATTTTCCCCTTTGTACTGCAGTGTCCTCCATGCAGGAGAACGCAGCGGTGCGCTTTCCAATGTTCTGGATCGTCTGGGTTATATCATGGAGCACGAAGAAAAAATAAAATCAGACATCAAGGCTGCCCTCTGGTATCCGGCCTATGTGACGGGTTTTCTCTGTGTTGCCTTTTTTGTGCTGCTGATATTTGTCATCCCCAAATTTGTGACGATATTTCAAACCCATGGGCTGGTTCTTCCCCTTCCCACACGCATCTGCCTGTGGCTGTACAATATTTTCATAAACTGGTGGCCCATTTTTCTTTTCAGTTTCCTCCTCGCCGGTTCTGTGCTGTATCTGTATCTGAAAACCGGGCAGGGAAAATATGTCAGGGATTTGCTGTTTATCAAAATTCCAATTTTCGGCACCCTGTTTGTCAAAAGTTCCATGTCCCGCTTTGCCAGCATTTTTTCCATTCTGCAGTACAGCGGTGTCTCGGTTATGGAATCCATGGGCATTCTGTCGGGAACCATTGGCAATACGGCAATATCAAGGGAATTTGAGGGGATCAGGACAGCCCTGCGACAGGGGAGCAGCATTGCCTCAACCCTTCGCTCAGCCAGATATTTTCCCCCCATGGTGATCAATATGGTGGCCATCGGTGAGAAAACCGAGAAACTGGATGAAATGCTGTCAGAAATATCCAAACATTATGATTCGGAAGTGGAATACGCCATGAAAGGCGTCACGGAATCCATTACCCCGCTGCTGACCATCAGCATCGCTTTTGTGGTCGGATTTTTTGCCCTGGCCGTTTTTCTGCCCATGTGGGATATGACAAAAATTGTTCGCTGAGAATGAGAGTCTGCTATGCAAAAAGAAAGCACTGTTTCAAATCTCCTGAAGAATCATTTCAGCCTGCTGAAAAAATTTCTGAGAATGAAAAATACCCGTTACCATATCAGTTATTACATTATTATACCGGGAATATTTGCCGGATATGCGGCACTTTCCTCTGTGCTGACCTACCGGCTGACCCAGTACTCTCTGAGAAACCAGTTGGAACCGGGCTCATTTCTTATATGGCCTGTTTTTCTCATCAGTCTTGTGGGTTTTCTTTGCGGTCTGCTCGTCTTCCGGGTTATCATCGATCCTCTGCAGGATTTCATGAAAAGCGCACAGCAGGTGCTTCCCCGGTCTCAGGATATCAAAGACAAATCCAAAGAGCCTGCAGAGGTATGGAAGGATGTCTTCAAACAGGTGAAAACCGTACTCTCTCTGGTGGATGCGCGTAAGCTGTTCCCTGAAATTATTGCGCAAAGCGAGGCCATGCGCTCTGTTCTGGGGCAAATCACAAAAGTTGCTCCAACCGATTCCACTGTTCTCATCACCGGAGAAAGCGGAACCGGAAAAGAACTGGTTTCCGCAAGCATTTACAAACAAAGCAAAAGAGCGGGCAAGCCCTTTGTCAAACTTAACTGTGTGGCAACCCCCAAAGAGCTGTGGGAATCTGAACTGTTCGGACATGAAAAAGGTGCTTTCACCAGTGCAACTTCCCAAAAGATTGGTAAATTTGAACAGGCCCACGGAGGCACGTTCTTTCTGGATGAAATTGGAGATATGCCATTGGAAACACAGGTAAAATTGCTCCGAGTGCTCCAGGAAAGGGAATTTGAAAGGGTGGGAGGAAACAAAACCATCAGGGTGGATGTGCGCTTTATTGTTGCCACCAACAAAAACCTGCCCCAAATGGTAAAAGAAGGAACCTTCCGGAAGGATTTGTTTTTCCGCATCAATGTTTTCAGCATTGAGCTGCCCCCCCTGAGAGAGAGAAGAGAGGACATTCCTGTACTGGCAGAACATTTTTGCACTCTGGCTGACAGAAAAATCAGCCTTTCCCCGCTGGCCCTGCAGATGCTGAAAGAAAATTCAGACTGGCCGGGCAATGTGCGGGAACTCAAAAATATTATTGAACGTGCTGTGGTCATGTGTGAAAAAGATGTCATCGAGCCCGGTCATCTCCCGGAACATATTGTGCATCAGGGCCTTATTCCGATTCTGCCCGAACCTTCTCCGGAACCTGAAGAAGGGGAAAATGCCGATCCCCCGACACTGACTGACTATATCAACCGGATTGAGAAAGGCTTTATTGTGGAAGCCCTTCGAAAAGCGGGCGGGGTTCAGGTGAATGCCGCAAAACTGCTGGGAATCAATCAGAGAGCGCTCTGGCACAGGATAAAAAAACACAATATTGATGCAAAACATTTTAAAGGATGAAAGGGGCATATTGGGGAAACGGATGATTTTTTTCAACCCTGCGTTTCACAGAAAAAATGCTGTGCAGCTTTGGCCTTGAAAACAGGCTCTCACGGTTTGCGCTCTGTCAATAATTTTTGTTATTTCCTTTTGTCTGACTGGATATTTCCTGAAAGAATCTTCAAAATATGTTGTTTTTTTCTACAAAATTTGGAGAAACTTTCTTGCAATATTTAAGGAACTGATATATATTTACTTTAAATTATAACAAAATAAGAAAATATGACAATATGGCACGTTTAATGCATTTAATTTTTACAGAAAGTGTTACCATAATTCAGAGGAGGTTTTTATGATAAGCAAAAAAATATTGCAAAGTGAAAGGGGTTTTACCCTCATTGAGGTGATTGCGGTACTGATCATCATCGGCATACTGGCCGCGGTGGCTGTGCCCAGGTATTTTGATGTGTCTGAGGAGGCCAAGATAAAGGCATATGACAGTGCCCTGTCAAATGGGATGTCTCTGTGCTCCCTGGCATATGGAAAGGCGGCACTGACAGTAAACGGTGAACCGGATATTGGTGCTGTTTTTGACGCTTTGGCAGGTGGGGGGCTGGAAAATGTAAGTGCTGACATTGTCGTATCCGGAAAGGGAAATGCAACAACACCTGCGGGAGCTGAATTGAAAATACCGGGTGATTTCGATTATACTTTTTCCAAGGGAACAGACTTAATCACTATAGTGGTGGCTCCTCTGAAATGGGATCTTGCTGATGCGAACGATCATCTGACAGATAGAACGAGAGAGTGGAAGCTTCCCTAGGGGGCTTGTTTCTGCAATTTCTTTCCATGACCAATGCAGGGGATGCTGAGCAAAAGCAAAGTGCGTGAAAAGGCAGAAATTGTTCTTTCCGACTGTATTTCTTATGTGCAGCATGCAGGATTGGACAGTTTGACAGCAAAATGGAAAACCGCATCCGCATCCGCATATGTTTCAAAATGCTCTGCCAGCAGATCATATTCCCTGTCTCTGGCACCAAGGCCGCTTTGCATGTCTGACACGGCAAGATTTCCCAATCCAATGCTTTCCAGCCAAAGCCGGGTAATGCCCGGCATGTCAAAAAGCCCGTGCATGTAGGTTCCCATCATCCGGCCATCCTCTGCTGCACATCCGTCTTCCCTGTTCTGCGGAACCATTCCGTTTTGCTCCAGAACTGCAAACAGGGCTTCTCCTCCGGTGCGCAGCGTCTGCCCCATATGGATTTCATAACCTGTTCCCTCCACCCCTTTCCACAGAAAACGGCTGCATGAGGTGGTTTTGGGAGCCTGCAAAGTGGTTTCCACCGGCAGCAGTCCCAAACCTTTGCCTGACCCCCTCGGCCCTTCCAGTCCCTGGGGATCATGAACATAATTCCCCATAATCTGATATCCTCCGCAGATGCCCAGAATATGTCCGCCCTTGGCCGCATAGTCCCGCAGTTTTTCCGCCCATCCGCTTTGTTTGAGCCATTCCAGATCAAAACGGGTGTTTTTGGAACCGGGCAGGATAACGGCAGCAAACGCAGAGATATTCTGCACTTTTTCCAGAAAAAACAGATCCAGCCCTCTAATGGCTGAGAGAGGATCAAAATCCGTGAAATTGGAGATGTGCGGAATGCGGATAACGGCTATGGAGGGCCGGACAATCTTTTCCGGGGAAATGACAGGCCGACTTTCAATGACCACAGAATCCTCGGCCTCAATGCGGATATGACGGTACCAGGGAATCACACCGAAAACCCTTTTTCCGGTTTTCTGCTCAATCCATTTCACACCGTCCTGAAAAAGCCGGATATCGCCCCGGAAACGGTTGATGACAAATCCCGCAATCCGATCCCGGTGTTTTGGCTCCAGACATTCCAGCGTACCCACCAACTGGGCAAACACGCCGCCCCGGTGAATATCTGCCACCAGAATCACAGGTGCGTCCGCATATTCGGCCATGCGGAAATTGACAATATCATGTGCCATGAGATTGACTTCCGCGCAGGAACCGGCCCCTTCCATCACAAGCAAATCATATCTGCTGCGCAGCCGATCCAGAGATTCGCAGGCTGTGGAAAAGAGTTTCTCCTTTTTCCCGTGATAATTCAGGGCAGTGCTGTTTTCCACGGCCTGCCCCTGCACCACCACCTGACAGCCCACATCCGTGGTGGGTTTGAGCAGAATGGGATTCATATCAGTGTGGGGAGGAATCCGGCAGGCTTCGGCCTGAACAATCTGGGCCCGTCCCATTTCCAGACCTTCGGGTGTAACCCCTGAATTGTTGGACATGTTCTGTGCCTTGAAGGGAGCGGTGCGTATGCCCCGGTTCAGAAAAAAACGGCACATGGCCGTCACAATTATGCTCTTTCCCACATCAGAGCCTGTCCCGAATACGGCAATGCAGGGCGCTTTTTTTGTATTTTTTTTGTCTGATTCCAATTGATTCATTTTCTCCGTCAGGAATTGGCAGATGTCAGTGAACACAAGCCGGTGATCTTTGAAAAAGAATTAAAAACTGTTGCTTCCTGTGTGCTTTCATATCCGAAAAGCGCCTAGTGCATGACCAACTTAGTTTTTACAGGATGAAACAGTGATTAAAAAACTGAATTTTCTGAAAAAATTCAGTTTTTGATCCTATAAAATTCAACGTGGTCATGCACTAGTCTGAAGCAAAGCGTTTTCCAAGTTGATTTTTATGATATAACCGTGTTTGCAGGAATTGTCAAAAATATAATTGTCCGGAATCCTCAGACCTCAGGATTTCAGGACTGAAAAATTTCTCTTTTCACCGCATTGCCCATTTTGCCTCTCAAATCTCTGAACCAAGAAATGAAAAATACAGTGCAAAAGGATAATGATTTTTCGCTTTTTTTGTGTTACACTTTCTCTGCAGGGAGAATTGAGACCCGGAAAATGGATGAAAAAAGCAGTCAGACCTGCATTCCCCAGCCTGTCAACAAAGTTTCTTTGCAGCGTTTGGCTGCGAAAAAATGGAACCGGACTCCTTCCGGTTTCTTCCCATGACCTGCTTGCACACAGAAAAACCGGAGTTTTGCCGGTTCCGCTCTGCCAGGCAAAAAAAGAGATGCTGAACAGGACAGATATGATGGATATTGCCAGAATCACACGACACAGAATCTACAGAGACTTGAAGACAGAACTGAAACTGTCCGGAATCAACGGTATTTTTTCAATTGTCTCTCCCAGCCCGGAACTGACCGGGGCCATCATCGCGTATCTGAAAAAAGACCTCCCGGATATTCATGCGGTTTCCGTGAGCCTCAGCGGAACGGAAGGGAATTTCGCAGAGTTTTTTCAGACAGATCCACCGGGGCAGGCGGGAAAACACCTGTTTCATATCCAGCATATGGAAGAAATGAGCGAAAAAGCCTGTGAGGATTTCATGGGATTTCTTCAGACATTTCCCCGCGATTTTCCTTCCGGAGACTGTGCTCTCCTGCTGTGGATCAGTCCGGAATTTGAGGATCGCCTGTTTTTTCATTCTCCCCATTTCTGTCAGCGGCTTTCTGCTGCCTGTGATCTCAGTTCCCTGACAGGCGACAGGGAGACGGCAGGCCCGGCTGTCCGCAGAAAATCCCAGATTATTCCTGCAAAAAAAATCACGCAGTGGCTGGAAAAAGCAATTGGGCAGTTTGAAAACTGGCAGGCCGTGAAAAACCGGAAGGAAGCGTTTCTCATTGCTCCGATGGGGGACGCGGATTTTCATTCCTTCTGCCTGCCCACCTGTTTCAGCAGCAAAAAGGGGAAAATTTTTCTCCTCGATGATCTGCTGCGGGTGTTTCTGGAAAACAGTTCTGTCAATTTCATGTCCCTTCTGGGGGAGCCGGGAAGCGGAAAAACCGCTTTTCTGATTACCTGGTTCATCACTCTGGCACGGCAGTTTCTGAAAAATCCGGATCAGGCCCGCATTCCGGTCTTTCTTTCCCTCAAGGACATGGACGGTCTGCTGGATACCGAGGAACTGCTGATCCGGAAATTCAAAGCAGATTTTGACACGGAACTCTCCCGCATCAAACTGCAGGATTTGCTGCTGAAGGGAAAATGCTTTTTTCTGGTGGACGGTTTTGATGAAATGGCCTGTGCAGCAGATTTTCACACGAACAGGAACAACCTGGAAAGAATTGCGAAACTTTCTTTTAAAAATATCATTCTTGAAAACGGACTGGAAAAACCCCGTCCGGCCAACAAAGTGCTGCTGACCTGCACACCGCACTATTTTCTGACCGATATTCGGGAAACAGGTATGCGGAAAGCAGATTCCTATACCCTGCTGTACCGGGACTACGCGGGGAAGGAAAACTATCAGATTGTCCGTCCGGAGCCGAAAAATCCGGATGACGCCAGCCTGAAAACCTATATTGTCAGCAGCAGCGGGGACAGTATCACAGCGCGGAATCTGCTGGGCATTGTCAGGGATCCCCATACGCTGAACCGCGTGTCCTCTCCTGATCTGCTCAAAGGTATGCTTATCCGCACAGCCTTCTGTTTCCGGGACAGGAAGGAGGTCACCATTGCCGATATCTACCGGGCATTTGTATCCTTCTGGATTGAAAGGGATGACTGGCGGTTCCGGATTACGCGGGCCGGAAAACGGGAGTTTGCCCACAATCTGGCCCATGCCATCTTCAGCAGGGGCAACGGCTTTTTTCTTCCGGCTTCCGAAGCAGACAGTCCTCGGGCAGAATGGGTAAAGGAGGAATGCAGAGACGGGGAGCCTGTCCGGTTCCGGGATGAAATACGGTTCTGTGAATATATCACGCTGGATGAGCAGGAGAACTTTCGCTTTGTCCACAGGTCATTTCTGGACTATTTCCTCGCGGAAGCCTATGTTGCACAGGTGCGGGAAGGCCGTGAGCCTTCTGTTTCCCATTCCCATATGGAAGAGGATGTGAAAATTTTTGTCCGCCAGATCATCTCCTCAGAAAAATCCGATCTGCGGAAAATGAATCTCAGCGGATTGGAACTGGATCAGATCAACCTGTATCAGGCCGAGCTTTCAGATGCGAATCTCAACAAAAGCCGGCTCAAAGCCGCAGTCTTGGTAAATGCCAATCTTCGGGGAGCAGATTTGACATCCGCGGATTTGGCAGAGGCAAAAATGACGCGAATCTGTCTGCGGGATGCGGAACTCAGCGGCGCAAATCTCAGCCGGGCACGGCTTCGGGAAGCGGATTTGTCAGAGGCAAAATTCAACGGTGCAAACCTTCGGGATGCGGATCTTCGCGGGGCAAAACTGAAAAAGGCCCGGCTGGCATGGGCAGATTTGCGGGGAGCGGATCTCAGCGAGACGGATCTCAGCGGCGCAGTGCTCACAGATGCGGATTTGACCGGAAGCGATCTGACACGGGCCATTCTCAGCGAAGCGGATCTTTCCGGAGCCAATCTGAGCCGCTGCATTCTGGCAGGAGCGGATCTCACCTCGGCACGAATCAGCGGTGCGGATCTTTCCGCTGCGGATCTTTCGGCCGCAAATTTCCGATGGGCGGATCTCAGCGGCACCTGTCTGAACCTGGCAAAAATGGAAAAAGCCAAATTCCGGGAGGCGGATCTTACCCGTGCCGCACTGGATGATGCCAAATGCCGTCACGCGGATTTCCGCATGGCAAAACTCCGATTGGCCAAATTCCGGGATGCGGATTTGCGGGAAATCGATTTCAGCGGTGCGGATTTGGGGAAATCCCGCCTGTCCGGAGCGGATCTCACCTGGGCCAATCTGGGCGGAGCCAGCCTGGAGGGAGCGGATCTCTGTGCTGCAAAGCTCAATATGTCCAAACTCAAAGATGTCTGTCTGAAGGAGGCCAATCTTGCAGATGCGGATTTGACCTGGGCGGATCTGGGCAAAGCCGATTTAAGCGGAGCGGATCTCACCAATGCCAATTTCAGCGAGGCTGATCTTTCCGAAGCACGGCTTGTGCGCGCCAAACTGATCCGGACAAATTTCAGGGGGGCAAGTCTCAGGTCCGCAGATCTCCGGGAAACCGATCGCGGAGAGGCCGTGCTGGAGGATGCGGATATGAGTGATGCGGTTACGGCGTGATATTTATGGTGCGGAATCCGATTCTGACAGAAATTTCACAAATCCGCTGTCTTTGCAGAGGTGTTTGCGTGTCGCTGTTCACGTGAGTTCCGCATAAACAACTGGTGACCGGCTCCTGATCTCGAACCGAAGTACGGACAATTTATATCTCTTCAGATCCCCCTTATCCAAATTCAATGTCTCCAGTCTTGGGGAACTTTTCATTTTTTCACCACCAGCCCCGCGCTGGGAATCAGGGCCAGAGAACCGGAGCATTCTTTCACCCGTCTGACTGCCTGTTCCGCCGTGATCTTTCGGACCCCCATGATTTCTGTCATGGCTTCCGGCAGTTCTGTCACCAGAGAGATGCGTATCCGAGCGGTTTTTTCCATCATGGACAGCGCGGTTCCCCCGTTGCCTTCATATTTTTCTGCCAGTCTGTCAAAGGCAGCGTCAAAGCCTCCCATTTCAAACCAGGGCAGGAAGGTCTTTGAACCAATGCCCTCTCCGCATTGTGCCAGAACAATGAGTTCGCCCCCGTCGCGGACAAATTTGGAGGCATTGTGCACAGCCTTGTGGCTTTGGATGAAGTTGATGTCTTTGGGATAACCGCCGCAGGAAGCAATGACCAGATCATAGAGCCTGGCTGTGGAAACCTCACAGTTTTTTCCGTGTTCCGCGCAGGCCCGGCGGAAATGTGCAGTTCCGGAACCCACAAACAGTTTGCAGACCTGACCTGCGCTGTTGAGAATGCCGTGAACGGACAAATCCGCAGGCCTGGCTTTCTCAACATCTGCCAAATCCTCTGCCAGCGGATTGCCATCCAGAATGCCGGGCTGACACAGGGGCGACAGGGTGCGCTTTTCCCTGTCCAGAAAAAGGCTGTGGTTGTGCCAGATGGATTTTTGGAAACCCAGCCCCGGGAAGATCAGTTTTCTGCCGCCGCCGTATCCTGCAAAATAATGATGGGAAATTGCGCCGAAGGTGATCAGAAAGTCAGCCTCTTCCACCTCCCGCAGAAGCATCAGTTTTGTCCGTCTGCGGGTGATTCCCCTGAACACAAAGCGGACTTCATCTGTGCAGTCATGGTGGACAAAACGGTATTTTCCGTAAGAATCTCCGTAAAGTTGCAACGACTCCGATTCACTTTGCCGGGCATGAGTTCCGTAGGCAATGTGCAGGGTGATACGGGAGGGATTCGCTCCAAAACGCGTGAGGGTTTTCAGCAGCACCGGCAGATATTGGGCATAGTCACACAAACGGGTCTTATCGGCCAGCGCAATCACTGTGTTTGACAGCTTCGGTTTTCTTCTTTCCAGCGCGGCAGTCAGACTGCGCGCAAATCCGGAAGGTGTAACAGTCTTTTTCGGTTCCCGTACAGCATAACTGTCCGCATGATCCGGAAGTTCAAATGCAATCGAAGTGTTTCCATATTTCAGTTCACAGGGTTTCATACGCACTGCCTCAGCAGTTTTGCCACATTGAAGAGCAGCCGCTCCCGGTTGAGCTTGATTTCATACCCGTTGAAGCCTGCGTCCCGCGCTTTTGCCTGATCTGTTTCCGAATCCAGAGCAGTGAGTGCAATCGCGGGAATATCTCCGTACCGTTTTTCTTTGCGCACCTTTTTCAGAAAAGTCCATCCATCCATCACCGGCATATCCAAATCTGAAACAATCAGATCAAATTTCCTTTTTTCCATACAGCCAAGCGCCTCTTCCCCGTTTTCGGCCATTGTCACTGCATACTGATCGGATTCCAGATAGTTTTTTACCAGACGCCGGAAGAAATGGGAATCTTCGATCAGCAGAATATGTTTTTTCTCTTCAGGCCGGGGCGCCCCCTTTTTCCGCTCTGCAAACCAGTCCGGCTCCGCGAGTTCAATTATGCGGAAAATATCAATGAACAGGGTCAGATGATTCCGCACAATGGCTGTTCCCAGCAGACTATCCTCCATATGGCTTTCGGTATTGAGATCGCCGGACACAGAAGCAGTGTCAATGAGTTCTGAAGCAAGGATTCCAAAAGGCCGGGAGATGAATTTGGGCAGAATCAGATACATTTCCTCTTTCCTCTCACAGGGGGAAACCGTGAGAACAGTGTCCAGACGGACAATGCGGGTGGACACTCCGGCCGCATTCACAAATTCCCTGTCTCCCACGTTTTCAATCTCTGCTGCGGCAATGCGCTCCACCCGGCGAATCAGGGGAAGGGGCAGGGCAAAATGCTCACAAAGGCCGTTTTTGAAAAGCAGCACGGTCTGCCGATCCGCAGACTTTGAAGACTCTGCTGTGTCTTTTTTTTCCGGGGCATGGAAGCGGAGCCCCGCATGATGGCAGATTCCTTCCATATCCAGAATCAGAACCACCCGGCCATCCCCCATCACAGTCACGCCGGAATAAATGCGCAGCCCCGAGAGAACCGGGTGCATGGATTTTACCACGATGTCTTCATTTCCCAAAACCCGGTCAACAATCAGTCCGAAACGCCGATTTCCGATGCGGACAACTGCAAAGGTGAGGGGATTTCCTTTTTTTTCAGACAGTTCACCGGACAGTTCAGGGGAAGATGCTGTATCATTTTCCTTCCAGCCTTCCGGATGTTCCAGCACAGCCTGCAGACGCACAAGGGGCAGGAGCTGATCCCGAAGCCGGTACATCTCCTGATTTCCTGTTTTTTCAACCTTTTTTTTCACATCCTCATCATACAGACATACCAGTTCTTCCACATTCATCTGGGCAATGGCATAGCACTGCCCGCCCTGGGCAACAAGAAGAGAGGGAATAATGGTCAGGGTCATGGGGAGCCGCAGGTGCATGATCGTGCCCTCTCCGGGAGCAGATTCAGGTTCTGCCGTGCCGTTAAAGGTTTCCATGCTTTTTTTTATGCTGCGGAAATCCGAAGCCAGACCGGAAAACCGGGATGGTTCCGCTTCGGATGAGAATTCAGGCAGGAAGAGCAGAGACAGGATTTCTTTTTCATTCATATCTGCCAATTGCCCTGCATTCCGCATGCCCATGCGCAGGGCAGATTTTTTTACAGATTCCGGGTCAATTCCCCGGCCGTCATCCCGGATGCGGATGTGAATTTCTCCCGCTTTGCTGCATGCTTCCAGACAGACCCGGCCAACCGGCGACTTTCCGGCTTTTTTGCGATCCTCCGGGGATTCAATGCTGTCGCGGCAGCAGACCCTGAGCGCACACACCAGGGGCAGGGCCAGAGAGTCCAGAATGCTGCGATCCACTTCCGTCTCCCGTCCTGAAAAGAAAATTTCTGCTTCTTTGCCGTATTTTTTTCCCAGTTCCCGCACAATGCGGGGCAGTTTTCCAAAGATATTGCCAATGGGCTGCATCCGGGTTTGCAGAACGGTTTCCTGCAGTTGGGCTGTCACCCGGCTGAGCCTCTGGGAAAGGCTGCGCTCCGCAGGCTCAGACATGGCAGAGGAAAGCAGTTCCCGGTTGCGGATCTGCACCAGTTCACCGGTCAGGTTCATCAACTGATCAAGAATGTCCACACTGATGCGGATGGTGTCAAAGCGTTCGCGATCCTCTTCCGTGAGTGCCAACATCGCGCCGGCGCCATTTTTTTCTGTTTTTTTTTCCTGCTCCTGATCAATTTTCTGATCATTTGTCTGTGCGGGTTCCTGCGCAGCCTGGGACTGTTTCGGAACAGATTCCGGCACAGGAGAAGGCGGAATCCGTTCTTTTTTTTTGTCATGCGCGGCTTTGGCAAAACGGGTGTCAAGAAAAAGATCCGCATCGATCTTTTTCCCAATCTTCATTTCAGAGACCATATATTCCGAGATTTTCCGGAAATCCTCTGCCACAGGAAAAAGATCGCCTGTGGAAAGTCCCTCTGCAAGCACATTTCTGAGCAGAGGAGCCGTCAGCCCCAGTTTCCGCTCCGGATCCAGAAAATCCACCCCGATTTCTGCCGTTTTTTCCGGATTGTGCTCCATGAACTGCCCCGCGCGCACCAGCAGGTCCGCAAATTCATACACGGCAGGTTCATGGGCAGCAATAAAATCATCGCGCACGGCCACAAGGCAGCAGGGATGATTTTCCCACATTGATCCGGAAAGGAATTCTGTTTCCCCAATGCCGGATGCAACAGCCAGGGAACCAATGGGTTCTGCCACGATAAATCCTGCCACATCCGGACTGTCTTTCAGAAAATCCGGCATGATGACCGGAGGCACGACCTCGTAATGCACATCAATGTCTGCCTGTCCGGCTGTCCCCAGTTTCAGGCCCATGCCGGAAAAAAAACGGTGGGCCAGCATATGATGGATGGACATTTTATGCGGAATCAGAATGGATTTTCCCTGAAAAAATGACGGGGACGAACCGGTGTGACCGCCTGTTTTGTTTCTGACAAAGATACTTCCGTTTCTGTGGGCCAGCAGCACCGCCCGGATGGGAACTCCGGCGCCAAACAGATCCATGGCAATGGGGGCAAGCACACAGGCCGCATCCACAGTGCCCTGTTCCAGTCCGGTTTCCACAGGATTCCATCCGGACATGCGCACCGGTTCCAGTTCAAACTGATGGGACGACAGTTCGCCTGTTTCCAGCAGATGCCCCAGCACGCCAAGAATCAGATGATCGGTAATCTGGATATGAGCCACCCGCAGACGGACTTTGCCGGAATTTCCCATCCGGATTTTGCTGACCGCATCAGGCTGGCTTTTTGCCGCCAGTCCCATAACCTCATCAATTTTCTGCTTCAGTTCCGCTGCATCAAAGGGTTTGGTGATAATGCCGCTTGCACCGGCTTCCACGGCACGGCGGATTTGTTTCCGATCTCCCTGGGCTGTGGCCATGAGAAAGGGGACAGATTCGCAATGGGGGTTTGCGCGCACCCAGCTCAGCAACTGATATCCGTTTTTGACAGGCATGTTCCAGTCACTGATAATCAGATCAATATCTTGATTTTCCCTAAGAATTTTTATGGCAATATCGCCGTTTTCAGCTTCGGTGATCTGTTCAAAACCCAAAGAACGGAGCTGGCCTGTCTCGACCTTGCGCATAAGGGAAGAATCTTCTGCAAGCAGTATTTTGATATTTTTCATGGCTGCCGTTTTCCGGTTAAGGGGTTTGTCAAATAAATTTTTTCACATTTTCAGGACTCCTCCGCCAGTTTTGTTAATGTGAAAGAGTTTTTTTGACAATCCATCAAGGGTAAGAAATTCAATCTGCCGCTGTCACTTTTTCGTTTCACGGATTTCCTTTTTTTCTTCCACAATCGCGATTTCCTCTTCTGTCAGGCCGTAAAGATCGTACACCAGTCTGTCGATTTCCCTTTCCAAGGCTGATGTGTCCGCGTGCGGATTTTTCTTTTTGGCCGCAAGGATTTGATCCAATATTTTCAGTGCCGCTTTTTCCTGTTTTCTGCCGGGAACAGGAACAGGCAGAGGCTCCAGAGCCTGCACACTGACAATCAAATCCCCGGTTCCTGTTTTGGGCGCGGTTCTGAACAGTTCCCAGTTGCAAAGTTTGGAATTCAGCACAGCGCAGAGAAATTTGACCTTTTTTCCTGTTGCAATGCAGGTGCTGTCCAGACAGCAGGTCCCGGATTCATCATAGCAGAATCTCAGGATGGAACCGATTCGCTTCCAAACCAGTTTGGGTTTTTCAAAATCCTGCCAGTAGGCACAGTTTCTTAAATGATACGGTGTTTCCCCTTTGTCACATCTTGCTGAAATTTTATCCCAATGTCTGTCCAAAAAATTTCTGATTGCAGGGAAGGCATCAATTTCAATTCTGTCCAAAACATCTTTTACACCATTATGCATTCCAATCAGCCAGTTGACGGGCTTGTCCGCTTTATATTTCTGAATATCCCTGCCTCTCAGCAAAGGTTTTATGATTTCAGCGGATTTGGGTTCTTCTCCGGTCAGTCTGTTTTTTGTTTCCTCATCAATGACAAAAGCCTCATTGCAGCCTGTAAGAATTCCTCTGTTAATATTGATATTCCAATCTTTCAGAGGAATTCCGGCTTTTTGGATTTTGCGGACAAGAGCCAGTGTTTCCGGGGGTTCAAAGCTCCATATGTTTTCTGTCAGAACGCTGTTTGGATGGAAAACCGCATGATTTGAAACATAACTTTCAAATTTTTTTGCAAAATCATCCCCCTTTCTTATCTGCCCGAGCAGAAACTGACTGCTTTCATCAGCTTTTTCCTTTGCAAAACCGATGATTGCGGCATCCACCGTTGCCTCGTCAAAAACAGAGACGCCGCCAAAATCAATGTAGTGGGTGATGCGGGTTTTGTCCGCAAGAAATTTCCGCATTGCCTGCCCGTAAGCGGCTCTTGTGAATTTGCCGGAAATGACAAACTGAAATGTGCCCCTGTGTTTGAGAAGATGATATGCCTGCTCAACAAAACAGGTAAGCAGATCGGCAGTGGGCCGGTAGATTTCGAATTTTGACTGCAGATACGGTTTGATTTCAGAAAATGCCTCCTGCCGGATATACGGCGGGTTGCCGATCACAATGTCAAAACCTGTGAACGCACCCTCATCATTGAGAACTTCGGGAAATTCAAAGCGCCATTCAAATGCTCTGTCATACATTTTCCCGTTCTGCAGTTCCTCCATTTCCGCACTGAGATTTTTTATTTCCGCCTCCAGCCTGCTCTGTTTCCGTTCACGTTCATTTTTTTCTTTGGCAGTTTCTGCAAACAGTCCGTTCTGATTCAGCAGATCATACAGTTCACCCGTGAGTTTTTTCATCTGCGCGGCTTTTGGACTGTTGGCTCCGAGTTCGGCCCGGAAATCCTTTTTGATGCAGGCAATGAGTTTCTCCAGTTTCCGTTTTTCCTCACTGCTGCGGGATTGGCGGTAAGACTGCACAGCGATTTTGTAGGATTCAACACTCCATCTGCTTTTTTTCAGAATCTGCCGCACATCCGCATCCAGCGCAAAACGGCTGATGAGGGAGTTGCCGCATCGGATGTTGATGTCAATGTTGGGCAGCGTCTCCAGTTCGCGGTCCGCTTTGTAATAGGCATGTTTCAGCAGCTCAATCCACAGGCGCAGACGGCAGATTTTCACGGAATTGGGATTGATGTCGACCCCGAAAAGGCAGTTTTCAATGATGGTCTGTTTCTCGCGGAAAAGCGTTTCCTGCACCCGCTGGCTTTCCCTGTTTTTCGGATTGTACGCAAACAGTTCTCCGTCTTCATCTGTCAGTGTCAGTTCATCATTGCTCACCTCTGCAACGTATTTTTTCAGACGTTTTCCGTTTTGATCCCGCAGTATCTCCAGTTCGCTTTTGACTGCAATGATTTCATTGAGAACAGACACCAGAAAATGCCCGGAACCCACAGCGGGATCACAGATTTTCAGGCTGTTCACAATTTCATTGGCCTCTCCGATGTCCTCAATTTTATTGTACAGTTCATTGAAATCTTTGCATCTCCAGCCTTTCCTTTCATTGAACTTCTGCACCACCGCACGGCGCACCGTCTCGCGGGCCATGTACATGGTGACAAAACCGGGCGTAAAAAACGATCCGTCTTTATACCCGTTGATCTTTTCAAAAATCAGACCCAGAACCGAGGCACTGATTAAGGATTTTTTCTCCTCCTGAATTTCCCCGGAACCTTCGGCAGCAAAATCATACGCATCCAGAAAGGCAAAAAGATAGTCCAGTGTGTTCATTTCGCCCGTGCGTTTTTTTCCGCTGCGGTCTTTGAGAACAGTGGAAGGCAGAATGCCCAGATTTTTTCTCTGTGCCATATTGCTGACAAACAGGGTGGCGTGTTCAATTTCTGAGGGTTCAAACAGGGAACTGTTGAGCCAGGGAAGCTTTGCAAAAGCCTGTTTTACAGTGGGAATCCGATCTTCCGGTTTCCGTGCCAGCACATAAAAGAAAAGGACATCCAGATCACTGAAATTCTGAATCATCCGGGAATTGAGAAAGGAGAATGATTGGTCTCCCTTATGGTAAGAGATCAACTGTGCCTCAAGCAGTTTTAAAAACAGAATGCGGTTTATCCATGTGATGACCAGTTCCAGGGCAGCATGGAAAAGTTTTTCCTCCTGGGAAGATCCCAGGGGCTCCGATTTTTCCAGCCGGTCTGTTTTTTTCAGACTTTGCAGCGTGAGAATGGTGTTTTCCAGCAGAGAGCCGGAACAGCGTTCCTTTTCCTTTTTCCGTTCAATGATTTTTTTCCCCCCCTTTCCGGTTTCCGTCAGACCGATGATGTGCAGCAGTTCCGAATAAAACGCATTGTCAAGGGTGTTGCTGTCATTGGCAAAGGGAAGTTTCAGCAGATGTTCCGGAGAAAACAGTTTGAAAAGCGGAATCAGTTTTCTGTCATTTTCATCACTTCGGTTCCGCAGGGCATGTTCATATTCCCGGATGTCAAAATGGGCAAAGGAAATCTCTGATGGGATTCCCGCAATCGCGGGTGCGGCGATTTTCCTGTAAAAAAAATCGGTTGTCTTCCCGGACAGACGCCCGGCCTCAAACTCGGTGAAAAGGGAAACCAGATTTCTGTTCTGCGCAAACTCTTTTTCGAAACTGTTTGCATCAAAAAGAAACCATTCGCAAATGTCAGTGGCAATGAGATGCCGGATCCGCAGATTTTTTCCGCTGACACGCTCCCGGAGATAACAGAGAACAAGTTCCTGAAATGCCTTTGCATTGATATTGTCTGTGCGCAGCATTTCGGCTTTGTTCCCCGGTTTTTTGGTCTCCATGATCACAGCCACCGGACTCTGCGCATCCTTTCCGCTGTGAATGACCAGATCGGTGTGACCTTTGGTGTTGATGAAGTGACTCGGATCATAAAAGGTTTTCCGCAGAAAATCCGATACCAGATTTTTGTGGAATTCCTCTGATTCCTTTTCATCAATCCGATCCAGCAGCCTGATCATCTGCGTCCGGAAATTCTCAAATTCATCCCGCACCGCTTTGATCTTCAGAAACGCCTTGTTCAGAGCTTTGCGAGGGGGCAGCAGGTTCAGATTCATTGCTTTTTTGCTCTCCTTTCCGCAATCGCGTTTTTTCTTCTGTCAGGCCGCAAAATCACAGACCAGCGGGGCGATTTCCCTTTCCCCGGCTTTTCTGTCTGCGTCTGTGCTGCTTTCCCAAAACATTTTGGCACCGGGTCAAACCGGTTGACGCTGAAAATCCCCTCCGTCCGGGGAAGGGGAGTTTTTTTGTCCGTCATCCACGGATGAGATCCGCTGTCTGGGAGGGGAAGCGCGGGGATCTGATTTTGGGGAAATCCGTGCAAGGCGGGCACACAATTCTGTGCGAAATCCCCGGGCTGAACAAAGACCGGGGATACAACGACACAAGTCCGGGATTTCCGGTTGCTTTTCATTTGTATATCAGCCGGGGCGCCTCCAGCAGCACCTTTGTGTCCGGCCGGATGGATTCGGTGATCCAGACATTGCCGCCAATGACGGAACGCCTTCCGATCACCGTGTCTCCGCCCAGAATTGTGGCTCCGGAGTAGATGATCACATCATCCTCAATGGTGGGATGGCGTTTTTTCCCCCGCAACTGCTCGCCCGCATCTTTGGGCAGGGAGAGCGCTCCCAGAGTGACCCCCTGATAAATGCGCACATTGTTTCCAATTACCGTGGTTTCGCCGATGACCACGCCGGTTCCGTGATCAATGACAAAGCGTTCCCCGATTTCCGCGCCCGGATGAATGTCAATTCCCGTGACACTGTGCGCATATTCGCTCATAATCCGGGGCAGAAAGGGAACATTCATGTCATACAGCAGATGGGCCACCCGATGCACCCAGATGGCAAAGATGCCCGGATAGCTGAAAATGATTTCATCATAACTGCGCGCGGCCGGATCGCCCTCATAGGCTGCCGCCACATCCGAGGCCAGAATTTTCTGAATATCGGGCAGAGACTGCAGCAGTTTCAGGGCAATGTCATTTCCCAGCCCCTCGCAGTCCCGGCAGGCTTCGCCGTAGCGGAAGCAGTCATGGCGGATGCTCCGGGCCGCCTGCTCGGCCAGCATGTCATACACGGTGGAAAGGGTCTGCCCCAGATTGTAACGCAGATTCACCGGATCAATCTTTTCCCGTGAAAAATAACCGGGAAAAAGAAGCTCCCGCAGCCGTTCAATGATGCCAATCACCGACTCCCTGGAGGGAATGGGCTCATAGGCCACATGGCTGTGGCAGGTTTTCTCATCACAACTGTCTAAAATTTTTTCCAAAATCTCAGGAAGCTGCTCCCGGTGCTGCGTAACACATCTGGCATCTGTTTTGCAGGTTTCACCGGGTATTCTGATTTTTTCCTCCATAAAACACCTTCCTTTTCCGGATTTTCGGTTGGGTTTTGCTGTTGTGCGAACTGTCTGAAAAGCATTTTTTGTCAGTCTTTGTTTTTTTCCAAATGCATTACAGCACAGCAGAGCAAAGACACAAAAAATCGCCGCGTCTGCGCAAAGAAACTGTCCGCCTTGCCTGTGCTTATGCAGAATGGACTTATTTTAACAAGTCTTTTGTTCAATGTCAAAGGCAGGTGACAGTTTGCGCAGGATGCACCTGAATAGGATGCACCTGAATTTCGGAAAATTCCGCGCCATGCTCCGGACAGCGCCGGGCGCAGCGGAAATTTTGTCAAATCCTCTGCTTTTTGATTTTTCCCACATGGAATGCCACAGAACATGCCGGCTTTGCGTTGTGGCAGGGCGGAGCAGAGTTGATCCGCTGTCGTTTTGGGGATTCAAAAAACCGGATCTTTCCGAAAAAACGGTTTTTTCGGAAAACATCATGCCCGAAAAGTTATGTGAACTGTTTAAAAATCCATTGGGTTCATTTGAAAAAAACGTGCAGAGGTCACAAAAACATCAGCCATCGAAAGCCAAAGACTTCCAACGTGCCGGAGCCTTTGGAAGTCTTTGGGTATTGTGCACTGTGATCCCTGTGATTGCACAGGGACATTCATTGTCAGAAATCATTATGCGCAGACAGTCATTTGCTGCGAATGCCGGACACGGTCTGCAGTATGCCAATGGCATCTCCCAGGCCGATTTTGGAATCTCCGTCAAAGTCTCCGGGGAGATCAGGCGGTTCATTGGGATCAGGCGCATTGGTGGTCAGTTCAAAGGCCATATCCCAGGACACGCCTTCCCATTCAATGGGCTGTCCTTCCAGCCATTTGGCTCCGATTTGAAGCTGGTTCGGCCAGATGCTTCCGTCCGGATTCACAGTCTTATATATCCGCACGGCATCATCATTGAAAAAATGCGGACGGGTTTTCCATCCCCAGGGATATTTCACCTCGGCATTGTCTTCATAAATGGCGGCAATGCTCAGCCAGTACACCCTGCCTGCGCCGGTCGGATCAGGCTCCTGAAAGAACCACTCATCCTGAGACAGCAACTGATTGAACTGGAAACACGCCTCATCTTTGAATTCGCCGCGGGGATCCCTGTCATATCCGGCAAAATTCCAGACAAAGCTGTCACAGTAATTTTCCCAGATCAGCTCGCCCGGATGGCTGAACTCCGCGTTGGGCCCGGCAGGCACATCAGTCCATATGCCGATATGGAATTTGCCGGGGATCACCGGCGGCAGGGCTGTCTGATTCCATCCCAGAAAAGAACCCCACCAGTGAATGTCTGTCACGGGCCGGTTATCTTTGCATTGCCAGTCATCAGCAATGATGGGCTGTTCCCTGTACAGAGATTTTTCATCCCAGCCGTTGATAATGTTCTTTTCAATTTCCACCGGAGGCTGGGTCCATTTCACATAATATCCCTTGTACACTCCGGGATAATTGGGTTTTACGCTCAGATTGTGCCAGTAATTCCAGAAACGGGGCAGACTGGTTCCAAAGGGCGGAACCGAAACAGGACCGCCCACCCATGCAGCGTTTTCATCTGCCAGGAAGAACTGGGATTTTGTGATGTCAAACGCGGGATTGGAGGCATAACCGCCTGCCACCGGATTGGCTGCGGTGATGCCTGTCAGAGAGGTATTGATTGTCACCGTTGTCGGGACATTATAAGGAATGGGAGCCGGGACACTCCACCACCAGGATCGGATGTTTCCGTTGATGTCCTGAATGCCAAAGGATATGGCAGTGATCGGAGGATAAGGCGGGCCCGGCGGCGTGACCGTAACCGTGATGGTGGCATTGGACAAATCCGGATCCACCCGGTAGTCAAGCATCCATGCGCTGGCGTAATTCCCCGCAGGAAGCTCTTTTTCACCCCAGAACATGAAAATTCCTGCATCACTGAAAGGCGTTCCGGGTTCACCGGGCCAGACAGACAGTTCAGCCGGCATAAATGCTGTGTCAGGATAGGGTTCTCCTTCTTGCTGAAATTCCCGGCACTGCATCATATATTTTTCCCATTCCTCCGTGCCAAGAGGCCGGATCATCGGGTCTTCCTGATTGTTTGGACTCAGGGCCCATATCCATTCCTCATGGGAATCCATCTGAAAAAATGGGCCCGGAAACACCGGTAAGGGATTTCCGAGCAGGATGAGCACAAACATCAGTGCAGAAACAATCTGCTGTAATCTGTTCTTCATGGCAGCACCTCCTTTTCAGAGTTGAGAAAATAAACAAAAAAACCTCCGGGGACACGCGTGATCCCCGGAGGTTTTAATCACAGATTTGGATAACACCTTTTCATGGCTCCTCCCTGTTTTGCTTCCAAACAGGCAGACATACGGCAACCATGATTAACTGATATTGCGCAAGACAATCTTTTTAAAAATCAGGAAATTATTCCCGTTGGCCCTCATTCCGGAAAAAGCCGGGATTCCGTATTTTCAAAGAGTTCCGGTCCCCCGCTTTCCCCGGAGTGACGGAATTGCACAACATCAGTGATTAATATAAATAAAATAAGGATTTAATCCCGATTGTCAACATCCGCAGACCGGAAAAGCATGGGGCAGTCTGCACGAAAAATCTGCCGGTTAACAGGAATACTGCAATTATGTCTTGATATTTCCCTGTATCCATATTAGGTATTGAATTATTGGGTATTCACTTCCGCTCCGAACAACGCCAACAGTAACCGGCACACGATAGGTGATATAATGGCCAAAATAACAAAATACTGGGTTGCAGACGGTCTGTATCTGATTGAAATCCCTGAAGCAGGACTGTGGGTGCAGTGCGGATGTCCTGCTGACAGCGTCAAACATCTCATGAAACGGGGCCTGATTATCCCCAAAGAAAAAGAGGGGGTAAGGTATGAAACCGGCCCCAATGCGGTACTGCTCTCGGATATTTTGGTGCAGAACGGCAGTTTTGCCAATCTCGCGGAATTTCCCGTCCTGCAGATGCTGTACCGCCAGGGCATGATTCTGCCCAGCCATCCCAACAACACGGGTGTCAAACCCATGCTCATCGGTCTGGCAGAACAGGTGGAAGCCCAGATTGGCTACATCTACCGGGGAAATTACGGACTGGTTTCCGAAGAGGAGATTATGAGCACCGGCATCTCACCGGAACAGGCCCATGAAATGATGCGTCTCAAACTCAAATTTGCCTTTGGACGGATCAGTCCCGCAGAAGAGCTTCTGGACACCCGGATTGTGGAAAATTCCCCGGTGGAAATCCGCAGCGGCGTCTGGATTCGCCGTATCCGTCTGAATGTATTCGAATTCCGCTATCAGGGTGAAACCGTCACTGTGGATCTCAATCTTGCTCCCCACAAAAACTATGAACCTCCCTATCCTCTGGGATTTCATCATATCAACCGGGAATATTTTGCCGTGATTCATTCCGGTGAGGGCGATGGATGGAATATCAACCATCCCTGCATGTCCAGCATTCTGATGTTTCAGGGCAAGATTTATCTGATTGATGCAGGTCCCAATGTGCTTTACAGTCTGCGGGCCTTGGGCATCGGGGTCAATGAGATTGAAGGCATTTTTCACACCCACGCGCATGATGATCATTTTGCGGGATTCACCATGCTCATGCGCTCGGATCATCGCATCAAATATTTTGCCACCCCCCTTGTGCGGGCTTCTGTGGCAAGAAAACTTTCCGCGCTGATGTCCATGAGCGAATCCAATCTTTTTGAGTATTTTGAGGTGCATGATCTGAACTTTGACACCTGGAATGACATCAACGGTCTGGAAGTCAAACCGGTTTTTTCCCCCCATCCGGTGGAAACCAGCATTCTCATGTTCCGCACCCTGTGGGAGGACGGGTACCGCACCTATGCCCATTTTGCCGACATTGTGTCTTTGGATGTTCTCAGCACCTTTGTCACCACAGACAATTCTGCCATTGGCATCTCACCGGAATATTTTGAAAAAGTCAAAGAAATCTATCTGAGCCGTTTTCATATCAAAAAACTGGACGTGGGCGGCGGCCTGATTCACGGGGATGCAAAGGATTTCAAAAATGATCCTTCGGACAAAATCATCCTGTCGCACACCTCCTCGGAACTCAGCAATGAGCAGAAAGAAATCGGCTCAGGTGCACCCTTTGGCATGGTGGATGTGCTGATTCCCACTTCCCAGAACTATCTTCACCTTTTCGCTCTGGAATTTCTGCAGGCCTATTTTCCCCTGGCTCCCATACATGACCTCAGAATTCTGCTCAACAACAATCTGGTCACTTTCAATCCCCATTCCATTCTTCTCAAAGACGGGCTGGTTGCCGATGAGATCTATCTGATTCTTACCGGCAATGTGGAACGGATTCAGTCGGAAACCGGTATGCACAATATCCTGTCCGCAGGCGCGCTGGTGGGGGAAATGTCGGCACTGGAAGGGATTCCTTCAGCCGGAACCTGCCGGGCCTCCAATTTTGTTCAGGCCCTGCGCATTCCCCGCACCCTGTATTTCCAGTTTGTCATGCGCAACAATCTGTATGAGGATATCAAGCGTCTCCAGAAAAACCGGGAGTTTCTGCAGCAGACCTGGCTTCTGGGCGAGGTGGTGTCCTATCCCACCCAGAACAGTCTGGCCAAAGCCATGAAATCCCAGCATTACGCACAGGGACAGGAACTGCCCCAGGCCGTGTATTC
Source organism: Desulfobacterales bacterium (assembly GCA_041390465.1). GTDB lineage: Bacteria > Desulfobacterota > Desulfobacteria > Desulfobacterales > Desulfococcaceae > JAABRU01. The sequence continues at coordinate 4,445 of JAWKPW010000001.1, read as the reverse complement.
AGATATTTTCATTGTCAAATCCGGAAAACTGGAAAAATATGTGGAAAAAAATGTTGTGGAAATCCTCTATCCGGCTCACTTTTTCGGAGAGGAATGTGTTCTGTTCCAAAAAACTGTGGGATACCGGATACGTGCAGTGGAAGATACAGAAGTGTATCGGATTCCGGGGCAGATGCTGCTGAAAATTCCCGTAGTCCGATGGAAACTGTTTGAAATTTATCAGAAACGCACAGAAATCGAAGTGGCATCAGAGGGTTCCGGAGGAGCGGAAGTTCAGGACTGATACCAATTCTCCATTGAAACCATGCTTTTTTTTAACCGCAAAGGACACAAAGAGGGCACAAAGGTCACAGCAGCCTTTCAGCACTGCAGAAAATTCGGAAGAGACCCGCTATTGCCTTCCACAGAGATTGTTTTCGGCAAAGTATAACTTCAATGAGGAATTGGGATGCGAGGGAATTTCCGGAATCAGGAGCAGGGCGGAAAAATTGTCAACGTTCAATTTTGTCGGACACATCAGTTGTCAGTCATAAATGAGCTCATTGCCAAACAATTGCAGGTCGGCGGACAAGACAAATTCCTCTTTCCTCCTCAACTGCCCGGTGCTGAAAGGTTTTCATTATTGTCCTGATCCTTTTTCCGGCCTGCTCCCTGTACCTGTAATCACTGCAAACAGAGTGGGGCCAAGAAAACAGGTGAACAGGGCAAGAAATACAATTGTGTCTTTCATATCTTTGGAAATGAATCCGTTCTGCACCCCGATGGCTGCCGCTGCGATGATAAGACTGAGGCGGGAGGAGAGCAGAAAACCGGTCTGAAAAACCTGCACGAGCTTTTTTCCCTGCACCAGCAGCAGAAAAGCCGGTATCATTTTCACAGCCAGCGCAAAGCCCAGCAGTTTCAGGGTAAAAAGCATCTGCCCGGGCCGGAGGATATTGGAAAGATCAAACTGCATTCCCACATGGATGAAAAAAAAGGGGATGAAGAAACCGAATCCCAGGGCAGAGAGTTTGTTTTCCAGCAGATCTTTTTCCCGGAACACATAGGAAAGCAGGCTTCCGCCCATAAACGCGCCCAGCACCGGTTCCAGATGAACCAGCTCCGACAGCCCCACAAACAGGAAAAGCAGGGCGATGGAGAGCCGGACACCGATTTCCTGCGCGTCTTCCCGCAGTCCCAGAATTTTTTCAGCCTGCTTCGGATGCCACCATGCCCAGACCCTTCCCAGGCGCAGAAGAACACCGAATCCGATAAACAGGGGAAAGGGACGGAAGAATTCCAGCCCAAAACCGTTGTGCACATACAGAATATAAAAGGTGATGCCGAAAAGGGTGAGAAAATCGGCCAAGGTGGCAGCTATCAGAATGCTCTGCCCCAGATCCGTTCTGCTGAGTCCGGATTCCTTGAGCGTGGGCATGACCAGTCCCAGGGAAGTGGTAGACAGCACCAGAGCCATGAACACACCGCAGTCCAGCAGCAGGGCTGCCAGATAGGACAGAGTGATGGTCAGCAGAAAAAAGAGGAACTGAAAGGCAATCTGTCCGCGGCTCTGCCGTCCCAGGATGCGGAAATCAATCTCCATTCCCGCACGGAACATCAGCAGCAGAAAGCCCAGATCCGCCAGAAAGGGCAGCCAGTCTCCGCTGACATCAAGCTGAAGAACGCTTTTCCCGATAATGATGCCAAAAAGGATTTCGGCCACCACCGCCGGAATCCGGAGCAGCCTGCTGATGCCGGGCAGAACAGGCAGCGCCATGGAAACAAGAAGCAGTGTGTACTGCCGGTCAGGATTCATCTGTCTCTCCTCTGATCAGTCTGCGGCAATCACCAGCACAGAGCAGGGAGACCGCTCTGTAAGCAGTTCGCCCACATGGGGGGTAAGAAATTCCTTTTCACTGGAAGTGCTGCCCACAATCATCAACTGATAATCTGCGGCCAGTTCTGTAAGTTCCTTTACCGGATTTCCCTGACGCACAATCTCGCCGATGTTTATTTTGTGAATATGGCTCAGTTCCCGCACCCGCCTGAGCAGATCCGCAACCGGCTTCCTCTCTTTGCTGTGGATGAATTCCGGCTCTTCCACCACAGCCGCATCCACAGCCGCATTGAAAAGTCCGGACAGATCAACAGCCGTTTTCAGCGCCCGTTCGGACATGGAGGTATTGCTGAAGGGTACGAGAATCCGCTCATAGGGAAAGGTCTGCCGCGCAATCAGCATGGGACAGGGGAGTTCATGTGCCAGGGCAATGGTTTCAGGGCGGGTCAGGGATTTCAGAAAGGATTTTTCCAGGGGCCGGATAATCACAATTCCCGCATTTTCCTTCCGGCAGACCGTGCCGATTTCACCGGCCATTTTTTTGTCTGTCCTGTGCAGCCGGATTTCATGGCGGCCTGTCCACTGACTGAGAACTTCTGCCGTATCCGGAAGGCTTTCATGATACAGAACACTGACATGACTGACGCGGCTGTTGCGAACAAGATACATGGCTTCATCCACATGTTTTTTTATATCCTTCTCATGTTCCCCGTTTAAGACAATCAGGGCGGAACGCCCCCAGGCCATGGGAAAAGGCATATGCTCGCAGGTCAGCACGGAGCAGACAGAGCGGAAGAAATTCCGTTTGCCAAGAAGAATGAGCCGATCTCCCTCCCGGATGATCTGCTCCGGTTCCGGTATGATCATTTCTGTGTTCCGGAAGAAACCGGCCAGACGCCATTCCGGATTTTCCATTGCGCTGACCGGCATCCCAATCACCCAGTTGTCCCGTGTCACTTCGAATTCCACCATTTCCCCATGCCCCTGTGCCACAGGGAAGACATGGATGCGCGGGTCCTGCAGCCAGTGATACAGAAAACCGCCCACCATATTGCCGGGGAAAAGGGTATGGACATCCAGTTCCCGGAATTTTTCCAGGAACGCAAAGTCATGCACAAGGGAAAGAATATGCCTGTTCCCTTTCTTCCGTGCAAATCCCGCAACAGCCAGATTGACTTTGTCATTGTCCGTCAGGGCAAGGACATAATCTGCGGAATCCACACCGGCACTTTCCAGAATGACCGGGCTGGAGGCATCTCCGGTCAGAATTTTGACAAGGGTCTGGTGTTTGGGAACCAGGCTTCTCAGGAGTTCTTCGGAAAGATCAACCAGCGTAATCCTCCAGCGTTCGCCCAGACGTTCCAGAAGATGCCGGGTGTATCGGCCGGCTCCGCAGATCAGAACATTCATGCACAGTCACCTTTCAGCAATAAATAAGAGGAAAGCCGCAGGACAAAAGGGTTGCGGATAATTTTCTCCGGAACGGAACATGATGGCATATCAAAAAGATATGTTTTCATATTCATACAGCCGAAGGATTTGCCCCACTGCCAAAAGAGAAAAAAGGACAGCAGATTCTGATGTGCAAGTATATGAAATATTCCGGGGGAGTCAAACAAAAACGGCAGGAGGGCACATTATTTCAGGTTTCGGAGGCTGTTCTGCTTATGCACTTCCATAATGCAGGATGTGACACGCAGATTGCCGACCGAAGTTATCTGTGCAAAAGGATGAGAGCAGTGCTTTGTTTTACCGGCAGAGGCTCAAATCGGTCAATCCGGGTATGACACCGGAACGGAAAAAATCCGCAGGGAATGATATTATAGAAAAATATCCGAAAAAACAGTCAGAATCCCGGAAGGGATGACATTGTCTGCCGGTTTGCCCCACTATCGAATATATCCCGGCAGGAACCCGGGGAAAGCAAAAAGGCAATGTCCGCAGACATTGCCCTGAAATACGGTATGGTGGGATTTGTTTGGATAAAGTTCAAAAATGTTAATCAGAGGGCGCAGTCCGGATTCCTGAAACTGTCTGCAGGGCCCGTATGGCTTCCGGCAGCCCAATTATGCCGTCTTCGCCCACATCCCATTTTTTGACCGCATCTTTTACAGCCGCGTTTACCTCTTCTTCCGAATAGCAGGTTCCTGAAGACGGGCCTGTCATGGCTTCAAGGTTCACCTCCAGCATTTCTCCGGAATTTCCCACAGTGATTCTGCCGCCCGATGGAGATGTCACCAGAAGCTTGCTTCCGTTTTTGTACACGTGAAGAATTGCAGTTTCACCGGGAACAGCGCCGTCCGGCTGGCTGGTTTCCTGCCAAATCGGAATGGAAATATGGTAACTGTCATACTCTTCCCGCAAACCGTCCCTGTCTTCTGCCGCGGGAGAAAAAGGCATCAAATCCTCATCCGTCGCGATAACAATATACGTGCTGCCATCATCATGGCTGCCCCGAATCCCGTTTATTTTCAGGGTTCCGGCAATAATAAAAGGCTGGGGCGGCCAGGATGCGCCCCATAAACAGCCCGGAATGCCAAGAACAAGGATCAGGCACAGAATTGCTTTTATTTTGTTTACAGTTGCCATATATCTCCCCATAATCAATTCTCTGTTTTCTTCAAAAAAA